>JBGTDT010000020.1:0-2477 GCA_041748155.1 Thermosynechococcaceae cyanobacterium | reverse complement strand
CCGGTCAGGAGTGGAGCGCCACCTCTTTCAAGAGGCTGGAGGCAGCCTGCTCAAAGCTGCCTGGAACCGAATTCGGCTCAACAAGCTTGGTACGATGGAGCTGCGAGGCACAGACAGTAACTACCCTGAGGTTATCCTGACGATCGCCACTCTAGTCTGTAATGCAGCGGACCGGGTGAGACGTGAAGGCATAACGGTGAGGCCAACTGAATCAGCTCGGACGTTTGAAGTCAATGGAAATCAGCTCTCTGTGCCAGAGTTTAAATATCTTAATGGTGACCTCCTCTACGCCGCTGCCAGCGAGGGAATCAAGAGTTCTGAGGTCACTGCTTACGTGGATTCCATCTTGAAATTCTCTGCCCAAGGGAGTGGTGAAGGCTCGGAACACCTCACAAAACTGAGGTCCAACCTTAGCCAATATCAGACCACAGAAGCAGAGCTTTTACAGGAGTTTGCCCCTGCAACCGCTGACATTTCCAAAGAAGAAGGCTTACGTCTCGTACGTCAGTCCTGTGACAAACTAGAAGCGCAGGTGTCGTCCCTCTGCAACCAGCCTTTCCTGACGGTACTAGAGGCAAGAACGGGCGGAGTCTAGACTTTATTGTTTTGGGATATCTCTCAGGCTTGAACTGGGAGCATCAGGGATTGAAAAACTTTTTCAGAGGTAAACTTTCCCTTTTACTGTGCTTACCTCTACTTACTCTTAATCATTTCAAGCTTCGATTTCATTAACGACACGATTATAAAGGTTGATGAAGTTGTCCCCGAAGTAAGGCGAGTGCTGACACAAACTACTGAGTAGACAGTTCCGTATCAGCATGTGACTTCTTTTTAGTTCACAGCCCTAGTTAATTTAAATAAGACATTTATTCAGATGTGTCGAAAGCTATCAGTCCTACCTGTTGGATAGCTGTACTAGAGTAGAAGTCTGTATTTGAATGATCTGGCAGTACTTTCAAAATGACCTTTTTTCGTAAAGACGAGCAACTAGAAACTCTGGGTCATCAAATCTTAGAAGAAACTTGGGCAGAGTTTAGCTGGTTGGCCCACAACCAAATTGCCCTGACCTGGATTGTCTATGATCCACCAGTCCCTGTAAATACGGGCGGAGCCCTCAGCCCAGCAGAGTTTTGGCAGCATTCTGTTCGGGGGTTCAGTTATCGAGGGGTTGAGCGGATCTTTCCCGGCAGTGTCGTGAAGTTGTTTTACCTGGTCGCAGCCCATGAGTGGCTTGACAAAGGCATGATTCCAGCCTCGGCAGAGTTAGACCGAGCTGTGCGAGATATGGTGGTTGATTCTGGTAACGATGCCACAGGCCTAGTGGTGGATATGCTGACGGGTACCACCAGCGGCCCGGAGCTGCCAACCGGACCTTTTGAAACCTGGAAATACCAGCGTAATTTAGTCAATCGTTATTTCCAGTCACTCAATTGGCCAGAATTAGAAACTGTTAATATGAATCAAAAAACTTGGTGCGATGGTCCCTATGGCCGTGAACAGGGTTTCATCGGGGGACTGAAAGAAAATCGCAATATGCTGACGACTGAGGCAACGGCCCGCTTGTTACACAGTATTGTGGGAGGCGTCGCTGTCTCGCCTCAGCGATCGCGGGCCATGATGACCTTAATCAAACGCAGCCTCGATCCGCCGACCTTAGCCGCGAATCCCGAAAATCAAGTCACAGGCTTTTTGGGTGGAGGGCTGCCCCCAGATGCTCAATTATGGTCAAAGGCGGGCTGGACAAGCACCGTTCACCACGATGCTGCTTATATTGAGCTACCCGGCAAACCCCCTTACTTACTCGTTGTCTTCACAGAAAAGAAAACACCAACGAGTCAGAACGAAGCGATTTTGCCCTTCGTTTCCCGGAAGATTGCCGAAGTAGCTCCACCCTCCACCTAGCTTTAAATCACGGATCTCTCCTTTACTTCCCTGATCAAGGGGAGCTAAGGGGATCTACAAGATTCCAGCGTTGGTCAGACCTAAGATAGTGCCTGCTCCGAGGATGTGGCCGAAGCTTGTAGTGGCTAGTAATTCAGGCACGCCAAATCTCCCAAGGCCAGGTAGGTCAATGGGTAGATTTGGACCCTTGCCGCGATTCTGGATCACACGGCTCCCGATCACGATCGCCAGCAAATTGCAAGCAAGCATTACCAATCCGACAGTTGGAGTCCAGCTGGGTGTCGGCGGAACCGCCGCAATTAAAATAGAGCTAATCAAGTCATCTTCTCCTCAATTGCTAAATTGATTACATTAGTCGAAACATTCAGAATTATAAAAAGCTCTTAGCAATTAATCTCAAATCGTTTTAAGAGTTAACATTATTTTTGCTCGAATCTGAACCAAGCATCTAAGCCAGTGAATATCCGAGTCAAAATTTGCGGCATTACTAAGCCGGACCAGGGACAAGCGATCGCCCAAGTGGGAGTTCATGCGCTAGGGTTCATTTGTGTGGCGCAGTCTCCCCGCTATGTCTT
>JBGTDT010000019.1:0-75974 GCA_041748155.1 Thermosynechococcaceae cyanobacterium | reverse complement strand
GGGAGTAGAGGTGCCAGGCATTGCCACTGGGAATTTGTCAAGTCACCTCGACGCTGAGGAGGAAGAATCATAGGAGCTTTTCAATACCTTAGCTTTAGGATTCCCATCTCGTTCAAGAAGTTTTAAAACACTCCCTAGTCTTTGCAGGAACAGGGGCTGTAATGGTAAATCATCTCAGTCAGGGTGCTGTGACTCATCTGGGCATTAGCTTTGTGTTTGGGGCGATTGTGGCAGCACTAATTTATAGCTTGGGTCACATCAGCGGTGCACATTTTAACCCTGCCGTGACATTGGCGTTTTGGAGCAGTGGTTTTTTCCAGCAGAATCGAGTGCTGCCCTATATCCTCGCTCAAGTTCTGGGTGCGGTTGTGGCTTCGCTGCTGTTAGTCCTGTCTTTTGGCTTTGTGGCGGATTTAGGTGCGACCCTTCCCCGCAGTGGCAACTGGCAGCAGTCCTTCATCTTGGAAACGGTTCTAACCTTCATTTTGATGCTGGTGATCCTGGGATCTGGGCTAGATCGTCGTGCCCCAATCGGCTTTGCAGGACTTGCGATCGGGTTAACCGTTGGATTAGAAGCTGCCTGTATGGGATCGATTACCGGAGCGAGTATGAATCCAGCCCGATCATTTGCCCCTGCCTTAGTGGGTTGGACCTGGCAACATCACTGGTTGTATTGGATTGCCCCGATTTTAGGCGCGCAACTGGCAGTGGGGGTTTATCGGTATCTTTCCAAGGGATTTTCTGACTTGTAAAGACTAAGCAGTAGGAGAAAGCATATGAAACGCATTATGTTTGTTTGCCAGAAAAACTCGCGTCGCTCTCAGATGGCAGAAGGATTCGCTAAGGTCTTGGGAAAAAACAAGGTTATAGTCACCAGCTCAGGACTAGAAGCAAGCCAAGTCGATCCGTGCGTGGTTCAAGTGATGTCAGAAGTTAGCATTGATGTGAGTGAGCAGGTTTCAAAACCTTTAAGCGATTTCAAGCCGGAAGATTACGATGTAGTGATTTCTCTATGTGGCTGTGGAGTCAACCTACCGACTGCGTGGGTGCGGCGAGAAGTCTTTGAAGATTGGCAACTCGACGATCCAGAAGGTCAGCCCATTGATACGTTTCGGCGTGTGCGGGATGAAGTGAAAGACCGAGTCACTGCATTGCTTGAATCTCTTGATTAGGACGTTGCAATGCAGATCTGATATTGTGCGATCGCCTCACCAATCACCCGAAATTACTGCCCTCTTGAGAATCTCAAAACACCTTTTGAGTTCTGAGTTGACACTTAACTCAAAACTTAAACCTTAGAACTCATAACTGGAGCGAAGCGGCTGGTGAACCGTATCCTCCACCTCCGGGCGTTTCAATCACAAATACGTCTCCTGTCACCATTTTGACTTCAGCTTTGCTGCCCAGTTCCTCTACGGTTCCATTGATACGCTCGACCCAGTTGCGACCCAGAGCCCCCGGTTTACCACCCAGAAGCCCATAAGGAGGCACAATGCGGTGACTAGAGAGGATGGCGGCACTCATCGGTTCGGTGAAGCGAATACGGCGAACTACACCGTTGCCGCCCCGGTAGGTTCCCGCACCGCCGCTACCGGCCCGGATGGCAAAGCTTTCTAGCAGGACGGGAAATCGCCACTCCAGTACTTCTGGGTCAGTCAGGCGGGAATTAGTCATGTGGGTGTGCACAGCATCCGTACCGGGGAAATTAGGGCCAGCCCCGGAACCGCCACAAATGGTCTCGTAATACTGGTGGTGGTCATTGCCAAAGGTAAAGTTATTCATGGTGCCCTGGGAAGCCGCCATGATGCCAAGAGCACCGTAGAGGGTATCGGCGATCGCCTGGGAGGTCTCGACATTTCCCCCCACCACTGCCGCCGGATAGCGGGGATTTAACAAGCACCCCTCCGGAGTAATAATGTCTAAAGGCTTCAGGCAACCTGCATTCAGGGGGATATCATCCTCGACTAGGGTGCGGAAGACATAGAGGACAGCAGCCTTACACACAGCCACGGGCGCGTTCAGATTTGTCGGCTGCTGGGGAGAGGTGCCCGTGAAATCAATCCGGGCCCGGCGGCTAGTCCGATCCACCGTTACTGCAACTTGAATTTGGCTGCCGTCATCGAGAGGATAGGTGAAACAGCCATCTTTGAGCCCATCCACGACCCGACGGACAGACTCTGCGGCATTGTCCTGGACATGGCCCATGTAGGCTTGGACTGTGGCGAGGCCAAACTGCTCGACCATCCTATGCAGCTCCTGGAGGCCGCGCTGGTTGGCGGCAACCTGGGCCTGAAGATCGGCTAGGTTTTGAGCCGGATTACGAGTCGGGTACTCACTGCCGGAGAGCAACTCTAGTAGCGCTTGCTCCTGAAACTGCCCCTGGGCAACCAGTTGGAAGTTGTCAATCAGTACCCCTTCCTGGTCTACGCTAGTACTGCTAGAGGGCATGGAGCCGGGGGTAATGCCACCGATATCAGCGTGATGGCCCCTGGAGGCGACGTAAAACAATATTTGCTCACCTGGGCTGTCAAACACAGGCATGACTACCGTGACATCGGGTAGGTGTGTGCCACCGTTGTAGGGGTTGTTGAGAACGTAGACATCCCCCGGCTGAATAGTACCGCTCCGGGCGGCAACAATGGTTTGTACACTTTCGCCCATGGAACCAAGGTGGACGGGAATGTGGGGTGCGTTAGCGACGAGCTGACCCTGGTGATCGAACACGGCGCAGGAGAAATCTAGCCGTTCCTTGATATTGACGGAGTAACTCGTGTTCTGGAGCGTGGTGCCCATTTGCTCGGCGATCGCCCGGAATAAATGGTTGAAGATCTCCAGCATGACTGGGTCGGCCTGGGTGCCAATCTCAGTTGTCGGGGTTTGGGGTTGGACCCGTTGGAGGCGCAAATGATTGGACTGGGTCAGGTCAACCTGCCAACCGGGTTCAATCACATTGGTCCCAGTGGCTTCGATGATCAGGGCTGGTCCAGGAATACAATCGCCGGGATGAAGCTGATCCCGTTGGAATACCGGCACCTGGTGCCAACGGTCGCCAATGTACAGCTCGACGGTGGTCAGAGCAGAGGCGGGGGTTCCTTGTCCAGCTAGAGGCTCTTCTGGGGCAGCGGTGACACCAATGGCTTCGACCGAAACTGAGCCGACGATCAGGGTTCGCTCCATGACAAAGCCGTAGCGCTGCTGGTGGGCCTGCTCAAACTCAGTCACCATGCCGGCAGCGTCCCTAAACGCCACGATTAGAGCTGAGTCAGTGCCCTCATAGCGCAGGTGAGCCTTGGGCAAAATTTCAATTTGGTCATCTGCCACCCGTTGACGGTACAGGTCTGCTTTTGCTGTAGTCGTCAACTCTGCCAAAACTTGCTGGAGGTGTGGTATCAGCTCATCCGTCAGGTGGGCCTCCACAGCTCGTTCTTGCAAAACCCGCAAGTCTGCCAAGCCCATGCCGTAGGCGGAGAGCACCCCGGCGTAAGGATGAATCAGCACCTGGGTCATTCCCAGGGCGTCGGCAATCCGGCAGGCATGCTGCCCCCCCGCTCCGCCAAAGCAGCAGAGAGTGTATTTTGCAACATCGTAACCGCGCTGAAGGGAGATCTTTTTGATCGCGCTGGCCATCTTTTCTACCGCGATCGCCAGAAATCCTTCAGCCACCTGTTCCGGGGTCCGGGTATTGCCGCTGTCAGCTTGAATTTGGCCTGCAAGTTCACTGAATTTTTGCTGCACCACTTCCCGATCCAAAGGCAAATTGGCCGCTGCTCCAAACACCTGGGGGAAGAATTCGGGCTGTAGCTTTCCCACGATGACATTACAATCCGTCACCGTCAGCGGCCCGTCCCGGCGGTAGCAGGCCGGACCTGGGTTAGCCCCAGCAGAGTCCGGCCCGACTCGGTAGCGGGCTCCATCGAAGTGTAGAATCGAGCCGCCGCCAGCAGCCACGGTGTGAATTGCCATCATCGGAGCCTGCAACCGCACCCCCGCCACTTCTGTCTCGAAGCTGCGCTCGTACTCCCCGTTGTAGTGGGCCACATCGGTGGAGGTGCCGCCCATATCAAAGCTAATCAGTTGCGTCACGCCCAACTTGGCACTGGTCTGCACCGCGCCGACAATCCCGCCAGCCGGACCGGATAAAATACTGTCTTTTCCTTGAAACAACCTGGCATCGGTCAAGCCCCCGTGGGACTGCATGAACATTAATTGCGTGGAACCTAACTCTCTGGCGACCTGATCCACATAGCGCTGCAAGATCGGCGATAGGTAGGCATCTACGACTGTGGTATCCCCCCGGCTGACCAGCTTGATCAGGGGACTGACCTGGTGGGAGACAGAGACCTGCTCATAGCCAATCTCACGGGCGATCGCAGCCACCTGATTCTCATGCTCCGGGTAACGGTAGCCGTGCATTAAGACAATGGAACAAGCGCGCAGTCCCTGGTCGTATGCGGCTTGCAAAGCCCTGTGGACCGCCTCCAGATGCACAGGCGTTAAGACTTTCCCCTGGGCGCTGATCCGTTCTTGCACCTCCACCACCTGCTCGTAGAGCATCTCCGGCAAAACAATCTCGCGGGCAAAAATATCCGGGCGGTTTTGGTAGGCAATCCGCAGGGCATCCCGGAAGCCCTGGGTAATCACCAGCACCGTCCGCTCTCCCTGACGTTCTAACAGGGCATTGGTCGCAACGGTCGTGCCCATTTTGACGACTGTGATCTGCTCAGCCGGGATTGGGGCATCCGCCGCCACGCCCAGAACATCCCGAATCCCCTGCAAGGGTGCGTCGGTGTAGTGCTCAGGATTCTCCGATAACAGCTTGTGGACGACCAGTTTTCCATCTGGGCCCTGGGCGACGATGTCGGTAAATGTCCCGCCGCGATCAATCCAGAATTGCCAGCCAGTAGCACTCATGAAGCTTGAAACCGTTTTGTAGAAGATACAAGGAAAGTCAAGCACAGCAAACAGCCATACTGCTTCACTCTTTTAATCTATGATTAAAATCCAAGCATATTTGACTTAAGGTGAACATAAATCCTGTTAGGTTGTGTGAATCAACCTTGCTGCCATGAACCGGCGAGCCCTTTTTTTGGTCAATCATCATTCTCGCCGAGGGCAAAAAAGCCTGCCCCAAGCGACCGAACAGTTAAGGCAACTGGGCTTTGAACTGATTGAAGAATCTACTGAACATCCTGAGCAGCTATCTGGGCTGATCTGCCAGTATCGAGACCGGGTTGATCTGGTGATCGTAGGGGGAGGCGATGGTACCCTCAATGCAGCGGCAGCGGGTTTGGTCGAGACTCAGTTACCGCTGGGCATTCTCCCCTTGGGAACAGCCAACGACTTAGCGCGGACTTTAGGCATTCCGACCGCAATTCCCCAGGCTTGCAACATTATTGCCAAGGGCCGAAAGCTATCGATTGATCTGGGTCGTGTGAATGACAAGTACTTCTTCAACGTTGCCAGTTTTGGCCTGAGCACCAAGATCACAGAGCAATTAACCAAAGATGTGAAAAAACGTTGGGGAATTTTTGCCTATGCTGCCACCGCCCTGCGAGTACTCCTGCAAACGCGGCCTTTCCGGGCCGAAATTCGCCTGAATAGGGAGTCAATCAAAGTTAAAACAGTGCAAATTTCTGTGGGGAATGGTCGCTTTTATGGCGGCGGCATGGCGATCGCCCATGACGCGACAATCAATGACCAAACCCTAGATCTGTACAGTTTAGAGATTGACCACTGGTGGCAAATTATCCCAATTCTGCCAGCCATGACGCGGGGACGCCAAGCAACCTGGCCCAGCGTAGTCGCCCGGGAGGCCAAAGAAATTGAAGTGTTCACGCGTCGCCCCCGCTCGATCAATACCGATGGAGAAATTACCACCGAGACTCCCGCTCACTTTCGCGTCATTCCCAAGGCAATTTCGGTACTAGTCCCTACGGAATCGAACTCTCCGGGACTGTCCTAAACGATTTTGGATTTTAACTAAGCGGTAGAGTTTATCAAAGAAAGTCTGAAGCGCCGTGAGTAAAGCGGTGGAGTGTTTGTCTGGCAGCCAATGTCCACTATTCTGAATGAGTTAGATACGCACGTTACTGGTTCCATAGGTTCTCTTCCAGCCGCGTAGCGAGTCCGCTTTCTCTGCTGCCCACACCGGAATCGTGAGCTTCGTTCGCGCAAGCGCGGTGTAGTCTTTTGCATCCACACCAGCAGTTCTCGACCGTCCGCTACAACAGGTTTGTTATGCTGCGTGTAGATCTATACAAGGCTGCTCGTGGCAATGATTGACTTCAACAAGCACATGAGAAAGAGATGGAATATGGTTTAGTAAGTTTTTGTAGTATTCCGGTGCTTGAGGATAGTGCGTAACTAGTGAAATTGTGGCTGCAAAATGATGCTGACCAATATACCAGATATGTAAATCGGTAACACGATTATCAGCATCTCCTTCAATGACAGTTACAATAGCTAACTTCGTTTTTTTATCGACTGTTCCATCAAGCAAGATTGAGCCAGTATCATCCATCAAACCATAAGACCATTTTGCAATCACTATTGACCCGACTAAGCCCATTGCTGCATCCAGCCAAACCAAACCCAGAAATTTTCCGGCAGATAAAGCAACAATCGCAAAAATAGAAGTTAGTGCATCCGCCAAAACGTGAAAGTAAGCGGCACGAAGGTTGTGATCATGATGGTTATGATTATGTTCGTGTGAGTGATCATGATGGTCTCGCAACAAAGAAGCACTAGCTAGATTGACCACTAACCCGATGACAGCAACACCGATTGCTTGATTAAACTGAATGGTCTGAGGCTGAAAAAGACGCACTACTGACTCAAGTGCCATAACAAAGGCAATCACTGCAAGTGCAACAGCACTAGCGAAGCCTCCCAGTACGCTGACTTTACCTGTTCCAAAAGTGTACTTAGGATTGTTCGCATGACTTCGAGCATATTGATATGCAAAGACCGCTATCCCAAATGCTGCGACATGTGTTGCCATATGCCAACCATCGGCAAGCAAGGCCATTGAACCAAAGCTCGTTCCAGCTAAAATTTCAGCCACCATAGTGACGGCTGTAAGCAACATCACTATCTTCGTATTTCTCTCTGCATGATTCCGGTCAACAGAAAAGTTGTGAGAATGTTGCCATCGTTCAAGTGTATAAATATGCATAGAATTTTCTACAAAGAGTCGGCTGGCTGGACACCTTCCAGTTTATCAACTACTACTCACTACTGATAAGCCTCACCCCTCAATAACTGAGTGCCACCCCCAAGGAATAAATCTGTATAACGTTCCGGTTGAGCGGCAGCAGATCGATGTGAACGATAGATGCAAAGACTCTCAACTGTCCGCTCCAACCGGGTTGTTACGCCGCGCCGCCTAGCTACGTAACAGCAACAACCCACCAATCGACAATGCAATACCAAGTAGACGTGGTAATGATGCTGACTCTTGGAAGTGCTAGTGCCATCAATGCTGCTCCACTCGCTAAAACCATTGGAATGGTGGAAAGGGGAGCACCTTTTTGGAATAGGAGAAAAAAGAAAACCGTGCCCATACCAACACAAATTCCTGTAAGAACTGAGTAAATAACTCCAGGAGTGCTAAGCTTCTGACTTCAATGCCCTGAAAAATAAAGAGAAGCCAAGTAAGCCAGAATACTAATTGCTGCCGTTGCTTCGACGATCAAACTACCTAAACCATCACCGATTTGGTTAGACGCAAGCTTGGTAAAAAACTGATGCAAGCCATATAGCATTGCTGCACCCATCGCATACCAGAACCACTCATTCATGCCTTAACCTCTCTAAATTTACTGGCTTCGACAGGCGGTTTCATAAAGCTGGCTGAAGATTGCAGCATTGACCTGATAGCTTATAGAATCGCCTCCTAACTCAGATGAGGTCGCTGAGTTTACAGCGATCGCTTGATCACAACAATTAATGGCAAGTTGGATGAAATCTGTCAGGCGACTGAATTGAGCTTGGGTTAATAAAAAGGACTCATCAATTTGGCTGGGTGGAATCCCCGTGCCATTCGCGACAAAGATAGAAGACTGATTTTCTCCCAGTCGAATCAGGCAGTATCGCTGAGTGATACCATCGTTCAGCGTGAAAATTGGCATGAGATTCAGTGGACATTTACCAAGTTTCAGGTGCTGATGTCCTGCTAGCGCGTGTTCAAGGGGAGGAAACTTGATGATGATCAAAGCTTGGCGACCGCCATATTTGAAGGAGATTTGATCCATCGGTGTAGACAGTCCTTGCTGCCATCGACCTTTCTGCCTCAGCGATTTGTCGGCTGGATTCATTGCATCAACATTGCTGGATAACCCGTTTCGCCACTCATACAGAGCATAGAAATCTTGAGGAAGGATCACAGAATGTTCTTGAAGTTTGATGTCGATCGCCTCATGAGTTAACCCTGGACTAAGGCTCACTGTAAGTTCTGGAAACTTGTGTTGAAGACTGGTTTCTAGTTGAGTAAATGCTGCTGTGACTGTAGACATAGAATTAACTACCTAGAAAAGTTGAAAGCTTTAATTAAGTAGACGAAGAGATCCCGCAATCTGTGACACGTAATTACTCATCCACAGCCAATCTCAATTTCTCTGGATTGACCACTGCGAAGATTGCGCTAATCCGCTGATTGGTGAATCCAAAACTGAATATGCTGTGGAGATTGCCATCGGCGGAATTTACGATCCCCAATTGACCGTTCACGGGTAGAACTTGAGAAGTGAAAGTCGGTAACAGTCTGCTGCGTCGAATTGCCGTTAGGAAATGAGCCACCTTGAAGCGTCCCCGTAAAGGATATCGAACAGCGACCACTTTGCCGCCACCGTCTCCCCAAAAAGTAACGTCTTCTGCCATCAGCGCAATCAGCGCTTCTGCATCTCCCTGATTCCAGTATTCTAGAAACTGCTCGACAAGGGATTCTTGCTCAGGTGTTGCTGAACTATGATTTTGCTTATGAAGATCAAGATGCTGACGAGCGCGGCGAAAAATTTGACGGCAATTTGGCTCATTCTTGCTCAGAATCTTGGCAATATCTGTATAGGTGTAGTGGAATACTCCACGCAACAAGAAAACCGCTCGTTCAGTCGGGGATAGACAGTCGAGCAAGGTTAGAAAAGCAAGCGAAAGAGATTCTGCTAACTCCGCTTGATCCACAAAATCAGAAGTCTGCGAAGTCAGTAATGGTTCTGGGAGCCAAGAGCCAACATACCGTTCTCGTCTAACTCGTGCCGCTCGCAAATGGTCGACACAGAGATGTGTTGCAAGTTTAGATAAAAAGGCTTTTGGGGACTGAATTTCACCTTCTACACCCTGCCATCGCATCCACACTTCTTGCACAATGTCTTCCGCATCGCTGACACTACTTAGCATTCGATACGCGATCGCAAACAGCAACGACCGATATTCATTAAATGCCTCCAGTCGGTTCATGGGCTACCAGGTTGCTGCTAAAGCTGTAAGTTTTTCTCGTGCGTCTTGAATCACAGGTTTTCGGACTTCATCAGGCATAAATTGATTTAGAACTGAGACAACAGTAATATCTTCAATCCCGATGAATCCTAAAACTGTCCGCAAATAGGTTTCACAAAAATTCATTTTCCCTTGTGCTGAATCGGGCATAAAGTTTCCAGCACTTGGAGTAATGATCAAAGCTTTGACACGGGTCACGAGTCCCTGGAAGGTGAAATTTGTCGAGTCAAATGTAAAGGTGCGATCGACACGCACAATATTATCTAAATATGCCTTGAAGGTAGATGGTACGCTAAAGTTATACATCGGGACTCCAAGAAGTAGGCGATCTGCCCACAGCAGCTCTTCAATGAGCACCTCAGAACTAGCTAAAACCTCTACCATTTCGGGGTTTCGAGTTTCCAAAGAAGCGTAGTTCGCTTTTGTCCACATTTCTGTAGGGTGGTTCGGGGGAAAAGTCCCAACGTCGCGCAGTTGGTGCTGAGTTCCAGAATGAGCAGATTGCCAGGCTTGGACAAACTCCTGACTGAGAGCGCGAGAGATTGAGCCTTCAACACGAACACTAGATTGGATTTCAAGCAATTTCATAGGACTTCGCCTTACCTCTTTACTGGTTAAGACGAAGCTCCTTCAGTAGTTGTGACAAATCAAGGCTTCGATTCTTCACACTTTCTGAAATCGCACCTGACTTTCAAGATCAACAGATGACTTTTTGCTTGCGCCTTACCCACCAATCAGCGGCATAACAACTGACTATCTCTACCGGGAGGACACGTGAGGTTCTGCGGCGGCTGCAAGTTCCTCCGCAATCTGCTTCAAGCGCTGCAATTGAGCTTGCATATCTTGCCGAGTCAAGCTAACTGCAAAAGTATTGAAGCCAAACCGGATCAATGGATTGGGAATCTCAAACTCAAACCAGTTGAGCAGGCGAGTTCCTGTCCTTTCTGGTTGGCACTCCCAGCGATCGCTACCCCTGAAAAATCCGCTAAAGCTCCAAACCACTAATCCCAACCTACGCTCGCTAACCAGATTATTTAATGTGGGCTGAAGCAGCGGAATTTGGACGACAAAGCGACTGCGGCTGCCCAGATCGGTACTCCATTTCCCGATTGGCTCACAGCGCAAAGCCGGGTTGAGCCAGCGGTGCATTAAAGTTTGATCCGTAATACACCGATCCACGACAGCGATTGGGGCGGCAATATAAATTGACTGTTGAAAAGTTTGGCGGTCAGTCATTTTGGGTTTTCTGACTCAGACTCAGATTGAGCCGGGTCATACACTGGGTAAACGATAAGGTAGAGACAAGGAGAGAGATAGAGATGGAATTGATCCACGCACTGAAAGAATGGGCCGTAGCCGTTGAGGCCTTAGAGTCAGGCCAGACGATTATGCTGCTGCGTAAAGGGGGTATCCGAGAGCAGGGTGGTACTTTCACGGTGGCTCACAATCAGGTTTTGCTCTATCCCACCTACGAACATCAAAACTCCCATCTGCTTAAACCTACTCATACCCACCGGGTCAAACCAGTCCCGTCGGGCTGGCACCCCTCAACCGTCAGAATAGGAGCCTGGGCAGAGATTACCCATATTTTCCCGGTCGGAGATGAGCCACTTGTTGCTGCGTTGCTACCTTATCACATCTGGAATGCCCAATTTGCCAGGGAGCGGTTTGGCTGGAAGCCGCGCCAGTCCCTCTATGTGCTGCTGCTCCGGACTTGCAAACTAGCCCAAGCTCAGGTAATTCCCTACTGCTCTGAGTATGGGGGCTGTAAGTCGTGGATCGATCTGGCCGAGGCGATCGCACTTGATCAAGCAGTACCTGTTCTCAACGAAGCAGAGTATGCCAAGCGGGTCGCTGAGATTCACACGATAGTTGGCGGTAAGAAGCACTTAGCTTCTGATCAGCATGAACAGGTTAGTGTTGTTTGAAGGTGTGTAAGCATAGGCTCCTGAAAGGGGAATCCCTGTAAAATGCTGCAAGTAGAACAGGTACTGCATGGGCGTTATCAACTTCAGCAAAAACTAGGTCAAAATGCAGGTCGTCAAACTTGGCTAGCGGTAGATCTGGCCGCCCAACCCCCAGAGCGAGTGATTGTGAAGTTGCTGGCCTTTAGCGGTGGCGTGGAGTGGGACGATCTCAAACTCTTTGAGCGAGAAGCGCAAGTCCTGAAACAGCTCAACCATCCTCGCATTCCCAAATATCGCGATTACTTTTGTGTCGATGACCGCTGGCTCTGGTTTGGGCTGGTGCAGGAGTATATCCCCGGCTCATCGCTAAAGGAATGGCTGGGTCAGGGCAAAAGGCTTACTGAAACGCAAGTCCGCAAAATAGCTGTGGATGTTCTCAATATTTTGATTGATCTGCATGAAGCGAGTCCGCCCCTCCTGCACCGTGACATCAAGCCGAGCAACTTAATTTTGGCTGAAGATCAGCAGGTCTATTTAGTAGATTTTGGTGCAGTGCAGGACCGGGCTGCGGCGGAGGGAGCCACATTTACTGTGGTAGGAACTTATGGGTATACCCCAATGGAGCAGTTTGGGGGTCGGGCAGTTCCGGCCTCCGACCTCTATGCCCTGGGAGCAACGTTGATTCATCTAGTAACGGGTACTGAGCCTGCTGATTTACCCCAGCGGGATTTGCGGATTCAGTTCAGCGATCGCACGAGCCTCAGTCCCAGCTTTGTTCGCTGGCTTCAGGGTCTTGTAGAACCAGCCGTAGAAAAGCGCTGTAGCAGTGCCCGCCAAGCCCTTGAAGCTCTTCAATCTAACCACACTCCTAGCTCCTGGCTTACAGTTCATCAGCCCACTGGCAGCCGTATTCAGCTCAAAAAGTCTGCTAGTCGGCTAAAGATTGAAATTCCAGGGCCAGGGATACGAGGAATCCAACTTCCCGCACTGAAGAGACTTTTAGTAAGGTCAGGTATGACAGCAGCAATATTTTTACCCGCCGTTTATGTCTTCCCCAACCCGCTCGTCTTCCTCGTGCCCGTGCCATTATTCTTCATGCTCTGGACAATAGGGATTGATGTGCTGAGTGATTTTCTGTTACCTGCCCTTGGGCAGACTCATGTTCACTTCCACAGTGAATACTTCCAGATCGAGTGGAAGGTATTGGGTCTTCTCTATCGACGGCAACAGGGAAAGATCTCAGATATTCAGGACGTTTGTGGGTCCGTTGAAGTTCAATGGAAAATGGGAAAGCCTTCTGAGCAGGGCAAGGAACTGATCCAGGGCGTGGTTATCCAAGAGAGTAAAAACTATATACCAGTTGACGGATCGCCTTCGCGTCTAACTGAGGCAGAAAGTCGCTGGCTGATCCAAGAGATCAAAGCCTGGTTAGGTCTTAAGTAAGTGCAGGCTCAGAAACTAAGGGCACAGAAGCATCTACCAGGGGAAGCAATGGGCCTGCCTGCTCCTGTCCACTCACAGACAGGTCGCTGTGGCAGAGATAAACCCGTTCCGTGACGCGACTGAGCAGGTCAAGTAACAGTCGGCGGAGCTGCTCTTGATCGGCAACTATCTTTGCCTCAGTTGTCCAAGCTTGCCCGGACCAGTCTTTGAGGAAAAACGGAGCCCCCCACAGGACCACTGCTCCACCGCCATGCCATAGAGACGATCCTGTATCCAGCCAGAAGTGCCAGCGATGCGCTTGACGCACCGAGCGATACTGGAACGTAGTTGCCAGCGTCACAGCCTGACGTGGCTGAGCCACCGTTCGAACTGGAAACGGATTTGCTGTAATTGTCCCACTCCGTAGCAGTTGAATGAACGCCGCAACGGTAGGCGTCAGGGTACTCTCTGGGTGGCGAGGAGCAACCTGCTGATTCTGGCGCAGACGGGTGTCCACTTCCCAGTAGTGCTGGGCCGTTTCAATGAGTTCTCGCAGGCTAGCAAGTTGATCGTAGGAGAGATTGTGGGGCCAGAGGAACTGTTGAATGGCCCGGTCCAAGACGGCGATCGCACTGAAGGTCAATCGCTGCTCCTGTTGCGATCGCTGGGTCGCCAGCCATTCTAGAATATTGTCATAGGCACGCTTGGCCTGATAGCCCAGGCGATCCCAGCGGGGGAATACAGTAGCGTCCAGCAACCGGGGCTGCTCTGGGTGGGGTTCAAAGCAGTAGTCGGCCAGCAGTCCGGCCCGGACAGGATCAATGGCCGCAAGTCTGGCCATGCGGGCTTCCGTATCTGCCCCCGCCGGGTTAAAGTTCCGCTGCATACTCAGAACAATCAGCATTTCGGCCACGTCATCCCGATTTACCAGTCGGCCCAAACCGGGATAGACCAGTGCTAGCAGCGTCAGCAGGGCGCGAATCATTGGCGAACTAGCTAAGGGACGCTGATCGTTAAGGGACTCCACTGCAATGCCAGCCTGGGCCAAGATTTCAATTAGGGTGTAGCGGGCGATCGCATCGAGACCCGGCCCAATCACAGCAATGTCCTGGGGCTCAACTTGACCGGACTGCACAGCCTTGGTAATCGCCTCAGCGCTTCGACGCAGTAACTCGGCCCTGGAACTGGTTTGAACTGACTGAATTCCTGACGGCAAGCTCAGGGCAGGGTTGCTAAGCAATTCCTCCACCGGGTAACCAAGGGTCTGGCCCAAGCAGGGTACTGGGGAGCCTAACTGCTCAACTGTGCATCGATGGCTTAAGCCCGATAAGTACTGCGGGTCAGCCCCCAACCCTAGCCGCGTTCCCCCCTCTGGGTTGTAAGTAAATGCCGCTACTGCACCCTGATCCAACAGCAGCTCAAATAGGTCGCGGGCGATCGCCGGGTAGTTATCCACGTCATCTGCAATCACAGCCCAATAACGACGTAGCAACTGCTGCCGATAGGTCGGGTGGGGAAGTAGATAGCGCCAGTAAAGCTCTGCAATAATGCCATAGGTCAGCAGACCCCGATCTAAACACCACTCGCGCCAGCCCACCAGCAGTTCGCCCAGGCAATCCCAAACGGTTGCAGGTGTTTCCTGAGCCGCAAAACCTGCTTGAAGAACCTGGGGAATCTGTTCTAGAGTCGTGCCACTCAAGGCTGCGATTTGGAGCAAATCTAAAGCTTGCCGGACGCGGCGGTAGGTCGAAACCCCCTCCATATACAAGAGTCCACCTGGAGCTAGCGACTGCTGCCAGAGTTGTGTGGCTAACTCTTGCTCAGTTTCTGGTCGAAGCCGCAGGGGAAACTGGGCTTTGAGATTCAACGCCTGGACCAAAAGCGGCCAAAACAACACCACCTCATCTTGAAAAAATCCCAGGGGAGTAGTTGAGTTGACAGGGTACTGGCCTGCGATCGCCTGGGTGATCTGAGCCTCCAGATCTATCCGGTTACCAGCATTTGCCGCAAAAACCAACACAGACTGAGCCGCTTGCTGAGCACCGACCTGTGGATTGAAGACAGCTCCATTGTTGTTGAATTGAGTTTGGAGCCAGTGGTACTGCTGCACTAATCGAGTGGTTTTGCCACTCCGAGTCGATCCAATCATCCACAGTGTGCTAGAAGACACCGATTACTGTCCTAACGCATCTGTTACGATACTCCATACATTACTCCAGGTGTCCCTTCTGTCCATTTGAGCCTTCAGTGCTTTCAGTGGCTGGCTCAAGTGACAAAAACTATGCCACAGTTGCCTCTTGGGCTGCGTCCAAAGGATTTATCTCCCCTTTTAGGCTTGACTCGTGACTACATTTTATCGTCCTAGATTATTTATAATCTTATGCATGAATTCATGAGTAATTGCCTAGCATGAAGTCAAATGCCCTTTCGAGTCTCAGAAGGTACTTTCTCTCAGCCCGCCAGTGGTACTTCGGAACATCCGAAAGGGCGCTGGAGCAGGCTTATGATGCTGCGTTAAAGATCAAAAAGATTGAAGATGATTACTTTGGTGGTAGCAAAATATCCCTTGATGCAGACTACGGAGACTCTGTGTCCGCCTACTTTCAGGCAGAGTTAAAGAAATACTTGGGAATTGCTAAGTTCAGACTCATGGAGTTCAGAGCTAGTAATTCATTTGTTAACGTATCAAAGCCTGGTAGCCGTCCTCAGGAAACTACGACAAAAATCCTTCCCAAAGAAAGTGCTACCTACTCTGAAGAATATACCCTAGACAACAACCAATATTCTTCAGAAGTAGCGGCTGAGAGTAAATCTGTCGCAATCCTAGAGAAGCTTAAATTTGTCGATAGCATACTCACCAAGTATAAGGCTGAGCAGGCTCCTCTAGCTCCTCCAGAAAACGTTGTTGGCGAATCTAAGCTAAAAAAATACAACTATGTGTCTGAGATACCTGACGGTGATGAGAACTCTATTTTTAGGAAGAGCGGTTTTATTCCGAGAACAATTTTTAGGACTGTAAATAAAGTAAAGCAAGACCTAGATTCAAGCCCAGGCTCAGAGGAAGAAGCCGTTAAAAAATTCCGCAGATCTAAGACTCGAACGAAAGCTGCGGTCAGATTTCTTTTATTACTAATTATTGTCCCTCTCCTGACCCAACAGATTTCTAAAACCTTCATTTTTAACCCCTTATTTGACTACTTTCATGCCTCAGAAGAGCAGGTTGAGATTTCAGTCGATTCTGAAGCGGGAGAGAGGGTTTTAACAGAGTTAGGACGGTTTAAGGAAAAAATAGAATTTCAAAGATTGATTGGTCAACTACCAGACCTTTCTAGCAAAGAATTAGAAGAAAAAGTTAAAGAAAAGGCCGTTGAACTTGCAGAAGAGTACAGTTGGGTCAGTACTGAGCCTGTCAAAAATATTCTATCTGATGGCCTGTCCCTTGGTGCTTTCGCCATTATTGTTGCCACAGGTCGGCGCGAGATTGCCACCCTAAAGTCTTTTCTTGATGAAGTCGTTTATGGCTTAAGTGACAGTGCTAAAGCTTTCATCATTATCCTGTTCACAGATGTTTTTGTTGGGTTTCACTCTCCCCACGGCTGGCGGGTTATTGTTGACGGTGGCTTGAGGCATTTTGGCTTGCCAGAAAACGAGGACTTTGTTGACATGTTTATTGCAACCTTTCCGGTCATGCTAGACACAGTGTTTAAGTACTGGATTTTCCGCTACCTGAATCAAATATCACCGTCTGCGGTTGCAACCTACAAAAATATGAATGAATAGACAAAAACTCAGCAGGGATCTAACGCATTAGCAACAGCACTGACTGTAGCAATCCGATCACAAATCCCAAGATTCCACCCAGGTTAACAATCCCTTGTAGCTCAGTTTTGACAATTCCTTGCACGGCGACTTCTAGTTCCTCTGGAGAAGTCGCTTGTACCCGCTCAACAATAACCTGGTCTAGATCAAGAATTGGGATTGCCTTGGTCACAATTAGCTCTAAATCTCGCTCCAGATATCGCTCTAAGATCAAGGCCAACTCCTGGCTAATGACTTCTAAAGAGGCATTTAGGGCACTAGAGGAACGTAGGCGATTGACGATTAATGTGGCAATGTTATCCCAGTCTATAGAGCTACTAAGTCCTTGAATTAACCCAGCTCCCTTAGACTGGATGTAACCTCGAATACCCTCCCGGAAGCTACCCCGAAGCTGGCGCACAGTTGAAACTGGCAGACTTTGTAGAGATAGTTCTTGCAGCCACTCTGTCAATTTCTGCTTGACTTGCAAAGAAACCACCAACTCTGCCAAACGGATATTACTGGCTTCCCTTTCTTCTATACAAAAAGTTCGCAGACGAGTTAGGGCATTGCGAGCGCCAAAAAGATTGGCAACTACCCAATAAGTTCCGCTGGTCTTCTCGCGCAGACCCTCATCGATAATTTGAATATTGCGATCGCTTAAGAAATCAATCATCGCTTGCCGAAGTTTATCCGGCGGAAAAACCCCCTGTAAAAACCAATCTGCAAGTCTGGCTGCCTGGTCTTTATCGAGCTGTAACTCTAGTAAAACTTGATCAAAAATTTGATTTAACTGAGACTCTAAAAAATCTTCCCGCCGGGCCAGAACTTTGAGTACTCTTGGCAGTGACTGTCCCAGGGAATCTCGGAGCACACCCGCTAGGATTTTGGCCGTTTTTTGCTCAGTATCTAGCTTGACCTGGTCTAGGGCCAATTGCAGAATCCACTGAATCGCACCTTGCACCCGCTCGGTTTGCAACAGCCGCCGGGCCAGGTTCTGTAGCTCTCCAGGGGTTAACAGTGAACTCATCACCGTGTCGGCCACCCGTTTGGCTAATCGCTCTTGATTGCGGGGAATCAGACCTGGTGTAAAGGGCAAGGGCTGTCCCCCCACCAGGATTGCCCGGTAGGGGCGAAACAGCATTTTGATGGCTAGATCATTTGTGAAGTAGCCAATCACGCCACCGGCGATCGGTGGGATTAAAATCGATAGGTCAGGCAAGTTCAATGATGAATCCGAAAAAGACTTTGTTTAAGTAGAGGGTTTAAGTAGCAGTGCGCGGGTTGAAATGCTAAGCAGCATCAAGATTTTGATCGGCATCTATGATGATTAGTCTTTCTATACCATTCTTCCCTAGGGTAAAGGAACTTTGCTACGGACTAAGGGTTCCTAGGTGGAATTCGGCTTGACTTAGCCTCTTTCCTTCAGCGGAAGACAACAATCAAGGACTTAGACCACAGTGCTAATATCTCGCGTACTGCTGACTCACGGCTGAGCATATTGAGCTAGGAACTTGGTTAGGATTAAAGCTTAGCGATCGCTCACTGGAGATTGTGCAGTGGCACTGCAAGGGATAATTTTAGATGTTGATGGCACGCTTGTCCTGAGTAATGATGTCCAGGCGCAGGCCTGGACCGAGGCTTTTGCCGAGTCTGGCTACACTGTTGCCTTTGAGCAAGTTCGACCGCTGATTGGCAAAGGGGGCGATCGCGTCATTCCTGAGTCGGTTCCGGGACTTAATGATCAAGCAGGCAAGGGCAAAACAATTTCTGAGCGGCGCAAGGAACTAATTCTGAACCGCTATGCACCAAAATTGGTCGCAGCTAAGGGCTCAAGGGACTTGGTATTACAACTTCAGAAGACTGGCTTACAGCTCATCATTGCCAGTTCTGCCACAGAAGCAGAACTAGGAGTATTACTGAAAATTGCCGGAGTTGAAGATCTAATTTCCGCCGCGACAACATCGAGCGACGCTGAATCCTCCAAGCCTGCACCGGATATTGTGTCGGTAGCCCTCAGTAGGTTGAATCTGGAACCAAGTCAGGTTGTGATGATTGGTGACACCCCCTACGATATTGAATCGGCAGGTCAGCTTGGCATTGGTGTAATCGCACTTCGCTGCGGTGGTTTTGATGACAGTCAACTCCAAGGCGCGCTGGCAATCTATAATGACCCGGCTGATCTGTTGGCCCGCTACGACACCTCCCCCTTAGGTAACGCTGCTTGAGTTCAGTCGCCAGGATTTAGTCTTTTGGAGCAAAATAGTGAGCTACGCTAAAACCACTCTGAACTAGAGAGGTTAGCTGCCTGCTTAGCTGCCCTCTGTGGGTAGTCCCTTTTCTGTCCAGGCTCGCCAGCCACCCTGCATAGAATAGACGTTCTTGTATCCCATCCGCTGAAGCGCATCAGCAGCTAAGGCGGAGCGATAGCCACCGCCACAGTAGAGAATGAGTTCAGTGCGTTTGTCCGGCACTCTTGCTTCAATGTCACGCTCAATAATCCCTTTACTGAGGTGTTCTGCCCCTTGAGCGTGGCCTAGCTTCCATTCCTGATCTTCACGTACATCTATTAAGCGAACGCTGTTAGAGGTAACTTTCGTATACGCCGCTTCAACATCTACCTCATGGATACGTTGTTTGGCGTCTTCGACAAGCTGCAAAAATCCTTCAGCGTGTTCCATAGGACCTACTTCTCTCAAAATTTATTCCGCTAACTTAGCGAGATAAGCTGCTGTCTTGCTGCAAGAATTGTAAAGCCTAAAAAGGCAGGATTGTTGTCCCTCAGAAATAGAAACTTTCCCAAATCTGGTTTGCAGGCCATAGAATTAGGCTGGCGGCTGTGAGCTGACCCATTCAGGGAAAAGAGACAATGCTGGAATTACTTGGTGCTGGCGTCGTTTCACTGTGGTTGGAAATGGTTGGGATTGATCCACCTACCCTTCAGCCAACTAATCCCCCGACGCCTGAAAATGCCCTATTTCTAGAGCACTCAGATCCAGAAGCGGCGGCAACGGTTCAGCAGTACCTGAAGCAGTTGGCTCAAAAAGGCTTTGTAGAAGCAGAGCAGGGTGTATGGATTCAGTCCAAAGACCAACTGCTTGCCAACCAGCAGGGATCAATCCCTCTGCCAGCAGCCTCTTTAACCAAAATTGCCACTTCCCTAGTAGCGCTACAAACCTGGGGTCCTCAGTACCAATTTATTACCCATGTCGGGGCGACTGGACCGATTCAGGCCGGAGTTCTGCAGGGTGATCTCGTCGTTCAGGGAGTGGGAGATCCCCTATTTGTCTGGGAAGAAGCAATTCAATTGGGCAATACCTTAAATAGGACCGGGATTCAGCGGATTAAAGGTGATTTGGTGATTGTGGGTGGTTTTACAATGAATTATGAAGCCGATCCCTCCGTAGCGGGTAACCTCCTGCGGGAAGGACTGAATGCTGACACCTGGCCTGAAGCAGCACAAACCCAGTATTCAACCCTACCTACGGGCACGCCTCGACCCCACGTGGTGACTGAGGGGGGCGTGAAGCTTGCGGCGACTCCTCCAGCCCAGCTAACTCCCCTGGTGCGCCATCACTCCTTGCCCTTGGCCGAGCTTCTCAGGCAAATGAATATCTATAGTAACAACGCTATGGCGGAAACCTTGGCTGCTTCTGTCGGGGGGGCACAGGTGGTTGCTCAACGGGCGGCGATCGCCGCCGCAGTTCCCCAGTCAGAAGTTCAGTTGATCAACGGCTCTGGTCTGGGCACAGAAAACCGGATTTCGTCTCGGGCCGCCTGTGGTATGTTTCAGGCAATTGAGCGCTATCTTAAGTCCTACCAACTGACCACAGCCGATCTGTTTCCCGTAGCGGGTCGCGATCGCGGCACCCTAGAAGCTCGTAAAGTTCCTGCTGCGACAGTTGCCAAAACGGGGACGCTCTGGAATGTCAGTGCTCTGGCAGGCGTGCTCCCAACGCGGGATCACGGGTCCGTCTGGTTTAGCATTATCAATCGCGGCAGCGATGTAACAACTTTCCGGGCCGAGCAGGATATTCTGCTACAAAAACTGCTTCAACAGTGGGGAGGAGCCGCTCAGCCATCTGTTCAGCTACAACCCGATCCAGACAACGTGTTTAGCAATGCAGCCTCACGCAATCAGATCCTGCTAAATAATCCTCCTGCCAAGCAGTCGTTTTGATGCCAAAGCAACTTTAGATTTTGGATTGTAGATTTTAGACTGAAAAAACTTGGTTTCAATCTCCCGAATTTGTTTGTGGAGACAATCTAAAATCAAGTGACGCCATTCATTGGCAATAAGCATCCTAGGGAATAATCTCCGTCACAACCCTGCCGCCGCTGATCAGCACAGCTTGCTCCTGAAATTTGCCAAAGGCTTTAGGGCCTCGTAGCTCAAATTTAGGCTGATTTTGTTGATAAACCACATTTCCCTCTGCCTGAATCACTTGGGTGGGAACCAGCCAGGTCAGTTGATCGGCTTTGAGGGAAGAGCGATTGCGCTGGCCAGTAGTCTGAACCGAACCCGTGAGTTGAAGCCGCTGTTGGCTGAGGTTCAGGAGGCCCTGTTTGGCAGTTACCGTCACCTTTTGGGATCGATGCTGCACGTGAATAGGTTGAGGACTCGCGATCATTTGGCGATCTAAGTACCAAATCAGTTGCTGACTGGCAACTTCCAGAGGTGGATTCAGCAAGCTGAGGCGGGTATTAGGCCGGAGAGTGACTGTTTTTGCAGCTAAGCTCACCTTTGCTTGCCCTGCCACTGCCCGGTCTACCCCAACTTGACCGACCAGGCGCTCGATTTGCACCCCCTGAGAGGTTGCATCCTGGCTAGAATTAGCCATAATTTGCTGCTGTGCCACTTGCCAAACCATTTGTTCAGTTCTCAAACGTAAGCTTGGCTGGCGGGTCACTGCCACAACCTGACCTTGCACTTCTATCTGGCGAGTCCGGCTGAAAGCACGAGCTTCCCTGGCGGATATCTGAACTTGCGGATGGGTAATTCTCAGGTCTTGGCGAAGCGTTAAGAGATCTGTCTGGGGCTGCCACTCCATTTCCCGGCCCTGCAAAACCGTCCCATCCCGTCTGTCAGTGGCAACAATTGAGCCCTTTAAAAAAATCTTTTGACTATCTAGGTGGATTTCTCCCTGAGCGGCTTGAATTTGAAAGACAGATTTACCATCTTGAAATAGCTGACCAGCAAGGCCTTTGACCTGAGCCGTTTTCTGATCTTGGCTGTAGACTGCTTGCTTGACTTTAATTTGCCAGAGGGGGCGACCCTGAGCGTCGATTTGACTCAAGATCCCGTCTTGAACCGTCAACCTACTATCTAGAGACTGAGCTGTGGCATTAAGAGATTCTTGGGACTTACGTTTTAGGCCACCACAGGCACTGAGACCCACTACCAGTGCAGCCAGGATGACAGCGTTTCGCTGGGTTAACCACCGTGTTAAGGGCTGTGTTAGGGGCTGATCTTGACCTGAATTCAATTTCTTCGGGGTCAAGAGTGCAGTCAAAAGCCACTGTAGTCGTTGCAAGATTAATCTCACTCAGAAAATTTCAAGTAGTCTTATGAGGATAGGAAGACCTCCATAGAAACAGGTTCCTGGCCAATCTCCGCCAGCACCTAAGTTGGCTCACAGTCGCGCTGGACTAGCGAAGATGGTTTGGGCCTGAGAACCGCTAGATCCATCTGACCCACCGGCCCAGTAGGGAGCCGATATTGCCCCGACCCGGCTAGCGATCAGCTATACCTGGGTGGCTTACTTTGATCCCCTTCTGGGTTGACCAAATTAATCGTAGCCTGGTCTTCTAAATCAATACCAGGCAATGGTCGGTAAGTATAATTGGAGCGAGGCGCTTTCTGGATGTCTTCTTTGATGGTATCAAGGTCAATGTAGCGATCGGCAACGTTGATCAAGCTATCACTGGTCATAGTTCGTAAACTGACCACTTCCACCCGCACCCCTCGATAGCTGACAGCATCAACGGCATAGGCGAGATCTCCGTCGCCACTGACGAGGATAGCCGTATCGTAGCAGCCTACCAGGGCCATCATATCTACAGCAATTTCTACATCTAGATTGGCTTTCTTAGAACCATCCGGTAGTTGGACAAGTTCTTTGGCAATCACCCGGTAGCCGTTGCGGCGCATCCAGAGGAGAAAGCCCTGCTGCTTGTCATTAGTCGGATCGACTCCCGTATAGAAGAAGGACCGCAATAACCGCGAACCCGCTGTCAACCGGCACAGCAGCTTAGTATAGTCAATTTCTAAGCCTAACTGTAGAGCGGCATAGAAGAGGTTTGAGCCATAAATAAAAATAGCGACTCGACCACGATTTTCTAAAACTTGTTCTGGTGTAAAGACAGAACGGTTAAGAGAATTATTGCCTAAATTCAACATTTTATAGTTACCACCTTGGTGTTAGTTTTGCTCAAAAATAGAACATTTATCGCGTTTGTTAAGTTAATAAGAACTCTAGGTCATTTTCAAAGGCTCCAATCTTTGGAAGATGGGTTGAGGTAGGCTTAGAGCTTGATTGGCAGGCAGGCTTCCCCACTTGGTATGCTTGGTGTAGGTCAGCCCACCATCCAGACTTCCAGAACCAAACTCAAAATCAAACTCAGTTGAAAAGCCTAATTGTTGATAAATTTTTGTACTGATGCTGGGAACAATCGGAGACAAAAGATAGGCTGCTATCCTAACTGATTCCAGCACAGCATAAAGGACCTGCTCCACGGCCTCTTGACTACCCTGTTTATACAAATCCCAGGGTTTTTGCTGATCGATAAACTTGTTCCCAGTTCTGACCAGCACTAGCGTAGCTTCGCAGGCTTGACTAAAAGCCAGGGTTTTGTAGGCTTGCGTGGCGCGATCGCCCAAAGTCAATCCCAGAGCCTTGAGGGGATTATCTGCCGGAATATCTGCGCCAAAGATAGACGGAACCTGACCATTGCAGTACTTTTGGGCCATTTTCAGCGTCCGGTTGAGTAAATTCCCCAAATCATTTGCCAAGTCAGCATTGAGAATATTGATAAACCGGGTTTCACTAAAGTCCCCATCCCGGCCAAACTCAATTTCTTTTAAGAAGTAGTAACGAACTGCATCAGCACCGTACTGGTTCACGAGGGCCACCGGGTCCAAAGTGTTCCCCAGGCTTTTACCCATCTTCTGGCCCTCTTTGGTTAAAAAGCCGTGACCAAACACGCAGCCCGGGAGAGGCAGCCCGGCAGACATCAGCATGGCAGGCCAGTAGACGGCATGAAAGCGGAGAATATCTTTGCCGATCAGGTGTAAGTTGATCGGCCACCAGCGCTTCAGGGCATTTTCTAGGGTCGGTTCGTCTGCTGGATCTAACAGGGCTGTGATATACCCCAACAAGGCATCAAACCAGACGTAAAGGGTTTGATCGGGATCAACGGGGACTGGGAAACCCCAGTCTAGATTCACCCGCGAGATTGAGAAGTCTTGAAGTCCCTGGCTAACGAAGCTCAGGACTTCGTTGCGACGGCTCTGGGGCTGAATAAAGGCAGGCTGCTCTCGGTAAAGGGTTTCTAACGGTTGCTGATATTTAGACAGGCGAAAGAAGTAGTTTTGCTCATCCCGCCACTCTGCCGCTCGGTTGGTATGGATGGCGCAGTGCTTGTTTTCGAGTAGCTCTCGGACTTCTTTAAATTCTTCGCACTCCACACAGTACCAGCCCTGCTGGCGGCTGAGATAGATGTCACCTCGATCCCAGACGCGACGGAAGAACTCTGCGACGATCGCAGCGTGGTCAGGACTGGTTGTACGGCTAAAGCGATCGTAGCGGATATTGAGTTGCTGCCACAGATCGGTAAATCCGGCGGCAATTTTGTCACTGTGATCCTGGGGCGATCGCCCCAAGCGTTCAGCCGTACGCTGGATCTTCTGGCCGTGCTCATCGGTGCCGGTAATCAGCAGAACATCGTTGCCGCAAAGTCGTTGAAAGCGAGCGATCGCATCTGCTGCGATCGTCGTGTAGGCACTGCCAATGTGAGGTAAATCATTGACGTAATAAAGTGGTGTTGTTAAGGCAAAAGTGGTTTTATTAGCCACACTCATATAGTTGATAAAAGTATAAAAAGTTGCTACTTCTAGATCTTAGCTATCCCCCTCACTCTCTAGGGTTTGATCTGCCCAAAATGAAACTAGCTATCTAAGGGTTACTTGTTGATTCAGCCCTGTGTTGGCAACTATCGACTGAATCGCTAAGCAGAAAGGCAAATTCCAAAAGGAACTCAGTCACCTTATAAACCATTGAAGGTGGAACGACTTATTAAATCTTAATCTAAACATAAATCCTACCATCAATCTAGTCCCAATAAGTATTTTTACTGATTGCAGGCGTGACGCTGCTGCTAGAACACCTGTCACGTAACAGGGACAGCGCTTCTATAGATACTTCTCATGCCTTTGATAGGATCTGCTGATCGGGAGAGTTTTGGTCCCAGGCGATCGCACCCTGTTCTAGGAACTCAGCTCAGTCAGTACTAGCGGGGAAGTAAGCCGTAGGTGCGTCAGCTTATCCTGGAATCAGTGCACCGAAGACAACGATGGTCAATATTGCTCAAATTCTGGCTGGAGAGCTTTCACTGCGTCCGGCTCAAGTTACAAATGCCCTCAAGCTATTTGCTGAGGGAGCGACTGTCCCCTTTGTGGCCCGCTACCGCAAAGAACGCACGGGTGAGATGACTGAGACGCAACTGCGTGATCTGCTAGAGCGCTTCACCTACTTAAGCGAGCTAGAAACGCGCAGGGCAGCAATTCTAGAGGCAATTGACGCCCAAGGCAAACTCAGCAATGAGCTGAAAGCTAAGATCACCGCCTGCGGCCAGAAAACTGAGCTAGAAGACCTTTACCTCCCCTATCGGCCCCGGCGACGTAGCAAGGCAACAATGGCGCGGGAAAAAGGACTGGAGCCGCTGGCAGACTTGATCCAAGCCCTGAACTGCTCTAGGGCTCCTATCGCCTCATTGCCAGCAGAAGCCGCGCCGTATATTTCTGCCGAGCAGGGGGTCAAGACGGAGGCAGAAGCGCTCAAAGGGGCTGCTGACATCCTGGCGGAGGCGGTAGCTGAGCAGGCAGAGTTAAGGGTGTACCTGCGAGAGTACCTGCTCAAGCAGGGGGTATTCGTCTCCCAGGTAAAACCAAATTACTCCCCAGGCACGACCAAGTTTGAGCTATATCGCAACTTTCGAGCTAGGGTGAGCGAGATTGCTCCCCACAACCTCTTGGCGCTGTATCGTGGCGAAAGCGAGGGCGTACTGGATCTGGAACTCTGCTTTGATGAAAGTGTCGTGTTATCCCATCTAGAGGCCCGGAAAATTCAAACCTCCGCTCCAGCAGTTCAGGAATTTTACCGGGGCATGCTCAAAGATGCGTTCCAGCGGCTGCTGAAGCCTGCCCTAGTCAATCAAGTGCGTTCTGAGTCTAAAGTTGCTGCCGATCTTGAGTCGATTAGGGCTTTTGAGATTAACTTGCGGGAATTGCTGTTGGCTCCTCCGGCAGGCATGAAACCGACCCTGGGGATCGATCCGGGATTCCGTAGCGGCTGTAAAGTGGCAGTGCTGGACCAGACGGGCAAATTTTTGCAGCATCAGACTGTGTTTCCGCACCAGTCGGCTCAACAGCGCATCCAGGCTGCCCGCACGATTGAGTCCCTAATTGAGCAGTACCAAATCGAGTTGATTGCGATCGGGAATGGGACTGGGGGGCGGGAGACAGATGAGTTTATTGCCGAAGTACTGCAAACACTGGCCCGTAAACCCATCAAGGTGATGGTGAATGAATCAGGGGCCTCAATTTATTCTGCCAGTCAGGCGGCGATCGCTGAGTTTCCCAATCTTGATGTCACTTTACGCGGGGCAGTCAGTATTGGTCGTCGCTTGCAGGACCCCTTAGCGGAGTTGGTCAAGGTTGATCCCAAGTCCATCGGGGTGGGGCAGTACCAGCACGACGTGGATCAAAAGCTGCTGAAGCAAAAACTGGCGGAGACGGTGGAGAGCTGTGTGAACTACGTTGGCGTTGATCTGAACACGGCCTCCCAGCAACTCCTCACCTTTATCTCCGGTGTCAGCCCCACCATTGCCGACAATATTGTCAGCTATCGTAACCAGCACGGAGCCTTTTGCGATCGCCAGGCCCTCCTGAAGGTGCCAAAGCTAGGCCCAAAGAGCTTCGAGCAGGCCGCAGGCTTCCTGCGGATTCGAGCTGGAGACAACCCCCTAGACAATACCGCTGTTCATCCTGAGAGTTATGGGGTTGTGAGGGCGATCGCAGCGGATCTGAATCTGCCCCTGGCCCAAATCCCGCAAGTTGCCAAGCGGCTGCGGTCAATCAACCTGAAGCAATATGTCACAGATACTATTGGTGAGATGACCCTCGGTGATATTGTCCGTGAGTTGGAAAAGCCGGGCCGAGATCCCCGGGCCGAGTTTAAATCTGCCAGCTTCAAAGTGGGCGTAAAGAAAATCACGGATCTAAAGCTGGGGATGGAATTAGAAGGTATAGTCACAAATGTCACCAACTTTGGAGCATTTGTTGATGTGGGTGTTCATCAGGACGGGCTGGTGCATATTTCTCAGCTAGCTGACCGATTTGTGGCAGACCCGAAGCAAGTGGCTAAAGTGGGACAAGTGGTGAAGGTACGAGTGCTGGAGGTTAATCAGCCGTTAAAGCGAATTAGCTTGTCAATGCGCTCACCTGGCAATTTAAGGGGTGGACCTGGCAAAAAATAGCCCTACCTTGCAAGAGTCATACTAACGAACTGCAAGATCAACCAGGCTACCTTACCAGGTACAATAGGAGTCAAGTACTATACCGTTTAGCCTAAATTTGCCGGGGTCAATCTGGGAGGAAGAATGGACTTTTTGAACAGTTTTCTTGATGCCTTTACCAGCGTAAACTGGGAGGTTATTGCTCAGCTCACGATGATTGGACTGATTATTGTTTCCGGGCCAGTGGTTATCTTTCTGCTGGCAGCCCGAGGTGGCGACCTCTAAGCCTCTTCAAGCCTAAGACACAAAAAAGTTGGTGATCGCTGCTCGATTGATTAGCCTGACACAGTCGGGCTGTTTTTTAAGCAGAGAGTAGACAACTGGCTGACAGAGTAGGAATACCAATACTGGAGTTGCTCAAGTTCTTGAGTCAGGGGGACGGTAACCGGGAAGTCAGCACAGGGGTAGCCAAGCTCTCGCAGGGCCGCTACCAGGGTGGCAGGAGCAACCCACCACCGCTGAGCCAACCAGAGTAAGTTCAGCGATTGACTGGGGAAGTTTTCTAGGTGCAACTGGAGCTGCGATCGCAGCCCAGCGGCACTAGGCAAGTTTGGAACGTGACTACAGACGTAGACCTGTTGCGGATTTCCCAAGGCTAGGAGCCAGTGCAAGTGAGTCCAGGAAGGGGGGAGCGTCCATAGGACTAAGCTATTACAGGGACGGCGCGGGCGATCGTACTCAATCAAGCCCGGAATTGAGCTTTCACACACCTGAGGTCGCTCGGCCCCGTAGAGCAAAGTGTTCCCCCCCAACTGGGGCAATAGGGCGTCAAGAGAATCTATCGCTAGCCAAAGGGGTGTTCCTGTCAGGGGGGAGGGTTGCGGATAGTGCCAAGAAAAGTTCGTATTCGCTGTGAGGGATTGAGGAGTTTGACCGGCTGGGTCACTGCCAGGTATCCTTGCTGGTCTAGTTGGTTCAACCGTTGGCTTCACCTCAGCCCATCTGGTCGAGGCAGGCCGGATGCCAACCAGTTCTAGTTCTAGGCTGATATCACCATTCCACTGATTTTGGCGCAGGCGATAGGCTATATCTACCTGGGTTGGTAGGGGATAGTATCGCCCCCAGTTCCAGGCGATCGCCTTGATTTGCGGAGCCTGAATGGTTCCTTGGTTTTGGCTGAAATGTGCCGGGGGAAGATTCTTCCGGCCACCTTCAGCGCTGAGGGTGAGCTTGAGGTGAGCTAAGCCTTTGCCGATGCTTTTTTGCGCCAGCACTTGTACGGCTGGCATCCAGAAAACTGGATCGGGGTTTTCAATCCCGCAGGGGTGCAACCTATCAATCTGGCTGTGCAGCTCCAGATTAATCTGGTCTAAATCGGCCTGTACATCAACGCTAACAAGCGGCTTCAGGTGTTCTGGTTCCAGGTGCTGGTGAGCAAAAGCACTTAGGCGCGATCGCAGCGCTTCTAGATGCCGGGCTGGAAAGGAAAATCCACCCGCCGCCCGGTGGCCACCAAACTTCTCCAGCAAATCTTGACAGAACTGCAAGGCTGCAAAGACAGGGAACTCTGGAATGCTCCGGGCTGAGCCTCGGATCTGCTGCTGGGCTTCATCTTCGTACGTCCCAATAAATACAGGCACGCCGTAGCGCTCTACTAGGCGAGAGGCAACAATGCCAATTACCCCGTGGTGCCAGTCCGGTTGAACAATCACGAGCACCCGCGCCTGTTGTAGATCAATTTGAGCCTGGTCACACCAAGCTACTGCTTCGCGCTCGATCTGCTCACAGAGTTGCTGGCGGCACTGGTTAATTTGTTCACACTGGATCGCCCGCTCCAGGGCCAGCCCCCAATCGTCAGTTGTCAATAGTTCAATCACAATCTGCGGGTCAGCAATCCGGCCTACAGCATTGATTCGCGGTCCCAACCTAAAGCCGATGTCCTCCGGCTTCAGGGTTTTTGCCGCTGCGCTCAGGCCAGCCACCTGAATTAAAGCCTGCACGCCCGCTAACTTCGACTGCGGCAGCAGCTTCAAGCCGCGCCGAACCCAGCGCCGGTTCACCCCTGTCAGGGGAGCCAAATCGGCAATCGTGCCCAAGGTAAACAACTCCAGCAATGGGGTGGTTAATGCTTGGGTTTTACTAAGTCGCTGGGCTAAGCTCACAGCCAAGATATAGGCCACGCCTACCCCTGCCAGCCCTCGATAGGGCGAAGATTCCCTAATTAGCTTGGGATTGAGAATCGCGTTGGCGGGCGGAATTTCTGGCGGAATATCATGGTGGTCGGTAATAATCACCCCCAGGCCCAACTCCCGCGCCCTGGCAATCGGTTCAACCGCAGCAATGCCGTTGTCCACGGTCAAGATTAACCGGACTCCTTCAGCGTGAAACTCCTCGACAATTCGCTGGTTAATCCCGTACCCCTCACGCATGCGGCTGGGAATGGCATAGTCTACTTGGGCTCCCAGCAGCCGCAGCGATCGCAGTAACAAAGCAGTACTGGTCATGCCGTCGGCATCGTAGTCGCCACAGATGGCAATCTTTTGTTGGGTTGCGATCGCCTGATCCAGCAACTCCAAACTCCGGCTCAGGTCAGGAAATTCCGCCAGCGGCGAGGGCAAGACCTGGGACTCCGGCTCTAAAAACGCCTGCGCTTGTTCAGGGGTATCGACGCCCCGGTTGATCAAGACCTGGGCCAGCAGTGGGGATAGACCCGTGGCTCGAGCAATCTGTTGCGCTCGTGCTATTTGAGGTGTGGCAATTTCCCACCGTTGACTGGGTCGCTGCGGATGAGACGAGTGGGTAGGTTCAGGCGTGGGTAGTGGCACGGCGGGGCTGAAGCTGAAAAAATAAGTCTTCCAGGGGAATCTGGGCTGATCTTTGATGTCCCTAGCTAGCTTTGATTAAGATAGCTAAAGGGGTAGCTTTAGGCCAAGGCTTGATCTTCTCCTCTAACTTATTAGAAAACTAAGCTCCATAAACCGCAAGGAAGAGCGGGTTCAGTCGCCAATTCCGCCAGGAGGCACACCAATGCCTGCAACCGACTTTAAAGACTATTACGCAATTCTAGGGGTCAGCAGAGATGCTGATGAGAGTGAGATTAAAAAGGTCTTTCGCAAGCTAGCGCGCAAGTACCACCCAGATCTCAATCCTGGCGATCGCCAGGCTGAAGCCAAATTTAAGGAGATCAACGAAGCCTACGAGGTCCTCTCTGATCCAGACAAACGCAAGAAATACGACCAGTTCGGCCAGTACTGGCAGCAAGTTGGTCCAGGTAGTCCCGGTGGCGCTAGCGCCACCGGTTTTGATTTTGATTTCGGCCAGTACGCCAGTTTTGATGACTTCATCAATGAACTTCTAGGACGCTTTGGCGGATATGGTGCCGATCCGAGTGGACAGCGAGCCTACACCTATCGCACCCCAGCAGGGGGACCAACCGGGTTTGGGGACTTCTCAAACTTCCCTGGCTTTGACAGGCAAAGCGCTGGTATGTCCGCTGATGCTGAGGCCGCCATTACCCTATCCTTCTCGCAAGCCTACCACGGGGTCCAAACTCGTCTCAGTCTGGGTAGCGAAACCATCACGGTGCGAATTCCCCCTGGAGCCAAACCCGGTAGCCGGATTCGTGTCAAGGGCAAAGGTCAGCTCAGTCCCTACACGCAAGAGCGGGGCGATCTATACCTCATCGTTGAAATTCAGCCCCACGCCTTTTTCAAGTTTGAAGGGGAAAATCTGGTTTGCGAAGTCCCAATTGCCCCAGATGAAGCGGTACTGGGAGCCCAAGTTGAAGTGCCTACCCCTGAAGGCACTGTGAAACTGAACGTTCCTGCCGGAATTCGTTCTGGTCAATCCCTACGGCTGCGGGGCAAGGGCTGGCCGCGACCTAAGGACGGGCAGGGTGATCAGATTGTCAAGATCCAGATTGTCCCCCCTAAAGATCTCAGTTCTGTCGAACGAGAACACTACCAGAAGATCAGTGCTGCTCGCAGCTTCAATCCCCGTACCCACCTGAATGAGGTCAAGCTATGAGCGTTCCAGGCCGATGTCGATAGCCCCCCAGGCCCGACGGGTCGTCGTCGTTGGCGCCGGCTGGGCTGGGTTGGGGGCAACCTATCACCTGGTCAAACAGGGCTATGATGTGACACTTTTGGAGGCGGGTTCCTACCCTGGTGGTTTGGTTTCGGGTTGGAAAGCAGGCGGGCGGGCAGTAGAAGCGGGTATTCATGGCTTTTGGTATCCCTACAGAAATATTTTTGCCCTGGTCCGGGAACTGGGACTAAACCCGTTTACCCCCTTCACCCGCTCCTCCCAGTACTCCCCGGCAGGACTGGAAGTTGAGTCGCCAATTTTTCAAGATCTGCCCCGGCTCCCAACTCCCCTGGGGACCTTTTTATACACCCAGTTCAAGCGGCTACCGCTGGTTGACCGGCTCTCCGCCCTTCCTCTGCTCTATGCGCTGGTGGACTTTGACAATTCTGATCAAGCCTGGCGACGTTATGACTCCGTCACGGCGCGGGAACTGTTTAAAGATTTTGGCGTTTCGGCTCGATTGTACCGGGATTCGTTTGAGCCCATGCTGCTGGTGGGTCTGTTTGCACCGGGGGAACAGTGCTCGGCAGCAGCGGCCCTGGGCATGCTTTACTACTTTATCCTGGCTCACCAACCCGACTTTGATGTTGTTTGGTGCCGGGGAACCGTCGCAGAGCAGATCTTTCGCCCCTGGATTGAGCGAATTGAGCAGGCCGGAGGGCGGGTACTGACCCAGCAGCGGGTAAGTGACTTGATCCTTGATAGCACAGGTCAGGCATCGGGCGTCATTTGTGGTGATCAAGTCTTTGCTGCTGATGCTGTGATCTTTGCAGTTGGCGTGAGTGGGATGCAGAAAATTGTCCTCAATAGCCCCAGCCTGCGCGATCGCCCGGAATTCCGAAACTTAGCAAACCTAGGGGCGATCGATGTGCTAGCGACGCGACTATGGTTCGACCGAAAAATCTCTATTCCCCGACCGTCTAACGCCTGCTTTGGCTTTAGTTCTACAACTGGCTGGACTTTTTTTGACCTCAATGCCCTGCACGACGAGTACCGTAGCGAACCGGCGACTGTGATTGAAGCAGATTTCTACCATGCCAACCAACTGCTCCCCTTGAGCGATCAGCAAGTTATCCCACTGGTCCAGCGGGATCTAGAAACCTGTATTCCAGCGTTTCAATCAGCCAAGGTGATCGACAGTAGCATCATCCGGCTACCCCGTGCCGTCACTCACTTTGCACCAGGTAGCTACCAGTACCTGTTACCAGCAGTAACCAGCTTCAAAAATGTCTTTATGAGTGGCGACTGGATTGTCAACCGTCACGGTTCTTGGTCTCAAGAGAAAGCTTACGTCACTGGTCTAGAGGCGGCTAACCTAGTAATTGATCGGCTCAGCCAAGGCGCCAAGGCCCCAATCCTCCCTGTTGAAGCTGATGAATCGCATATCCAGCTTGCCCGAATCCTAAACCAGCAGGTGCGCGGCTGGAGCAAAACTCTTCTGCCAGACTTCTGGTTACCCTAGAACAAATTTTAGATTTTAGATTTTAGATTTTGGATTACAAACAGCTAATCTAAAATCCAAAATTGACCGGCTTTGCCACTCAACCAATTCTCAGGCTAGATTTGATGCGGCAATTAAAGCAGAGCAGATATGAGTCAACGACCTACCTATCAGCCAAACGGAAGGCGTCCGGTCTCATCCCACCCCGTTGCCAGCAAAGCTTCTCTGTGGGTTGAGGCGCTCCTCTGCTGTTCTTCGCTCTTCTTTATCGGTTTTGTAGTAGTTCTGTTTGCCAGTGAATATTTGACAATTGGCGGCGTTCCCGTACCGATCATCCTGAGCTTTGTGGCTGACGAAACGGCGCGGGATGCCTATTTCCAAAAAGATAGCCAGAAGCTCCACGATCGCCTGCAAGGAATGGAAATAGAAGAAAGAGTTAAAGCCTTCTACCGTCCAAAGATCCGGAATGAAGCGCAGCTAGACCAGCACATTCACCAGATTCTCTACGACCGGACAGGTCATGTGGGTGATGCCTATCAAGTCAACGCTCAAGGAGTTTTGACCTTGAAGCAGTCTGTACCGGATGGCTTTGAAGTATGGTTTGAGCTGGCCCAAAAAGCCGGTCTGGTGACTGACAGCCTGAACCAAAACGGAGTTCAATACGTGGTAACGTCCGAAGGAACCGTCGTCCCCTATGAGGAGTTAGCCGCTATTTTCTCTCAAGCAGAACTACGAAGCTTGTCGAATGGAAGTCCGCCGCTGGTAGAGATGCAGGAGTGACAGCCCTAAGCTTAACCCCAGTTTCTATGAATGCTTTGGTGCTTTCATCCCTACGCCATTATGACAATGTGACGATTTTGGTCAAGCTTAAGCCATTGCTCGTCACGCAATTTCCCCAGCAGGCGGGTTGCAGTCACACGGTTTGTGCCAATCGTGTTAGCCAACTGCTGATGAGTCAGCTTCACAGTTAGACGGGTCCCGCCTTGGGTAGGCTGGCCTATTTCTTCCTTCAAAATTAAGAGCAGGTGACGCAGGCGCTCCTCAACTCGCCGGTCAACAAATAAGGCCAAGATTGCCTCTGTTTGGCGCAGGCGATGGCTTAGGTGGCAAAAAAGCCCTTGGGCTAGGGGGGCGGATTCCTCAATATCAGATAAAGTTAAGCGGAGAAGATCGACCTTGCACAGCCCCTTGGCGTAGTAGGGGTCAAGGGAACTGAGGGGGTAGCCGAAGGGCATGGAAGGGCTAGCAAAGCCAAGCAATGCCTCATCTCCGCTAAAGCTAGATGTGCTGAGCTGAACGACGCCTTGACAGACAACCCAAATTTCCTCCGGCTTCATCGGAATCGATTCGCCACCCCGGAAGGAACACAGCCTATTCTCTCGGTAGATCTCTTCAAACAAATAGCGCAGATCGGGGAGGACATCTAGCGTAAAAGCGTTAGCCATGAAAGTCAGGGGCCATAGTTTTGTCTCACAGTCTGGAGCTAGGTTGTCAAGAAAAAGTAATTGAAACACCGTCCTATTTTCGCTAAAAACACTGAGTTTTAGACGGATCAGGTGGGAGAGAACGCTACCTTGTAAGTAGCATGGCTGATTAGACGCAACACTGCTGATATTGTGAGGGAAGCTATTGCTCGGGAGTATATGATGAGCTTAGAACACAGTTTAGACTACGACTATCAAGTCGGTGGTTGTTTACCTGTTGATGCTCCAACCTACGTTCAGCGGCAGGCTGATCAAGATCTGTACACAGGGTTGAAGGCAGGCGAATTTTGCTACGTACTGAACCCGCTACAGGTTGGAAAGTCGAGCTTGCGTGTGCGGGCCATCCAAAGGCTACAGGCAGAAGGAATTGCCTGCGCTGCCATCGATCTAACGAAGATTGGCAGTCAGGAGATCACGCCTGACCAGTGGTATGGGGGCTTAGCCAAAGACCTGGTAAGCGGCTTTAAGCTCTCCGAAAAGTTCAACCTTCGAACCTGGTGGTTGAATCGTGACTTTCTCTCTCCTGTCCAGCGATTTAGTGAGTTTATTGAAGAGGTGCTGCTAGGGTCGATCAGCCAAAAAGTTGTCATCTTTGTAGACGAAATTGACCAGGTGCTCAGCTTAAGCTTCAGGGCGGACGACTTCTTTGCGATTATTTGGAATGGCTATGACAGTCGTGCTGAGAAGCCAGCATATAGACGCCTCACTTTTGCCCTGTTTGGTGTGGCTACACCATCGGACTTGATTCAAGATAAACACCGCACTCCCTTTAACTTTGGTCGGGCGATCGCCCTGCACGGATTTCAGCTCCCCGAAGCTCAGCCTTTGGCTAAAGGGCTAGCATTAGCAGCAACGAGCGACCCCAACGCAGTCCTAGCCGCGATATTGGCCTGGACAGGGGGGCAGCCTTTCTTGACCCAAAAGCTCTGTAAACTGGTCCTGGCTGTTCAATCTGCGATTCCAGCCGGTAGCGAGGCCAAGTGGATTGACAACCTCGTGCGCTCAAGGGTAATTGCAAACTGGGAATCCCAGGATGAGCCAGCTTTTTTGCAGCGGATTCGCGATCGCCTGCTGGGCCACGGGCCGCGCACCTACCAAACCTTGGGACTCTATCAACAAATTTTGCAACGGGGAGAAGTCCTTGGCGATCGCACTCCAGAACAGCAAGAGCTACTACTATCGGGCCTAGTAGTTGCCTATCGAGGCACGCTCAGAGTCTCTAATCTCATTCATGCCGCTGTCTTTGACCTGAAGTGGGTTGAAAAGGTGTTAGCAAGCCTGGAACCCCCGGCTGTGGCACCACCAGCAGGTCTAGCTGTCCATGATCAACTTCGACTCCTGCCAGGGCAGGCTAGCAGTGTACCCGCAGAGACAGCAGGTAGAAGTCTGAGTCAGCAAGAGTATCAGTCCTTGAGTCCTCAACCATCGAGCGATCAAAATGTTCAGCTCGATTATCGAGCAGATACTGAGACCGCTTCAGGATTCCCTCAGTCCTGGAGAAAACGAAAGTGGCTGCCGTACGGGTTTGCTGGACTAGCCCTAGTTTCATTGGTGGCAACCACGTTCATGATCCTGTCCCAGCAAAGGTTGAAAGAAGCAGACCAAGAGCAGTTGGACTCTACGAAGGTAAATCCCAGCCAAGTTGATCAAGAAATAGCCCAGCAACTTCAAGAAACAAATCAAGCAGCAAAGGTGGCCCAAGAAAAAGCTGCTAAAGCTCAACAGCAAGTCGAACAGCCAGCCGTTGACCCTGGATCTGCAACTCCATCAACTGACCCCACGGGTACCCCACTGCCAGATGCTTTACCTCAACTACCAGTGGATTCAGTACCACCACCGATTATTCTGGTCCAGCCAGCAGCGCCCGAAAAAGCTCAGACCCAATCGAGGTCAGTCCAAGTACAGCAGGCACGTCAAGCAGATAGCCCAGTTCCAACTCCTCAGCAAGTAGCCACAGCACCTCAAGCAGCTCAGGAGCGCGCTGAGCCAACATCAGAAGTGGAACAGACGCCCAATTTTCGACCTAGTGAGCCGGAGGCCCCGGCAGATACCCCAACACAAGCTCCAGTTCGTTCTCAGCAGGCGGAAACACCGCGTAGAACGGCCCAAGCTCAACCGAGGTCAGAACAAACACAACGCCAAGCACCACAAGCTCCAGCAACTCAGCAAGTAGCCACAGCACGTCAACTAGATCAGGCAGGGACTCGTGCTTTACAGCAGTTCCAGTCTGGAGAAATAAAAGCCTTACTAGCCGCTATGCAGAGTGGGCAGGAATTGAAAGCCCTGGTTGGGGAGCGTCCCCTCCAAGACTATCCAGCAGTGAGTCCTCTGCTGGCTCTACAAACGATTCTTGACAATATTCGTGAGCAGAATCAATTCAATGCTGATCGGGGGGCGGTCAACAGTATGGGTTTTAGTCCTGATGGGCAGCGCCTTGGTACTGCAGGGACAGATAGCACAATCGAAGTATGGGATCGCTCAGGCAAGCTGGTGACTCAAATTGATACCCACCAGGGTAGGGTCAATAGCCTGAGTTTTAGCCCCGGTGGGCAGGAGATCGCTACCGCAGGGGGCGACGGCACGATCCGTCTGTGGGACTACTCAGGCAAACTACTCAAGCAAGTCAACGGTCATCAGAGTCCAGTCACAAGTCTGAGTTTTAGCTCCGATGGACAGCGCCTTGCCACTGCTGGCGGAAATGGCATCTTGCGACTATGGGACCGCTCAGGCAAACTGCTCAAGCAAGTCAACGGTCATCAGGGCAAGGTCAATAGCCTGAGTTTTAGCCCCAGTGGGCAGGAGATTGCCTCTGCGGGGGTTGATGGAACAATCCGACTATGGGACCGCTCAGGCAAACTGCTCAAGCAAGTCAACGGTCATCAGGGCAAGGTCAATAGCCTGAGTTTTAGCCCCAGTGGGCAGGAGATTGCCTCTGCCGGGACTGATGGTACAGTTCGAGTCTGGAATAGGTTGGGGCAGCCGGTAGCGCACGTGAATAGTCACCAAGGGATACTGAACAATGTCACTTTTAGTCCCGATGGGCAGTACATTGCCACTACTGGTGGGAGTGGCTTCGTCCGGGTCTGGAATCGCACCGGGCAGCTAATCACGCAAGTGAACAATCAAGGAAGCATCAACACTGTGAGCTTCAGCCCCGATGGGCAGTACATTGCCACTGCCGGAACCGATGGTACGATTCGAACCTGGAGCCTGCCAAGGCTGCCAGCGGCTCAAATTGACAGCCATCCAGGTACAGTCAACGCGATGAGCTTCAGCCCCGATGGACAGTACATTGCCACGTCCGGAGCAGATAGCACTGTGCGGCTATGGAATCGTAGCAGGCAGACCCTTGCAGAAGTTAAAACCCAGCAGGGTGAGGTACGCGATGTCAGCTTCAGTCCCGACGGGCAGCAGATTGCTACGGCTGGGACCGATGGCACCGTTCGGATGTGGGATCGCTCCGGAAAACTGCTAGCAGAAGTCAAAGCCCAGCAGGGCGAGGTCCGTGGGGTCAGTTTTAGCTCGGATGGGGAGCAGATTGCCACGGCTGGAGAGAACGGTACTGTGCGGTTATGGAACCGTGGCGGAAAACTGCTGGCAGAAGTTAAAACCCAGCAGGGTGAGGTACGCGATGTCAGCTTTAGTCCCGACGGGCAGCAGATTGCTACGGCTGGGACCGATGGCACCGTTCGGATGTGGGATCGCTCCGGGCAACTGTTGGCAGAAGTCAAAGCCCAGCAGGGTCCGGTCCAGGGAGTGAGTTTTAGTCCCGATGGGCAGCAGATTGCTACGGCTGGGACAGATGGTACTGTTCGAACGTGGCGTGTTGAAGGGCTAAATGAATTACTGACTCGCGGCTGCAGTTGGCTTAAAGACTATCTAGCTACCCATCCCGATGCCCCAAAAGTATGCCCAGATGGGGAGGTACTGACTAGACGGCGTTAATTTATCACCTTAGCGAGGAAATAGAGTTTAGAAGAGAAAATAGCGCTGAGCTAAGGGGAGAACAGTTGCAGGTTCACAGGTGAGTAATCTCCCGTCGGCTCTGACCTCGTAAGTTTCTGGATCTACTCGGATCTGGGGTAGGGTACTGTTCAATTTCATATGTTGCTTGCTAAGCTGGCGCGTCCCAGCTACCGCAATGGCCAATTTTTGCAAACTTAGTTGAGCTGGAACTCCCTGTTCCATCGCTGCTTGGGAGACAAAGGTAAGCGCAGTCGCAGTTCTAGCACCAGCAAAACTGCCAAACATTGGTCGCCCGTAAACGGGCTGAGGTGTCGGAATGCTGGCATTGGCATCTCCCATCTGTGCCCAGGCGATCGCTCCACCTTTGAGCACGATCGCTGGCTTGACCCCAAAAAAGGCAGGATGCCAAAGGCACAGATCTGCCAGTTTCCCGGCTTCAATTGAACCGACGTGCGCGGCGATGCCGTGGGTAATGGCCGGGTTGATCGTGTACTTGGCAATATAACGGCGAGCCCGGAAGTTATCGTGCTGAGTAGCATCTTCTGCCAGTTGACCCCGCTGCACTTTCATCTTGTGGGCGGTCTGCCAGGTTCGCAGAATCACCTCCCCGACCCGGCCCATGGCCTGGGAGTCTGAAGAAATCATACTGAAGGCTCCCAAGTCGTGCAGGATATCCTCGGCGGCGATCGTTTCCCGGCGAATTCGGGATTCGGCAAAGGCGACATCCTCAGGACTACCGGGGTCAAGATGATGGCAGACCATCAGCATATCCAAGTGTTCATCTAAAGTATTGGTCGTGTAGGGCCGGGTCGGGTTGGTTGAAGAGGGCAGAACATTGGCTTCGCCACAAACTTTGATGATATCTGGGGCATGACCGCCGCCTGCCCCTTCCGTGTGGTAGGTATGGATCACCCGATTTTTAAAAGCGGCGATGGTAGCTTCCACAAACCCTGCCTCATTCAACGTGTCGGTGTGAATTGCCACCTGCACATCGTACTCCTCCGCGACGCTGAGACAGGTGTCAATCGCTGCCGGGGTAGTGCCCCAATCTTCGTGCAGCTTTAGACCCATTGCCCCGGCTGCGATCTGCTCAACCAGTCCGCCCGGTTGACTACTATTTCCTTTACCCAGAAAACCTAGATTAACGGGAAAGGCATCGGCAGCTTGCAGCATCCGGTAAATGTTCCAAGGGCCAGGGGTACAGGTTGTTGCATTCGTGCCCGTGGCAGGTCCGGTGCCACCGCCAATCATGGTGGTAATGCCGGATGCGATCGCCGTCTCGATCTGCTGGGGACAGATGAAATGGATGTGACTATCCACACCACCCGCCGTCAGGATCATCCCCTCCCCGGCCAGAGCTTCTGTACCCGGACCAATGATAATGTCTACGTTGTCCTGAATGTAAGGATTTCCTGCCTTGCCAATTTTGGCAATCCGACCGTCTTTGATGCCCACATCTGCTTTGACGACCCCCCACCAATCTAAAATCAGGGCATTGGTAATCACCAGGTCCACCGCGCCCTCAGCGTTGGTAATCGGAGACTGGCCCATACCGTCGCGGATTACCTTGCCGCCACCAAACTTTACTTCATCGCCGTAGGTGGTATAGTCGCGCTCGACTTCAATGATCAGCTCCGTATCTGCCAGCCGGACGCGATCGCCCACCGTAGGTCCAAACGTTTCGGCATAGTCGCGGCGATCCATGTAGTAACTCATGCTTGCTCCTTACTCCTGATGAGTTGTTCTGCCCAAACAACGACGGCTTCAGCTAGGTTTACTGCTTCCCTATATATTCAGTGATCCATTAATTCTGCCATTGAAACCATAGACCTGACGGCTGCCTCCGAAGGGGACTAACATTACTTCCCGTTCATCCCCCGGTTCAAACCGCATAGCCGTTCCGGCGGGAATATCTAGGCGCATTCCCCGTGTTGCCTCTCGGTCGAAAGCCAGGGCAGGGTTGACTTCATAAAAGTGAAAGTGAGAGCCAACTTGGATGGGGCGATCGCCAGTATTCGCAACTTGGACCCGGATAGATGATCTGCCGCCATTCAGTTCAATATCGCCTGGCTGGACAATTATTTCCCCTGGAATCATTGAAATAGCTCCTGAGTGTTAATCTATACTTTCAAAATTTCATCGGTTCATGGCGTACAACGTTATTGAACTCCGTAGGGATAATCCATCTGTTGTCGAATTTTTTCTTTGACTTCACGTCCGGCAAACTTTTCACAAAGATAGAGTCCCAGATCAATTGCAGAAGTAACCCCTCCAGCAGTAATCACTTCCCCTTCATCAACAATCCGTTCATTGACCACGAACGAACAAAATTTTTGCAGTTCCGTAAAGGCACTGGGATGAGTTGTTGCTTTTTTTCCTTCTAAAAATCCTACCGCGCCTAGGAGTAAAGAACCTGTACAGACAGAGACTTTCAGTCTGGAGGGCTCTAAGGTTCTCAGCCATTCAAGGAACCCATGGTCATCCACTAGCTCACGGGTACCGAACCCACCTGGCACAATTACCATGTCATAGCCTTGCAGGGGTTCACCTACTTTGGTGGGTATGAAATGAAGCCCCTTGTCATCACTGACCGCTTGTGAGTAAGCGCAAATCTCCCACTCTAGATTGGGCACAAACCCCATTGACTTAAGGCGTGTGACTGGATCATAGACGCCAATGAAATCTAAGGCAGTCATGCCGTTATAGATAATAAATGCAACTTTCATGACAATTTCTAAGGTTTGGGACGAGTCGTCATTCTCGGATTGCCACAGCCAACCGACTATTTACTGAATCGGGTTGTGCACCGTAACCAGTTTCGTGCCGTCGGGAAAGGTAGCTTCTACTTGCACGTCCTCGATCATTTCGGGTATACCTTCCATTACGTCTTGCCGCGTGAGTAGCGTTGTCCCATAACTCATCAGCTCTGCCACGGTGTGGCCCTCCCTCGCGCCTTCCAGAATCGCCGCAGAAAGATAGGCTACTGCTTCTGGATAATTTAGCTTCAAACCTTTGTCCTTACGGCGTTCTGCCAGTAGAGCAGCCGTGAAGATTAACAGCTTATCTTTTTCTTGGGGGGACAGTTGCATAGCTATTCCTATTCAGCCGGAATGATTTTCTCAAGCTCAACTATCAGCGGTGGCAGATCCTCGGTAACTGTATCCCAAACAGTGTCTAGCTCTATTTCAAAGTAGGCGTGGATGATGCGATTTCTCATGCCAATCATTTGTGGCCAGGATATTTGTGGTAATTCGTCCCGGCGTGATCTTGTGAGGCGTGAAGCTGCCTCACCAATCATTTCAAGGCATCGAACCACCGCCAGTGTCAGCATCCGGTTGGTATCAAGATCACTTCTGGTTCTGCTTTGGGCAAAAGAGATGGCCTCGCTTGCTGCATCCAGCATATGACGCAGGCGCACAGAATCATCTATGAACATACAACACCCGTGCTGAGTCAAGAACTTTCTGCCGGAAATAGCGGCTTAACTCTCCTGGCATTCGCAAATCTACTTTACGACCTAATAGTTCAGTGAGTTCAATCTCCATGCCAGCTAAGCCAAAAAAACCAATTCTTTGTCCTGGCATAAACTCTACTAGCAAATCAGTATCACTATCGGGTCTAAAATCACTACGTAGAATAGAGCCAAACAGGGAGAGTTTACTGATGTGGTTTCGCTGGCAAAACTCTGCTATCTTGTCACCGGAAATTTCAATAGGTAGGGTGTTGCTCATGACTGCACCTCGATAAACTTTAGCGTTGCCATACACGGGGTGGACAAGCGGGCCGTCCCAGAAAAGATTGACGCAGCAGATGCCACACGTCTGTAAACCAGTTTCGCACTTCTGTGGTGGCAGGGCCGCGATAGCGACACAACAACCCTTGGGGGAGAGAGGTAACCCCTGCCTCGCCGCGACGCTCAGCCGCTGTCCATAATAGGCGCGCTTTCGTCACCAACTCCGGTGAAACCGTCTGTCCCATCCGCACTAAACTTCCAACGACGGGTTGCCCAGCCAGACCGTGGGGACTGTTGAGCATTTCTGTGCCGCCCTGAAGGAACTGGGGGTCAATCCAGAGGGGACGGCCTTGCTGCCAGACTTCCGTGCGCGATCGCCAGTGGCCCTGCAAGAATTTTTCTCCACTGGCCGTGCGACCAAACCGGGTGATTTCCCAGCCCAGCCAAGTGGCTGCTGCTGCCAGTTCTACCCGCAGGTCTTGCCGGTATACGGCACCATTAAACACAATGGTTTCCTGGGGCAGCCACTCTAAACAGGCGTTTGCTCCCACGTGGATCTGGGTGGTTTGAGTGGCGGCGAGTCCAGTACTCCGGTAAATTTTAGCGGCTGTCGCTGTAGTGACCAGGGCATGGGCCTGGGGGTCGAGCTGGAGGTTTAAGTCCAGGCGATCGCCCGCCACCATTCCTCCGGCAGTGTGCAAGATGACACTGTGGCAAACCCCTGAACCCTCTGGATAGAAAGGTCGCTGTACTTTCAGGGGTGCTTGAACTTGATGCGGAACCAGACGGGTTCTGCCATTGCTATGGGCAAAGCCCAAGTGCAAGTGACCCCTCCAGGACTCAGCGCTGGATACTCTACCGGACAACCTTTCCAACTCGGATTTGGCTACCTGAACATTTTTGAAGGAATCATTCACAGGAATAATTTTACTCGCCTGCCCAGGCTAGGTTCTGAGAATCAGGATACCAACTGGGTACTGGTCTAGTGATTGACCATTCCTGCTAGAGACCGCAGTAGGAAAAGCTCTGTACCGCTTAATTGAGATCTAATTCCACCGAGAGATAGTTGTCAGGAATCACTGGCTTTGCAACTATTCTGGAAGCAGGGAGTCTTACGAGATCTCTAGTCCAGGATCTTTCTTGACGAGAGTTCTGTCTACAAAAGTTGTTTTACGGCTTAAGCCTATGGACCCGCTAATTGGCAAAACCTTGCAGGATGGAAAATATACCCTGGAAGAGGAACTGGGGCGGGGAGGGTTTGGAATTACCTTTCGGGCAACTCACCACTACCTAAATCAAGTAGTGGTAATCAAAACCCTGAACGAGTCTATGCGACAGCATCCTCACTTTAGCGACTTCCGGGGTAAGTTTCAGGATGAGGCTAGACGGCTGGCATTGTGCGTTCATCCTAACATTGTCCGAGTCAGTGACTTCTTCACTGAAGCAGGCTTGCCCTACATGGTTATGGAGTATATTCCTGGTCAGACCTTAGAGGCCATCGTCTTTCCTAACCATCCCCTGCCAGAGGCAGCCGCGGTTCACTACATTTGCCAGGTTGGGGCAGCGTTGAATGCGGTCCACCGCAATGGTTTATTACACCGGGATGTGAAGCCAGAAAACATTATCCTGCGCCAAGATAGCCAGGAAGTGATCCTGATTGACTTTGGCACTGCCCGCGAATTCACCCTGGGGCTGACCCAGACCCACACCAGTCTAACTTCAGCGGGCTATGCGCCGATTGAGCAGTACATTCCCCAGGAAAAGCGCACACCAGCAACTGATATTTATGGCTTGGCTGCAACCCTTTATGCCCTATTGACGGCCCAGGTTCCCGTAGCCTCAATTCTGCGCCTGCATGAGGAGTCCTCAGGGGCTCATCCCTCCCGGCGGATGCCGACGCCTCGCGACTTGCAACCCCACCTGAGTCCTGCGGTTAACCAAGCTGTAATGCAGGGTATGGCTGTGGAGGCTCGTTACCGGCCTGCCAGCGTGGATGAGTGGCTGACTCTATTGCCCAGTCCGCTCGACCTGCGTTCGGCTCCACTGACTGCGGAGTCTAGGCTGACAAACGTTAGTGAGACAGTGCCCGTGATGCCCCAGTATCCTCCCCCAACTCAGGCCCGAACTCAAGCCCAAACTCAGGCTGGTTCTGCCACCGCTGTTGAAGCCTCTAGACCGGCAACTTTTCCCTCTGCCAAGGAGTTGCGCTCCCGCAGTTGGTTGACTCCGGTATTGATGGCGATCGCCGCCCTGATCGCCGGTACACTTGGCGCTATTTTGCTCCGGCCTGAACAGACTGCACCTGTCACCCAGGCTGACCCTACGGCTACACCAGACAGCAGCCCAACTGAGACGGTACAGACGCCGATTGCTTCCTCCAGCGAATCGCAACCTGCTCCAACCCCAGAGATTTCAGCAGAAACCTCAGAAATTATTGGTGAATCGGTCGAACCAGATCAGGCCGCTCCTGAACCTTCTACTCAGCCGCAGCAGAGTATTTCTCCCCGCAATCCAACCCGTGGGAGGGTGCAAGGATTTCCGACTGGAACTTCTCAAAGGGATATCGAAGCAGCCCTTGGTTCACCAGCTAGAAACTCTAGAGGAGTCTGGCCAAACACTCGCTCTGTGCTTTACCAGTTACCCAATCAGGTTGATTTGGGTTACTCTGTTGATCGCACGTCTGGTCAAGTTCGCCAAACAGAAGTCTCCTTTTCCGAATCTGCCAGCCCTGAGGAGATAGGCCCAACCCTTGAGGGTATGTTGGGCGGCAGCACCACGGCAGAGATCCGGCAGGGGTTGCAGCAGGTTCAGCAGCGCCAGTCCAACCGCTACCCTTTCACCACGAGCGGGCTAGAAGGGGTGATTGAGCGGAATAATGAAGGTCGTATCTATATTGGTATCTGGGATGCAGACTTGCATTAAACCCCCTAGTGGCCGATGAAAATTCCCCTGTTTCAAATCGATGCTTTTACCAGCCGCGTATTTGCGGGTAATCCGGCAGCAGTCTGTCCCTTGGAAGCTTGGCTTGAGGATGCAACGCTCCAGGCGATCGCTGCTGAGAACAATTTATCTGAAACCGCTTTCCTAGTCGGCTCAGGCAATCAATACAACATTCGCTGGTTTACGCCAACTCAGGAGGTAGATCTCTGTGGTCATGCCACTTTAGCCTCGGCTTTTGTGGTCTTTCACGCCCTTGAACCAGGCAGGCAAAGGGTAATCTTTTCCTCCAAAAGCGGCCCCTTGCAAGTAGAGCAGCAGGGCGTTGGCCCAGGGCCGGTCGGAGACCATCGCCTCCAGATGGCGTTTCCTGGTTGGCAACCGGAACCCTGTTCAACCCCGACTGGCCTTTTGGATGGCTTGGGCCTCAAACCTCGTCAGGTACTGTGGGCGCAAAAATACCTGGCCGCAGTTTATGACTCTGAGTCTGAGGTGCGTTCCCTCCAGCCAGACTTCGAAGCGCTGAAGCGCCTAGATTACCTGGGTATCATTGTCACTGCACCCGCAAAAGAGGTTGATTTTGTCTCCCGCTTCTTTGCACCCCGGGCTGGTATTCCCGAAGATCCAGTCACAGGTTCAGCTCACTGCCTGCTGGTGCCCTACTGGGCCAAACAACTTGACAAGACCCAACTTCATGCCCTTCAGGTCTCACCGCGCGGCGGCGAACTGTTTTGCGAACAGGTTGACGATAAAGTGATGATTGCTGGCCATGCCGTGCAATACCTGGAAGGGACAATTTACCTGCAACCTCCAGCCCTCTCTAGCGTTGTGGAAAGCATCGATGAGCAATAATCCACCAATTTTGAACCTGGCAAACGTCAAGTTTGAAGTACAGCAGCAGGGTGAATCTTTTTCAGCGCGGCTGGGAGCTATTGGACGCCAGCTCGGAGCCAAAAAGCTAGGGTATCGTCTGGTTGTTATACCCCCTGGCAAAAAAGCATGGCCCTACCATTGTCATCACGCCAATGAAGAAATGTTTTTGATTCTAGCGGGTGAAGGAACTCTGCGCTACGCCGGCGCAGCGTACCCAATTTGCCCTGGAGATGTCATTGCTGTCCTTCCAGGTCCAGACACGCCCCATCAAATTATCAACACCTCTGACTCAGACCTGCGCTATCTAGCCGTAAGCACAATGGAAGAACCAGATGTGATGGAGTATCCCGATTCGAGCAAGATCGTTGTCTTTGCTGGATCAGCCCCCGGCGGCGACAAAGGAAAGCGCACTCTCTCGGTGATTACAAAACAAAGTAGCCCGATCGACTATTGGGACGGTGAAATATAAACCTGCATTATTCAGCCACTTCTGTTTCTTTCTCTAAGTCTCCGTAAAGAGAAGCTTTGTGGGGTTTCTTGTTTCAGGGTCCGAGCTTATCTGGGCACTAGATCTTTAAGCAGCTAGAATACCGTGGTATAAAGACAAAGGTTTTATCGCTGCAAGTGGTTTCACTACCTCTATTCTGACTTTAATCCCTGCGACTACTCACTGCATCAACTCAAAGGTAATTAAAAGTACTACCTGCTGTAGATTTTTTGAAGCAGGTTTTTTCTGTGCGTTGGTTTTAGTTACTCATCCTGGAAATATCTAATCGAAATCATGACTGTAACGATCGCAAAGTCCAAGCACCTAGCACCCGCCTCCCTCGCTCCTGACGTTCGTCTAAAAGATATTTTGAAGACGCTGCCGCGCGAATGTTTTCAAAAAGATCGCTTCAAAGCTTGGCTCTCTTTGATCCTCAGTCTGTCTATGGTTAGCTTAGGCTATGGCGGGATTGCCCTGGCTCCCTGGTTTTTGTTGCCCCTTGCCTGGATCTTTGCTGGTACGGCGCTGACTGGTTTTTTTGTTGTGGCTCACGACTGTGGTCATCGTTCTTTTGCTAATCGCCGCTGGCTCAATGACCTGATCGGGCAGGGGCTAATGCTGCCCTTGATTTACCCTTTCCATAGCTGGCGGATTCTGCACGATCACCATCACACCCATACAAATAAGCTGGAGATAGACAACGCCTGGCAACCCTTTGAACCGGAGTTCTATGGTAGTTTAGGTCGCCTTGGTCAGTGGGGTTATCGATTGCTACGGGGCCAGTTTTGGTGGATAGCATCCATTGTCCACTGGGCTGGGCTCCACTTTGACCTGTCCCAGTTCAAGGCTAAAGAGCGGGAAAAAGTCAAAGGTTCTATCGTTGCAGTCGTGGTCTTTGCCGCGATCGCCCTACCGCTCCTGGTTACCACAACCGGTGTCTGGGGTGTAGTCAAATTCTGGCTGCTGCCCTGGCTGGTTTACCATTTTTGGATGAGTACCTTTACCCTGGTACACCATACTGCTCCAGACATCCCCTTTCATAGAACTGATGCTTGGAACGCAGCCGCAGCCCAGCTATCAGGAAGCGTTCACTGCGACTATCCCCGCTGGGTTGAATGGCTTTGTCACGACATCAATGTTCACATTCCCCATCACATTTCCACGGCGATTCCGGCCTATAACCTGCGGATGGCTCACCGGAGTTTACAGCAGAACTGGGGCAGCCATCTCAACGAGCGCCGTTTTTCCTGGTCCCTAATCAAAGAAATTACCTGCCACTGTCACCTCTACAACGCAGATCGCTGCTACCAGACGTTTAAGGAGCACCACACTGGCTGATAGCAATTACTCCAGAAGATCGAAAATTTGTAGTTTGTGTCTCATGAGCTTCCTGGGTTGCTTTTGCCTCCCCAGTATCAAGACAGTTAAAGATCAAGAGGGCAAGTGAAGTCCGTCAGTTTCGATATAATTGAGCCTAATCCCGTTATTCCTGCAAGTCTTGTGATACGTCCTTTAGAAACTCAACCGGTCAACATTTCTCCTGAAACCGTTGCTCAGCAACCCGATAAGCTGGGGCGGTTTGGGCAGTTCGGCGGTAAATACGTCCCTGAAACGTTGATGCCAGCACTGAGCGAGCTAGAAACAGCTTTCCAGCACTACCGCAGCGATCCTGTATTCCAGCAGACACTCAACGAGCTATTACGGGACTATGTCGGACGACCTAGCCCGCTCTATTTTGCCGAACGCCTGAGCGATCGCTATGCTCGATCGGATAGCACGGGTCCGCAGGTCTACCTGAAACGAGAGGACTTAAACCATACCGGGGCGCACAAAATTAACAACGCTCTGGCCCAAGTCCTGCTGGCCCAACGAATGGGAAAACAGCGGATCATTGCGGAAACGGGGGCGGGGCAGCATGGCGTTGCTACTGCGACAGTTTGTGCTCGCTTTGGCCTGGATTGCGTCATCTACATGGGCGTTCAGGACATGGAGCGGCAGGCCCTGAATGTGTTTCGCATGCGCCTGATGGGTGCTGAAGTGCGACCCGTTGCCGCCGGAACCGGGACCCTCAAGGATGCAACCTCGGAAGCAATCCGGGATTGGGTTACCAACGTGGAGACCACTCATTATATTTTGGGATCGGTGGCCGGTCCCCATCCCTATCCGGTGATGGTGCGAGATTTCCATGCCATGATTGGTCAAGAGACGCGCGCTCAAGCCCTAGAAAAGTGGGGTGGTCTGCCTGACATTTTGCTGGCCTGTGTCGGTGGCGGCTCTAACGCTATGGGCCTGTTCCACGAGTTTGTCCACGAGCCAAGCGTGCGACTGATTGGTATTGAAGCTGCCGGAACAGGTATCGATTCAGCCCACCATGCCGCGACTCTGACGCGGGGTCGAGTCGGGGTGCTCCACGGAGCTATGAGTTACCTGCTCCAGGACGATGATGGGCAGGTTCTAGAGGCCCACTCGATCAGTGCTGGACTGGACTATCCGGGGGTAGGGCCTGAGCACAGTTACCTCAAAGACTTAAGACGGGCTGAATATTATAGTGTGACGGATCAACAAGCCGTTGAAGCCTTCACGCGTACCTCTCGCCTAGAGGGGATCATCCCGGCTTTGGAAACGGCCCATGCGATCGCCTACCTGGAAACCCTTGCCCCTCAACTGACTGGCAGCCCACGCCTGGTGATTAATTTTTCTGGGCGGGGCGATAAGGATGTTCAGACTGTTGCCAAGTTTTTAGAGTCCTAGTCAGTCTGAGTCAATCTGATCAGCTCGCTGGGCCAGAAGTACCACCTGTGATACACCCTTATTCAGACACTTTGTCTATGATCAGGGCTACTCTACCGCTTGCTGTGTCATGGCTGTCTCCAACCACAACCCACCTGCCAAGTCTGTGCAATCCCCCTTAAAAGACGCTGGCCTGCGAACAATTCGCCCGATCGGGGTCTACCAGCTTTTTGGTCTTGCCTGCGCCAGCTCAGAGGTACTGCTGGGCAATGGCTTGACTCAGCCCCAGGAGTTACCTGCCCTTCTGGCGTTGGATGCCGTTCGGGGTTACTTGCTCCAGGTGAATCGGGAGAATGACAACACCACTATTTTGAATCCCTACAAAGTCAATCACTTTCTCGATGCAACGGGACTGGCTTTAGACGAGAGTACTACCCCAGTCACCCTCTGGTTTTGCCGGGGTGAGTGGGTTTACTTCTGTTGCTTACCAGACCTGACTCCTCAGCCTTTTGCCGAGCTTCGCTACCCTGCTAATGGTGTCGCTGTCTCAGGCAGGACGGTTTATGTTGCCTGTCAGAAAGCAGGCTATATCTTGATCTTTGATCGGACCACGGGTCAGCAGTTGGGTAAACTTGCGGCCCCCGGCGTCGGAGTTGAAAACCTGGCTGTGCGGGGAGATCAACTCTGGGTCTGCGATCGCACTGAACAAAGCGTCTACTGCCTGGATCGCCTCACCGGCGAGTTGCACTTTAGTGTACTAACCCCCTTTGAGTGTCCGACCGGCTTGGCATTCTATCTATCCGGTACAGGCCAAGACACCCTCTACATCACCTACGCTGCCGAGGAGTCTTACCTGCGGGACAATCCTAACAACCCAGAAAATCCGCTGGAGATTGCTGTTCGCGATCGCACCTTTATTCACCCCCTCCACTTTTGTTACTGCGAGGCTGACCACTACGCCCTCTCCAATGGCTACCGGGTTGAGATGTCCTACGTTGAAGAACTGTCTCCCTTGGATGACGTTGAACTGGAGAACTTAGAGTGGCGGATTGCTCTGCCCGCTAACACGCCCCGGCAAAGCCTGAAGTCCGTTGAACCGATTGGCTTATCCTTCACGGAGGAAGTGCAGCAGGACCAGCGGGTGGCTGTGTTTCGCTTTCCTACCCTAAAACCAGGTGAAGCCCGTCTGTTTGGCTGGAAGGCCCAGGTTGAATTGCGCGGTATTAAGTACCTGTTGACCCCCGAGGATGTGGAGGACGCTCCACCCCTGTCCCCCGAATTCCAGGCTCGTTACCTGGTTGATGATGACGATTTAGCCATGAGCACAGCGATCGTCCGTTGGGCGGCACGGGACGCGATCGGGACCGAAACCAACATCTTGCGGAAGATCCTGAAAATTCGCAACTATGTCTACGAGCGACTCTCCTACGGTATCCGGCCCCGGATTGATACTCCAGACGTTGTGCTGGGACGGGGAGTTGGCTCCTGCGGCGAGTATGTTGGGGTATTACTGGCTCTAGCTCGCCTGAATGGGATCGCCTGTCGCACGGTGGGTCGTTACAAGTGCCCGGCCCACGCCGATCAGCAAGGCATCCCGCTTCAACCTGACTACAACCACGTCTGGCTAGAATTCTACGTGCCTGGTTTCGGTTGGCTACCCATGGAGTCTAACCCTGATGATGTGGCCGAACGCGGTCCCTATCCCACCCGGTTTTTCATGGGTCTGCCCTGGAATCACGTTGAACTGGGCAAAGGCATCAGGTTTGAAACCACCAACATGCGTGAACAAGGGATCAGGCTAGGTGAGCTGGCGATAAATCATGTCAGGTTTACAATCCTGGAAGAGTTAGCTGTACCTGGCTAGAGTCGCATTCCTGATCGCCTTGTATAGACGCTGAGAGAAAAGGTGACATAAGTTGAGATGTTGACTCAAAAAATCCAGCATGACTTTGATCGGATTGCCCTGTTGGAGCCGGTGAACTGGGATCACAACCGTCACTATCACAATTTCTTAGTTCAGCAACTACCACCCAAGTGTGAAAGGATTCTTGAAATCGGCTGTGGAACGGGTGTATTCTCGCGTCTTTTAGCTGAACACTCTGTCAGAGTGGTTGCAATTGATTTATCTCCAAATATGATCAAAGTCGCTCAAGAGCAGTCTGGAAGGTATTCAAATATCTATTTTCAGGTTGCCGATATCTTGAAGTGGCAGTTTCCAATTGAGGAGTTTGATGCGATCGCCTCGATCGCAACAGTTCATCATTTGCCCCTGGAGAACTTACTACCTAGACTGAAAGCTGCTCTGAGACCAGGGGGTAAGCTTGTAATTCTGGACCTGCTGGAACACGAAATTGTCCAAGACATCTTGACTGACGTGATTGCGGTTCCCCTGCACTGGATCTTTCAACTTCTTAGGAACAAGCGGATTAGAGCAACACCAGAGGCAGTAGAAGCTTGGAGAGAGCATGGTCGTACAGACAAGTACCTTACCCTGCCGCAAGCCCAACAACTTTACACAAAGTTACTGAAGGGAGCAAAGATCAGGAAGCATTTGTTCTGGCGTTATTCGGTCCTGTGGGAAAAACCATTCAACCCTGACGACTGTAACGTCCGATAAGCTCTGCTTGCTCTAGAATATGCCCCTCCATTACCGCTTCAATCTCAGCCTTCGTTGCGCCCGACTCCAGTCCGAAGGTATGTTGGAATCAGGCTTCATACTCTCAGGAGTTACGCACTTGCCCCGCTGGCAGCCTCCCAAGTTTGGGGAGTCGGGGGGCCAGATCACGTGAATTAGCACTCAACTGCATCAGTCCTAACTCTAAAGCTGAGCAATTTGGTTTAAGGGATTTCTTAATCTAAGGATAGTGAGTTCTTAGTACGGCTGTGGCAATTCCTTAATGTTGCCATGGGATGCTGAACCTCGGATATGAGAAGTAATTTTACTCGTCTGAGGGGTGCAAGATTATGGAACTGAAGGGCTTTGCCAAACTGCCAGCAGAGACATTTTTTGAGGGACCACCGTCTGGTCAGTACGATGAAAATGGCAACCTCTTGCCGGAGCCGCTTTATCCAGGACAACCTGTTCAAGGCTTCAGCGGCGTCCAGTTTGCCGACCAAAACACTTACTGGTTTCTCTCGGACAATGGATTTGGGGCAAAGCTCAACAGCCAAGATTACCTTCTGCGCCTCTACCGGGTCGATCCAAACTTTAGCGGAGCCGAGGCTGGCAATGGCGAGGTCAAAATCAATGATTTCGTTCAACTCTCTGACCCCGGTCATAAAGTTCCGTTTGCGATTAAAAACGAAGACACACCCAATCGCCTCCTGACTGGCTTTGATTTTGATGTTGAATCTTTTGTGATTGCTGAAGATGGCACCTTCTGGGTGGGGGAAGAGTTTGGCCCTTACCTGTTGCACTTCGACTCGACTGGCAAGTTACTGGACGCCCCAATTCCCACCCCCAACTTTGTCACACCTAATTCGACAGATCTGGTGCGATCGCCCGACAACCCAGCAGTCTTAGCGGGCAACGCAACCGAAAATCTGGCTCGCTCCAAGGGCTACGAAGGCTTGGCGATCAATCCTGGCAAGACTAAGCTGTTTGCCCTGCTGGAAGGATTTGTGCAGGGAGATCCAGAAGATACCCTGCGGATTCACGAGTTTGATTTAGCCACCCAGCAGTTTACTGAACTTACCGGCAGATACCGCTTAGACAGCCCCGACTATGCGATCGGCGACATCACTGTTGTTAACGAAAACGAGTACCTGGTGATCGAGCGGGACAATGAAGAAGGTGATGCTGCCCAGTTCAAGAAGATCTTTAAGATTGACCTGTCGCAGCAAGACGACAATGGCTACGTGGCAAAAGAGGAAGTGGTCGATCTCTTAAACATCAACGACCCCAATGACCTGAATGGTGACTCCAGGACAAAATTCGGCTTCCCCTTTGTCACGATTGAAGATGTGCTGGTGGTTGATCAAAATACAGTTTTGGTTGCCAACGACAACAACTACCCCGGCACTGGCGGGCGCTCTGACACAGAACCGGACGAGAATGAAGTCTTACTCCTGGACTTAGATCAGCCCCTCACCTTGGACCCCCGCGTTGGGCTGAATGGTCGGGACCCAAACACTTTTGTGATTAGCCAGGGCGAGACTGAGAGCATCCCTGGCTTTGACGGGGTCGGGACCGGAACCAACCCAGCTCAGTTTGAGATTGTTAAAGCTGATACCCTGACATTTTTGGGCGAGGGACTGACCGCTGAGAATATGCTCTTGGAGCAACAGGGTGGGGATCTGGCGATCGCCTTTGAGGGCATCAGCGATACCGGCGTCCTGCTGCAAGATTTCCAACTGGAAAATCTGGAGAACCTGCAACAATCTACGGGGGCCGCCGTTGATCTGGGTAATATCCGCTTCGACGGCCAGACTACAATCGAGGACAGCTTTGATGTCTTCGATGCCGACACCCAGCGGCAACAGGTTTTTAACCGCAGCAGTGTCACCTTCCTGAATGGTCTGGATAATAACACGCAGGGTTATAGGGAGTCCGATGATGTGATTAACGGCCAGGGCGGGGATGACACCCTCAAGGGACTTAGCGGCGATGACCTGCTGCGCGGCGGTGCAGGCGATGATATCCTCCAGGGAGGTCGCGGTGACGACAGGCTGTACACAAGTGAAGGAGACACAGTTACGGGTGCTTCTGGTAAAGACCAGTTCTGGATTGCGCCACCTGAAGCTCCCGGCACAGGCAGTACTACAATTACCGACTTCCAGGCAGGGGTCGATGTGATTGGTTTGGGGGCTGGCCTCACCTTTACTAATTTAAAAACTGACCAGGTTGGTGATGACGCCTCAATCAGCCTCAAACAGGGAGGCACTCCCCTAGCAACGCTGACTGGAGTTGAAGCTGAAAGCCTTTCGATCGCTAACTTTGTCAGTACAGGCACCCGTCCGCTGATTATCGGGCACCGGGGAGCGAGTGGTTTACGCCCAGAGCATACCTTGGCATCCTACGAACTAGCGATTGAGCAAGGGGCTGACTACATCGAACCGGACCTGGTTTCCACTAAGGACGGTGTTTTGATCGCCCGCCACGAGAACGTAATCGCGATCGCCGAGGTGGATGAGAATGGCGATCCTGTCCTTGACGAGAATGGCGAGATTGTTATCAGTGAGGCCACAACAGATGTCGCTGAACACCCAGAATTTAGCGATCGCCTTACCACTAAAGTGATTGATGGCAGCGACATCACGGGCTGGTTTACCGAAGACTTTACCTTGGCAGAAATCAAGACCCTGCGAGCCAGGGAGCGCTTACCCTTTCGCGACCAGTCTTTCAACGATCAGTTTGAAGTTCCGACCTTGCAGGAAGTCATTGATTTAGCAAAGCAGAAAAGCGAGGAAACAGGGCGAACTATTGGCATCTATCCTGAAACCAAGCACCCGACCTACCATGACTCAATTGGGCTTTCCCTGGAAGAACCGCTGGTTGATACCCTCAAGGCGAATGGCTACGACAGCAAAAATTCTCCTGTCTTTATTCAGTCCTTTGAAGTCGGGAATCTGAAACAGCTCAATGAGCTGACTGATGTTCCCCTGGTCCAGTTGTATGATGCGGAAGGGATTGCACTCGACGGTACGCTGATCGAGATTCAGCCCTACGACTTCGAGGTCAACAACGACCCTCGCACCTACGGTGACCTGCGGACTCCTGAGGGCTTAGCCGAGGTTGCTCAGTACGCAGATGGAATTGGTCCCTGGAAACGCATGATCGTCTCCGTTGCCTCTCGGGATAACAACGGAGACGGCGAAGCCGATGACGTGACTGGGGATGGCCTGGTCGATGATGCTGACAGAGTCCTGACCGAACCCACTTCCCTGGTGGATGATGCCCATGCCGCAGGCTTGCTGGTGCATCCCTATACCTTCCGCAACGAGGACACCTATCTTGCTTCAGACTACGACGGCAACCCAGAACTGGAGTTTGAGCAGTTCTTCAGCCTGGGGGTTGATGGGCTATTCACCGACTTCCCCGGCACAGGGTTTGAAGTTGCTAGCCGGTTGTATCCCTTTACTCCCGCCGATCCTCTGGCAGGGGCGGGTCTTCTGGCTACTAATGATACGCCCAGTGCCTAGTATGAGGCTAGACAGTGCTAACCCTCCAGCCTGATTGATGCGCTTTTGGGGGTGGTCTGAGGCTTACCGAACAGTCTGATTTAAAACTACTCCCACCGCCCTGGCAGCCAATTCAGGTGGCGTAGCATTAGAGGGATTGGCGGGAGTGCAATTTCGGAGTTTAAATTTTTCTGGGTCCAGTTCCCTGGCGCTGGGTAGTAGTCTATAGGAAGTATCAACAGGATCAGAATTTCACAGTTCAGCAGCAGAAACCTTTAAGCCCTGAGTCCATGCCTACCCGTTTGCCAAAACAGCAAATAAAACCTGGCTGAGCGATCGTGTTGAGTTTGGTTTGCTGGGGGTCTGTGTCACAACCCAAGCGCGACTGTTTTGCGCCATGTCAAACAACGAGAGTGCTGTTGAACTCGCGAAGAAAATGCTGGCGATCCCTCAGCCTCTTTCCTGGCTGTTCAAGGTTTAAATAGGGAACCATGCAAAATAGTAAGACCGTGCGGGCTTTTTTTCGAGCTGTTAAGGTCGATAGTGCCCCGCCGCCCCACGATACAATTCACCTCAAGCTAATTTATCCAGCCCAGATGTCGGGGAGCGATCTAGAGCAGGATATGGGTATTGTCCCTGCCGAGTTGAGCTTGGCTCCCTTTCCCGTGGTGATTTTCTTTAGCGGGTTCAACTGCGGTGCAGAACTCTACCAGTGGCTCGCCGTGAAGCTGGCAGGGCAGGGGGTAGTGGTGGTCACCTTTAACTGGGTGGGAGAAAACTTACCGGGGATGGTTGGCCTCACCCCTGGGATTGATACTGGCATGTGGACCCCTCACACCTACGGCACAGGTCCGACTGCCTCAGCCCTACCCGCAATCCTGGCTGAGCTAGAGCGCTTACAGACAGAAGGCATCCTGGCTGGAATGCTTAACCTGGAGCAAATTATTTTGGGCGGCCACTCCGCTGGGGGTAGGGTGGCGATTGAGAACGCCAATCCCCGCTTTTTTGCCTCGGTGGTGGCGGCCTTTGCCTACGGAGCCCATACCGCAGGCCCTGTCATGCTAGGGTACGCTCCAGGCACTATTTTGCCCCTTGCCGATGCCCTACCCCTGTTGCTGATCGGCGGCACCCATGACGGTGTGATTGCCAACAGCAGCGATCGCTACGGTGTCAGTCCGGCAGATGCCACTACTTCAGTTCTACAGACCTTTGCTGCGATCGCGGGCGGGCGCGAAGACAGCTATCTGCTCCTCCTGGAGGGAGCCAATCACTTCGCGATCGCCGATCCGCTCGACCCAACCACAGGCAGACCCTTTTTGGACTTCCCGCCTACCCAGCCCAGTGATCAGCTCCGGGCGCTGATGGCAGAAACCATTGGCTTATTTATTCAGGCTCACGTTCAGGGCCAACCAAAAGCATTACAGACTCTGAAACAGCTTGTTCAGGCAGCCAACCCTTTAGTTCAGTCCTTTAAGTGTAAATAAGCACTTGTCCTAGACGAGTGTAATACCATGACCAACTTCTCCCTTACCTTTGCTCCCTGTCCGTGCTTCCTGCTCAATTCCCTTGTGACTGATTCAGAAAGTACCGCAGTTACACTGTGAGGCCAGGAATTTTGTGGGGAATAGTAAGCCATGTTTATCTATACACAAGGAGCGGCAGCAGATGCAGCGGTGCACCATCAGAAAGAGCATTGTTTTAGCTAGCTTAACCGCAACCAGCCTACTGGCAAGCTCATCCCTGGCTCTGGCTGAGGACATCACCTGCCGGGGTACGATCAGCAATATCGTTGTGGACAACGTTCAAGTGCCACCCAATCGGAGCTGCACCCTAAACGGCACGAAAGTGCGAGGTTCTATCACAGTTGCGGCCAACGCCAAGCTCAGGGCCTACGCCGTACGTGTGGTTGGCAGCATCCAGGCGGAGAAAGCAGCGATCGTTGCCGTGATGCACGCGGTCGTCGGCGGTAGCATCCAGATTAAGCAGGGGGGAAGGGCTAGCGTTACCACCTCTCAGATTAACAAAGACTTGCAGTTTGAGGCCAATCGCAGCCGCTTAGTTTCTAGCCGCAACAAAATAGAGGGCAACTTGCAGGGATTCCAGAACACCGGCGGGCTGACCATTACCTACAACATTATCGGTGGAAACTTGCAGTGCCAGCGGAACCGCCCTCGACCCTTTGGCGGTGGCAACCTTGTCCAGGGCAACCAAGAGGGCCAGTGCTCTAGGCTGCGGTTGCCGTCTCGTGAGGCTGAATTGACCTGAGAAAGATTTGATTGCTGATATTGCTGATGCTGAATATTTCCTGTTGCCCGCAGTCATACTCTAGAATTGCAAAGGTTATATGACGCCGCAACGGTATCAGGCATGAAAATTTTAGGGCAGCAAAACGGTTCTTACCCCACGCAGATCAGGCCTACCGCTTTACTAGCTCGACAACGGAGGTGGCTCTACTGGACTCAGGGGGTTGGGATGGCCTTTTGCCTGCTAGGGCTGATGGCAGAATCTGGGCTAGCTGCCCCTAGTAGTTCAAATCCCACCCTCAAGATTGGTATTGTGCAGCGATTTGGCGCCCAGCCAACAGATCGCTTGATATTAGAAGCAACTCCGGGCGATCGCCTCACCCTCCAGTTCAAAGATCAGAACCAACTCCAAAAGCTCAACACGGATAAGGTACAACTGGAGGTCAAACCCCAAGCCCTGGCCCAACCTCGTCTAGAGGAGCGGGTTGTCCTCAGTACTCACCGTAGTTTTGAGAGTGCAGAGACCGACGCCGCTCGCTGGCGCGATCAAGGTATTGAAGCTGAAGTGGCCCAGCCGGAGCGCTGGCAGGTTTGGGCCCAACGGAGTCGTTATGATAACCTGCTGGTCCGGCGTCTGCTGCTCTACAGTCTTCAACTTAAAGAGATTGATACCGCCTTTATTGACCGCAAAGTTTTGCAGCAGGTGCCTCAAGTGAGTTGGGCCTTAGATGGTAAGCCCCATACCCAGGTTCCCCTGACCATTACAGCCGGGAAAAACCTGATTCAGGTCAACAAAAAACCCTTTGGTGGCAGCTTACGGCTGCAACCCAATGCCTATGGTACTTACACTCTGGTGAATCAAGTTCCCCTAGAAACTTACCTGCGCGGTGTTGTCCCCCACGAGATTGGTCCCAAGGCTCCAGTTCCTGCTATCCAAGCCCAGGCCGTTATTGCTCGCACCTACGTGCTGCGAAACCTGCGACGGTTTGCGGTTGACGGTTACGAGCTGTGTGCTGATACTCAGTGTCAGGTCTACCGGGGTCTGGAGGGAACTGACTTGGTGGCTGATCGGGCGATCGCGGCCACTGCCGGGCAAGTGCTGACCTATGAAAACGAACTGGTCGATGCCCTCTACTCCTCGGCTACGGGCGGAATTACGGCCCCCTTTGAAGATGTCTGGGAGGGAAAAGCGCGGCCCTATCTCAAAGCGGTGGTTGATGCAGTCCCCAATCAGGTCTGGGATCTATCTCGCCGCCCTCTGGGCGACGAGCAGAATTTCCGGGCCTTCATCGCCTTGCAGCAAGGGTTTAACGAAGCCGACTGGCAACAGTTTCGCTGGCGGATTGAAAGCCCGCTGCCAGAGATGAGCCAGGACCTCCAGACCTATCTCCAGAGCCAAAAACATCCCCTGGTTGGCTTCAAAACCATTCAGCAGGTTCAAGTCAGCCAGCGATCGCCCGCCGGACGAGTTCTGAAACTGGCGGTGCAGACAGACCAAGGCAAGATTGAACTGACAAAAGACAACATCATGCGGGCCTTTGAGGCTCCCAATAGCCTGCTCTTTTACCTGGAGCCGCTTTATCTAGAAGATGGTAAAACCCTCAAGGGGTACGCCTTTGTCGGCGGCGGATTGGGTCACGGTGTGGGCTTGAGTCAAACGGGCTCCTACCGCTTGGGAGAGTTGGGCTGGTCTGCGGTGAATATTTTGCAGTTCTACTACCCCGGTACTCAGATCCAACCGCTGAGCAAACCCCTTGTCTTTTGGCGGGAAGATAATCCACCTGGCCAGCAGCGATCTACCCTGAATATTTTTCAGCAGCTTGGCCAACGACTCAGGTCGAGAATAGCGCTGCTACCGCTTCAGGAGCGCTTCTCGGTCAAATCTTCATTGAGCAAGGTTGAGGGAGCTGCCCTGCCATTAGAGTAGGGCATAGGCTTTCACCTGTAAACTAAGGGAGCAACCCGATCAAGCGTGACTATGAAAGTGTTTGTTTACCACACACCGGAACTGACCCCTGAGGTGACGGTTCCCGACTGTGCGATCGCCGTGGATGTACTGCGGGCAACGACCACTATTGCTACAGCCTTAGCTGCTGGGGCAGAGGCTGTGCAAACGTTTAGTGATCTGGAACTATTGCTGCAAACCAGCGCCGCCTGGCCGGCAGAGAAACGCATCCGGGTGGGGGAGCGCGGGGGCAAAACCGTGGAAGGCTTCGATATGGGAAATTCTCCCTTCGACTGTACTCCAGAGCGGGTTGGCGGTTGCCGCATCTTCATGAGTACGACCAACGGCACTCGTGCTCTCCAGCGAATTGAAACAGCGCCAGTGGTTCTGGGTGCGGCGTTTGTGAATCGCCAGACCGTCGTCCAGTATCTTCAGGCCCACCAGCCTCAAACAATCTGGATTGTCGGCTCCGGCTGGGAAGGGAGTTACTCCCTGGAAGATACAGCCTGTGCTGGCGCGATCGCCCACAGTCTTGGATTTAGTTCAGACAAGCTAGAGCAAGTTGCGGGAAACGATGAAACTACTGCCGCGATCGCCCTCTACCAACACTATCAAAACAACCTCCTATCACTCCTGCACCAAGCCAGCCACGGCCAGCGGCTGTTGAAGCTAGATCGCCACGAAGATCTGAAGTACTGTGCTCAGACCGATATTTTAGATGTGCTGCCAATCCAACGGGAGCCGGGGGTGTTAGTTCACCAAGCTATCTAGGTGACCCGATCAAAGCATCCTGAGGAAAATCAGCTAGGTAAGGGCATTACGGGTAGCCGCTGCGATCGCCTGGTCTGTAGCTTTAGGCAAGTGATGATACCTTCCCCCGGCCCGCTCTGCTAGTTCCTTGGCAAAGCCCGTCGAGATAAATTTGTTCTCGGTGTCAATCACCAGCAATTTTAGTCCCAGGGCCCGGATTCTGGTCGCAATCTCTAGTAACTCACCCTTGATGTCTGGCCTCTCTGCTTCCAGTGGTTCGCCCAGAGAACGCGACAGGGGGATGTTGCCACGGCCATCTGTAATCGCAACGATGACAACCTGCCCCACATCACCGGAGTGCTGGGCGTTGACCCCCACCCGGACTGCCTGGGTCAACCCGTGGGCCAGGGGTGAGCCACCGCCGCAAGGCAACAAGTCTAGGCGGCGTCGAGCTGCTTCAATTGAGCGGGTCGGGGGGAGTAAAACCTCTGCTCGCTCACCGCGAAAGGGAATCAGCGCCACTTGATCCCGGTTTTGGTAAGCCTGAGTCAGTAATCGCAAAACTGCTCCCTTAGCTAATTGCATCCGGTTCAGGGCCATTGACCCAGAGGCGTCAACCACAAAGACTACCAAAGCACCCGCTTTACGCACTAACTGCTTGACTCGCAGGTCTCCTGGCTCGACGATCACCCGGCGGTCAGGTGTGCGCTGACGCCGGGCTTTTTGATAGGGAGCCGCAGCCCGTAGGGTTGCATCTACGGCAATCCGGCGCACAGGACCACGGGGCAACATGGGTTTGACGTAGCGTCCCCGGTCCTCGGAAAGAATGAAGTTGCGGGTGCCCGACTTACCCTGGCGGTTGGCTTGGGCAAAGTAGAGTACGGCTGGGTCCACAATCACCCCCTCTGGATTGAATACAAACTCTTCAGGAATGCCAGGGGGTTCTTTGGGCTGCTCCAGGTTGTCCTCTTCCTGCTCCTCTTGTGGATTGGATTGATCCTGGGAGTCTTCTGTTTGAGGGGGTGGAGGCGGGGTTGGGGGGGGCGATGGGGGCGGGGGGTCAGGGGGAGACTGAACAACGGTTGAGCGAGGCACGATTACTAACTCTACGGCCCGGCGCAAATCCTCAGCACTGGTGTCTGTGCGTCCGTTCAGGGCGGCGTGGGCTTTGGCGACCCGCAGGCCAAACAGCTCGGCCCGGTGGCCTTGAACGCCACCCCGGATCGCTTCGTTGACCAGGTAGGCAATTTGCTCCTGGCGAATCTGCCCATCCTTCAGCCACTCCCGGGCTAGGAGAATTTGAGTTTTCAGACTATCTAAGTCGCCCGCATACTGATTGAGAAATTCCTGGGGCGATCGCGCATAACGAATGACCTGCTCCACCGCCTCAACTCGCTGATCTAGTTCCAGAGCTGCATCGGCAGACAGGGCGATCGCAATCCGATCTAGCAGGTGCTCGCGCAGGGCTCCTTCCTCCGGGTTGTAGGTGGCAATCAACAGAGGTTGACAGGGGTGTTGAAAGCTAATCCCCTCCCGCTCAATCTGGTTGCGACCCTCAGTCAATACCGTCAACAAAAGGTTAGTAATCTGATCGTCTAAAAGATTGATCTCATCCACATAGAGGATGCCTCGGTGCGCCCCTGCCAGCAGCCCCGGCTGAAACACTGTCTCGCCTCGCTTGATAGACTGCTCGACGTCAACTGAACCTAGGAGCCGATCTTCGGTAATTCCTAGCGGAATCTGGATAAACGGAGTCGGAATCACCTCTGTAAAAGGCATAGGCTGACCATCCACAATCGGGATCTGACCAGCGGCGAGTTCTACTAAGACAGCATCATCCCAAGTTTCCGGACGGTTGGGGTCACAATTGCTCAAGGAGTCTTTAACAACTTCAATTGGCGGCAGGAGGGCATGGAGGGCGCGGGCCATGACGGACTTGGCTGTACCGCGGCGACCGGCGATCGCCACGCCCCCCAGTCCTGGATCAATGGCTGCCAGTAGCAGGGCTAGCTTAATCGCTTCCTGGCCGACAACCGCAGTCAGCGGAAATGCAGCGATCGCAGCGGAATTGTTCAGCACAACCATAGCTTTAGCTATCAATAAATCAAAATCTCAGCATAGCAATGTTTGCTTTGCAGCATTCCTTACACTCAGGACCTAAATTTGTGGTCGAGCCGTCAACCATAGGGTAGTTTCTGACTACAATCACTTGATCTCAACTTCTATAAGATCAACAGGGTTTACTAAACTGTTAAACAAAAATACTTTTAAGTTTTGCTAACTAGCTTTATCCTAGTTACCTTAAGTCGTCATGTAATGATCTTGGGCCATAAACTATGGAGACAAATAGGTTAGACCCTATCTATATTTTAGGTGCAGGCCCTGCAGGACTCGCTGCAGCTTACACACTGACTCAGCAAGGGCAGCCGGTTATCGTTGTCGAGCGAGACTCAAGAGTTGGTGGATTAGCAAAGAGTATAGAGTACCAAGGGTTCATCCTCGATTATGGTCCCCACCGCTTCTATACCAAAGTTGCTCCGGTACTCAAGCTCTGGAACGAAGTCCTGGGCAACGAGCAAGTGACCATTAACCGTTTGACCCGAATTTACTACGGCGGTAAATACTTCAGCTATCCGCTGAAGGCATTTGAAGCTTTATTTACCCTTGGTCTTGTTGAAAGCAGTCGGATCATTGCCTCCTACATTGGCGCCCAACTGTTCCCTAATCGCAACCCCAAGAACTTTGCCGAATGGGTTACAGCTCAGTTTGGTAATCGATTGTTTGAGATTTTCTTTGAAGCCTATACCGAAAAGCTTTGGGGGATTCCTTGCACTGAAATCAGTGCAGATTGGGCAGCTCAAAGGATTAAGGGTTTGTCTCTTCTGAAGGCAGCGCGAAGTGCGCTATTTGGCAACGACGGCCAAGTCAAGACTTTAGTAGATCAGTTTCAGTTCCCTAAGCTAGGTTCTGGGCAACTCTATGAAGAGATTAAGGACTACCTTCACCACCACAATCAATCCGTTCTGCTGAATACAGAGGTTGTGCAGGTCCATCATCAAAACTCTCAAGCGACTCAAGTTACCCTCAGGAATTGTCAAACCGGGGTAAAAGAAACGGTCAACTGCGGAGGGGTAATTTCTTCAATCCCGATCACGGTATTACTCCAGCAAATCATTCCTTCTGCACCTCCTCAAATCATTGAGTACGCCAAGTCTCTCAGGTTTCGCAATACAATTCTGGTTTACTTAATTGTTGAGGGTAGTCAGTTATTTCCCGACAACTGGTTATATATCAACGAGCCCAGTGTTCAACTTGGGCGAGTGACCAACTTTACCAATTGGTCCCAAGACATGTTGCCAAACCGGGAGCAGACACCGCTGTGCTGTGAATACTGGTGCTACTTCAATGAACCCATGTGGCAGCAGCCGGAAGCAGAACTCCTGGCCCAGGCAGAGTACGAGCTTAAAAAGATCGGGCTACTGCACGACGAGAAAGTTTCTGGAGGATTTGTGGTCCGGTTACCGCGTACCTACCCAATTTATGCCGGAACCTACAAAACCGCTTTAGCTGAAATCCAAACCTACCTTCAGCAGTTTCAAAACCTGCAGCTTGTGGGTCGATACGGTGCCTTCAAATACAACAACCAGGACCACAGCTTACTGATGGGAATTCTGGCCGCTGAAAACGTCCTGACCCCAGGTAAGCATGATCTTTGGTCCGTCAACTCAGATAGCGAATACGTAGAGGAAGCGAGTGCTGATGCAACGACTACAGCGGCTAAACCGGCTCAAACCTCCCGGCGACGACAAGCACTTAAACCCCTGAAGAAAGAGTTTGTTGGTTATCTTTTTACTGGTGGTACTGCGACGATCGTTGATGTCTTAGTTTTCACAATCCTGCGCAACTACTTAGGTTGGTGGGAGTTCCCAGCTCTCTGTATCAGCTACCCGTTGGGTTTGACTACAAACTTCTGGCTTAGTCGTCGTTTCGTTTTTGAGGTTTATTGGAAAAACTGGCTGGTCCAGTATGCTGTCTTTGCCGCTGTTGCAACGAATAGCTTTCTTGCTAACTTAGGACTTCTCAAGCTCCTCATGAATGATTTGAATTGGGATGCCACCCCTGCCCGCCTAGTTAGTGCTGCCTGTGTTGCCCTGCTTAGTTTTACAGGGCACAAGTTGTATTCCTTTGCCTCTGAGCGCCAAACCCTGGTTAGCTCAAGCAATACTCAGGGTTAAGCATAAAAACCTAAAACTTCTAGATTGAGAAAATTCTCAAAGTCTCATACTGCCTGATCAAGCTGCTTCCTGAGAGCCAAACCTATCTATCAACTCAACCCTAATATCTTCGCCAATTTGAACAAGTTGACTGGTGTTAGCTGCATAGCTCCATACCCTGAGTGTACCCTTACCTGTAGGAAGGGAAATTGTCGGAATCGCAACAGACCACTTTGAGTTGTCCACCTTTGTGACTTCAACCATTTGATTGTCTTCTCCATAAGTGAGATAGACTGCATCTGCTGACTTGCTTTGTTGGGGAAATTCAGCCGCTCCACTTAAAAAAACAGAAGTGCCTTTAATGATCCTTTCATTGAGAAGTGGATTAATGCTTCCGTAGGAATAGCGAGACTTATCGTGCTTGAAAGTTAACTTATTCTCGTTTCTTTGCCAAAACCATTGGGACTCTTCAAGTTTATAGGGCTTGTAGTGATTAAGGAAGTGTTGATAAATAATTGGAACAGCATCAGCAGTTGAAATACCTTCAAAAGTACTGGCACGAGAGGTAGAGCTAAATAAGATGGTACTTGGTTTCCTAATATCAATTTCTTGGACGACTGTTTCCTGAGCTTTCTGGGTTCTTGCGTAAAAGATGATGCTGAACTTCGAGCAGGATGGTTTATTAAAGAGATAGTACCAAAAAGCTTCTTGAGTGAGTGTAAAAAAGCAGGATGACTGACTAACTGTAGGGTTTAGAGTATTATAGGCTTGCAAAAGTTCTGGCTTAATGATTTCTACATCTGAAGTATTGTAAGTAGTATAAATTCTTCTCAGGTTGTCAAGAGATACGAATGGATTAAGTAATGGATGAAAAAAAATGATTAGAGCTACAAAGGAAATTGTCAAATACCTTGATACAGGTTCTAGAACTATCTTACTAGCATAGTTTTCAAAGAACATTTTAAGTAAATCAAGGCCAAGGTATATTAGTAATAATGTAGAAATCAAACAACCAGAACCAACATAGTTAACGTTGTTGGGCCTATCTAATGCAATCCTCATGTAGACTAACGAGGAAAACAAAAGAATTATCAACAAAAACTTGGCTCTCAATAATGTACTTAAATTGGGAGCCTTCTTATAATTTGCTATTAGATAAAGTACTGCAAAAATTTGGGTCAGAATTGCAGAACTAAAGTAGCTCCAAATAGGAAATGACTCTCTACTAAAAGGTGGTAAAGCGTTAAATGATATATATCTCCCATAACGAACCCAAAACAGGATTTGCGATAAAACTTCAAAAGCTTGCTCAAGTCCTAATACAGTAACTATTAGAATTAAAGAAGTGACTAAACCAAGCGTAGACTTAAAGAATAAACGACTTAAGAATTTTTGTCCGAAGTAAATTGATAAGCTACACGTAAACAAGTAAACAAGAAGGAAATAAGCTGCTCTATCGTACACGTATAGAAAGCTGACAGGTATGGAGACTCCTATAACGACTGGTAGAACTCGCTTTTCAGTTTTATAAGATTCACTAATATTTGTTATTCTAAAAAATCTAATAACTAGAGCTAGCTGAATTAGGAAAAGTGAGTCTCTACCTGTAAATACATCTGTAAAGTATTCGTAGTAAACCCTGTCAAGAATAGTAAATACGATGCTTGATGAAAAGAAAATTGCTTGTTTTGAAGTGCTGAATTTTATGGAAGACACAATTTCCCAAATGATCCAATAACAGCAAAAATAGCCAATCGCACCTTGGGTCATTCGAAAGAAACGTGTTAAGGCAATCGTATTTCCACTGAACTCGTTGGAAAGTTTGCTTGCTATCAAGCTAGTTAAAACATCTAGACCAAATCCATGAATCATAAATGACCTTAGAAAAGGGCTTTTCAGATCAAGGAAGTTTGGTAGAAAGCCTAAGTACTCACCTTCGTGAAAGGTATCTGTCAAAGGCCAATCTAGGTAGTTATAGTTTTTATTTATTGTCCATAGAAAAACTAAAGCAAGGATAAAGGCTGTGCGAAATCTTGTGCTGCTCCAAAGAAGAAATAATTTTTCAGTAATTCTAGTGACTATTCGCCAGCATTCATTGATCAACTCTTGCTTAATAGTTAAGACAATGATCCCGATGAGAGAGGGTATCAACAAGAGGAGGAAAAACTTGACGTAGTTGGTGTAAGGACTTGTATGTGTAGTGGTTGCAAGGGAAACTATCCCTAAACCAGTCTTTTCCAGCGGGATGTGAATAGAGTTTATAGTCTTTATGAGAAAGAGGAAAGATAGAATTGATATTGAGAAAGCTGCTACTAGGTTAACCTTGTGAAAGTTGTTGCCGTTAGACATGGTTGTTCTAAGCGATGGGAAGTTTAGTCTTAAGTTCAACCAATTTACATGTTTAAATCCTAATTTTTCAACTTCTCTCAAACTATGCTCTGAAGATCTGGGCGTTGAGACTATGAAAAAGCGCTTGAGGAAGCAAGGTCTCCAGTGCCAACGCTCCAGCTTTCTAGGGCAGTGAGATGAAGTAACCAACCCAGGAAAAAGTAGCATCTCACAAGTCAGTAAGAAGGGTTAGTACAACTGCAAAGGAGGTACGGATTGAATACCTTGCAGCAGTATTTTACTGACTGATCTACTGCGGATCGTCTCACAGATACCCTGACTGCAGTCTTCAGAGACCTCTACTAGTTCAGCCCAAGTCTCAGGCATTGTGATTTTCGCTCGCTAGGGTCATTTATGCCAAAGATAAAGCAGAATCAGGATTTTCACTGAGGACTTAGCTAAACCATCAGGCTAGGTTGAATTAGATCCGTCTGCCTATACAGAGAAAAGGTGCCAACTCATGGCGTGAATCAGGGTCAGACTTGATTCCATAGCAAGCCGACTATAAGAGATCGACAAAACTATTGACGTGAGCAAACTGGTCGATACCGTTCAAAGATTGGAAAAGGTTAGATGCGTAGAAAGTTGAGGACTGCCCTAAAACGTCGCGCTAGTGAGCAAGGATTTGCCCTACCCATTGCTTTGGGAATGGGATTGGTTATGGTGTTGGTTGGCACCACAATGGTCCTTAGATCTCAGGATGATCAGGTGACTGCATCGGCTCAAAAAGCAACCAATCGGGGTCTAAGTGCAGCAGAAACAGGTATCACCCAATATCAATCTCTTATAAACAGGAATCGGATAATTGCAATGTACCCACGCACAGGTACTTTTAGTTGGACCAGTGCAGCAAGTATCCCTGGAATAAATAGTACTTGTGGTGGTGGCGCTTCTGGGGTTACAGCCGCTGCAACTACAGACTGGAAAAATGTTGAATCAGGTGATGCAACCCAGGGGCAATACAGACTCGTTGATTATACTTACCCTACTCCAGGGGTTCCTGGTGCAAATGGCACCCTAACGGTTGAAGGTCGAGTGAACCAAAGCGGTAGTGGTAATGCCGCTACTAGTACATCAAGTACAGCTACCACCAAGCTGGTAGTTAACGTACCTGTCCAAGCTGGGTCATTGAACACTATAGTTCCAGGCTTGTGGGTTAAGAACAGCGCGATCACTGACATGGGGTCCGACAAAATTAATGGGAATCTCCTGATTAACTCATGTCCTCCCGCAGCTAGTGCGACCACAGCTAACCTAAAAGACCCAACTACCCAGAAAGTCATTGCCAACCCTGTAAGTTTTCCAGATACTCCGGCGCTACCTGCTTCCTACTACACTTTAACTGAAAGTCCTTTTGGCAAGACTTTCCCGCGTCCAGCGATACCAGCGGTACCAGCGGTACCAGCAACGAAAAAAAAACCAGCAGTTCCAGAAATACCAGAAGTACCAGGAGATGTACCAGGAGCTGACGGTTACTATCATTATTTGATTAGTGACTTGGTAGGAAATGGAAACGACGAAATAACTATTTCACCTAGCAAAAAAGTCATCTTTTATGTGAAGGGCAATATAGACCTCAGTGGCAACCCGGACCTTAATAAAACGTCTGGAAATACTCCTGATCAGCTTCAAATTTATGGCAATACATATACGAGTTTATCTACAACAAAGTATGGATGTGTGCCAGGTACTACCCTAGGGTCTAGTTGCCCTACTCTTACAGCCCACCTCAATGGTACTGGTACAATGAGGGCCTTTATTCATGCTCCTGACGCTACAGGGAGCGTGAATGGCGGAGGTAATACAAATGGCAATTTTGTTGGTTCTATGTGGCTTAAAGACTGGGATGCCTCATCCGGCAATTCAAAGATCAAGATTGACGCATCAGGTGACTACAGTAACTATCTAGGCGCTCAAAATATAATACTGCCGCCATTAACTTCTTCTACTAGCTCCTGGCAGCGACAGGAGGTAACACCCTAAATGTTTAAGTTATCGAAGTCAAAATTGCCCCAGCAAGAGCAAGGTTTTACGCTGGTTGAGGTCTTGGTCTCTATCCTGATAACGACAACATTTGTCGCTACGGCAATGCAAGCAATGGTGCTTGCTGCGGTCTTTAAATCTCGTGCTAAACAATACAGTGAAGCAACAACCTGGATTCAGGAAGACCTAGAAAATGTCAGGCACACAGCATCTCAATTGCAAAATACCACCCTAAGAGAACCTGTTGCTCCTGGGGCAACTCCTGGAGCAACTCCCCTTAATGCAACTGTGCTTAAGGTTACCTCAATTGTTGGTTTTAAACCCATTGATCCTGTAATAGTGGGACCAGATTTTATCCGTAGAACAATTGCTGCGGGCGGTGTTGACACTGATAACAGAGAGATTACTGTGACCCCTGCGCTAACTACAGGTCTGTTGCCAGGGGATGGAGTTACAGCGACTAACAAGTGCAACGCAACCTCTGTACCTGACGGTTTTGGTGATTATTTACGGAATAATTTACCCCTTACAATTAACCAGATATCAGCTAATCACGGAAAAAAGTCTATCACAGGCCAAGATTACATCCTTCTACGTGACGGTCCTGACAATGACGGCACTATCGGACCTAATGTTAACAACACTGCCCCTTTTGAAGTCATGCAAGTGAAGTATGAAGTTAGACCCCAAGGTGAGGGGGATTCGATAGCGACAATGTATACCGAGGTAATACCTGATGCTGCCTTCAAGTGCCAGCCGCAACAGTAAAGGTTTCACGTTAACGGAAACATTAGTCATTGTTGCTGTTATCGGCATTTTAGCGGCGATCGCGGCTCCTAGTTTTCTTGCTTTGCTGAACCAGAAAAGAGTAGATAATGCGCTTGCCACAGTTCGAGGAGCCTTGCAAGAAGCCCAAAGAGAAGCAATTCGTAAAAGTGTAACCTGCTCTGTCAATCTGCCTGATGGAGACAGTCAGACTTTAACGGGTAACCCCACCAATTGCTTAGTAACGGGAGAGCGCAAGCTAGAAGGAACCAGTTTAGCAAGTAACTTAGCCACAAATCCAAAGAGAATCACATTCTCCTTTCGGGGAAACACGACCAGTTCTGGAACAGTTGTTTTATCTGTGCTTGATGGTTCCGGCCAAAAAAGATGCCTTGTGATATCCAACGGTGTTGGAATTATGAGAACCGGTACGTATAACAGCTCTAACTCTAAATGCACCACATCGCAATGAAAAATTTCTTTAAAAAAATCCTCAATAATTCTAGATCCTCTGCTGGGTTCACCCTTGTAGAGTTACTGGTGGCAGCGTCAATTACCACAATTGTTGTGGGTGTGGCTGGCTACGGTCTAGTCTCAATCATGGGTGCGAACAGAACAGCCAGTGCTGAGACTGACAGGCGAATGGAACTTAATCGTTCTCTTGACTTTATTGCTGAAGAGGTCAGGCAGGCTACAGCTATTAATAGAATTGCAGCCCCTGCAATATCTCAACCGTCATCTAGTACTGTTGAGGCGGGGACGGTACAGTCTCTCCTGGTGCTTGATATACCCGGTGTCGATCAGCCAGTTGTCTATCATATTGCCCAACCTAAAAGTGGTTCCGTTTGGGGTGGTCCCAGAGTCATTTACCGCTGGGGGCCTCCTCTAGCCAGTAATGGCACGTATACGAATACCAATAATGATGCCGACAATACTTTGAACTGGCAGAATGAGCCATTAGTGGACCTTATTAGAGCTACCAAACCCAGTCCAAATTCTCCTTGTCCGGGTGGATGGTCTCCGAGCCCAAACCTTGCCAACAGGCTGGGCTTTTATGCCTGCATAGATCCAACTCGCAGAATTGCCGAGCTTCATCTGCTGGGAGAAGTAAATAAAGCTTATGGCGGCTCTCCAGCAACTTATGAGGTAAGTTCAAAGATCTTTGCTAGGCCCAATCAATTTGCCCCGCCTAATAATAGCCCGCTTAATGTTGGTAACAATGGTGTGGGAATCCCTAATGGGCCTGTAAATGCTAACTTTAGAGTGATAGGAGGTTCTATCACTTGTGGTGCAGGCGGAATAGAACTCCCTACGACTACTAGTGTTTCTATTGACAACGGGAAAACATTTAAACTTGTGAGTGGTAACACGCCTCTGGACTTACCATCACTTAACACAACAAATCGAGTGATAGTCCGAGGAAATCTTACGACTAACCAGTGTGGGACGATTAACACAACTTTTGACTCCACTAATACCACGCAGGTCAGAGCGCTCAAAAATGGTGACCTTGTTCCACAGGTTCAAGCCTTTGGTAACCAAACTACTATCGATGCATACTTGCAAGATTACATTGATCCAAACACTAATAAAATTACACTTGCCGACAACGAAGTCATCTACCTCTATGAAATGGGTTCTAATGACCCAAGCAGTCCGGCCTTTGATTTACAAGATATCGTTGTCTTAGCTACTGTTAACCCAAAGCAGTCATCAGGCAGTCCATACTAAACAGTTAGTAGCTGAGTGGACAATCGCCAAAGTTTAGTCATGCAGTGTGCGATCGCCTTGAAAATAATTGGGCATTGTGTAGGCGATCGCCACAAAAATGTTAATTACCCTGTACGCGATCGCCCCGCAAGCATGAAATTTAATCCACAGAAACATCATCGTCAGTCGATCCGCCTGCGGGGATACAACTACGCACAGCCAGGGGCATATTTCATTACCCTCTGCACGTACCAGCGTGAATACCTGTTTGGTAAGGTGGTCAGTGGGACAATGCAGTTGAATGAATACGGTCAGGTTGTGGCGAAGTTTTGGCCGTGGTTATCCCATCAATACCCCTATGTGGATTTGGATACATGGGTTATTATGCCAAATCATTTGCATGGAATTATTGTCATCACCAATGGTTTCCGTAGGGGCGATTCGCGAATCGCCCCTACGGAAACCACACCCACGGGGACCACATCCCCACACGCCCCGACCGATGAAACCAAACGCAAACCGTTGGGCCGTTTAATTGGCGCATTCAAAACCGTTTCTACCAAACAGATCAATGCCATCCGAAACACGCCTGGCGTCCCTATTTGGCAACGTAATTATTACGAACACATCATCCAAAACGAAGCAGCACTGCACAATATCCGGCGATACATCATTGAAAATCCGCGACGCTGGGCAGAAGATACAGAAAACCCACAAAACTATTCGGCTGATTAGCAATCTTGCAGGGCGATCGCCCTGAATCGCTTGAGCATTGTGTGAGCGATCGCCAAAGTTTAGTCATGCTGTAAGCGATCGCGCTTACGGATTGTCGAACTTAAATTGTTCAGCAAACTCTAGAAATTGCTCCGCATAACTAATTTGTTTAGCGGCCTGCTCTGCTGTCAAACCTGGCTCGATATTGTAGTCGCCTTTGATGCGAATTTGTTCAGCAGTGATCAAATAGCGATGAAATTCTACTGGAACTTGTTTGGTACGAGCAAAGTACTGACCAAATGCTGCAATCACAGCAGAATGTTTAGAAAAAGAAAGTCTCTTGCCTTCTAAAAATGCTTCCGCAACGTAGAACATGGCATAGTAGGCACGGGAAGCAGCAAACTCTGGAAAACCAGTTTCATTTAAGACTTTAGCTGCTTTTAAACTTCGAGCAGCTTTTTCCAGAAGTGCCTGTTGTTCAGGTTTCACACAGGTAAGCCTTCTCGGCGGACATTTCGGAAGAATGAACGATTTTCATGCTGAAATTGCTCTAGCGAGACGAAGGCGCAAGAGATAACTATATTTTGTTGGAGAGATAGCGCCGCAACCAACTTACTAGTACATTCAATCTCTGCTACAAAATCAACTGACCCTTGGAGAACGACTAAAACATCAACATCAGAGTCTGGTTCAGCATCCCCTCTGGCGTAGGAGCCGTAGAGCAGCACTTTTACAAGTCGCTCACCATAAAGTGCTTCAAAGTAACGGCGTAGTTCAGCTAAAGTCCCTCCAAGCTTCTCATTAATCATTTATCTCATTAGTTGCAATAGTAGGCATTTTAGACGTGATCGGCTCTAGAGGTTATCAGTTAAATTATCGGCGATCGCTAGAGTTTAGTCATGCTGTAAGCGATCGCCTGACAGTTAGGTATTGTGTGAGCGATCGCCAAAGTTTAGTCATGCTAGGAGCGATCGCTAAATGATTGGGTACAAAGTAAGCAATCGCCAGGATACATTTGAGCAAAGCGGGAGCGATCGCCTCGCATCTGTCTCTATACCGTATAGGGAATCAGTACAAAGTCATAACGGTCTGGCGGAAAGTCACGACTGTTTCGGGTGACGAGTATAAGATGATGCAGTCTTGCTAGGGCTGCCTGGATTGCATCTGGCAACTTCCACCCCTCCTCCCGGCGCAGTGTAGCTGCTAGATCAGCCGCTGGTATATCTACAACAAGGGTAGGAAAATAATCCAGCAGTGTCACTACTGTCTGAGCTTCCTTAGGGTTGAACCCCGCTAAAACTTCTGCACGTGTGATTACAGAAATTGCACTATCGCCTTCAACTTGGCTGAGATAGGCTGTAGCTGACGGGATTCCGTTGAAGTGGTCTATTAAAATGACCGAATCTAACAGAAAGTTCACGGCCACTCTGCCCGAATATCCTGCTGGTACTTCAACGCATCTCCTCGCCGCCATATACCAGAGGTTTGCTCTAGTAAGGTGTCTAGAGATTGTCCTTCGTCTGCTTGGCGCATCTGGCGAATTGCTTTGCGTACTAGTTCAGTCATTGGCACACCCGATGCTTTAGCTCTCTTGTCTAGCCAAGCTTTATCCTCTGGGTCCAGGCTGATTACTGTGCGGATCATCACTGTTAAGTTGATATCAAGCTACATAAAAATGATATCTTCTGGCCATTGATATTTGAAACACTCCCACAAATATCGCCGTAGAACTACGGTAATTTCTCTCCAAGCAGGCAATCGCCGGGAAATAGTTGAGCATAAAGTAAGTGATCGCCTGATAGTTAGGCATCGTGTCAGCGATCGCCAAAGTTTAGTCATGCTAAGCGCGATCGCCTGACAGTTAGGTATTGTGTGAGCGATCGCTAGGTACTCGTTTTCGTTAATAACAGTAGTGTCTCCGATCGCATAGGTCGGGGCTGTCTAAGCGATATTTGCCAGCAATACCCGTAAACTCCTGTGAAGCTAAATCAAACTCATGAATTCGCAGAGTATTTTCTGGATCTCCTTGAACAAATCCTTGGGGAAACTACTGTAGGCTTCCAGAGAAAATTTTCTCGGCTGGCCCCGTCATGTAGACGGGCTGAGTCGGGGCTAACCACTCAATTTCCAGGGGTCCGCCAGGAAGCTCTACCGTAGCTCGTTCCTGGCAACGCTGCGTCAGTACCCCGGCAACTAGGGCAGCACAGGCGCCGGTCCCACAGGCCAGGGTTGCCCCTGCACCTCGTTCCCACACCCGCATCTTCAAGTAATTGGGCTGGATGATCTGAATGAACTCAGTGTTGGTCCGCTGGGGAAAGCTGGAATGATGTTCAAACTGGGGACCTAGGGTTTCTAAGGCGATCGCCGCTGCATCTTCCACAAAGGTGATGCAATGAGGATTTCCCATACTGACACAGGTGACTAGCCAAGACTGCTCCGCTACGCTCAAAGGCTGATCGATCACCTCTTCCCCAGCCTGGGCCAGGGTAGTAGGAATGCTCGCCGCTTGCAGGCGGGGCTGGCCCATATCAACCGTGACTTGACTATCCGGTTTGAGTTGAGGCGTAATGATTCCCCCTAGAGTATGAATCCGGTAGGAAGCGGTCTCGGTTGTTTCCAACTCAGCGATGAAGCGAGCCAGACAGCGGATGCCATTGCCGCACATCTCCGGCTCCGAGCCGTCCGAGTTGAAAATCCGCATCGCGTAGTCTGTATTCCCTTGAGCGGGCAGGAGAAAAATGATGCCATCAGCGCCTACTCCCCGGTGGCGATCGCAGACCTTTACTGCCTGCTCTGAAGTCAGATGGGGTTCCGGTTGATCACGGTTGTCGATCAAAATGAAGTCATTGCCGAGGCCGTGATACTTGGTAAATTCAATGCTCATTACCGTGACGCCTACCCTCTAAAACAAACCAGTCAAAGCAGTTCCTATACCTTTACTCTAACGATTTTAGATTTTAGACTTGGGGTCCCCTTGGAGGAGTTGGATTGATCCTACAACTGAAATTGGACTTGGCTGAGAAAACAGAACTGTATCACAGTCAAACTACTTTGGATGACAGAATGGACAGAGACTTAGCAGAATTTTGCTCGCCAAGGTAAAGCGATGGATAAACAACGGGAATTTCCTGACTGGGAACAGCTCTATCAGGATAAAGCAGTCGAATCGATGCCCTGGTTTAATCCAGCGTTGGATCAAGATCTAGACCAGGCATTGACTCAGCTTAATCTACAGTCCGGGACGGTGCTAGATCTGGGTACAGGTCCCGGAACTCAGGCGATCGCGCTAGCGCAGCGAGGTTTTCAAGTCACTGCTACTGACCTCTCCGGTACTGCTGTGAATACTGCCCAAGGTAAAGCTAAAGCAAAGGGCTTGGAAATTACCTTTATCCAGGACGATATTCTCAATAGCCAGCTTGAGCAGACGTTTGACTTTATTTGGGACCGGGGCTGCTTCCATGTGTTTCCCCCTGAGCGCAGGCAAGATTACGTTCAGGTTGTAGACCACTTAGTTAAACCCGGTGGCTACCTGTTCCTGAAATGCTTCAGCCACTTACAACCTAGTGAATCAGGTCCTTATCGGTTTACACCCGCAGAAATCAAGGATATTTTTAGCCGTCAGTTCAACATCGATTCCATTGTAGAAACCGTCTACCAAGGCACGTTAGACCCCCTTCCACGAGCCCTGTTCTGTGTTTTGGCAAAACAGTAGCGAGAGACACTAGAGGGTGTTAGGTACTTTGAGTCAGATTGCTTCCTAGAAGGAGTTTGAGACTTGCCCCAGCGATCGCGGCTTCAGCGAAATCACGGTTGAAGTGATGTACGCTGCTAAGGAAAGTCAACGTAGGTTTGCTCAGTACGATAGGCGTAATGCTTAAGGCGAAGTATATCGCGTACCTGGTCAAGGAGTTTTTTGGGGCGTTCAACCATGAAAGTGTTGGAGCATAAAATAACGCTTCGATTTCGAGGATATTCAAGAGGGTTGAAGGAGAACAGCAGAAAATATACGGAATTTTTCCGTCCAATCGTCTACGCGGGGTAATATGTGGAAA
>JBGTDT010000018.1:0-4233 GCA_041748155.1 Thermosynechococcaceae cyanobacterium | reverse complement strand
ACGACGATAAGCCATCAATCCCCAAATGATAAGTCAAACCAAGGGTATCTAACCAGGAAAAATGTTCCTCAAACTGCAACTTAGCACTCAATAAATCAAACTGACTGGCTAAGGCAATCGCCCAAACAAACATTAAAGTTGTGATCGCTAAAGTACTCCAGCGCGCTAAACGAGGCGTGATTCCCGGACAAAAACCAACGATCACTGCACCTAACAAAGGTACCCAAATCAAAGCACTCAGCATGGTCATTCTCCTTATTTAAGCTTTAGCTTTTCAATTCACTCAGCTATCTTTTCTTAGCTCCAAACGTGAGTATCTAGAAGAGAAAGCTAACGATAGTAGATAAACTAAACCCTTGCAAAAACTCCCAACTCACCATCACTACTAGCACCCCTAGACTCACTAAGATAGTGAATACATAGGATTGAGACGCTCCAGAAGTGACATACTTGAGACTTTGACCACTAAAGAGCGTAGTAAGTCCAACTAAATTCGCAATGCCATCCAAAATGTAACGATCGCACCAAGCAGCGAAATTCGAGATCCGCGCTACTGCAAATACTACCGTTGAGTGATACAAGCGATCGGCATAGAAGTCATAGGCCAGCATATTGTGAAAGAAGCCTGGAATCTTAGACACCGGACTCAACCAAATCCTCTTGAAGGCAAACGTTGCCCCTACCCCAAAACCGAGTAAGCCAGAAGCCATCAGCAGCATTTCTGCCACTGGATTCAAGCTGAAGATGGAAGGCAACAGTGTTAATTTTCGCAGCATTAAGGGAACAGAGAGGGTTATTACGTTCAGAGCTACCATCGGCAAGGTCATCATCCAACCTACCTCCGGTGCGCGACGAGCTTTTACCTGCGGCTGCCCTAAAAACACTAGACGAAATACTCGCGTCAAATTAAACGCTGTCAAGCCATTCACTAATAGCAACACACCAATAAGCCAGGGCGCTTCTGCCCAAAAACGATCGACACCCTGCTGCATTGCCCAAAATCCACCTAAGGGGAACAGTCCGACTAAGCCAACCGTACCAATTAGAAACGCACTCGCGGTAATGGGCATGGTTTTGCCCAACCCACCCATTTCAGTCAAATCTTGAGTATTCGTGTTGGCAATCACGCAGCCGATACTCATAAATAAGACTGCCTTAGCGATCGCGTGTGCTAAAATCAGCATTAGGGCAAACTCAGTTTGCTGCACGCCCACCGCGATAAAGACCAATCCCAGATAGGCGCTGGTGGAGTGAGAAAGGGCCCGCTTAATGTCAATTTGCGCGATCGCAACTAGAGAAGCTCCAATTGCAGTAATAGAGCCGATTGCAATCAGCGTCGCTATCACGATCGGCGACATTACTAAAATTGGTTGCATCTTAATCAGCAGATAGGCACCGCAGGAAACCACCAGTGAATTTCGCAACACGGAGGCAGGACTGGGCGCTTCCATTGCTTCATCTAGCCACAGATGCAGAGGAAACTGAGCACACTTACCAACCGGACCCGCCATTAGGGCTAATCCAAGCAGGGTGCTGGTGCCGGGCGATAAATTAGCCGTTTCTGCCCAAGCATATAGGTCGGGAAAATTGGTGCTGCCAGCGAGGGTGGAAATGGCGACAAGACCCATCAACAGCAGCACATCGCCAACTCGCTTGGTCAGGAATGCATCTCGCGCTGCTGTGATCACCAAAGGTTGGGCATACCAGAAGCCCACCAGCAAATAGGTGGAGACGGTCAATAACTCTAGTAGACAATAGCTGAGCAACAGTGAATCACTGATAGTTAGCGCACTCATGGCGGCTTCAAAAAATCCCATTAAGGCAAAGAAACGCGCCAATGCCCAATCTTTCTCCATGTAGCCCAGTGCAAACAGTTGTGCCAGGAGGCTCAGTCCTGTCACCAGTTCCATCGCTCCAACATTAACCGGAGAAATTTCTAGGGCAAAAGTTAAATCGAGATCTGCCGCTCGGAACCAATGAATGAGGATCTGTTGAGCAGGCTGGTTCCAAACTGCGTTGAAAACCAGTAGCCCATGCACGTAGGCACTAAAGCTCATGAGCAAATTGAAATAAGCTGCTGGACGGGGACCTGTGTGTTGAATGATTCCTAATGACCAAGGAAGAGTGAGAACTGCACCCAGCAAGCCATAAAATGGAATCAGCCAGATGGTTTGAATGAGAAATTCAGTCATTAATATCCCTCTCAACTGCTAATAGGTAAAAACTTACAAACAAACCCGTTCGGGAATGGAGAGAACTAAAACTCTTCTATAAAGGAACCTGATGTAGGAAAATCCACTGGATTCGTTCGCGTAGCAAACGGTCTGCGGTAGCGATCCGTTAAACCTTCCCATTCCACGGTGACGGTGCTGCCTCTTGCCTCCTGCTGGCTTGCCCAGTTAGACAGCAAGTCGAAACAGGTGTGATCGACATAAGCCAGCTTTTCCAAATGAACGTATAACTGTGTCTTAGGAGGAACCCTTTCTAGAGCAGAGGCTAACTCAGGCAAGCGGACAAACGTTGCAGCACCTTCTAAGTGAATGTCAATCCGTTGAGTACGCTCATCATGCTCTACCCGAATCTTCAAGTTAGACACTTTGGAAATCACGAAGACTGCGGTTAAGACAATGCCAATTAGAATTCCTGTTAACAGATCCGTGATCACGATGGTAATAAAGGTGGCGAAGAAAATGATCATCGGAATTCGCCCATATCGTTTGAGGTGACGAATATGTTCTACTTCAATTAGCCTGTAGCCTGTGACAACCAGAATCGCAGCCAGACTTGAGGTTGGCACCATCCTAAGCAAGTTGGGAGCAGCCACCACCAATACAAATAACCACACTCCGTGCAGAATGGCTGAAACTCTGGTTTTTGCACCCGCCTCCACGTTGACCGAGCTACGCACAATCACCCCTGTCATTGGCACGGCACCCAGTGCTCCGCAAATCAGATTACCAATTCCCTGAGCACTTAACTCTTGATCAAAATTCGCTCTGGGGCCCTGGTGCATACGATCAACTGCGGCGGCTGAGAGCAAACTTTCGGCACTGGCAATGAATGCAATTGTGATTGCCTGGAGCAACATGGGAGCTCGAATCACATTAAAAAAACTGCTCAGTTGCGGTAGTCTGATTGTTTCTAGCAAATTAGCAGGGACATCTACATAACTAATCTGTAGCTTTAATATGCTTGCAATTGATGTCGCTAGAACCACTGCAATTAATGCACCGGGTACTAGCCTTAATTTTTCAGGCTTAAACTTATCCCATGCCACCAGCGTCACAATTGATAAAAAGCCGATTGCTGCTGCTAGATGATGATTAGCATCATTAACCGAGACGAAAGCTTTATAGAAAGCTTCAGGGATAGAGAGCAAGTTGTCAATGCCATGAATACGGGGCTTGTCATCGATCATGACGTGGAGCTGAGATGCGAGAATCAGCACCCCAATACCCGACAACATACCGTAAATCACCGCAGGAGACATAGCCCGAAACATTTGCCCCAGCTTAAACCGACCCGCTAGCAGTTGAATTAAGCCTGCTAACATCAGCACCGGGCCCAGCATCTCGATGCCATGATCGCGCACGAGTTCTGCTACAACAACCGCCAATCCAGCCGCTGGTCCACTGACTTGAAAGGGCGAACCCGAAATACTGCCCACAACAATGCCACCCACCATACCTGTCACTAAACCCAGAGCAGGCGGTACGCCAGAGGCAAGCGCGATACCCATACACAGAGGCAAAGCAACAAGGAACACTACAAACGAAGCAAGTAGATCCTTAGTCAACAGTTGCGGATCTAAAAGACCTTTGAGCTTTCTCATGATTTTCCTCCAACCACAATGACCTTACAAAGGTTATTGCTTGAAACAAAGACAATTAACAGTGCTGGGCTGACGCACCTAACTTCCGCAAATTCCCAGCCTTTTTCACCATCGCTAGCAGTGTTTACAATGTAATGCCGATCTGTCAGAGCTTCTGCTAGAGACTCTGCTATCCTTTCATCATCCTCAACAATTAAAATACGCATGGTAGGGAAATACGTTAATTACGACAGTTGAATTAATTTGACAAGTTTTACTTATTAGCGATTTCAATTGTTAAGCTATATCGCCATCAAGTGTTCTTAAATTTCTCAATTGTTGTATGTACGTTGTAGTGCCAAATTACTGTTAAGAATATTCATGCGTGTATCTAAACCCCATATCTTGAAGGATAATTAGCA
>JBGTDT010000017.1:0-3366 GCA_041748155.1 Thermosynechococcaceae cyanobacterium | reverse complement strand
GGCACACTTGCCACACAGCGATTCTGCCAGGTGACCATTTGGTCGTATTTGCCCGCCTCAATCAGATCAACAGCCGCAACTCCAAAAACAGTAGAAGTCAATCGATCCAGCGGGGAAGGAACTCCACCTCGCTGAATGTGTCCTAAAACCGTTACGCGAGTTTCTGCACTACTACGATCGCAGATCTCGTCTGCCAGATACTGGCCAATCCCACCCAGTCGGGACTGTCCTAAGCGGTTTGTCTGCTTCACAGCATGCCCCTCCTCAGTCCGAACTGCTTCTGCCACGATGACCAAGGAGAAATTTTTTTCCTGGTCTTTGCGTTCCTGAATCTTGCGACAGACATTGGCGATTGTGTAAGGAATTTCAGGAATCAAGATGACATCCGCTCCCCCGGCAATCCCGGCACTTATGGCGATGTGTCCGGCATCCCGGCCCATCACTTCTAGAATCATCACTCGACTATGACTAGCCGCAGTGAAGTGGAGTCGATCTAACGCTTCTGTAGCCGTGTTAACTGCAGTATCAAAGCCGACGGAGCGTTCGGTGCTTCCCAAATCATTGTCAATCGTTTTGGGAACTGCAACGAGGTTAAGTCCTCCTTGTTGGGCCAGACGTCGTAGAATCGCCAAACTGCCATCGCCCCCGATACCAATCAAGGCATCCAAGCCAAGCTGGTGGTAACCGGCAATTACCTCTTCAGAGCGATCGCGCCGTGTACCCTCCGGACCGGGAAAGGCAAAAGGATCTCCATGATTCGTCGTCCCTAACATGGTGCCACCCATGGTTAGAAGGGAATCAACTTGATAGATATCTAGCAATTTTGCTGCGGGTGGGGAAGCCATCAACCCACGAGTCGCTTGCAGAATCCCGACCACTTCCCAGTTGTAGTTTGTTGCTCGGTAAACCACCGCCCGAATCACGGCATTCAGACCCGCACAATCGCCACCACTGGTCAGAATGCCAATGCGTTTGTGTTCTCCCATAAGACTGCTTGCTCTTTTCTCTGAGTCAGAGACAAATTAGAGTTGAGGAAGGGGTAAACTGGCTCAATGTGGGTAAGTTTACCTCGATCAGGGAACGGGTCAGCTAAAAGAATCTTTATTTCACAATTCTTAGAGATGACTCTAATAGAGGTGAGGATTTGCCATTCTATCGAGCCGATAAGTCAGGCTAGAGAGCACAAATGCACCTCTACAGCCATCCTTAAATTAGATTTTGGTCCGAATTTGAGTTATGGGTCCTTTGCTCTAGCAATTTTAGATCGTAAGATTGAAGCGCTAACGGCTTAGATAAAATAGTTGAGCTGAGCTTGTGAGCTGGCTCCCTTTTCCTGTAGAGGACTCTCATGCGTGAAGATATTCCTGAAGCCCTGCGGCAATCTCCTGCTGAAGCAGCTCAATCTCGCTCTAGATGGTCATTGCTGGGTTGGGGTAGTGTCAGTCTAGGGGCAGTAGCCCTGACTTTGAGCCTCTGGCTAATCTTTCAATTTCAAAAACCTCAAGCCTCCCAACCCCCAACTCCGGCTCAGACCCAGGGTAGCTCTGCAGTTCCAATTCCCCCTCCCGCTCCAATTTCTACTCCGTCCCTGCCGCCGCCAGAGCTGCTTCTAGGGCATCTACCCTTTTCCGAAGCTCCTGCAAACGAGCTGAGATCCATCACGGCTGATGCCGGCATTCAATTACAGACAGCCGCTGCTGAGCAATTCCAAGCAATGGTTGTAGCGGCTCAAGCCGACGGAGTGAATTTAAAGCCTATTTCTGGATTTCGCTCTGTAGCTGAGCAAAAACATTTGTTTTTTGACGTTAAAGCGCAAAGAGGGCAAGTGGCAACGGAGCGAGCTGAGGTCAGTGCCCCTCCTGGCTATAGTGAACATCACACAGGGTATGCAGTGGATATCGGGGATGGTTCTAGACCAGCAGCAAACTTGAGCACTCGCTTTGAGACCACTCCGGCATTTCAATGGCTGCAGTCAAATGCGGCCCGCTTTAGCTTTGAGCTATCCTTCCCGCAAGGGAATCCTCAAGGGGTTAGCTATGAACCCTGGCACTGGCGCTTTGTCGGGGATCAGCAGAGTCTAGAAACCTTTTATAAGAGTCGAAATCTCAAACCTGGCAGCTCAGCACCTAGTTCTAACTAGGGGGAGATAGAACTCTTTACCTCAGATGGGTGGCTGGGGGGAATGCCCTCAACTGTAATTAGAGCTTCAATCACTGCTTTGACAACCGGAGCGGCAACGGTAGAGCCAAATGCATCCCCGCCTTTGGGTTCATCAGCTACAGCCAAAACGACATAACGAGGAGACTCTAGGGGAAAAATTCCCACAAAGCTGGTGATCTTACCCGCTACGTAGGCACCTCCGGCTGCTTTTTGTGCCGTTCCAGTTTTACCTCCCAATCGATATCCCGGAATCTGAGCCGACTTGCCAGTGCCGTTTTCTACGACCTTGCCCATCATTGAGGTAACTTGCTGAGCCGTGGTGGATGAGAAAACTTGCTGAGGTTTAGGTGGGGAAGGTTTCCAGGCTGCTTTCCCGTCCTGATTAAACAGGCCCCGAACCACGTGGGGTGTGACCAGCTTGCCACCATTGGCGATCGCGGCGTGCAGTTGAGCCATTTGAATCGGCGTCACAGAAAACCCTTGACCAAAGGCAGTGACAGCCGGTTCAATTGGTGCGCTGGTGAATTGCTCTTTGCTCTTAAACTGACCTGCTGTTTCAAACGGCAGATCGGTGTCAACCACTTTACCGAGTCCCAGTTGCAATAACCGGTCATAGTAAGCGGCTGGCTTCATTTGCTGAACAATATGCACCATGCCAATGTTGCTAGACTTTTCCAGAATTTGGCTTATACTCAGCGGGCCATTAGCAGAACCGTCATAGTTTCCCACTGTCCACCCACCAATCGCCAGTTGACCTTCATCATTGAAAACACTATCAGGCTCGATCGCACCCGCCTCTAGGGCGATCGCCACATTAATCGGTTTAAAGGTAGAGCCTGGCTCGTATAAATCGGATAGGGCCCAGTTTTTAAACAGTGCCGGATCGGACTCATAGTAACGATTGGGATTATAGGAAGGCCGTGTGACTAAAGCCAGCAAGGCCCCGTCTTGGGCATTCATCACAATCACGGTACCCCGCTCAGCCCCATACTGTTTCAGCTTTTGTTCCAGGGCATCCTGAGCAATTCGCTGAAGTCGACCATCCAACGTGAGTTGCAGCCGCAGATCATCTGCCTGGAGCAAATCTATCGGGACACGATCCGGCATCAAGAAACCCGCTCCATCCCGTGTGGCTTTGATCGGTTTGACATTGGGTTGGATCAGCTTCTGCTGGCTATGCTCTACCCCTGCTTGACCTTCATGATC
>JBGTDT010000016.1:0-2762 GCA_041748155.1 Thermosynechococcaceae cyanobacterium | reverse complement strand
GTGGAATGAGTCTTATTTCATCGCCTCATGCGGGGGCGTTACCGTTGCGATTCTGAGACAGTATATTGAAGGACAGACCACCCCGGAGTAGTCCAACCAGAGTTTGTTCGTCTCCGCTTCGCTGCGACTCACGCGGCTCTCATCCCGACGCTCACCCGTAGCGGCTAGAGCGCGGGGCTTCCCGCCTAGTAGCTAAAAAACTTGAGTCCCGAAGCTCAAACGCTCAACCTTTCCGATGCTTTGGGTTGAGAAACGGTCGTGATCCTTTTGGGAACTAGGATTTTCCCAAACTGGGCGTATAAAGCTGGGAGAACGAGCAGGGTTAAGGCAGTGGAGGTAAAGAGTCCTCCCAGCACTACGACTGCCAGCGGCTGGAGAATTTCTTTTCCTGCTCCACCGCCAACCACCAATGGTCCTAGGCCCAGAGCTGAAGTAAATGCCGTCATCAGGATGGCATTTAGCCGCTCCATTGACCCGGAAGTTATGACTTCCCGGAAAGGCATTCCGGTCGCAAACTTAGCGTTGTAGTTGTCTACCAGTAGTAACCCGTTGCGTGTGGCAACTCCAAACAAGGTGATAAAGCCGACCAAAGAGGCAACAGAAATAATGCCACCCGTCAGCGCCACCGAGATGACACCTCCGACCAATGCCAGGGGTAAGTTGATCATGATCATCGCAGTTGAGGGGATGGACTTGACGGTCAAGTACATCAGCACCGTAATCACCACAAAGGCGATCGCGCTGAACACCAGGATGTTCTGAGTAGCTCGTTGTTCTGATTCAAACTGACCTCCATACTCGATGAAGTAACCGGAGGGTAACTGCACCTGTTGCCTCACCTTCTGTTGAATCTCATCCACAACGGAGCGCAGGTCTCGCCCGGTGGCATTGGCAGAAACTACAATCAGGCGGGAGACATTCTCGCGGTTGATCGTGTTGGGGCCAGTGCCGTAGTTGATATTCGCCAGCTGAGCCAGGGGAATCTTAGGGCCAGATGGAGTATCCGGGCCGGGTGAAGTATCGACCAGCAAGTTGCGAATCGTGTCCAGGCTGCCACGGGCGTCTGGTTGTAGCCACACCAAAAGGTCAAAGGTTTGTTGCTGTTCTAGCACTTGAGACACTACTCGCCCATTGAGCGCTGTTTCAAGCGTCTCGGACAAATCTCCTACTCTCAAGCCGTAGCGAGCTGCGGCTGCCCGGTCAATCTGAATTTGGATTTGACGAATGGGTACCTGGGGTTCGAGCTGCAGGTCTACGACCCCCTCGACGGTTTTCATGGCGGCTTCGACTTCGCTGCCAATGCTACGGAGTTCTTCCAGGTTAGGGCCAAAGATTTTTACCGCGATCGCTGTGCGGACCCCAGACAGCACCTCATCCAGTCGGTGAGAAATAAAGCCACCCACATTAGCAGCAACCCCTGGCAGTTTGGCAAATTCCTCCCGCAGAGTTTCAATACTTCCTTCTCTGTCTTTTATGCCTTCCTCACTCAGCTCCACATCCAGCTCCCCGAAATTGACCCCGCCGACATCGCTATCCCCTGGAGCGCGACCGGAGCGCAGGGCAATGGCCTCAAACCGGGGGTCGTTCTTCAGGGCATCTTGGATCGCAAAGCCCGCCTGGTTGGTGGTGTCTAGAGCGGTGCCTGGATAGAGGTTAACCGAGTTGATCAGCGATCGCTCCTGAAACTCTGGCAAAAACACCCGTCCGAGTGTAGGTGCAATCACAATTGCTGCCACCAGACTTGCCCCCGCGATCATCAAGATCAGCTTAGAACGCCGCATCGCAAACCCCAAAGCGGGGTGGTAGAGCCGCTTAAAAAATCTTGCCACCCAGGGTTCCCTCTCAGGCAATCGACCGTAGGGCAACAGGAGCGCACTTAGCGCCGGGGTGATGGTGAGTGCTGTAACACTGGAAGCCAACACTGCTACCAGGTAAGCAATGCCCATGGGAGTGAAGATGCGGCCCTCTACGCCCGCCAGGGCGAAAATGGGCGAGAAGACCACCACTGTAATCAGCGTGGCCCCAAACAGCGAATTACGCACCTCCTGACAACCTTCAAAAACGACCTGCAACGGCAGCTTTGGGTTGTCAGCCAGTTTATTTTCCCGCAGGGAACGAAAGACATTTTCCGCGTCCACAATCGCATCATCGACGGCGGAGCCAATGGCGACAGCCAACCCTCCTAGGGTCATCGTGTTGAGTCCCTGCCCTAGCCAGTTCAGCGCTAGCAACCCTAAAAGTAGAGACAAAGGTAGCGCCGTGAGGCTAACGGCGAGGGTGCGCCAATTCATCAAGAAGGGGATGAGAATTGCGGCAACAATGATGCTACCTTCGACTAGCGCTTCCTTGACATTCTCTACCGAAGCATCGATAAAGTCTCCCTGACGGAAGGTAACGGTAACTTTGACATCCTGGGGCAAGCCCGACTCAACTTCTGCCATCGCCGCCTCAATAGCGCGGGTAACGGTGGGAGTATCGGCAAGGGGCTGTTTATTGACCATGAGCACAATTGCCTTTTTCCCATTCAAACTGCCATCGCCCCGCTTGAGGGCAGCACCGATCTGCACGTCTGCAACATCGCCTAGCCGAATGGGTATACCGTTGCGGGCGGTGATAGCAGATTGCTTCAATTCTTCAATCGACTCGATCCGCCCGACACCCCGAATGAGCAGCTCTTGATCCGGGTTGGTCAGATAGCCACCAGGGGCATTGACATTGGCGGCCTCTGTGGCTTCTTGAACGTCTTCCAGGGAAATATTGAA
>JBGTDT010000015.1:0-131103 GCA_041748155.1 Thermosynechococcaceae cyanobacterium | reverse complement strand
TTGGCAAAGGTCTCAGGCCGGACACCACACAATCGCTTGAATTCTGTTGCTTTGAGATGTTTGATGCGTTCGTAAGTCATTGTTTGTCCTCCTATGACCTACTTTTTGCATCTCATCTCCATTCCTGCAAGAGCTCTAATGTATTCTTCCTGGCAGGTGAGGAAAATATCATAGAGATATACCCGAACGGACGATGGAGGTACATTGGATGAGTAAGCCTAACTTCCGAACAATGAGCCAGAGAGAATTGCATGATTACGTTCTCGCTCATCGGGATGACCAGGAAGCTTTTTATGCTTACGTAGATAAGCTACACGCAGAAGGGAACTGGATTGAAATGCCGCCGCTAGAGTCATTGCAGGATTTGGAAAATTATCCTGAGTTCACTGATCGTTTTCGCGGCAGTTCCGAGGCGTGAGATAACTTAGCCTAGTAACACTCCATTGGAGCGGACGGACGCAAACCCTTGGCGTTGTGGCAAAAGTCGTCTCCCGTCGCTTAACTGTGCCGTTAGACGGCTTAACTAAATCAAAACCCGCAAAAAGTCTGTCTAATATTAAGTTAGACCGCCTAAAGTTATCAGAATTTATACAGTAAATAAATATTAAAACCAAAAAAATAGCCTACTGAACCGAAAGATCGTTCATTGCTAATCAATTTCAATCGCTGTATTTTTAGTACAGCAGTACAACAAATCACTGCACCGGAACTTGAAAATCAAGTAATTTCTGATGAGGTTGCAAAGTTATTTGCGTCCGGTGAGTTCAACCGTTAGATTTCGGGGTATCTGTCTCGGAGTATAGTTGCAAGCCTAACTGTTGGCGTTATAGTCTCGGGTTAATTTATTTGAGAAAATTACCCTCTTGGGTACTGCTAAAGTCATAATTTCTTTTTTATATTTGCATCAAATTCGTTCTGTCATTACATAGCCGCAACAAATCAGGAGGTTACCATGTCCGATCGTCGACAGGAATCGTATGCTGTCCGCCTTGAGGCGGCAGAACTGGCCAGAAGTCGTGAGCATCCAACCCACAAAGCAAACGGGGACGAGCAAGGGTATGCTGGCGACCAGTACTTTATGTCATTTACCAAAGGTTTACCCCACAACCCAGATACTGGATTGCTGCAGGATCCACAGGATTTTGTAGAGTTTCGTCGTGCGATCGACGATGGCTTCATCGACCCGTTTTCGGATCGGGTTCGTCACGGTGCCAAATTTGAGGTCGTTGGTGGGGTTGTTCAGCTTGATCCCTCCCCCACTAACAATTTCAGACAGTGGGAAGCGCCAACTGCAGGCGTTGTCTTTGAGCTACAGGGGCCGGATGCTCAGGCTGTGACCATGCCACCCGCACCACCGTTGCTGGATGCCAGTGGCAATGCTAATCCAGAACTAATTCTCGAAATGGCGGAAGTCTACGAGCTAGCCATATTGAGAGATCGGCCCTTCAATGATTTTGAAATGGGCAAGGCGAATCCCAGCGTGATTAAATCGATCGAGCGCCTCAACGCCCTCAGCTATATCGGCAACCAAACGGGACGACCCCGGAAAGTGAATTCTGGGGGCAATCTGGATGGGCAGACCGTATTCCGAGGCTCCTCCCCAAGGGTGGAAGTTGGTCCCTATCTCTCTCAGTTTCTACTGATTGGCAATGTTGATCGAAATGTTGGTGGCAGCGTTGCAGATGGGAAAATCACCTATGGCGTTCTGCAAATTGATCAAAAGGTTCCGATCGCAGAGCCACGTGAAGATTACATGGTGACCATGGCTGACTATGTTCAGGTTCAGCGCGGTATTCGACCACCGACAGAGACCTACGGTTCAATCAATAGTTCTCCCACGACGGCACCAGCCCGTCCGCCACGTCGCTTCATCTCGACGCCACGGGATCTTGCCACCTATGTGCATTACGATGCTTTGTACGAAGCCTATTTGAACGCCTGCATCATCCTACTAGAAATGGGCACACCCTTCGATCCAGGCTTTGACCACCTTTCTGGAGTTGGAGTAGCGGCCGGGAATGCAGCAACGCGCCGCAATGCTGGCGGCTTTGCCCTCTATGGAGGTCCGCACATTCTAACTTTGGTAACTGAAGTTGCCACACGGGGACTGAAAGCAGTCCGCTTTCAAAAGTTCAACAACCACATCCGTTTACGGCCAGAAGCTTTAGCGGCGAGAATCGAGCTTGCACGGCTGAATCTTGCTAGTAGCCTGCCTCCCGCAACAACAGTGCCACCAGCGCTAATTTCTGACATTGGACGATTCGAAACGGCTCTGGAAAGCAACAACGACGGCAGTGGTAACAGCACTCTAAGTTCGATCATGAGTGGTCCTGGTGCGGGCACTGCCCTACTCCCCATGGCGTTTCCTGAAGGTTCGCCCATGCACCCTGCCTATGGCGCTGGGCATGCGACTGTTGCCGGGGCCTGTGTAACAATTCTCAAGGCATTCTTTGATACCAGTGCAGTGTTGGCGCAGACATCAACAGGTGCGGTTGCGTTTAAACGCCTGGGTAGTGGCGATACGGCGATTGAATTCCGCGCACCCAACTTGCCGGGACCGGGAACAGGCGAAGGTGTACCCCCAGGAAATCTTGTTGCTACCACGGGCCGTAAGTTTCTGACTTTGGAGGGTGAATTGAATAAGCTGGCCGCAAATATCTCCATCGGTCGTGATATGGCTGGCGTTCACTATTTCAGCGACTATTACGATAGTATTCGCTTGGGTGAGAAAATTGCACTCGGTATTCTCGAAGAGCAGGCATTGACCTATTTGACCGATCCATTTGTGCTGTCTGTGCCAACCTTCGATGGTGATGTTATTAGGATTGGTCGCCGATGAATCGTTCGCCACGCCGCCCACCGAGGATACAGCCACCCCTGCGGGGGCGATCGGCGGCTGTCCCACACCTCGGTCAGGCTCAAACTTGCATAACTATTGTGCGCCAACGACCCCCAATCTCATCGGGTCACACCACTATTGTCAAAGTAGTGGAGAAATCTGCTTGTGATGACCTCCATCTAGATTGGATAGTGCTCTACGATAGATGGCCGGCTCTATTTAAAGTGCTCAACCGGCCTTGGAAATGGCTGGTAGTTTTGGCAGTGCTGCTAAGCTTATCGACAATGATTGGCAGGCTGCTATAGCCTCCGCATCAACCTGACCCAAGAGAGTTTTTACTTCTTTTGAGGATCAGTTCCAAGGCTCTTGCAGATCTAACACCCGCGTGCACCGGACTGACTGAGATGCTTTCTGCTCCGTTTCGAGACTCTTGCAGCCGATGATGCTAGCCGTTAGACGGCTTAACTAAATCAAAACCCTTATTCACCAAATCAAAACCCTTATTCACCTTATTTGTAATAGTTATTGCCGTGGATAAGGTTTGTCTAAACGTTTATGAAAGATAAAGAGGCAGCTCAGGCAAAAACCTATCAAGCACACTACACTCTAAGTCCTCTGGCAGATGGGCGATAAAGAGAGACGGGGTTGCTGAGGCTATTAAAGTCTTTGCAACAAGAAGCTACTATATTTCTATCACGCAGCGGTTTTGAGGAGTTCAGTTTATCCCTACACCAGAGCAGAAAACGCAGGGCTATATTTTGTCCTGTTGGTTCACTAGAGGGTGTTATTGACTCTTGTGGAACCCAGTTTGAGAGCGGGATTAGAGTCGTGATTGCGACTCCGCCAACCGTTCCTGATCCCGAGGTATGATCAGAACAGCCTATCAAGAAACCCTTAAATAGCCATGACACTTGAACAACTTGAGGCTGAAGTTCTTGCGCTTCCAAAGGAATCTCAGGCAGAATTGCTAGCTCGGCTCCTTAGACATTTAGGGCAAACTGGTGAGATTGATCAGGAAGCTGCCTCCATTTGGGTTGAAGAGACTGAACTACGCGATCAATCAGTAAACAATGGTCAAGCTGCTGATGTCCCTGCTAAGGAAGTCTTTCAACGAGTTCGTGCATCTCTGCAATGACAACTGCTGTATTTCATCCATTGGCTGAGCAGGAGTTAGTTGATGCTGTATCTCATTACGAAGAACAAAGACCAGGACTTGGGTTGGAATACCTAGAAGAGGTAGAACAGGCAGTAAATTTTCTTATACGCTATCCTGGTGCTGGTTCAACAGTTCGAGGCTCTATTCGTCGTCTAGTTCTGCCAAGATTTCCGTATTCTCTTCTGTACCGTGTTTTGGAAGACAGTTGTATTCGTGTTTTGGCAGTAGCTCACCACAAGCGCAGACCACAGTATTGGATTAGTTGAGAATGGATTGCATCAGGCTAACGAGGCAGCTCAGACAAAGACCTATCAAGCACACCACGTTCTAAGTCCTCTGGCAGATGCGCCATAGAGAATGAGTAAGCCTAACTTCCAAGCAATGAGCCAGAGAGAGTTGCATGATTACGTTCTTGCTCATCGGGATGACCAGGAAGCTTTTTATGCTTACGTAGATAAGCTACACGCAGAAGGGAACTGGATTGAAATGCCGCCGCTAGAGTCATTGCAGGATTTAGAAAATTATCCTGAGTTCACTGATCGTTTTCGCGGCAGTTCCGAGGCGTGAGATAACGTAGCTTACTAACACTCCATTGGAGCGGACGGATGTAAGCCCCTGATGTAGTGGCAAAAGGGAACGGCTCAGAGAGTACCCCACTTGAAGCCATCAAGACTTCTACCAGTCCGCAACTATCCCACCGCTAGAGCCACTAGAGACTGACACCAGCATGGCCTGGGATATCCCCTGCTGGTTCAAACTGACCGCCCAAGTATTTAGCCAAAAATTCTTCCACTTTGGCAAAGAAGTGCAGCCGATTTTCTGGGCGAGCAAAGCCGTGGCCTTCATCCTTGTAGAGCAGGTATTCTACGGGTTTATTCGCCTGTCGCATGGCCGAGACAATCTGCTCACTCTCCGCCTGTTTCACCCGTGGATCGTTGGCCCCCTGCCCAATCAGCAGCGGCTTCTCAATCTGATTGACAAAAAATAGCGGCGATCGCGACTGGAGAAACTCGGCTTCCGTCTCCAGGTTGCCAACCCGCTGCTCAAACATCACCTTCATCGGAGCCCAGTAGGGCGGAATACTCTGGAGCAGGGTAACCAAGTTGCTGGGACCAACAATATCCACCCCGGCAGCAAACACCTCAGGCGTAAAGGTTAGCCCGACTAGGGTAGCATAGCCCCCGTAAGACCCACCCATGATGGCAATCTTCTCTGGGTCAGCGATTCCCTGCTGGGTCAGCCAATCTGCACTGTCGAGTAAGTCGTCGTGCATTTTAGCGGCCCACTCGCGGTTACCGGCGTTCAGGAAGGCTTTGCCGTAGCCTGTCGAACCCCGGAAGTTGACTTGCAGCACGGCATAGCCCCGGTTAGCCAGCCATTGCACAATCGGGCTATAGCCCCAGGTATCTCGTGCCCAAGGGCCACCGTGCACCAGCAGCACCGTTGGCAAGTGCTTGGCAGTCATTCCAGTGGGTGTCGTTAAGTAGCCGTGCAGCGTTAGCCCATCTCGCGCCGCAAAGGCGATCGCTTGCATCGAGGCCAGGGGCAATCCCTCCAGCTTCGGCTGGTTACTGAACAAAAGCGTACTGGTCTTGGCCGGGGGATTGTAGGTGTAGTAGTAAACAGGTCCATTGTCAGTGGTGTAAGCCACCAGCCAGGTCCGATCGGCCAGGTCACGGCTGACAATGCTAAATTCTCCTCGCCGTACCTGGGCAAGAACGGCAAAATCCTCTCGAATACTGGGGTCGAGGACTTGCCACTCCAGGTAATCTCGATAAAAAGAAACCGCTTGGATGACTCGCTGGAGCGGATGCACAAAAATTCCCCCAACATCGTACTGGGAATCTGCTGCAATCACAGTTTCCTGACCCGTTGCCAGCTCTAAGGCTAGCAAACGCCCGGCGTTGGCATCGTGGCTCCCTAAGATGTAAAGGATTTTACCATCTAGAGAAAAGCTGACTGCACTGCCCTGGTCCTCCGGTCCCCAGTGACGCATTGTTTGCCAGGGTTGATTGATGGCTTCCCGGACCAGGAGATCCCAGCCCCCATCTGGTGTAGCAGCCGTCGCAGCCCGGACTTGGAACTGGGCATCTGCTTCCCAACCGACGATGTTGCCAGGGTTTTCTGTGTCGAACACTACCGCACCATCTTTCAAATTGATGCGGTAAACGTCATGCTTGCGGCGATCGTTCAGATTCAGACCAATCAGCGCCAGCTCTGGAAAGTTGGGGTCAAGCCCGACCATCTGCGCTTGAACGCCCTGAAATGGAGTCAGGTCGCGGACAATCTGGGACTGGATGTTGACGGCATAGCAGTGCCAGTTCTCATCCCCATCAGAATCCTGTAAGTAAATTAATTGTTTACCGTCGTAGGTCCAAAAATAGACCCGGATACCCCGTTTTTTGTCAGCCGTCAGCATCCGGTCATCCTGCTGTCCAACCGTGCGAATCCAGACCTGTAAGACGTTGTTGGGATCGGGCGCGATGTAGGTTAGGTATTTTCCGTCCGGGGAAATCTTTGGATTTGCCCGTTCTGGGTTGCCAAATAGAATCTGGCGGGGAATCAGCGGAGCCAGGTCGGTTGATGGTTGATTGATGACTAAATCTTGCATGTTTACCTTTGCTTGACAATACGCCTCGGCTAAGACTTGAGGTGCTATCCCGGTAGTTGATCGCAGTCTGGTTTGGGGGGATGATCTTATGCTTCGATTAAGGTATGAGCTTCAAAAACTTTTAGTCCAGGGTGTGAGGGAGGAGAAAAGCATCTACAGTGCTAACTTTTACAGAGCGTTTATCCCCTGATCCTAACGCGATGGCCGTTTCGCCGCCGGCGGAGGACAGGTCAGGCCAAGCCCTGACTCAATTTAGCCTAGCGCTGACGGCAGAGGAACGAACTCGCAGCCGTCGCCGCTTCCAGTTGGCGGATGGGCAAGCCTTGTCTATCCATCTTCCCAGGGGAACGGTGCTCCAGAATGGGGATTTGCTCCGTTCCGAGACGGATGGCAGTTTAGTGCGTATTGAAGCTAAACCGGAACCTGTGCTAACTGTAACTGCTGAGCATGGGCTGGATCTGCTGCGAGCGGCCTACCACCTGGGAAATCGCCATGTCCCTTTGGAAATTACCTCTGACTACCTGCGGCTGTCTCCTGATCCGGTCCTGCAAGGAATGCTGGAACAGCTTGGCCTCCAGGTTAGTGAATCGGTTTGGCCCTTTCAACCGGAGACAGGAGCCTACAGGCACAGCCATGCTAATTGATGATGCCGCTGCCCTCCTGTCTTTGTTACAGCTCGCCAGCCCAATTCTGCCTGTGGGGGCCTATAGCTATTCCGAGGGGTTAGAGCAGCTCACCGACACAGGTCAAGTCTGCGACGAGGTTAGCCTCCAGCACTGGCTAGTTCAGGAATTAAGCCATGGCGCAATTCGCCTGGAGGCAGCCGTGATGCTGCGGGCCTATCAAGCCGCCAACCAGCAAGATTATCAAACCCTGAACCATTGGAATCACTGGCTCTCAGCAGCAAAGGAAACAGCAGAGTTGCGCCAGCAAAGCTGGCAGATGGGCCGCTCCTTAATTCGACTGCTTCAGGATCTCCAACCAAAATCGGGGGCCTGCCACTGTACAACGCCTTGTAATTTTGCGATCGCCTATGGCCTAGCTGCCGCCCACTGGCAGATCCCAAGCAAAGCCGCCACCTTGGGCTATCTGCACAGTTGGGCCACCAACCTTGTCAATGCCGGAATTAAACTCATTCCCCTGGGTCAAACCGCAGGACAACAGATCCTGCTGGACCTCCACCCACTACTCAGTCGGGCAACCAGCGAAATTTTGGCCCTTCCAGATGAGAATCTCGCAAGTTGTGGCTGGGGCTTGGCCCTAGCTAGCATGGCCCACGAAACTCAGTACACACGATTGTTTCGGAGTTGAAACCTGTCGTCTAGAGGAGAATTTAGGGAACTCTGTACGACAAGACTACTTGAGATTTGTCAACAACCCATCACCTAGGGATGGTTTAGGCGAAACACAACCTACTAAATGATCCGTCATTAAGCGCTAGATGAGTTGTGCTGGTGGTGTTCGTTCACCATGCGCCACACACCACAAACAAACGCTTCACTTAACCCAGGAAACTAACGAAATGAGAACAGGGGGAGCAGGGATTTAAGTATGTCTCAAACAACAATAAATAAGCTAGTACGGGATGAAATTTCTCGTATCACAGAAATATATAGTGTTGATACAGGTGTCCTTGAAGAATTTGCCTACTTTGTCATCAACAACTACAAAAAGAAGGACAAAGTTAGTCCAAAGGATAGCGGCAAAAAGAAAAAAGTAAAGTCTCTAACGCTTGCTGAACTAAAGGAAGCTGTTTACAAGTACTTCAAAGTTAGTAACACAACAGCACTAAAGCGGTCTGGTTCCTTCAAAGACGCAACCGATGGTATGGACGATCTTAATCTCGCGGTCAAGAAGACTTGGGAGAGACTTTATCGCAAATTTGTAGGTATTCTTCCCGGTGAGGAAAATCAGCGAGGCTATGGCTGTATCAACGGCATCAATATCTTTGACTACTTCAAGCCCTGGCAAGTTTTTGGATTAGATCCAAAAGCAGCTAAGCCAGAAGATATTAAGAAAGCCTATCGAGAGCTTAGTAAGGTCTACCACCCTGATGTCCCTAGCACTGGAGACGCTGAAGTTTTTGATCGGATCAACATTATGTACCAAAGTATTAGTGCAGGGGCCTAGGGATGTCGAAGAAAACGTCAGGATTTACTATTAAGGAAAAAGACCTCGCAGAAGCCCTTGAAATCAGTCTAGAAAGATTAGATGAAATTATTGAATTCTTCGATTCAGATCCCAAGGATGAGTGGGAGTTAAAAGAGAACGATCACTTTATCTATCTCTCTAGACCTAGAAGAACACGTTTGTTCTCTCAGCTTGGAGCCTTTGCAATTGCTAAGTACATGGACACCATAGAGAAAAAGACTCTATGGAAGCAGATAAAAGAGTTTATCACCAAGCATAAAGAAAAGATTCGTAACGCTTTTATTCGACAGAAAGTACTGGACAACTCCAGTTCTTTAACACTAAGAAATAATAGGCATTTCTTATCAAAAAAAGATGTGGTTAATATTCTCAGTACAAGCTACGCCAGGCTTAATAAGGCCTTCGAAGATATTCAAAGGTCAGATAGCCCAATGGCTAAGTATGAGGACTTTGATGATATTGAAGAAGTACGCCATTACTCTTTATCGGGACTTGACAAGTTGAGTAGGAAATTAGCAACTGAGTTGAAGACGAAGGATCGGCGTGAGTGGTGTGCTGCTGTAGAGGTCGTTGGTAGCAAAACACTAAAGCAGATTATCTCAGCAGAGGCACAAAAAGATAAAGCGATTCAAGCAGCGATGCGGCGTGCTAGAGAAAGAGATAAAAAGCGATGTCAAATCACTGGTCAAAAGTACACAAGATATAATCCTATTAATATGGCTGTGCATCACATTTTTTCCAAACAGCACTACCCTGATATGGCTACGAGCATCGATAATTTGATTACTCTCACAGAATCTGTGCACAAGGAGTTCCATGCCTGGAACGAAGGTGGTCATAAGCCCTGCACAGTTGATGACTTGATTCGTTTTGTCAATGAGCTGTATCCTGACCAAGAAGAAGCCTGCTTTAAGCTAAACCAAATTAAGAAAGCGCTTGGTAAGCAGGCTGGGCCGAAGCAGGAGCACTTTCTGACATCGGAATAGCCCTACGGTGCCTTAACTCCAGTCAAGAGTAACATTGCTAGGTCATACCTTTACCGATTGAAATCCTAAGAAAGTTAGCCTATGAGTGCTTTTCGAGTAGGGGTTGCTGGTCCAGTTGGGTCAGGAAAAACCGCGCTGGTTGATGCCCTATGTAAGGCCCTACGGCAAGACTACGACATCGCGGTGGTGACCAATGATATTTACACCCAGGAAGATGCTCAGTTCTTGGTGCGGAGTCAGGCTCTAGAGAGCGATCGCATTTTTGGGGTTGAGACGGGTGGCTGCCCGCACACGGCGATCCGCGAAGATGCCTCGATGAACCTGGCGGCGATCGAACAATTAGAGCAGCGTTTTACAGATTTAGATCTGCTGTTTGTCGAGAGTGGCGGTGATAACCTAGCCTCAACCTTCAGTCCTGAGTTAGTCGATCTCACCCTATACGTGATTGATGTTGCGGCTGGCGACAAGATTCCCCGCAAAGGTGGACCCGGTATCACCAAGTCCGACCTGCTGGTGATCAACAAGATTGATCTGGCTGCCCACGTGGGGGCAGACTTAGATGTGATGGCCGACGATGCCGAAAAAATGCGAGGCGATAAACCGTTTGTGTTTACCAACCTGAAAACCCAGGCGGGACTTGAAACGGTGGTTCAGTTTGTAGTGTTGAATCTAGTCTGAAGACCGGACTAACCCTTCTAACGCTTCAGTTTTTCCTTAAGGGAGTAAAAGATCGCGATCGGAATAAACACAAAACCAGCCACAGAGCCAGCTAGAAGACGGAAGCTCAAGACAGTGAAGCGACCCAGCGTCATCGGTTCCACAGCTTCCGGTTGTTTTTCTACTACCGGGGGAGACTGAGCCTCTGCTGGCTTGATGCCTGCGATCGCAATCCCGTAGGGGTTCCCCTTATCCTCGTACCAACTAGGGGCAATGTAGCGCTGGCTGATATTGGTAAACCCTGCTTGGCGATACCAGTTGAGATACTCCGACTCACTCGGAAACAGCATCCAAACCTCAGACAGCCAGCGGGCCAGCGGGTTCTGGCGACGGAGCGGGCCATTGATCAGGGCAATGCCGCCAGGCTTAAGTACTCGGTAGGCTTCGGCGATCGCCTGTTGCGGGTCGGGCCAGTATTCAATGCTGCCGGACGAGATGTAGCGGTCAAAGGAGCCTGTCTCAAACGGTAGATTCTCGGCATCGCCAAGGAGTTTTTTGCACTGGCTCAAGGCTGGCTTTTGTTCCGCTTTAGCCAGTTGATCAGGACTTTGATCCAGCATCGTCACCGATTCAGGTTGAACTTGGGCAACAATTCCCTCCGTGGTGAAACCGGTTCCGGCTCCAACATCCAAGGTTTCTAGATCAGGGCGATGTAGCTGCGCGAGCTCTAGCGCTTCAGCCCGCATTGGCGGATTCCAAAAAAATGGATTGACGTAGTTGTCGTAAAAAATCGACAAAAAACGGTAAAACCAGTATGCTTCCTGCTTATGTTGAATTAGCCGCATTGTTATAGATTCTCGTTGATCATCTACATCCATTTTGATCGGAACGAGTCCTGAAATCTACCTAAAAAGGCCTATCTCAGTAACGACAGCTCTAAAGGAAAGGTCTTTGCTTGGTTTCAGGTAGCCCACTTACAGGGGGTTTCACCTCCAGAGGTGGATGCCAAGTATTGGGTAACGCCTTGAACATACTCCTAGATGGTGCTTTCGTTCTCATAGGCAAGAAAGTGAAGTTTCCCAGTGCCGTCCTTACAGAACAGATTGACTTATCCAGCGGGCAGCCGCTAGCAAAATCAGCCCAGGCCGCACAATGAAATATAAACTCATCGGCAAGCTCTTAGTCTGGACTTGGGCAGTTGTGAGCACACTAGGGAGCACAGCACTTAGCGCACCCCTGCCGCGCTTGCAGGTGAGTCAGACCAGTCCTCATACCCTTGTCACCCAGGCCGGGGAACCGTACTTCTTAAACGCTGATACAGCTTGGGCCTTGGCCTGGAAGCTAGACAGAAAACTGGTTCAAACGTATTTGCAGCATAGAAAGGCTCAAAGGTTCAATGCGATCGCGGTGGTTGCTTTCCCCTCAGGTCTAGATTCAACCAACTTCGACAAGCAGAATGTCTATGGCGATCAACCCTTTGAGCAAATAAACGGCAAATGGGACCCCACTCGCCCCGTCATTACACTGGGTAGCAGGCCAGACAATCGGACTGAGTACGACTACTGGGACCACTTAAACTACATCATCAAGACCGCCGAGCTCAACCAGATGTACGTCATCCTGCTACCGACCTGGGGGAACTATGTGGCCGGTTCTTGGAGTGGTGCAAGCACCTCAGAAATTATCTTTAATCGCACAAACGCCTACGCCTATGCCCGTTTCCTCGGCGATCGCTACCGCAGCCGCAGTAATCTTATCTGGATGCTGGGGGGCGATCGCTCAGCGGTCTACGGCAGCCGCGATTACCGTCCTGTTTTCCGCAGTCTGGCCGAAGGCATCGCCGATGGTGTAAATGGCGAAGACAATCAAGACAACCTGGCGGATTACAGCACGACTCTGATCAGCTATCACCCGCGTAAGGATAGTGTTAGTTCTTCTGCTTGGTTCCACTCCGAGGCATAGCTTGACTTCAACTCTACGCAAGATTGGCCTGATATCCAGGTTGCGCGCATTACTCAAGATTACGGTTTGAGCCCTCGAAAACCCACCTGGCTTTTCGAGGGGCGCTACGAAGCCTATGACTCCAGTCACCGAGATTGGCAGACGCGATTTCAGGCTTATCAAACCGTCTTTGCTGGTGGACATGGACACACTTACGGTCATGAAACGGTCTATGGGTTTGAACCAGGCTGGAGCACTTGGCTAGACGCATCTGGAGCGTTGAACATGCAGCACCTGTACGCCCTGCTCAGAGAGGTATTGAGCGCCAAACAATTTCTTTATCGTAGACCCGACCAGGCAATGATCTTCGGTGATCAAGGTACTTCTGAGAGAACAACTTCCAACCGGATTCAGGCAATACGCGGTACAAGCAGACGCTACGCGCTCATCTACACTGCGAACGGGCGAAACATCAGCGCCAAGATGGACACCCTGACAGGACCCTCTGTCGATGCTTACTGGTACAACCCCCGCAACGGCACGTGGCAGACGGGTAATATTCAACGGGCAACACCAAGTCCATTTGCAACGGCAATTCCCAGCGGAGCAGCAGCACCAGCTTATGACTTCGACCCACCGGGGGAAATGCAGGATGAAAACGATTGGGTGTTGCTTTTGAAGGTAGTAACTTAGCTTTTCTTCAGCCAACTAAACATGGCCCGCAGGTCCTTGCCTACTTCTTCCACGGGATGTTCCGCTTCCCGGCGGCGCATGGCTGTGAACCCGGCCTTGCCTGAGATATTTTCTAGGACAAACTCGCGGGCAAACTGCCCGGTTTGAATCTCACTGAGGATCTTTTTCATCTCGGCGCGGGTTTCGTCTGTGATGATGCGGGAGCCGCGGGTATAGTCACCATACTCAGCAGTGTTGGAAATACTATCGCGCATATTAGCAAGACCCCCTTCTACAATCAGATCCACGATCAGCTTGACTTCGTGCAGGCACTCGAAGTAGGCCAGTTCTGGTTGGTATCCTGCCGCAACTAAGGTTTCAAATCCGGCTTTGATCAGGGCGCTGAGACCGCCACACAGCACAGCTTGTTCGCCAAATAGATCGGTTTCGGTTTCTTCCCGGAAGGAGGTCTCCAAAATACCGCCACGGGTGCCGCCAATTCCTTTAGCGTAAGCCATGGCGCGATCGCGAGCCTGACCGGAGGCGTCCTGGTACACTGCGAACAAACAGGGGACCCCCTGACCCTGCTCGTAGGTACGCCGGACTAAGTGACCGGGACCCTTGGGCGCAACCATCACTACATCCACATTCTCCGGCGGCACAACCTGGGCAAAGTGAATATTAAACCCGTGGGCAAAGGCCAACACCTTGCCGTCCTTAAGATGGGGTGCAATCTCCTGTTGATAGACTGTCTTTTGCACTTCATCGGGCAGGAGAATCATGATCAAGTCTGCGGCCTGAGCTGCCTCTGCCACACTGTGAACTGCCAGCCCCGCAGCCTCAGCTTTCTGGGCTGACTTACTACCCGCATACAGCCCAACTACCACATTTATGCCGCTGTCTTTGAGATTGAGGGCATGGGCATGACCCTGAGAGCCATAGCCAATGATGGCAATAGTTTTACCTGTCAGTAGATCTAAATTTGCGTCGGCATTATAGTACATCCGGGCCATAGTGGCTTCTCCTGGGGCGCAAGGGTTTCGATCATTTACGAGCCTTTTATCTTACCGTTAAAGCACTACCTCCGGATCAGCCTCCTCCGTCGGGGTCTCTATGCTTTTTTTGTCGTTTCTCACCCGTGATGCCTCGTGTCCTGTTTGCAGCGAGAACACTCTCCCTTTGAGTCAGAGGATTTTTATTTTAAGTGAAAAGATTTCTGGACTAACCCACAATATTCGGACCCTGAGTCAGGATGTTTCTGGTTTGAGGCAGAAAGTTCTGGTTGCAACCCAAAATATTCCTGGATTAACCAGCAATGTTCTAACTTCAAATAAGAACCTTCTAGTTTCAGGCGAAATTGTTGCTGTTTGAACTCAGAAATCCCAAGTTCTGACCTGAGAATGTGCAGGGTTAAACAAGGTTTGAGCTGGGATAATCGGGGTTGGGGGCGATCGCAGATCAAACTTCATTGCCTCACCCCCAAAGCTACCCTTTAAATTCCTGAGTGCTAGCCTAAAGGCAGAAGCTATTGCACCGAGTTAGATTGAGAACCTGTGCAGATTAGCAGATAGCTTTGCAGGTCCGTTTGAATTGCTGGTATCGAAGAGCATGAACAAGGTTGTGGTAGGACTCTCCGGTGGAGTAGACAGCTCAGTGGCAGCAGCCACCCTGCACCGTCAAGGCTATGAAGTTGTCGGCCTGACCCTGTGGTTGATGAAGGGTAAGGGCCAGTGCTGCTCTGAGGGGATGGTCGATGCAGCACTGCTGTGTGAACAACTGGGCATTCCCCATCACATTGTGGACAGTCGAGACGTGTTTCAGGCCAATATTGTCAATTACCTGGTAGCGGGCTACGAGGCCGGAATCACACCGCTGCCTTGCTCCCAGTGCAACCGGACTGTGAAGTTTGGCCCGATGCTGCAATATGCACGGGAAGAACTGGGCACTGACCAAATTGCCACAGGTCACTATGCCCGGATTGGTTATGGTTCGAGCACTGATCGCTATCAACTTCAGCGGGCAGTAGACCTGAATAAAGACCAGTCTTACTTTCTCTATACCCTGACCCAGGAGCACTTGGCCGGGTCCTTATTTCCGCTGGGAGAGCAGACCAAAACAGAGACTCGCCGGATGGCAGCGGAATTGAACTTGAACACGGCTGATAAACCAGAAAGTCAGGATCTCTGCCTGGTTGAGACACATGGTTCAATGCGGGCATTTTTAGATCAGTACATTCACACTCACAAAGGGGAGATTGTCGATCGCACAGGCAATGTCCTGGGCCACCATGAGGGAGTACACCACTACACAATCGGCCAGCGCAAGGGACTGGGAATTGCTGCCGCTGAGCCTCTCTATGTCGTAGCGTTAGACGCCGGACGCAACCGGGTGATTGTTGGCGATCGCCATAGTGCTCAAAGAGCAGAGTGTACAGTCTGGCAAGTCAACTGGGTTTCGATCACGGAACCTACTACACCGATCCAGGCAGAGGTGCAGATTCGCTACCGTTCCCAACCTGTACTGGTAACCGTGATTCCGCTAGGCGGAGATTCCCGTGTGAAGCTGGTGTTTGAGCAACCTCAGTTTGGCGTTACACCCGGTCAAGCTGCCGTTTGGTACGACGGAGACGTTCTGCTGGGCGGTGGCTTAATTGAAAAACCAGCGGCATAGGGGGTTCTGATCAAGGTCTATGTAATCGTTATAGTGTAGTATTCGACTGCCCTGAGGCTTACTCAGAACCTGCCTCTTTCTGCGACAGTGAGCTGTTGCTAGCATATGAACAATCATATGAACAACAAGGTTAACCCCACCCCGCCACCAGCGCTAGAAATTAGTGCCTCTCGGCAGTTCACCGCCTGGTTAATAGAGCAGGGTATTAGCCTCGCCTTTAGCACCTATCAAACTGGCAAGCTGTTTTTGATCGGCTCAGCGCTTGATCGGCGAGTGTCAGTATTTGAGCGCACCTTTGAGCGGGCAATGGGGTTGTGGGCCAGTCGCGATCGCCTCTACATGAGTTCTCTCTACCAGCTTTGGCGGTTTGAAAATGCCCTGGAGCCGGGTCAGGTGCACAATGGCTATGACCGCCTCTACGTGCCCCAAATGGGTTACACAACGGGCGACTTGGATATTCATGACATCGCCGTTGACAGTAACGGGCAGGTAACTTTCGTTAACACCCTGTTTAGTTGTCTGGCTACGGTGAGTGAGTCCCACAGTTTTGTGCCGCTGTGGCAGCCACCCTTTATTTCCCGGCTAGCCGCAGAGGACCGCTGTCACCTCAATGGTCTGGCGATGGCGAATGGTCAACCCCACTATGTCACAGCCGTGAGTCAGGCTGATGTTGCCGATGGCTGGCGCGATCGCCGTCGTAACGGGGGCTGTGTAATCGATGTAGCCAGCCGGGAGATTGTGTTGTCTGGCCTGTCTATGCCCCACTCTCCCCGGTTCTATCAAAACCAGTTGTGGTTACTGAATTCAGGTACGGGCTACTTTGGTAAAGTAGATGTCGAGCGGGGTGATTTTGAACCGATCACGTTCTGTCCTGGTTATCTGCGGGGACTGGCCTTTTTCAGTAACTATGCCATCCTTGGCCTGTCAAAAATGCGGGGGAATAAGACCTTCAGTGGACTTGATCTAGATGAAAACTTGAAAGCGAAAGATGTGGAGGCCCGCTGCGGCTTGCAGGTCATTGATCTGCGCAATGGTGACATCGTTCACTGGTTGCGGATCGAGGGCCTTGTGGAGGAGCTTTATGATGTCGCGGTGATTCCAGGAGTACGCCAGCCGATGGCCTTGGGATTTAAGTCCGATGAAATTCGCCGGACAATTACGATTGGAGCTCAGTAAGTTCAACAGAAACGGCATAACTCAAAAATGGGGTTTTCAGGCTAAACTCCCAAAGCAGGAATCTAGGCTTCAGAACTGCGTCGAAATTCACGTTAGCTTTATTGCAGTCGCAGACAAGCAATGTAGCCGGAGGTCAAGCTAGTGCAGCCTAAATTAATTATTCACGGCGGAGCAGGTAGCTCCATTTCAGGGAAGGAAGGAACTGAGGTGGTACGGCGAGCGCTCTACGAAATTCTAGAGTCAACCTATTCATTACTTTCCACGGGTGCAAGCGCTCAGGCAGCAGTGGTCTACGGTTGTCGATTGCTGGAGGACAATCCTCGCTTTAACGCTGGAACTGGCTCTGTGCTGCAATCAGACGGCCAGATCCGTATGAGTGCCTCTCTGATGGATGGTTCATCCCAACAATTTAGCGGCGTGATCAACGTCTCCCAGATCCAGCACCCCATCGATCTGGCTCAAGCCCTCCAAAACTCCTTTGACCGGGTACTATCAGACCGTGGAGCAATAGAACTACTGCGAGAACTCCAGCTTCCAATCTACGACCCCCTGACCGAGAGCCGCTTACAGGAATGGCTTCAAGAACGCCAGGGGAACTTTGTCAAAGCAGCGGGCGTTGTGGCTGAGTCAGCCATGGCAGTGGACAACGCCCGTAAAGGCACGATTGGAGTGGTAGCCCTGGACGCGCAGGGTCACCTTGCCGTGGGGACCTCAACCGGAGGCAAAGGATTTGAGCGGATTGGTCGGGTGAGTGATTCTGCCTTGCCTGCCGGGAACTACGCCACGGCCCAAGCAGCGGTTAGCTGTACTGGGATTGGAGAAGACATTATTGATGAGTGTTTAGCAGCCCGGATTGTCGTCCGAGTCACGGATGGCCTATCCTTGCAGGCTGCTTTTGAGCGCTCGTTTAGAGAAGCACAAGCCCATCGACGGGATTTTGGTGCCATTGGCATCGACGCCACTGGAGCGATCGCCTGGGGCAAAACTAGCGAGATACTCATAGCAGCTCACCACAATGGTGATCAGATCGGAGACACCCTAGGTATGGCTAAGGAAGCCTTGCACTGACGTCAAGCATCACACCTACCTCAACTTAGCGTCTGGGTTTTGCCAGCGAGTCAAATAATCACTTTGGTGTCCTAAAGATGCCACCGTTCCAGCCATTACTTCTACACTTTATCGGATGATACTCAGCCAGCCAACATTTAGGCAGAAGAGGTACTTGAGCACCCAATACTTTACCATCATTTTATTAGCAAGTGGTGGTATATCTGCAGGGACTATTGTGTTAGCTCTAGTCTCTTTTCTTCTACCTCAGGGTAGAGAAAAAGTTTAACTCCTGCTTAGCAACCATCTCAGCTACTTTGAGGAAGATTTAGGGAACGACAAGTAGATCAACTTTGTTAAACCCAAAATGTCCAAACTATCAAAGCCACTCTACACAACGACTTCTGTTGATTAGTATCTTGAGTTTGTTTAGGTGTACCTACTTACCAGCTCAAATATAAAAACTACAATACTTTTTTTGACCACTGAACTCTGTAAAACAAGGCATTCCTAAGAAAAAATCAATCTGGCTTAGCCTGCCAGAGCAACTGAGCTGTTTGATCTAAAATCTTTGTTAACTTAGCAAGTTTTCCTACCAGTGATAGGATATGCAAGCTACTCTGAGGCTAAAGGAGAAAATCAGAACTAGGCTAAAGCGCAATTACTTAGATTATTGGTATTGCTGGACAAAAAGACCTACCTCACAGGATCTTTCCGGCTTTGATTTTTTGCAAAAAGACCATTCTGAGTGCTAACTTTACAACGTTGGCGAAAAAACTGACTATTGACAAGCACAGGCTCACTACCCAAGCAAATGACAAAAACAAGTTTGCCACTCAGCCTTAATGAAATGAGCTTGCCAGACATCTCCTCAATCAGAAAGTCTCAGCAGGCCTGCGGCGAAAGCTTCTTAAGGGTTGGCTACATCCTTTCGCAGTACCTGAAACACATTGAGTCGGCTGTGGCAGCTTTGGATGACTTCAAAGATGATCCCTTTAACTGGGTTGCCCTGGGTCTGTTCTCTAAACTACGCTGTCATTATTATTCGTTTGTGCTGCTTGAAGTACATCGTGACCAGATCGGCAGCCAGTTCTTGATGGAGCATCTGTGTGAGACTGCAATTACCCTGACCTATTTGCTCGAAGAAGCAGATGAAGAGGTTTTTTCGGAGTACATCGCTGCCTCAGCCCGGCAAGCTCATCACATCCTAGCCAAGGTTGACGACAAACTACAGGTATCTCAGCATCAGGGTCTGCTAAAGCTAAGAGAAAAGCTGGAATCTTGCATCGCTCAACAACAGGGACAGCCTACTGCACTCGCAACCCAGTCCCGCGCAGAGGCATACTCTTGGGGATTGCCAGAGGTAGACACTACCACTAAGCGTGGAGCTACTACAGGGCTTGGCTTCCTGGCAGATCCTGTCCGACCGCTAGCCTTAAGCGTTGTTCCGGCGAGTTGGTTGGACCTGCAAATCAACTACTCTGGTTCCATTTCTGGCAATGCTCAGGCAAATACTGAGTCTAGCCCCAATTTCACAAGCCTACGGGATACTGCCCATCTATGCTTGCACGCCACCCGAGCTTTCCTGGAAGAAGTAACCAACAACTATCAAAGAGCAAACCTTGACATAGAAAGCTTGTCTAATGGCCTAGATATCTTGTTTGAGTGGTTTCATAGTGCCCACCATGCTTACAGAATATACCTGGCTGGCCCCCCAGAGAAGCTAAACTTTCCTCGATGACGGATGACTACCTGCTTTGATAGTTGCAAGCATTAGAGATTCCTTAAGCTGCCGTTTTGCGATCAATGCTTTGGACCTCCTGAGCGGACAGCTTTACATTGATCGCCTGCACCGAGTCCTCTACACTTGCCGTCTTACTCGCACCTGGAATCGGCACAATACACGGGGACTTAGCCCGCAGCCATGCCAGGACAATCTGATGCACTGACACTCGTTTCGACTGAGCTAAATCACTAATTACAGGCATATCTTCCAAGCGGCTGACGCGGCTACTACCGCCCAGGGGGCTCCAGGGCAGAAAGGTTAACCCTTCACTCTCGCAGTACTCTAAAACTCCATCAGACTCAGGCTGGCGGTGCCAGGGGTTGTACTGGTTCTGGACAGAAATAATTTCCAAAATGTCACGAGCCTGCTTGATCTGCTCGGTAGAGAAGTTTGAGACGCCTACCAGCCGAATATGACCCTGCTCTACAGCCTGCTTGACAGGGGTGAGGGATTCCTCCAGGGTATAGCTGAGGTCAGGGGCATGGTACTGCCAAAGGTCGATCGGCTTCTCACCGCCTAGGGCTTCAAAGCTACGTTGAATAGTCTCTCGCAGATGGTCAGGGTGACCATTGCGTGTCCAGGAGCCGTTGGGTCGCATCAAACCGCCCTTGGTTGCCACCGTAACAGGACTAGTATCACCGTTGTAGTGCTGAAGTGCTTTGCAAATTAGCCTTTCATTGTGGTGCTTGTCTGACTCATCTTCGCAGTAGGCATCGGCTGTGTCGATCAGCGTAATTCCTAAGTCGAGGGCGCGATGGATAACCTGAATCGCTTCCGACTCTGGTGGCCTGCCGCTTAAGGACATTGGCATTGCCCCTAAACCAATCGCACTGACAGTAACGTTGCTATTGCCCAGTTGTGTAGTTTCCATCTTGACCTCTGCTACCATGATTCAAGCTTTGGTTTTTATTTTAAGCGTGTATCTTTAAACAGCGATGCAGAGAGTCACCCTCACTTCCTAACCTGAATTTCAAGGTCCTACTGCCAAGTCCCCAGTGCCGTTAAGATCCTGCACAAGACGATCAAGTTCCCGTTGCATCTGGTTGCATACCTGTTCATAGCAGGCATCAACGTACTCGCGATCGCGAGCCGCCGCCCGACCGTAGTGTTCAAACACAATCGGGGCACACACTCTCGTGTGAATCGCCACTGGCAGGGGGATATTGGGTAGAGGTCCTATTGCCAGCCCCCAAGGCAGCCCTAAGTAAATGGGAAACACCATCGGATCGAAGTCAAACAACCACGGCATGCCCCACTCATGTAGTTGCCGGAGCTGCTTGTAGTAGTCGGCCAGAATGATCAGCGTGTCGTGAGCCCCCTGAGAAATCGTGGGCACGATGGGCACTCCCTCCCGCAGGGCCAATTTGATAAACCCTTTGCGTCCGGCAAAGTGAATTCGATGGCGCAGGCTGTGGGGTCGCCACAAATCTTCAGCCCCGCCGGGATACACCACGACAGCCGCCCCGCGCCGCAGGGCTGCGATCGCCACTTTGGGATGCGCTACGACTGCCCCTACCTTGACGGTAAGCTGCGAGTAGATTGGCACCATCCAGACATTTGGATGCATTAATCCGTAGACCAATCGCTCTGGACCGTAGCGGCGAAACCAGTCCACCATAAACATCAACGTATCGGGGGCGATAATGCCGCCATTGTGAGACCCCACAATCAGCATGCTCCCCTCAGTTGGGATCTGATCCCAGCCGTCTGTAGTGACCCGAAAATAGTAGCGGTAGAGCCATTCCCCTAAGGGCATCAAAGCTCGAATCAGGCCAGGATCTCGCTCTTCTAGAGACCAACCGTCAAGTTGGTTACCAACTGCTTTACTGTTACCCCAGCCCTGGCTTGTAAGTGCATCTAAATAACTAAACAATGGCTTGCAACGACTCCAAACACCAAAATAACGTTACAGCAACTTTCCTTGGGTTCAACTGCATTCCTCCAAAATGCTTTCGGCACTCGGCTGGCAGCGTCAAGCTGCCGTGTACCGTTGTGAAAATTGCTGTATTCAGGAATAAAATTTTGGCATCAATATCCACACGACTTACGCAGTTGAGTCACGACTCCTAGGATCTGGCCTCTCCTATTCTTCTCATTGAACTTGCAAGGTAGCTGTAATCCAGGCAGAGACAAAACCACCTAGAAAGCCAAGTAGAATAGCAGTCAACGCGATCGCAAAGCTGATCCGGTTCATAGGTTTAAAGCTGGCCGTGATCTTTGACTGCCGATTGCATCTTTTCAATCACCTCAGAAACGGGTATAGCTCCTAGCTCACCAGAGGCACGGGTGCGAAGGCTGAGGCTGTTAGACTCAACTTCCTTAGCGCCCACCACAGCCATGATGGGAACTTTCTCTTTCTCAGCGTTGCGGATCTGTTTGCCCAGGCGATCGCCACTAGTGTCAATCTCGGCCCGCAGCCCCTGGGACAGGAGCTGGTGATAAACTTGCTGGGCAAAAGGTAACTGGTCATCACCCACCGGCAGCAGGCGGAGCTGGACGGGGGCCAGCCACAAGGGGAAGTCCCCAGCGTACTCTTCAATTAGAATCCCAATCAGCCGCTCTAGGGAGCCAAAGGGAGCCCGGTGAATCATCACGGGGCGCTGGCGGGTGCCATCCTGGGCCACATACTCTAAATCAAACCGCTCAGGCAAGTTGTAGTCTACCTGCACCGTCCCCAACTGCCACTCCCGCTCCAGGGCATCCTGGACGATAAAATCTAGCTTGGGGCCGTAGAAGGCTGCCTCGCCAATGCCTTCGAAGTGGGCCATGCCGAGGGTTTCAACAGCGTGTCGAATCGCATACTCCGACTTCTGCCAGGCTTGATCCGAGCCAATGTACTTGTCAGAGTTGGGGTCACGGAAACTCAGGCGCGCTTGGAAGCTTTTCAGTTGCAGGGCCTGAAATACAGACTGGATCAGGTCAACAACTTTCAAAAATTCATCTTCTAACTGCTCTGGAGTGACAAACAGGTGAGCATCGTCCTGGGTAAAGCCTCGCACCCGTGTCAGACCCCCCAGCTCCCCCGATTGTTCGTAGCGATAGACGGTGCCAAACTCGGCCAGCCGCAGGGGAAGCTCGCGGTAGGACCGCAAGCTGGATTTGTAAATTTGGACGTGAAAGGGACAGTTCATCGCCTTGAGCACGAAGCCGTCGTCTTCGGTCTCCCCCATCATCGGGAAAAGATCTTCCTGGTACTTCTGCCAGTGACCGGAGATTTTGAATAGCTCGACGCGACCGATGTGGGGCGAAACAACGGGTTGGTAACCGCGCTTTAACTGCTCCTGTTGGAGGAAATCAATCAGCAGCGATCGCAGCACCGTTCCCTTGGGCGTCCACAAAGGCAACCCCGGCCCTACCTCGTCGGAAAAGACGAACAAGCCTAGTTCTTTGCCCAACTTACGGTGGTCTCGCCGTAGCGCCTCTGCTTTGCGCCGCTTGTATTCGGCTAACTGCTCTGGGGTTTCCCAGGCCGTGCCGTAAATTCGCTGGAGTTGTGCTTTGGTTTCATCGCCACGCCAGTAAGCGCCAGCAACACTTTCTAGTTCAATTGCTTTGGCATCTAGCTCTGTTGTGTTTTCAACGTGGGGCCCGGCACAGAGATCCCACCATTCCTCACCCAGATGATAGATCGTGATCGGATCTTTCAGATCTTGAAGAATTTCTAGCTTGTAGGGCTCGTTCAACTGGGCAATCCGACGTGCTGCCTCCTCGCGGCTGACCTCTTCGCGGGTCACGGGCAGCTTACGATTGATGATTTTGGTCATCTCTTTTTGGATCGCCTTGAGATCTTTGTCGGCAAAGGGTTCCGGGTTATCAAAGTCGTAGTAGAACCCGTTCTCAATCCAAGGACCAATCGTCACCTGTGCTTTGGGAAATAGCTTTTGTACCGCCATTGCCATGACGTGGGAAGTGGTGTGACGGATCTTTTGCAGGGCAACAGATTCACTGGTGCGCGGGAGCCGGATTTTCTCAGGCTCTTTTTCAGGCTGATCTTCAGGAGGTTCTAAGGCAGGCATCGGCTGCTGCATCCTTGGATTTCTATACTGGGCAAAAAGTTAATCAGCGGATCTAGCCTCTATCTTAGCGAGCCGCCTTTGTTACTGCTGGTAGATGCCTCAGGGATTTTCTCTATGTTACAGATTATGAAGAGAGTTAAGATTATAGATAGTTAAAGAGACATTATTAATGTTGAACTCTAATTTACCGGAGCCCGAATTACTCAAGGTTGTATTAAAGCCGCTGCTAGAAGACTTCCAATACTGGTTTAGTCAATCGCGATCGCGCTTGGAGGCCACGCAACTTCGCTCTCTTAATCCTCAACAGCAATCTGACTTACTTGAGCGCGTCAAGCAGGCTCAGCAAGAAGTAAGTGCCGTCCAGAGTTTATTCCAGGTTACTCACGGTCAAGCTGGTGTAGATACCTCAATTCTTATGACCTGGCATCAATTGGTTACAGAATGCTGGCAGGTAGCTGTGTCTGCTCGATTAGAAGAGCAATCTGAACCTCAGTAAAGCGTTCTAGGCTTGGGCTAAATGACCTGAAATAATAGTCATAGAGGCACCAACCCTTAAAAAACCCTACTTTTGGCAGTCTAGAAATAATTACTCAGCTTCCCGCTCTAGAGGACAATGGAATGTTACAGCTCATCTATATTTTTGCTTTTACTATTATCGCTTTTCTGGCCTTTGGCAACCTGTTTCGTAGCCTACTAACGATTGGTGTAGAGTCTCACCGGTCTTACTCGCGACCCGATCCTAGGTCAATTCATACCGGCAACTTGGCCCGTTCAGCCACCCATCCTGAACTATTGAATGAGAGGGGTGAGATGATTGATGAGCCCTTGCTGGTGATGCGTTCAATCACGATGGAAGATGCTCGTGAGCAGCTAGATGATCTCTACAATGCCTCTCCGGGCTCCAGTGACGGGGCGCGGGGAGAGGCTTAAGCTATCCTGATAGAAGTTAAGTTAAAAATAATTGAGCAACCCAACTGGCTACAAAGTCAACGATGCAGGAGCAGCCTGACCCAGACTCTTGTTCCGATCTGCCTGGAACTCATTCTCGCTCAGACTTTAATATTGCTGAAGAAACCTGTCCTCGCCGGGTAGAATCTCGCTTTCCGCTTCATCGTCTTTGGCAAAAGGGCTTAGAGTCTGCAAACACTTCATTAAGAGGCTTTCAGCAGAGTGTTCTGAGAGCAACACGCCTGTTTCGGGTCAATGAGGCTGAAGTTACTGAGTTACTTAAACAGGTGCGGGACACACTCCCAACTACTGAAGTTTTACTGATCGGCAAGCCTCAAACTGGCAAAAGCTCAATCATTCGCGGTCTTACAGGTATCTCCGATCAGATCGTTGGGCAAGGATTCCGGCCCCACACCATCCATACCCAACGCTACAACTACCCAACTGATGACCTACCGCTACTGGTCTTTACAGATACGGTCGGGTTAGGGGAAGGTACAACCGAGCGGCTGGAAGTGATTCAAGAGCTAACCGGAGAACTTCAGTCCCGGCCCGCTGAAAATGCCCCAGAGCGCGTTCGGGTTCTAGTTATTACTGTCAAAATTGGTGATTTTGCCACCGACTCTCTCTATCAAATTGTGGCTCGGATTCGACGGCAGCATCCAGCAGTTCCCTGCTTGCTGGCGGTGACTTGCCTACACGAGGTTTACCCACCAGAGGTGAGTGATCACCCAGCTTATCCGCCTCAGTCTGCAGATTTAACCAGAGCATTTTCTGAACTTCAGAACCGTTTTGCAGCCGTCTGTGACCGGGCTGTGATGATTGATTTTACCTTAGAAGTAGACGGCTATACCCCCGTTTTCTATGGCTTAGAGCCCTTTACTGAGGCTCTAGCAGAATTGCTACCAGAAGCAGAATCCCAGGTCATATACCAGTTGTTGCAGGCAGAAGCGGGAGCACAAATCGGCGATCTTTATCGTGAGGCAGGCCGTCGCTACCTTGTCCCCTTTGCGGTGATGGCCGGAACCCTGGCTGCAGTTCCCCTTCCCTTGGCAACGATGCCAGTGCTAACGGCTTTGCAGGTGACGCTGGTGGGTTTACTGGGTCGGCTGTACGGTCAGGTTTTAACACCCTCTCAGGCGGGGGGGGTTGTGAGTGCGATCGCGGGAGGATTTTTTGCCCAGCTAGTAGGTCGAGAACTCGTGAAAGTTATTCCTGGCTTTGGCAGCGTCGTTGCCGCCTCCTGGGCAGCCGCTTATACTTGGGCTTTGGGAGAGGGAGCCTGCGTTTACTTTGGCGATCTGATGGGGGGCAAGCAGCCAGATCCTCAGCAGATTAAACAGGTGATGGACCAAGCCTTTAAGCAAGCCCAAGTCCGCTTTAAGGATGCTGTTTGGTCGGCGGGCGATCGCAGGACCAATTAAATGCCTATCTCCCCACTTTCAGAAGTTCCCGCCTGCTCAGACGAGTTTGCAGGCTTTCCATTAAACTCTCCCCACCCCGGTGAGCCTCCCAGGCGCCGGAATCGAAGCGCCTAATCTGCCATTGCCCCTGCATAAAGTCTTCAGCCTCTGCTAGCACTCCGGTGTAAGTAATGGATGCTTGGGAGGGGGTGAGATACCGCTTAGTAAACTGGAGGCTGCGCCCCGTCACCTCGCCACTCACTTGGGCTTCACCCAGGAAACCATCATCTAAAATATTGCCACTCAGGGCATTGCCACTCTGGACCAGGGTTGCTTCAAACCGAGTGGGTAGACCCTGCTGCCAATAAGTTCCCAGCCAAGTACCGCTCAAATCTGCCACGGGCGTGTTGCCTCAAGCTGAGGGAAATAAATCATCAGTGAACTCCCGCTTGAGAGGTTAAATACGGGAAGCAAGCTTGACCCTACAAAAATCGGAGCAATTTGGCTAGAGCTAGGATCACCTCACGCTTCAATGATCACCCGCAGGTTACCCCGCTTGTTGGCAACCCGGCAGGCGGTCGTCGAACCGGAACGTTCAAATTCTAGGTCCAGTAGGGTAGTACCAACTCTTAAGTTGTGCAACGCTAGATGGTTGATCGACTCAGGCAAGGCCGGATCAATGATGCGCAGGCAGTTATTTGGGATGTCCGGAACCAGGTTAGCCATCATCTGCAGGAGCTGAAACAGGCTACCCGTAGCCCAGGCTTGGGGAGAACAGGCAACAGGATATTGGACTGGCTTACTGTCTGCCAGCCGCTCGTAGCCGCAGAACAACTCTGGCGGGCGAAAATATGGCTGGTGCAGGGTCATATCAATTAATCCCTGGGCCAGCTCTAGGGCCTGGTCAATTAAGCCGAGCGATCGCAGGCCCAGGGCAATCAGGGCATTGTCGTGGGGCCAGACAGAACCAATGTGGTAGCCCATCGGGTTATAGGCCGGGGACAGGCTGCTGAGGGTACGAATGCCCCAGCCGTTGAACATATCGGGAGCCCGCAGCCGCTCTGCGACGCTGTAGGCTTTTTCGGGCAGAAAGATGCCTAGATTTAGGCAGTGACCAGGGTTGGATGTAACGCTATCAACGGGTTTGCCTGCTCCATCCAGGGCCAGGGCACAGTAGTCTTGTTCTTCGAGCCAGAAGTCTCGATTAAAACGCTGCTTCAAAGCCCTGGCCTGTTCCTGCCAACGTTCGGCCAGGTCGGGGCGATGCATTCCCTGGGCGATCGCACTCAGGCGGATCTTGGCAGAATAGACGTAGGCTTGCACCTCACAGAGGGCGATCGGACCTGTTGCTAGTTGGCCTTTGCGATTGACGATACAGTTGCCGGAGTCTTTCCAGCCCTGGTTGGCGAGCCCCCGGCTGGATTTGCGACCGTAGCTGAGGTAGCCGGTTTGTTTCAGGTTGCGGTCAACCCAGGCCATGGCGGCGATCGCGGCGGGCCAGAGGGCCTCGATCGTTTCTTGATCATCCGTCCAGGCGTAGTATTCGCTGTAGAGCATTAGCCACAGCGGCGTGGCGTCAACAGTGCCATAGTAGGGAGTATGAGGAATCTCGTTGCAGCGAGCCAGCTCTCCTAGCCGAATTTCGTGCAGAATTTTACCCGGTTCCTCATCCCGCCAGTCGTCCTCTGCTTTGCCTTGGTAGTAGGCCAGCAATTTCAGGGTATTCCGGGCAATTGAGGGATCGAGTATCAGCATTTGAGAGGCTGAGATAATTGCATCCCGCCCGAACAGAGTCGAGAACCAGGGGACACCTGCCGAGAGGGCTTTGCCTGCTCTTTCCCCCCGAAAGGATTGCAGCAGCAGGTGAACATCTTGCTCGGCCCGTTTAATCACCTGGTTGAAAGTGGGATTGTCAGTGTTAATCTGGGTGACCTGTTCTTGCCAGGTTTGCTGCTCTACCAGCTCTGCTCCTTTAGCTTGAGCTAGGGTTGCCGGAGCACTGACCTTTGAGGTCGGGCGACTGTTAGTAAACATCTGCAATCGGTAACCCAACTGCTGCGTTTCATGGGAGGCTAGTTCCAGGCACCAAACGACGGTGTTGCCCTTGAGTAGGTCAGGCTTGTGATTGACAAACTGAATCCGGGACTCCAGCAAGGAATGATCTAAGCCTCGGTAGGCCAGGGTCAACCCGGCTTCGACCCAGTCAGCAGGTTGAGCGGGGGCTAACCGCAATAACTGCCCTCGCTGGGGCCGATGATGCCCCCGGACTTCAAACAGGTCAACAAAGTCGGCACCAAAGCTGAGACTGAGTTCAAAGCGAATCGTCTGGGTGCTGTAGTTCGATACCTTCAAGACTTCAAATAAGCCGCCGTTGAGTACCAGCTCCCGTTGAATCCCGACAGTGTCTGATTCTAGATGGCCTTCAATCTGTGGATTGGTTCCCAACACAGACAGGACAAACCCTTTTTCAGCGGTACTGCTGAGTAAGACGGGCGATCGCCCCTCAATCTGAAGTTCCAAACGGCTGAGAAATCGTGTATCGGCACAGAACAAGCCCATACTGGCGTTTGCGTCACTGACTAGGCACTCAGAAATGTTGCCCAGGGTATCCGTCACCAAGAACAGGTCATCATCTTTCAACGTGGCTGTGGGCTGCGGTCGCTCTGTCAGGACACAGGGCCAATCTGAAATGGGTAGCTGATCAGCCGGGGCAAAAGTTCTACCATCAAGTTCAAGCATGTCGGGCATTGTTTTAGTAAGATCTACTTAGTTGGATGGTGAGAAATTGTTTTGCGATTAAGAGGGGCTGACCACACTAGAAGATTTGGTCGGGTCAGGGGCACGGGTCAGTCCTGGGGAACTCGTGTGCTTCAATCCTCGGTTGGAGCTAGAAATTTTCTCAGATAGCATTAGCCTGTCTGCCTCTAATCGCAGAAACTTTGCCAATCCAAACCACCAACGTGGGGTAGAGTCGGGAGGAATGGATTAGCGGCGTAACGCTGCTGTCGTATTCAGCACTTCTTGGTAGGCCACCTCGTATGCATCAGTCATCCGCTCAGTACTAAAGCGCTGCACAACCTGGTCGCGACAAGCCTGTCGATTGAGGGATCTCGCTGCCGGAATACGCTCAACCATCTCTTCTAAACTACGACAAACAAAGCCAGTTTTGCCAGGATCAATAATTTCTGGGACTGAGCCTAGGCCCATGCCCACTACCGGCGTACCTGTTGCCATCGACTCAATCATGACCAGACCAAAAGGCTCTCGCCAGGTAATTGGAAACAGCGTTACTACTGCCCCGCTTAGTAGCTGGACTTTCTCCTGGTGCTCAACTTCACCGAGATACTGTACCTGTTCTCCATCGATCAAGGGCCGCAGGTGCTCCTCGTAAAAGGTTTGGTCAACCGGGTCAACCTTGCCCGCCATTTTCAACGGTAAGCCAGCAGCTTGGGCGATCGCGATCGCCTCTAATGGTCCTTTTTCCGGTGATAGTCGACCTACGAACGCGAGGTAGGGTAGGGCTTGGGGCTGGAGTTGAAAGGGATAATCTTCAATTCGAATGCCGTTGTAAATCGTGCGGACATAGTTCAACCTCAGGCGCGGCTCCTGCTGGGCGTTGGTGATACTGGTGTAGAACTGATTGGCAAAGGCGCGGAAAAACTTTTCGTTATCGGTTGTGAAAACCCCGTGCAGCGTGTGCAGGGTTGGTGTTTTGACTAAACTGCTGCAAACGAGTGCCGCAGTACCGACATGCGAGTGAATAATATCGAATTCGTTGGCATGGCGATAAACTTCACCCAGGAGCATCTGCTCGTAATGCCCTGGTTCTCTAATACTTTTATCTAGTCTCAAAGCCTGGTCGTGAACGGACTTGAGACAGCCTTTAGTGATGGAATCCCCGGAAGCGAAAAGCGTAACCTCGTGACCCCGCCGCGCCAGCTCATCTGTAAGCAGGGCGACAATTAACTCAACTCCCCCGTAGCGAAAGGGTGGAACCCGTTCCCAGAGTGGGGCAATTTGGGCAATTTTCATAGAACAGAAATGATGGTGGCAACTTAGTGGAAAACTGAACCACACCAGAGGGTACAGAAAAAAGGTCAAAAAGTCTATTACTGCTGCTATTGACTTGGCGCTGAAGCCGCACTTCAGCGGGCAACCGAACCTAGCAACAAAGTGGGAATAGTCTTTCTACCCAGTTCCTGGCTGTACTCACTACTTTTCATCTTGACTGACTTCTGATGGTATGGATGAATGAAAGGCAATGATAGTTCCACTGGCGTGTAAATCTTAATCGAGATTCCTGAGCAGACCGTTACTGCTTAGCAATGAGTGCCTCAGCCAGCCTACTCTCGACGGGTTTAGAGAAGAAATATCCCTGCCCGTATTCACACCCTAGCGCTTGGAGTTGGGCCAGTTGTTCTGCTGTTTCTACGCCCTCGGCTGTCACATCGATCCCCAAGTTATGGGCTAGGGTCACAATGGTTCGGACAATCTCCAAGTTCTCGCTATCCACCTCCATCTGACTGACAAAGGAACGATCAATCTTTAACCGATCAATCGGAAAGCGGTGCAGACGACTCAAGGATGAGTAGCCAGTACCAAAGTCATCAATATACAAGTGGATTCCTAACGCTTTCAACTGCGACAGAATAGTCGTCGTTGACTCAGTCTGCTCAATGATTACGCTTTCCGTGATTTCCAGCTTTAAGCTATCAGCAGCCAAGCCAGTTTCCTGCAAAACTTGGCTAATTTGCAGAAGTAGATCGGGTTGCAAGAACTGTTTGCCGGAGAGGTTAACGCTGATGGTGAGGGGCTCGGCCAGGTCTCCCTCCCTAAAACGGGGATAGGCAAGTTGCCAAGCCCGCACCTGCCGACAGGCTTCGCAGAGTACCCACCTGCCAATCGGCACAATCAGGCCAGTTTCTTCGGCAACAGGGATGAACTCAGCGGGAGAAACAGAACCCCGATCTGGATGCTGCCAGCGCACTAGGGCCTCGAAGCCAGTAAGTTCAGAGGTTTCCAGCAACACAATCGGCTGGTAGTGTACCTGGAACTCCTGGCGTTCAATTGCTCGCCGCAGATCGCTCTCTGTTTGCAGGAGCGACACTGCTTGCACACGCATACTGGTGTCAAAAACCTGGTGTCGAGCTTTGCCTAGGGCCTTGGCCTGATACATGGCGATATCGGCATCGCGTAGGAGGTCCTCTGGTTGGCTCTCGTAAGTCGGCAGCCCAGCTTTCAAGCTGAGGGGAAGGGAACTATACTGCCAACTCAAGGTGATGCCAATACTGGCGCTGGTGAACACCTCGTGCCCAGAGAGATTAAACGGCAACTTGAGTTCCTGCTGAATTCGCTCAGCCACGTGGACTGCATCACTCACGTCCTTAACATTTTCAATCAGGATGGTGAATTCGTCCCCTCCCAGTCGGGCAGCCGTATCCCGTGGACGCAAGCACTGCTCTAGCCGGGCCGCGATCGCGACCAGCAGTTGGTCTCCCATCAAGTGTCCCAGGCTGTCGTTGACCACCTTAAAGCGATCCAGGTCTAAGAAGAGAACGGCAAAGCGATCGCCTGAGGTGTCCTCGCTTCTGGTCGCAGTATCTGAGTTGTGCTGCTGATTGCTAGGGCTGACTTTGGGGCCAACTCTGGGGCGGGCACGTTTGAGCGACTGTCCCAGCCGATCCATAAACAGGGCACGATTGGGCAGACCTGTGAGGGTATCGTAAAATGCGTTCCGAAACAGTTGCTCCTCAGCCCGCTTGCGCTCAGTAATGTCGCGAACAACAGCCAGGAGACAAGACTCACCCCCGAAGTTAATAATTTCGGCAGACAGCAGCACCACGCGGATCTCACCAGACTTGATCCGAAATTTAGATTCTAAATTCCGCACTGCACCCTGTTGCTGCAACATCTGCTGCATCTTAATCCGGTCGGCTGGATCGGCATAGAAGTTTAGCTCAGGTACGGTGTGACCAATCAGCTCTTCCCGGCTATAACCGTTTAGATGCAGGCAACTGTCATTGACTTCGACAATCCGTCCTTCTTTGAGGGTGGTGATCGTGATTGAGTCAGGGCTAGAGCGAAAGGCCTTGGAGAACTTTTCTTCGGTTACCCGCAGGGCCGCCTCTACTCGTCTGCGCTCCATAATTTCCTTTTCAAGGGCCTGCTTGGCTGCTTCAGCTACCCTGGCCCGCACCAGTGCTTCCTCGGTTTGTCTGCGGTCTGTAATGTCACGAATTACACTCAGCAAGCAGGGTTCACCCCCAAAGTCGATCACCTCCGCCGACAGCAGCACGACGCGGACCTCGCCAGACTTCATCCGGAAATCAAACTCCAAATTCCGCACTGCACCCTGTTGCTGCAACATCTGCTGCATCTTAGTCCGGTCGGCTGGGTTGATCCAAAAATTGAGTTCTAGGGACGTGCGACCGATCATTTCCTCGCGGCTGTAGCCACTGATCTGTAGAGCACCCTGATTGACTTCGACGATCCGTCCATCTTGCAGCGTGCTGATCGTGATCGAGTCAGGACTAGCCCGAAAGGCCTTGGAGAACTTCTCTTCCGACGCCCGCAGGGCCGCCTCCACTCGCTTGCGCTTTGTAATGTCGAAGGCTGTGCCCAGGGTGGCAGGACGCCCAGCGAACTCAACCGATACGCCTGTAACTTCAGCCCATCGCTCTTCGCCAGTTTTGGTTACGAACTTAACTTCATACTGTGAAGGGGAGGTTGGGGCTAGCAGGCTTGAAACTCCAGGGTAGTCAGGTTTGCGGGCCAACTCATAGGCTCTTACTACTTCCCGAAAGTCAGGATGCACAATGTCCCAAAAGCTCATTTGCAGCAACTCTGCCCGACTATAGCCGCTGATTGCCTCGGCGGCAGGATTGACGTAACAAATCCGCTCATCCTGGCGGATAAAAATTGCCGACACAGTGCTTTCTGTTAAAGCACGAAAGGTAATCTCACTCTCTCTGAGAACTTCCTCCATCTGTTCGAACTCAGTAACGTAATCGGTGGTAGCGAGTTTGATCCAGGCTTTGCCGATGAAAACAGTCTATGAAGCTAACTCGTTAGGCTTGACAGGGTGTCGGAATGCCCTGAAGCGCAACATGAATGTAGCCTGTTTGGTCGTACATTTTTGCTAGCTTAAGCCCCAGACGATTAGTACAGAGGACTCTTCAAACCCTGCTGCCCTCAGCTTATCTTGAGTGTAACTGGTGAATTGTTACAGATGTAGTGAAAAACTAAACTTCCGAGGCTTGCCTAACCTCTGGTAAGTTGACAGCCGCTATCCACGGGTGGGCGTGATGGATGTCATGGTGGCAGGTTGCCGACAGCAGCGTACGCCCCAAAAACAAGGCAATCAAGCGCCCTAGTAGCGGTGGAAAATGCAGTGGGTAGACGCCATACTCTGGCCCACGCCGGTGCAGGCAGTAGAAGAATATGAAATAACTGATGCCGTGGGCCAGACGCAAGGGAACCCAGTACCACAAACAGGCCCACCCTCCCCAGTAAATCCCCAGTCCGGCGATCGCGGTAAATAATACGAGGCGAATCAGGCTGTCCTGTAGCAATGGCCCATCCAGACCATTTTGATTAATCCAGCGGAAGTACGCCTGTTCTGGTGCGGTCATGGCATTGATCAAGCCTGTCAGTTTGGAGCCTTGGATCTGGTAGTACTCTGGGTCTTCAGCCGTAGCGGAAAATCGGTGGTGGCGCTGGTGGATATTCTGATACTCGCGGTAGCCGAGGGACAGCGGTGTGAGGATAAAGGGCATCAAGCGAGTCCAGAAGCCAACCTCCGTGACTTTGCGGAGGTGAAAGACCTCGTGGATAGAGATGATCCAGCGCGAGATCAGAATAGGGGTAGACAGTAGCAAGGTCCAAGCGGGCAGGTACCCAGTTAAGGCTAGGCCAAGATGGAGGTACATGAGCCCGCAGCAAAGGAACATTTGCTGGATAAACTGCTGTGCATCTGTCTCAGTACTCTGGAGGATCGTCAGGTTCTGGCTCTCAGCATTAATTGTCATCATTGGTTTTACTCCATCAGGGGCAGGGCGATCGCAGAGACTTACAACCTAGTAAAGATATTTAGTCCTAGCGAGAAGGGCTTAAATGGCGCGGATCTGGTGTACGAGATCAATGAGATCGGCTGCCTTAGCCCGGGTTGAGGCATCCGCAAATTTGTTGACGACTCGGACAAGATCGGCATAGGCTTGGGTATGGTCATAGCCGCCAGCCGCCTGGCAAATTACCATTGACCAGCGCCAGTAATTCTGCAAAGTGTTGTGCAGCGGCATCTTAAAGCTTTCCAAGACTGCCTGCATTGACGGCAGCATTCGTTCCCCAAACTGCTCAATATAAGCCCCAACCACAGCCCCAAAGAAGGCAAAGTGGCGGGCTTCATCTTTGACTAGCAGGCGCAGAATGATCTTCAGAACAGGTTCCTGGACTGCATTGTGTAGCAGCTTGTAATACAGTAAAGTTGCTTTTTCCTGTAAAAAGGCATAGGTGAAAATTTGAGCGGGTTCGGTGTACTGGAGCGTAAATTGCTTCCGTCCCTCCTGGGCCAGCTCCTGGTTAAGTTGGTCAGCGGACTTCAGCCCGGCCCGGAGTTGATAGCTTGTGAGCACGTGGGCATGGCGATCTTCCTCCTGGGCCCAGCGGACTAGAAAGTGATACAGCTCCCGGTTGTACACGCAAGCGTCGAGGGGTGTGTTTTCGTCAATTGGAAACCGCTTCAGATATTCAGCGAAGTAGCCAGGGAGGTGGTCTTCTATGACGTTAATAAAGGCGATCGCTGAACACTCACTCTGGCTCAGTAGTTCTGGTTTCAAGTCCTGCCAGGGAATGGAAGTAAAGCGATTCCAAGTGGTATTGTCGGCAACCTGTGTATGCTTTTCAACAAGTTCAGAAATTTTAGCCTGGCTAAGCCTCATGGTTGCTATCCCTCCTGTAAATAACAAAAATCGTGTCTAACGTTTCTTCGTTGCAACCACGGCGTAGTGCTTGGTAGTGAAACCCCAGCCCAGATTAGTCACTTCCAGATACCGCAGCAGCTTATCTGCGACACCAGCGTGGATAGCCTCAAGGGCTGCCCGATTCTGCTCGATGTTGTGCATCCAAGCTTGAATAGTTTGGTGATAGTGGCTGGTCAAATCAGTCAGGGATGTCAGGGAGAAATTGGCGTCTTCCAAGCCGGATAGAATCACTGAGAGGGGTTCTAAGCTGCCCCAGCCAAAAACTTCCTCACAGACAAAGCGGGTACCAGGGCTATCAGAGAACTCCTGGTATTTCTGGCGATTGCGGAAGCAACTATCTGAGATGTAAATTTTCCCTTTAGGCTTGAGCAGTCGATAACACTCTTGCAAAACCCCTTGCTTATCGTGGATATGACTGATGCAGCCGACAAAACTAACTGCATCAAAGGCTGCTGCTGGCAGCTCTAGGTCTTGAATATGAGCTTGATCTACTCGAATCTGCTGGGCCAGGTTCCACTCAGAAGCTCTTTTTCGCACATACTCAACCTGCTGGGGGGCCGGGGTGACTCCCCAGCCCTGGCAGGAGAAACGCTGAGCCAAAAATAGGAGTAAGCTACCCCAGCCGCAACCTACATCCAGTACCTGCTCACCGCCAGAAATGCCTAGTTGCTGGGCGATGAATTCCATTTTCAGTTGCTGCGCTTCCGCTAGCGACTCCTGACCTGAGGGGTAAAGCCCACAAGTGTACTTCAGGTAGGGGTCCAGAAAAAGTTCGAAAATCTCTGGCTCCAGGTCATAGTGCTGTAGTGTCTTACCCTGCTCGCCCGCAGCATACTTGATTGAGGTTTTTGTCTTAGGCACAGCGTCCACCTCCGACTCCAGCAGTTTTTGGCTGGATAAAGGATACAGTTGCCTGCTGGTCTTGAGTCAGCCTAAGATTTTTTTGATCACAGACAGGAGAAAGTTGCCGGGCTTGCAGGTTTTCTGCCTCAAGGCAACTCGCCACTGCAACGGCAATGTCGTTCAGGGTATCAACACCAAAAACAACTGTTTCTTCTAGCTCAATCTCGTAGTACTCCTCAACTCGTAAGATGACGCGCAGAAACTTGAGCGACTCAATGCCGGGAATTTGGCGCAGGCTGCTCTGATCGGTAATCACCTGCGGGGCAATCTGCAACTCTCGGCAGATGATCCCTTTGATGGTTGTCTGGATATCACGTATATTACGGTCCACGGTTTACCCCCCTAAATACATCAGTAGTTTTCTTAAATAGCAGTTCTTGGCAGCCTTTGACAGACACCTATCCAAGCCATGGTCTCTTGCTAAGAGCCTGGCTCCCAACTTTTGTTCTAGCGGCTCAAGACCTGTGCAGACAGCAAACTCTACCCCAGGCAGAGAGTGTTTAGGGAACAGCTCAAGCAGTCCTTAAACCTTGCAACCTAGGTTCTGCACGAAATCAAGCTTAATTTTTGGCCTGTCTAACTAAGACGCCTGAGAAGAGAGTAGGAGGTCATCATAGTCCTGCTCCGGCCACAGCTTGGCTTGAAGCTGACCAGAGCGCAGTTGCTCTCTGAGGAGTAGCCGTTGCTGTTTGCCGCTGCTCGTGCGCGGAATACTTCCCGGTTGCAATAGACAAACCCGGAGGGCAAAGAGTCCCAGGCGATTTGAAACCAGCGATCGCAAGTTTTTGATCAAAGCGACTCGCTCCTGGCTGGACAGGTCAGTTTCTACAGCCATGATCACCTGCTCCCCTGGGTCCCTGGTCTCGCTCAGGGCAACACAGCGTCCTTTGTAAACACCTGCAACACTGCTGACCAGCGGTTCGATATCTTGAGGATAAAACTTTCTGCCATTCACAATCATCATCTCTTTGGCTCGACCCGTAATAAAAAGTTGCCCTTCAGAGAGGTAGCCTAAGTCACCAGTGCTGAGCCAGCCATCCCGGAGGACGGCGGCACTCGCCTTGAGATCGGCATAGTACCCCTCCATCACGGCTGGTCCTTTCACCTGAACTTCTCCCACAGTATCTTCTGATAGCACCGTGCCTTTTGGGCTGACAATCCGAACCGCGTGTTCGCTCACAGCCTTGCCGACACAGACCACACCTCTAGCCTGGGGGCTAGAACGAGCTACTTTAATCGGTTTGCCAGCTTCTGCTAGAACCTCACCATCTACCCACTGGGTGACCAGTTCACTGCCCAAGGTTGGAAAGCTCACGGCCAGGGTCGCTTCTGCCATCCCATACACAGGAAACATCGCCTCAGCCCGGAAACCAACCGGCGAGAAGCGCTGAACAAACTGCTCAATCACCCGTGGATCAATCGTTTCACTGCCATTAAAAGCTAGCCGCCAGCGCGAAAGATCTAAGGTTGTCAGTTGCTCGTCTTTAATATTCTTGAGCATGTGAGTATAGGAAAAACTTGGTCCGGCGTACAGGGTGCCGCCACGCTGACTAAACTCACTTAACCACTTGCCTGGATTACCGATAAACGATCGCGGCTTGGATAGATATAGAGAAGCCCCCCGCGTCAGGTTGCAGAGCATCCCAATCAAGCCCATATCGTGGTACAGCGGTAGCCAACTACACCAGACATCTGCTGCGGTAAGCTGAATTTCGTCGGCGATCGCGCTAAGCCCCGCCAAAACATTGCGGTGGGTTAGGGCAACACCCTTGGGTGCGCCTGTACTGCCTGAGGTGTATTGCACCAGGCACAGATCGGGATTACCCCGCGCAATCAGCGCCGCCCCCTCCCCGGCTGCATCAATCTCTCGCGGTGTCAGCCAGCGATGATTCTTGAAGGTTTCCGGTTGCAGGTAGTCTTGAGACCAGTCAGAAAGACGCTCCTCAGTGATCACATATTGAGCGCCGCTGTGCTCAATGATATGGGCCAGCCGTTCAATAAACCCGGCCACACCTTGAAAGCCTGAAAAGGTTGGCAAGGGTACAGGCACTCCCCCGGCCCGGATTGTTCCGATTAAGCTATAAATAAATTCTGGTCGAGTTGAAAGGTGAAGACCGACGAGGTCGCCTTTCTGTAAGCCCAGTTGTTGCAAACCGCAGGCATAGCGCCTGGAGATGATCGCAACATCCTCAAGGGATGATTCTTGCAGTCCACCCCGAAAACCTGAGAAACAAAGTTTACTCTTTGGATAGTGCTCTGCTGAATTGTCCAGAGCATCCGCCAACGTCTCAACACAACTTCTAATCATATCCCCCCTAGTCATACTCATAATGAATGATGAGCAGTTGTTTCTAGGAACGCAGGAGTCACCAAGGAAAATTCAGCTTCGTTGCAGAAACTTGTGATGGTTTGATGACGATACTGTTACTTGCAAGGGGCAGCTAGATTGAGCTATGTATGTTTTCTATATATCAAAAAAGTTTCAACTTTATATCATTAATACCTCTCTGGTATTGCCCTAGCGTCAGGTATCGTAAAGGATCGGGCGAACCTAATTTGCAGGAGCTTTGCTAAGGTGGCTCCGCTTTAGCCTGCCTTTAAGACTCAATACCTAGCCCCAAGACCTGTCAAGAAAAGCAGACAACTTTCAATTTTTTCAAACTATGAAATTGCGAACAATACTCCTCTTCCTCGGACTGCTGGCAATTCCGGTTATTCTGATCGGCGGCTACAGGGCTGTATCTGCTCCTTTACCAGAAGGGTTTCCCTCACCTACCCCTGCCGGTAAGATTGAAGTCAAGCAATATCCGGCTTACCGTTCTGGCACAGTTAGCTACAAGGGTGAGCTTGCTAAAGCAACTGGTGCGGCCTTTGAACCCTTGTATCGCCACATCAGCTCGAACCAGATTGCGATGACGGCACCTGTCGAGGCCCGCTATCCGCTGGTGACCTTGCAGGAATCTCCCAGGGGCAACCCTGATCAGCGCGGTCAAGTAGAGGTGTCATTTCTGTATCGCAGTCCAGAGATTCAGCCCCAGCAGATTGCTCAGGAAATCAAGGTTGAAGACCACGGCCCGATCACAGTGGTCAGCATTGGGATCAGGGGTCCCTACAGCTATGCCAGCTATCAGCAGCACCTAGAGCAGTTGGGCCAGTGGCTGGATCAACACCCAAGCTATACCGTCGCTGGTCCACCTCGACGCTTCTTCTACGATTCGCCCTTTATTCCAGACCCACTCAAGCGTAGTGAAGTGCAGATCCCAATCAGCAAAGCATGACTTAGTTAGTCGGGCTCAGAAATGTAACCCCCTGCTTTTAAGAACTGCCGCAGGTCAGCAAAATACTGCTGGCGATCGCGCTCCTGGTAGACTTGCTGAAGACGCTGCCAGCCGTTTTGTCCTTGATTCAGCAAGTATTTATCGGCTAGGTAGGCAGCTAACAGTCCTTTGACTTCGTAGTCTTTTTTCTTTGCTTCCTGATACCACTTCCAGTGGTCAAAAGCACTGGCGTAGATTTGCTTCGGATAGCGCCGGGTCTGATCTAGCATTTTGCCTTGGCGGTACTGCCAAATCTGCACTGGAAAGCCAGACCCAGCAAAGCTGGCGAAGGTATACGCAAAGCTGTTATCGTAACCTGCAAACTCTGGCAGACCATCTTGATCTAAATCTTTGAGCTGGTAACCTGTGTGCTGCCAGGGATGCTGGAAAAAGTAATATTTACCTGACTCAGGCACGTAGCGATAGATCGAGGAGTTGCTACAGCAATGAGCCCCGCCAGTAAAGGAATCTAGGAGCACTTCTGGCTCTCGGTCCCCCTCTAAATCTTGAATCCTCAGTTGCGTGGGGCAGCCAAAACTTCACTGGCAGCTTCACTGGCATTGATGGTAGGTTTCTGCTCTAGCAATAGCTGGCCGTTGCGGAGTAGTCTTAGGCGCAGGTCTTTGTAAGCTAAGGAGCTTTGCTCCTCCTGCTGGTAATAAAGCTCTGCTCGCACCTGACCTAATTGCGAGACCTGTACACCGGACTGGGGGGTATTGTTTTTACTGAGGGAATCTAGACCCGCTACATTAGTTAGGCTGGTGTTGCTGAAATCGACGGCTATCAGGCTGGCATTTCTCAGGCTAGCCCCATCAAGATTGGCATCACGCAGGTTTGCATTTCTTAAGTCAGCCCCACTCAGGTTGGCGTTGCATAAGTCTGTCCGCTGGAGGTTACTATAGCTCAGCTCCGCCCCGGCAAGATTGGCTCCGCTCAAGTCACAGTCTGGACATTCGTTTGTTTCTAGCAACTGCTTGACGGCTTCAGGGTTGGCAGCTTTAATGGGTGCAGCCAGAATCGCAGGGGTTAGGATCGCCAGTCCCAAAAATAATAGTTTCATTTCATGCTTTCATGGTTGACTGACTGGTTCTCAGAATAGTTGCCATTGCGATCGCACTCTCCCCACTAACTCGCTTCGGTGACTCCGGATTAGCCTTCCAAGTCTAGGGCGGCTTTTTTGGGAGCAGCCTATTGGCTGAGCGAGCTGATGAATAATGTTGGTTTTGATTAAGTCACTTCGGGTTGCCTGCTTCAGGCACACTCTTAGCTCCTCTAGTTCCAGCCCATCAATCTCCAAGTCAGCGGCTCGAATGATCACTTCTTGCTCTAGGGTCAGTTCTATGGTGGTAAATTCCATTGTGGTTGCCTGCTTAAGGATGTTGCGTGTACACAACTGCCCATATTCTTGTCCAGGATGGGCTGTGAGTGAGAGCGTACTTCCACTGAACTTTTGCACCCTTAAGATTACCAGATTTGGCGATTGCTCTTTTGGAGGAGGTTTTTCAACTTAGTTCTCAAGACAATTAAGTCCAGACCTAGCAGTTTTAGAACCTGCGTGCAAAGGCGTACCCTGTCAAGGGATGCTCATCACTCTGGTCGTCTAAGCTTCAGACCGTAGGTCAATTCAAGCCGAGGTTAAGATGAGCCAGTCCAAGGTTGCTGTAGTGTTAGGAGTGGGTCCGGGATTAGGTACTGCCATTGCTCGGCGTTTTGCTCGTGAAGGCTACCGGGTGGGGCTGATGGCTAGAGGCAAAGATAAACTGGCACAAATTCAGACAGAGATTGAGCAACAAGGGGGAAGCGCCCTGTCGATTGCCGTTGATGCTACCAGCCCAGATTCTGTGACAGCGGCCTTTGCTCAGGTACAGGAGCAACTTGACGCACCAGAAGTCTTTATCTACAACGCCGGCATCTTTCAAGTGGGTGGAATTCTGGAGCTGACGCCGGCGCAGTTTGAGTCTGGCTGGAAAATTAACTGTTTCGGAGCCTTTCTTGCTGCTCAGCAGGTTTTACCAGCCATGGTTGAGCGGGGTCAGGGTACGCTCATCCTGACGGGAGCAACAGCCTCCTTAAAGGGCTCAGCCCGGTTCTCAGCCTTAGCTGTGGGTAAATTTGGCCTGCGATCGCTGGCCCAGTCCCTAGCCCGTGAGTTTGGTCCTCAAGGCATCCATGTCGCTCATGTGGTGATTGATGGGCAAATTAATACCCCTAGCGTGCAAGCCATGAGCGGGGAGCAGGACCAGCGCAAGTTCTTAGCACCAGTGGCGATCGCCGAAACTTATTGGCAACTCCATCAACAGGATGCAACCGCCTGGACTTTAGAGCTTGACTTGCGGCCTGCCGTAGAAAAATTCTAGCCAGCTTCCCTTTTTTTAAGTGCTGATTAACCAAAGAGCTTCTATTGACACTATGAAACTTGAAAGTAACGCTTTTTCCGCCACTGGCACAATTCCAGCTAAGTATACTTGTGATGGCAAAGATACTTCTCCCGACTTGAGATGGGATGAACCACCCATCGGCACTCAGAGTCTGGTGTTAGTGGTTGATGATCCTGATGCGCCGGGCGGCACTTTTGTGCATTGGGTTCTCTACGATCTACCCCCTGAGACCCGCCAACTCCCGGAAGGAGTGGCAGTTGGCCCAACCCTGGAGGGTGGCGGCATTCAAGGCAGTAGTAGTTTTGATCTGTTAGGCTATGGCGGCCCCTGTCCCCCCAGTGGCACCCATCGCTACTTTTTCAAACTTTATGCCTTAGACCAACCGATTGGACTGGAGTCGGGCGCAACGAAGGCTGAGATTGAAGCGGTAATGGAGGGGCATATTCTAGATCAAGCAGAGCTGATGGGACGCTACAGCCGTCAGGGTTGAATGATTTTTCCCATAGGACCGAATAACGCCAGAACAAATGCTTCCTGATCTTCGCTCCCTGCAGTAACTTTGCGTAAACTTGTTGAGCTTGCGGTGGGGTTGGGTATTGTGTGGGCGATCGCTAGATGATTGGGTACAACGTAAGCGATCGCCAGGATATATTTGAGCAAGGCGGGGGCAATCGCCTCACGTCTGTCTCTATAGCGTGTAGGGAACCATTGGATCTAAAACATTGTTCAGACTTGATGCTTGAAATTACTCCTATGAGCGTACTCGTCCAATTTCTGCCCGACAACATCACAGTTGAAGCTCGAGTGGGAGAGCCTGTTTTAGAAGTCGCTCAGCGAGCGGGACTATTTATTCCCACAGGTTGCTTGATGGGGTCTTGTCATGCCTGTGAAGTTGAGGTTGAGGGAATGGGTGAGATTTGTGCTTGTATCACGTTAGTACCACCAGGGCGATCGCACTTGACAGTTAATCTCTTCTGCGATCCCACTTGGTAAGCAGGACTAAAGTAACTCTCCCAGCTCTGATGCTTCGATCACTTGCAGACCTCTGGGATCGCCCAGCTTCAGAAGCGCTGCCTTAGCGTCTTCCTGCACACCCAGGTCTCGATCGGCTAAGGCAGCAATTAAGGCACTGACTGTGCTGGTGTACTGCTCGTTCAAAGGAATCTCGCGGGCAAGCTGCCCCAGCGCCCAAGCGCAGTTACTTCGAACCGCAGCGACCGGATCTTGGCTCAATGTTTCAATCAAGGGTGCGATCGCACCTTCAGCAGCTTCAAGATTAACCTCTGCCATTTGACCCAAGGAACTTGCAGCCCACAGTCGTACGGCGGAAATGTCGGTTTTCACGGCGTCAATCAGGGGCACCAAGGAGCGGCGATCGCGGCAGTTCCCTAACGCCCACACCAAACCTTTGCGAACATAGCCATTCCAATCTTGGGTTAGCTGATCGATCAGGGGTTCTACGGCTGATGAGTCCGGGTTTCGTCCTAGAGCATAGGCTGCACTGACCCGGACCAAGGGGCAGGTATCTTTCAGCAGTCTAACCAGAGGGGCGGTAGCCCGCGCATCCTCAAGCTCACAAAAAGTTCGGGCCGCCAGCATCCGCTGTGAAACCTCAGCCGAATCTAACAGGGCCAGCATTGCCTCTGGATCAGGTTGGGCAGCCTCTGACTCAGCACCGATGGGTGCAATCCGATCAAGGGGACTCTCTAGCGTCGCTTCGCTATCTAGTACTATCAGGTCATCATCATCCATATCTGTAACTTTACAGCACCTCTAGCGATGACTGTACCCTCAGTAGCGTTAAACAAACGCAAAGCAATTAACTGAGTTCAAATCCTGCTTTACTGCCACAGAACCCTTCCTACTGCTGACCATTTCTGCGGCTTCTGCGGCTGAGCAGAAATCCAAGCCAAGACCATAGAACAAATGACTGGCAGGCACAGCTCAGGATCAATTGGAAGCTGGTGTAGCTTAGTTCCCTCAGAGCATTGTGAACAACTGTAAGAGTTTGGGTCCATTGGGAGTAAATTCCGTGTTTCCCCCTACTTACTGCATTTTCCCAGGATCTGAATTCAGCAAATCTACTGTGGGGATTGAAATTTCTCAAAAGGCAAACTAGGGAGACACCAGTCAGGTTGTCTTCTTTCTAGATCCTGACACTGATTGGGAAGATAACTTTCTATCTAGGAAGAAATTGATTGCCTGTTCTGAGCCGATCTAGAGGATCTTAATTATGGTCCAGAGTCTTGAGCCCCAAACCCTACCAACTACTCAATGGACTGCTGATGCCCTGTATGATAAATTTTCCGCTGCTGCGCCCAAGCTGCCAGAAATTCCCTGTACAACTTTTCCTGCAGAACTGCACCAGCAAGGGCAAACTCAGATTATTCCTCTAGATCTTTCCCACCAACTTCAGTGTAGTGCTCCGGCTATCAGCCCAAACCTGAGTGCTTACTTTCTCTCTATCTGTGCTGGTGAGAGCTTGAACACCTATCCTCGTGCCACGGCTCAGTTATGCTATGTGATTCGGGGTGCTGGTCAGACAAAAACCGAATACGGTGTGCTGGAATGGTCTGTTGGCGACCTCTTCACGTTGCCAGCCTGTGGTCAAGTCACTCATACTGCGCGGCGGGAGACTGCGCTTTACTGGGTGACAGATGAAGCGTTACTGAACTATTTAGGAGTTACGCCCACCCATCCCCGGTTTAGACCGACGCTGTATTCTGGCGATCGCCTCTTGAGTGAACTAGAGCAGGTAGCCCAAGAACCCGGAGCCCGCAACCAGATCGCAGTGTTGCTGGGCAATACCGAAACCTACTTGACCCAGAGCCTGACTCACACATTGGGGGCTTTGCTAGTTTCCCTACCTGCAGGTGACGGACAAAAGCCTCACCGCCGCCATTGTGTAGCGGTTACCTTAGTCATTGATGCCCTGCCTGGGGTATACACCCTGGTCGGTAAAGCCGTGAATGACCAGGGTGAAATCATTGACGCTAAGCCCATTTACTGGCAACCGGGGTCTGTCTTTGTCACCCCTGCCGGACTTTGGCACTCTGACCACAACGAGTCGGGTCAGAAGGCTTTACGCTTGCCGATTCAAGATGCCGGTTTTCAGGCTTATATGCGCCTTGGCCAGCAGGGGTGGGGCTATGAGGCCCATCCCTAGCTAGCCCCGGCAGTGATTGGCTTAACCATCCAGTAAGCCTGGGTGTCATACCCCAGATCTTGATAGAACGCCAAGGCTAATTGATTAATCTGAAAGACCTGGAGCCCAATCTGACGTTCGCCCCGTGCCTTGGCCCACTGTTCAGCCTGGTGCATTAAGGCGGAGCCAATTCCACGGCGGCGGTGCTCTGGGGCAACGTAGAGCAAAAAGACATGTGTGTGGCGATCGCCCCGGAGCTGATCAACCGCACTGCCTAGCCACAGGCAACCTACCCCTTGGCTGGAGTTTTGATCGGAGCTACCTGTCTCCTCTTCTACCCACCAGAGGGGTGTCTGGTCTGACAAGTACTGCTCTACAGTCTGCTGAAGATGATCAGAACGCCGAGTTGGGCAAACTTCCTGATAGGTTCGCTGCATGAACGTTACGAGTAACGCCCCGTCTGCCTCGGACCCCTGACGAACCCGGTAGCCAGGCAGGAGCGGCCAAGTTCTAGGCACGATTCTAGTCAGCCTACTTGATTACAGATCTTCCGGTAAGCCATTGACCAGCGCAGACAAACCCGGAGACAGCCGTGCTATTGCACCTGAGCGGGTTGAAATCTCAGCCCTTGCCTGGTCTGGCGCGATCGCTGCAGTTGGGGCAGGGGCGGCCATATCGGCAGGCAGAAAAATTCGTGCACTTACGGCCACCAGGGCTACGAGAAAAACCAGAACCACCAGCAATGGCGCGATGTATTGGCGAAGGAAAGCCATAATGAGATAGTGATAAACTTTTGTTGCTGTTTTTATCCTACAGCTCATCCTCGCCTGAATCATCTAACCCTGGTCTGGGCACTGCTGCAACCTGCCTAGTATTCCAGGGGGCAAAGATGGGTAAAAGGAGCAGTCCGGGTAGGGCGGCAAAGAAGGTGAACAAGAAGAAAGACGACCAACCCATGCGCTCAGCTAGCACTCCTGCTGGAGAGGCAATCACTTCCCGGCTTACCGCGACTAAGCTCGACAGTAAGGCGTACTGGGTGGCTGAGAAACGCGGATTGCACAGGTTGATTAAAAAGCCCAAAAAGGCTGCCGTTCCTAATCCGGCAGCAAAATTTTCAATATTGACAGCCGTGATCATCAGCGGGTAGTTTCTGCCCACGGATGCCAGGTAGAAGTAGGCTAGGTTACTGATCGCTTGCAGTCCACCAAAGATCCACAGCGAACGGTTCGTGCCAATTTTGGTCAAGATTGCTCCACCAATCAGCCCACCCACAATTGTTGCGACTAAACCGACCCCGCCTTTAATTGACCCAACTTCCACCAGGGTAAAGCCGGTTTTCACTAAGAAGGGGGTTGTCATGTTGGCAGCAAGATAATCTCCTAGCTTGTAAAGCAAAATGAAGACCAAGATTAACCCGCCTCGAAATGAACCCAGGCGCTGGACATAGTCAGCAAAGGGCAGACGCACAGCCTCAGCAAGGGTTTCAGGCGGGCGATCGCTCAGGATTGGCTCAGGGGCCCAAATCGACACGAGTAGTCCCAGTCCAATCAAGGCAGCCATGAGAATATAAACAACTGACCAGGAGGTTTGGGCGGCCAAGATCAAAGCCAGTGAGCCTGTCAACAACAGGGCCAGCCGATAGCCGGAAACCCAGATCGCCACCCCGGTTCCCACTTCTGGCTCTGTCAGTACATCTGTGCGGTAAGCATCAATCGCAATATCTTGAGTCGCACTTAAAAAAGCAATCACGATTGCATTAACAGCTAGCAGAGATAACGCTTGGGCTGGTTTCTGTAAGGCCATGAACGCGATCGCCACAATCAGACCTGCTTGGGTTAAAACGATCCAACCCCGCCGCCGCCCCAAGAAAGGGGGAATAAATCGATCTAGTAAAGGAGACCAGAGAAACTTAAACGTGGCGGGTAAATTTGCCAGACTAAACCAGCCAATCGCACTAAGACTGACGTTCTCGACGGTCATCCAGGCCGCCAAAGTTTCCCGCGTCAGATTGTAAGGAAGTCCCGACGCAAAGCCCAACACTAGCAGGGCAGCCATTTTAGGCTGGAGGAAAACTTGCAGCCAAGCTGGGGATCGAGTCGTCACAGCAGGGTCCTCTTCGCTAGGGTAGTACCGATGGCACTTAGTCATCGTGCCATAGCAGTGTTGTATAGGAGAGGGAATTTTGCAGACCTTACTCTTTTGCTGCTAACTCAGTCCCCGCCAGACCCCAACCAAAGCGCCCTGGACCTGGACCTGAGCGGCAGGAAGTTCAATCGGGTTGTATTTGACATTCGCTGGCTGAAGGGTAACCCGGCTACCCTGGCGGTGGAAGTGCTTCAGCGTAGTTCCCTCGCCTTCTACCCGCGCCGCTACGATCGTGCCATTTTTTAACCGGTCTGGTTCTGGGACGGGCCGTAGAATCACGATATCCCCTGGGGCAATCAAATCGTCAATCATGCTGTCCCCTGTAACCCGGAGGGCAAAGCATTGCGGCACAAGGACGCTGGTCAAATCCAGGTGTTCAACATTGTCTGTGAAGGGTTCAATTAGCCCCCCGGCAGCGATCGCCCCCATAACCGGGATACCCTGAGTCGGCGGTTCTGAGATTCGCAGCGTTCGCGCTTGGCCTTTTGTCCAATCAATGTAGCCCTTGGCGCGGAGATGTTCCAGGCGGCTCTGAACCGGTGCAGGCGACTTGAGATCCATTGCCTGCATCATCTGCCGCACGGTGGGCGGGTGTTGGTGCCAGTGAATGTAGCTGACTAGCCAATCAAAAAGTTGCTGCTGCGCTTCCGTCAAGAGTTTCATAGACAATTCTGAGCTAGGGATTGTTCAGGACCCAAGTTCATTCTATAGAACATCTGCTGGATAGAACACTTGTACCATTACTTAGTCAGAAGTTATACAGCTTCGGCCAACTAGGAGAGGAGGCTAGCCAGCAGCGCTCTTTGAGCATGCAGGCGGTTTTCGGCTTGATCCCAGACGCGGGAGGACGGTCCTTCAATGACGGCATCGGTAATTTCCTCACCGCGATGGGCGGGCAGGCAGTGAAGGACGATCGCTCCTGGCTCGGCCAAGCTTAACAGCGCCTGATTTAGCTGATAGGGCTGAAATACCGGCATGCGATCGCATGCCAAGGCTTCCTGCCCCATGCTGGCCCAGACATCGGTGTAAACTACCTGGGCTCCCTTGAGCGCCCTCTCAGGATCACTCGTGATCGTCACTTCTGTCTGGCCCCCTGCCAGAGCTTGGGCCCTTTCTACCACGGCTTTTTGCGGTGGGTACTCTGGTGGCGTAGCAATGCGGACATTCATCCCCACTAGGGCACAGCCGAGCAGCAGAGAATGGGCGACATTGTTACCATCGCCCAAGTAGGTTAGGGTCACCCCAGCCAAAGAACCGAAATTTTCTTTGATCGTCAACAGGTCTGCCAAGACCTGACAGGGATGCTCCAAATCAGTAAGCGCATTGATCACCGGAATTTGAGCGTAGTGAGCGAAGGCTTCGAGATCCTGCTGCTTAAAGGTGCGAATTGCCAACGCGTCGAGATAACGGTCTAGAACTCGTGCAGTGTCTGCGAGCGGTTCTCCCCGACCTACTTGGGTTGCACCGGGGTTGAGATCAATCACCTGACCACCAAGCTGGTACATGGCAACCGTAAAGCTCACCCGTGTCCGGGTCGAAGCTTTATAAAACAGTAATCCTAGAACTTGATGGCACTGAGAATTGACTGCTCCTACCTTCATCTGGGCTGCTAAGTCTAAAAGTTCCTGAACCTCCCCTGCACTCAGGTCTGCCAGACTTAATAGGTCTCGTCCCTTTAATGTCGCCATGCTCGTTTTCGGTCCTCGGCAGAAAATACGCCAGATCAAGCAATCCCGTTGTTGCCAGTCACTGCTACCTAGATTTTGACTACCTGGGGTGCAGTAAAGTAGTCTAGCCGGACGGAACTGGCCTCTTGACTATTGGCAAGCTTGGCGATCGCCCCCTCAATCAAATCTAAGCCCTGCTCGACGGTTTCGACTAGACACAACTGCCCTCGCAGCTCTGCTGCCCCGCTAAAGCCTTTAGCATACCAAGTCATGTGTTTACGGGCTTGACGGACACCGCGATCGCCCTTGTACTCCCCTAGGGCAACCAAATGCTCCTGGGCGCAACGCAGACGCTCCACTACAGTTGGCGTTGGCTTGTATTCGCCTGTTTTCAAGAAAGTGTCAATTTCTCCGACCAAAAAGGGATACCCCATCGTACCGCGAGAGCACATCACACCATCGGCACCGGTTTGCTCTAAGCACTTCACGGCTGCCTCGACCGAAAAGATATCTCCGTTGGCAATCACCGGAATAGATAGCACTTCTTTAACGCGGCCAATCCATTCCCAGCGGGCTGAACCGTTGTAGCCCTGCGCCCTGGTTCGACCGTGAATTGTAATCATTTGCGCCCCAGCATCTTCCATCTGACGGGCAAACTCTAAGATATTGATCTCCTGATCAGTCCAACCAATCCGGGTTTTCACGGTTACCGGCACCTTGACTGCCTTAACTACGGATCGAACAATCGCCGCCGCCGTCTGCGGCTGCCGCAGTAAGGAGGAGCCACCTCCATTTTTCGTGATTTTATTCACCGGGCAGCCCATATTGATGTCCACGGTATCCGCACCTTCTGCGACGGCTTGCTGGGCCGCTTCTGCCAGGAAGTCTGGACGACAGTCAAACAACTGGATACTAACTGGTCTTTCGTTCCGGTCGATCTCCATGATTTTCGGGAGGCTCTTGACATGGTGCAGTCCTGTCGCATTCACCATCTCGGTGTACATCATCGAGTCCGGGGCAAAGCGGCGCACCAACCGGCGAAATACCAAGTCGGTTACCCCCGACAAGGGAGATTGCAAGACCCGGCTTTTCAGCTCGCAAGAGCCAACCTTCAGTGGCGTTGACAGCCTTGATTTCAAGCTAGGGGAAAGAGAAACCATTGATATAGACAACCTCAGACAGTCTCTTCTACCAGGATAGGCCAAGGTTTTTACCAGCAAGGCTTACCACTCCCTAAGCTAGCTAATCTCGTATCGTTACCGCTCACGTTTATGATGAAGTCTAGAGATGATTGACAAAGAAAATACTAAATCAGACCATGACCGAGTTACCTAAAACGCTGGACGAGGCGATCGCTCAGGCTAGGGATGCCACTAAAGCCGCGATCGCGGCGGGTTATTCTCGTTTGCAGGTAGAGTTGCTGTTTCCAGAACTCAAACCCATGCTGGTTGCTGAACAATTCGTTCCCCTGTTTGCAGACTTAGGGTCACAACTCAAGGTTTTCTTTGCCGACGCCGGAGCAGCAGCCCTGGCAAAGCGAGACTGGGGTAAAGCCTGGGGCGAGGTGCCCTTCGAAGTTCGCGGCGTCAAGGAAAGACTCTCAGCAATTCAGCCAGAGGATCGGGCCTTCATTCTGGTTGCCCCCACACCCAGTGAAGTCGATCAAGTCGAGAAAATGGCTGAGCAAGCGGGGGATCGTCCCTTTATTGTCCTCAATCCTCAACTTCAGGACGTGGCGATCGTCGGTATTGGCTATGCCGGTCGCCAGTTACGGCAGCGCTTCTTGAGCACCTTCGAAATTTGCTATTCTCTCAGGCCCCTAGAGAACGGGGCTGTTTTACGCGCTTATCCCTCTGCCTGGCAAGTCTGGCTGCAAAAATCAGCGGAAGAGTATCAACCGATTGTTGAAGTAGCCCAGAGGCCATCTTCAGAGGAGCTGGAAGGAATTTTTGCTCAGGCCAGTCGCTCCTCGCCGGATCAACAAGATGCCTCAAAAAATAAGCAAGGCTTGCTCACAGGTCTGCAGCGGTTCCTACGGGCCTTGAGCCAGTAGAAGCTGAGTTGTCAAACCATATTTGAAGTTTTGTAGCCTAAGGCAAAAGGCTGTAAAAGCATTGCTGTAAACTGGAGACTACGTTTGGGAAACGTGACCACCAGCTCATTCTAGTGGTCCAGTGCTAAGATCAACCGTTAAAATCATCTAGTTTGGAGCCTTTTTAATGTCTCACTCCGTCAAAATTTATGACACTTGCATCGGATGCACCCAATGTGTCCGGGCTTGCCCGCTTGACGTTCTAGAGATGGTTCCCTGGGACGGCTGCAAGGCAGGCTCGATCGCTTCCTCACCTCGAACAGAAGATTGTATCGGTTGCCTCCGGTGTGAAACTGCCTGTCCTACAGACTTCCTGAGTGTCCGGGTTTATTTGAGTAATGCTGAAACCACCCGGAGCATGGGTCTGGCTTACTAAGCTGACTGCTTATTTTTCATTGCGTTTATGTTCATGCCTTGAGAGGAAGTGCCTTACTTCCTCTCTTTTTAATTGATCCCAAGAAAATTACTGTATTCAGTCCCAGAGAGTCACTCATGGCGATGCAAGATCTGACTGGGCTTACCCTTGAGGAAGCGCAAAAAATTCTGGGACAATTCAACTGCACCAACCCTAACCCTGAGTGGCTGGCAGGCAAAGTGGTGATCCAGGCGGCAGTCCTTTTAGTTGCCCGCTGTTCGGATTACCTGATTCTGGGAATTTGCGCTGATACAGTCGCCCAGGGATCTATGGCCCTGAAAACCTACGCAGCGGCGTTGGGCTACGAAGCAACCGTTGACACTGTTTCAATAGAAGGTCCTGTTTATATTAAATTCAATCCTCAGACAGGGCTGTGCTACGTAGATTCCCGCTTTAGTAAGTATCGTGGCGTACTGGTGTCTTACCAGTCCTCAGATCCAGGCGGAATTAACCAGATGTATGGCCATTTACCCCTTGATTTATTTGCTCCAGCAGCGTGAATGTATTGACCCGCTGGGGCCAGCGTCTTAAGGGAGTTGGACCAGGGCGGGCGCTTAAAGAACATTCCCGGCTAAAGGCACAATCGCGTCAAGTGTGTTTAGGTAAACGCAGTGATCTCGCTCCCAGGGGACTGAGGATTTGGTTGAGTTGGCGGAGCTGCTCCGCCGTGCCCATACAGATCAGTACATCCCCGGACCGCAATTCCGTGTCGGCGGTAGGCCCGCCAATTAAGTCGCCATCAGCTCGGCGAATTGCTAGGACCAGCGCCCCGGTCCGCGATCGCAACTGTGCGTCTCTTAAGGTTTGACCGACATAGGTGGATGTCTCCGGGTCGAGCCGGAACTCCTCCATATATAAAGACCGGCCAGATCCGCTCAAAATCCCATCGACAAAGTCCATCACCTGCGGTCTCAGGGCCGCTGCCGCCAGGCGACGACCCCCTGTGATGTAGGGAGACACGACCGCGTCTGCTCCGGCCCGTTGCAACTTTTTCAGCGCTTCTTCCGTGCTGGCCCGCGCGATCGCCCGGATCTGAGGATTCAGGGTTTTGGCCGAGAGAACGGTATAGAGATTTTCGGCATCCGAGGGTAAGGCTGCGACCAAACAAATAGCCCGGTCAACCCCGACACTGTGAAGGGTGGCATCTAGGGTAGCGTCGCCCTGCACGGCTACGTAGCCAAGTTGCTGCGCCGCTTGAATGGACTCAGGATTAAAGTCTACCGCTACAAAGGGGATGCCTTCCGCCTCAAATTCCACTGCCGTCTGACGGCCCATACGACCAAATCCACAAATAATATAGTGCTGCGATAAAGCATTCATTGAGCCCCGCTGTTGTCGTAGTCGAATTCCTTCTTGAAAGTAGCCCTGAATCAGGGCTTCTGTAAATCGATTCACGATATAGCCGATACTGATTACCCCCAGCAAAATCAGGGTGATGGTAAATAAGCGACCGCGATCGCCCAGGGGCTGAACTTCTGAAAAGCCAACTGTCGCCAGGGTAATCACCGTCATATAAGCGGCGTCAATCAGACGCCAGCCCTCAACCAGCCAGTACCACAGCGTGCCAATCAGGATCACGCCTCCCAGAGCGACCCCTCCGGCGATCAGCTCTCTTTGAATGCGATGATATTTCTGCTCAAGGGTTGAATACAAAGTCTGAGTTCAGGCTAGGGGCAGTTTAGGTACTTCCATTGGCAGGATAACTGGTACTTCCGCCTAAGTGGTAAAAGATTGTTAAGGTAAAGCATCCAGCAGGATCTCACTGCTGATCTTGCTTTAGTCTCACTGCAAATTTGCTTTTTAGCAGCATAGAATACCCTCATACGAAATAGATGGGTAGAAGTTGCCACAATTGTTCCGGCAAGCTAAGACTATTTGACCTACAATCAGTTCAATTGATCTCCACCGAGTTTTACTAACTCAGTAGCTTTTGCTACTCCCTACAGTAGATAGTTTGTACCAGGATAAGTCCAGTGAGCCTAGATCTAGTTCAAAACCCGGCAGTAGCAGCCTCCACCTCGTCAAGTCAATTTAACCCAAACAACTTTGACGACTGTGTGATGGGAACCTACACGCGCTTTCCTATTGCTCTAGAGCGCGGTGCAGGCTGCCGGGTTTGGGACACTGAAGGGCGAGAGTACCTTGACTTTGTCGCTGGGATTGCGACTTGCACATTGGGACATGCTCATCCGGCACTGGTGGAAACGGTTACACGCCAGATCCAAAAGCTGCATCACGTCTCAAACTTTTACTACATCCCGGAGCAGGGCTACCTAGCCCAGTGGCTGACCCAGCACTCTTGTGCCAACCGGGTTTTCTTCTGCAACTCTGGGGCCGAAGCCAACGAAGCCGCAATTAAACTGGCCCGCAAGTATGCCCACACTGTCTTAAACATTGACAACCCTATCATCTTGACGGCTAATGCCAGTTTTCATGGGCGGACCTTGGCAACCCTTACGGCCACTGGGCAGCCAAAGTACCACAAAAACTTTGATCCTCTAGTGCCGGGTTTTCACTATGTCCCCTACAACGATATAGAGGCAGTCGAGACGGCGATCGCCCAACTCGATAGTCCAAACCGACAGGTTGCCGCCATTCTCCTAGAACCCCTTCAGGGAGAAGGAGGAGTCCGACCAGGAGATGTGACCTACTTCCAGCAATTGCGCCAGATTTGTGACCAGAAAGGTATCCTGCTGATTCTGGATGAGGTACAGGTTGGTATGGGTCGCTCCGGCAAGCTCTGGGGCTATGAGAACCTGGGTATTGAGGCCGATGTCTTCACCCTAGCCAAAGGACTGGCTGGGGGCATCCCGATTGGGGCAATGCTGTGTAAAGAAGCTTGCAATGTCCTCCAGCCTGGTGAGCACGCCAGCACCTTCGGCGGCAACCCTCTGGCCTGTGCCGCTGCCCTGTGCGTCTGTGAAACCCTGGAGCAGGAAAACATCCTGGCAAGTGTCCAGGAGCGGGGTGAACAACTGAGGGCAGGGTTAACCAGAATTGCTCACCAGTACCCAGATCAGATTGCAGAGGTGCGGGGTTGGGGTTTAATTAATGGTCTGGAGCTAAAACCAGAGGTAGAACTTGAGGCGATCACTGTAGTTAAAGCAGCCATGGCTGAGGGCTTACTCCTGGTTCCTGCAGGTCCTACAGTTATCCGGTTTGTGCCTCCGCTAATCGTGACGGCAGCGGAAATAGATCAAGCATTAAAAGTTGTTGAGAGGGTACTGGAGCAAACCCTCAATCGCTAAGAGAAATCAACTGATCGCTTCCGGGTCAGTTCGATCGCGACTTGACCTCCAAAGTCGGGAATCGGAGCGGCTGGTTTGGTCAGGAGGACTTGGACTTGCTCGACCCGTTCACAGTCGAGAATACACTCTGCGATCGCCGTAGCTAAGCGCTCTAACAGGGTGAACTTAGCAGTTCGCACCAGTTGCTGGGTAGTGGCGATCACACTCCGGTAGTCCAGGGTGTCTTCCAGGCGATCGCTTTGACCCGGTAGCCTCAGATCCAGCCACAGGATCACATCCACTTCAAACCATTGCCCCAACACTTGTTCTTCTGGCAGGGCACCGCTGTAGCCGTAGCTGCGAATTCCGCTGAGTCGAATACAATCCATAAATTCTGAGGCTGGGTTGATAAACGCCAGGTTACAACTATAGGTCGATGAATATCTTGATCTAAAATACAAAAATAGTAGTTAAAGTTACAAAGTTGATCCCACCTTTATGCAGTTTTCCTTTGATGCTTCAATTGCGGAGAAGGGTAAGCGAAAGCAGGGCAGGACTTAAAAAACATCCAAAGGAAGTTATATGGACACTAAAAAACTTTTGAGACAATACGCGATAGGAGAAAGGGACTTTTCTCAGCTAGATCTTCATGGTGCCTACTTACCTGATGTAGACTTGCGCGGCATACGTCTATGTGGGGCAGACTTGAGTCAAGCTGATCTAAGTAGGGCAAACCTGAGCGGAGCAGACTTAAGTGGGGCAAAACTGCAAGCCACAAATCTAACCAGTGCAACCTTGAGTCATACTGCTTTAAATGGAGTAGTTTTAGCCGAAGCAGATCTACGGGGGGCAGACCTACGAGGGGCACTCCTACACAGGGCAGACTTGAGTGGGGCAACTCTAGATGAAGTAGATTTGGCTGGCGCGGTTCTAGGTGGGGCGATCATGCCAAACGGTACTATCCACGTCTAAGCAACCTGAGTAAGAGATTGCTAAGTACAGGTAGTAGCCCTAGGGCGGGTTGGCTGAAAGTTCGGCGTGAAGAAAGGGTTTTGGGTTGGGGCCAGAGTAAGTTGCGGCAATATGCCCCTGACCTACGAGTTGATACTTGTAGGTTACCAGTCCTTCTAAGCCAACGGGGCCACGGGGGGGCATTTTTTGCGTACTGATGCCCACCTCTGCGCCAAAGCCATAGCGGAAGCCATCCGCAAACCGAGTCGAGCAATTGTGATAAACCCCAGCCGCATCAACCTGGGTTAGAAACGTAGCAGCAGCCTGGGCATCTTCAGTGACGATGGCATCAGTGTGCTTGGAACCGTAGGTATTGATGTGCGCGATCGCCGCGTCGAGGGAATCGACTACTTTGATTGATAAGACTAAATCACTGTACTCCGTTGCCCAGTCAACCTCACTGGCTGCTGAGATATTCAGAAAGGCACGACTGGTCTCATCTCCACGCAATTCGACCTGTTGATCCTCTAAGGCAGCAGCAACAACAGGTAGAAAATCTGGGGCAACGTCCTGGTGCACCAGCAAGGTTTCAATCGCATTGCAGGCGGCAGGATACTGGGTCTTGGCATCAACCGCGATCGCCACGGCCTGAGAAAGATTTGCTGCTTTGTCAATGTACAAGTGACAAATGCCCTCAGCGTGTCCCAGGACCGGAATGTGGGTGTTCTCCTGGACAAACCGAACAAAGCTATTTGACCCGCGCGGAATAATCAGATCGACGTACTGATCCAACTGAAGCAAAGCTAGGGTTTCTTCCCGGCTGGTGAGCAACTCAATTGCGGCTGGCGGCACCGCTACAGTGGCAAGAGCCTGACGGATCGCTTTGACCAAGGTTTTACAGGAGTGAGTCGCTTCTTGGCCTCCCTTGAGAATTGCTCCGTTGCCTGATTTAATTGCCAGGGCTGAGATCTGAATCACGGCATCGGGTCGGGCTTCAAAAATCACCCCTAACACGCCCAAGGGACAGGTCAGCCGCTTGAGAACTAGTCCTGTATCTAGTTCCCGGTGGAGTTGAACAACGCCCACAGGATCATCGAGTTCGGCGACACTGCGAACCCCAGCAATCGCTGCTTTTAGTTTTGCCTCATCCAGCTTTAAACGGGCGTAGAGTGCCTTGGCTAGCCTGCTCTCTTGGGCTGCCTGACAATCTCGCTGGTTTGCCGCTAAGATCTCCGGCGCTGCCGCTTCTAAGGTCTGGGCGATCGCTGCCAGGATTTGATTCCTCGTCTCGGCAGAAAGACAAGCTAGGTGCTGAGCTGCTCTGCGAGTCTGCCGAGCAACTTCAGTTAAAGGCGCAGTGGTTAAGGGCATAGAATTCTAGTTGGACGGTTGAAGGCCATCCCGCTAATAGTCCAGATCGCGATCGTACTCCGGCTCTTTTACTTTTTTAGGGATATTGATTTCGGGTGCTTCGTAGTCGTCGTCTGCCCAGGCATCCTGGTACTCATCCTGCTGGGACTGGCTGTAGGCAGGTTTGTCCTCTTGCTCCAGGGGTACGGACTCTGGCCAGGTATCTTCCGGCTTCTCCCTATAAGCAGGTATGTCTTCATAGGCTGGTTCAGTGTACGCGGGTGGCCGGTACTCAACTCGCTCCTGTCGCTGAGGGGGACGACTACCTCGTCTTTGTTCAGGCAGGGGCTGGGGCTCCTCTTCCCACCCCTCATCTTCCCAATTGTTAGGCTCCTCGTAGTATTGAGGTTGAGTAGTTCGGCGTCCGGAAGCATAGCTGGGCCGGGCCCCCGCGCCTAGTTGATTACTGCTTGAGGTTGTTGGCAAGTAGTCCTCTTCTTCTTCTCGCTCCCAAGGGGGACCACTAACACCGAGCCGCTCTAATAAACCTACAGTCAACTGGTTCAGCCTTTCTTCCGCACCCTCAAAGACAATCAAACGCTCAGGACCACTGCTGACGATCTCCTCAACCGATAGCTCGTAGGTACTGATGATCTGAGCCGGAATTAGCGGCAGACCTAGAGAGGCAATCACAATGTCAGAAATCTGACCGCTGTTCGGATCAAACTTAAATCCCCGCACTTTTCCTAGAAGTTCACCCGTTTCAGTTATGACCTCGTTGCTGATTAGGGTACTATAGTTGAGAACATCGAGGTCTTCGATCGCATCCTCGTCCTCAACTAAAACCACGTCTCCGACCTGAACAACGCTGCTCAGTAACATCAGTCGCGGAGTCCCCGAAAATAAATTTTCGCGCAAACCCAGGGCAACGACCTCTCGCTGATCAATGTCAACCCAGAGCTGACTGACAACTCCCAGTTTTTTGCCAGACTCACGCGTAATCACTTGAGTGCCGATGAGGTCAGACCGTTGTTGAACTTGTCCAGGTATCGTCATTCTGTCTCGAACCTCAAGTTAAATCCTAATAACTATTGATCTTAGCGTCACAAGCCTTGGCTCAGCAGCGTTGATGACATGCGCTTTTAAGGATGCTAGCTTAAGCAGCTTCAAAGTACAGCGGCTTGTGGATCTAGCTACCATCTTATTGTGCTAGGGTTCCGACTGGCAATTATCCCGGTGACTGGGATCAAATCGAAGCACTGTGAGGCTGTAACCGCAGCCCTAGGACTTGAGTGTGGGTTCCGCGAGCTTGGGTAACGCCAATCGTACGCTCAGCAAATTCGATCATGGGCCGGCGCAGGCTCACGACGATAAACTGGGCCGCTTGGGCTTGCTGTTGGATCATCCTGGCTAAGCGTTCTACATTGGCCCCATCTAGAAACATGTCCACTTCATCAAAGGCATAGAACGGCGAGGGACGGTAACGTTGGAGGGCAAAGATAAAACTCAGGGCTGTGAGAGATTTTTCACCACCAGACATAGAGGCCAGTCGCTGCACAGGTTTGCCCTTAGGATGGGCGACAAGGGTTAAGCCGCCGCGAAAGGGGTCCTCCGGATCTTCAAGTTGGAGATAGCCATCTCCGTCAGACAGCTCAGCAAAGATTTTTTGGAAGTTGTGATTCACAGCGTTAAAAGCCTCTCGAAAAGCCTGGTGTCTTAAGGTGGTGAAGTTTTCAATTCGCAGCAGGAGTTCGGTTCGCTCCGCCCCTAGGGTGGCAAGTTTTGTCGTCAGTTCTTCCAGCCGTGCTTGGGTTCGTTGGTAGTCTTCAATGGCCAGCATGTTAACCGGCTCCATTGCCTGGAGTCGCTTTTGCTGCGATCGCAGCTCCTGCCGCAGTTGCTCTAAGCCCATGCCGTTGGGTACGTCCGGCAAGGGTTGAGTCAGTTCTGCCGCCTGAAGCTGTAGTTGCGCTTGCAGGGCCTCTGACTGCGTTTGCTGGGCCTGCTGGGTGGCTTGTAGTTGTTGCTGCTGCCAGAGCAATTGTTGCTGGGCGCTGAGGTGATCGCGCAGTTGCCGCTCCGTGCGATCGCGCTGTTGTTTTTCAATACCAAGTCGCTGTTCCAGTTGACTCAGTTCGGTTTGCAAAGCCTGGATTGTTGCCTCTAAGGTTTCTCCCTGGCGCTGGTAGGCATCGCGTTGGTTGAGTTGCGTGGTTTGTTCAGTCCGGAGGACTTGCAGGCGGGTTTGCCCTTGCCGGGTCGCCTCCTCAAGTTGTTGGCGCTGGTTGTCTAGATCCTGGGATTGCTGCTGGGCGCTGCGAAATGCTTGTTCTCGTTGATTCAGTTCTGCCTCTTGGCTGCGAATCTTTGCTTGAATCTGTTGCCACTCCCGGTGAGCCTGGGTCCGTTCTAGCTCAGCCAGGCTGTCCCGCAGGTCTCGTAGCAGCGCTTCTTGCTGAGGCAATAACCTTTCTAGGGCTTGGAGGCGATCGCGCGCCCTGCCTAAGGCCTGAGTTTGCGCTTGCAGTTGCAGTTGCGATTGCTGCTGGCGAGTTGAGAGGCCCGTGAGCTCTGTTGCTAATTGTTCAACCCGTAACTGGCTTTCCCAGTGCTGCTGCCGGGCTGCGGCTAGGGCCTGAACCTGTTGTGATCGGGTAGCCTCTCCGCTCCCTAGGCGTTGACTTAAGTGATCTAAGAGCTGGTCTAGCTCTGCCAGTCGGGCTTTCAAGCCAGCAACTTCAGCAGATTCCGACATCTCCGCCTTACCAAAGTGGATCGACTGGTGGGTTGAGCGGCTCCCCCCCGTCATTGCCCCGCTGGTTTCCAGTAGCTCACCCTCTAGGGTAACGATGCGATACTGGCCCAGGTAGCGGCGCGCCTCGCCCAGGGTTGCAAAAACGACGGTATTGCCAAAGACATAGGCAAACACCTGCCGGTAGCGCGGCTCAAACTCGACTAGGTGCAGGGCGTAGTCAATCGCACCACGGGCGGGCAGAGTGGGCAAAGGCTGGGCAGCGCGAATCTGGTTCAGGGGCAAAAAGGTAGCCCGTCCGGCCCGTCTTTGCTTTAATATTTCAATCCCGGCAGCAGCGATGGCATCATCCTCCACTACCAGGTGGCTTAACCGGGCTCCTGCCGCAGTTTCCAGAGCGAGCTGGTACTGGGGGTTAACTCGACCCAACTGGGCCACCAAGCCACAGACGCCGGGCAGTCCTGTGCCTAAGATTAAGCGGGTGGCAGCGGTCCCCTGGGCTTCCTGGAGGGCTTGGAGTTGCGCTTCTAATTTGTCAAGCTGCCGCTGTTTGTCTCGCTGTTCTCGCAACAGGCGAACTTGGGTTTCCTGCTGAAGGCTGAGGTCTTGTTCGGCCTCTGCGAGGGCCTGAGCCCGAGTCTGCACCTGGACTTGCTGGTGCTGCAAGTCCACTTGAGCTTGGTCTAAGTCCGCCTTGGCAGCAATTTCTTGCTGCAAGCGATCGCCCACTTCTGCTTGGGCTCGAACTTGATACTCCAACTGGTGCACCCGCTCCACCAAACGGGCCTGCTCGGCCCGCTGCGGCTCCAGGGTCTGAAGCAAAGCTTCAATCTGCTGGTGCAGATTGGTTTGTTGTTGCACCCAGGCTGCGGCGGTTGCCGTAATCCTACTGGCCTGATCGCGACTTTGATCTAGAGTCTGTTCCGCCTGGTCCCGCTCCTGGCGGAGCCCTACGACTTGAGCTGCCAGGGTCTGGTGCTGGTGAGTCAGGGCTGCTGCCGTCTGGGTTTGAGCTTGGATATCCTGTTGCGTCCGGGTAACTTGTGCGGTTGTGGTTTGACCGATCTGGGCTAGCTCCTGTTGCTGGCGCTCAAGTTGGCGCAGCTCAGCTGAGCGGGTGGCCAGGGTAGATTGCAGCGCCAGGTGCTCCTCTTCTCCTAGGGCTTTGACTTGGGCATTCAGGCCCTCTAGAGCTGCACTGGTCTGCTCGATCTCTGTCTCTAAACTTGTGAGTTGTTCCCCTAGCGCTGTTGCAGCTTGGCTACTGCTTGCGGTTTGCTCAGCCAGTTGCCGGATCTCGACTTGGGTGAAACGCCAGAGTAAAACCGCTTCCCATTGGGATTTTGCCTCAAGTTCTGCTCGCAGTTGTCGGTATTTTTCCGCCTCAGCGCGATCGCGCTCCAGGCGATCGCGCTGCCCGATCAGCTCATGCTCTACAATTCGGAAGCGGTCTTCCCGTTCCTTCACCTGATCTAGTTTTTCCGTCGCCTGGGCAATTTTGCGGTCAAAATCCGCTACCCCGGCCAATTCATCAATGATCTCGCGCCGCTGCCGAGAGTTCATGGAAATAATATTGGTGACATCCCCCTGCAAAACGACGTTGTAGCCTTCTGGATAGATCCGCAGGCGACCTAACTGTTCGTGTAACTCGTGTAGAGTGCAGGGTTCACTGTTGATGTAATAGTTAGAGGTATAGGTTCCCTGTTGGGTGACCCGTAATTTTCGCGTCACCTGCCAGTCTGAGGATTGACTGGCTGATGCTCTCACCCCTCCGCCAGCGGGGATTGCATCAACAGCAGCGGCATGATCAGACAGATCAAAGCCAACGGTGACACTAGCTTCCACTACCGAGCGGCCCCGGCTGGTTTGAGTCTGATTCACCAAATCCGGTAAGCGCTCGGCTCGCATCCCTTTAGAGCCAGATAAGCCTAGGGCGAACAGTAAGGCATCGAGTAAATTTGATTTGCCAGACCCGTTTGGCCCGGAAATTACAGTAAAACCGGGTAGCAAAGGAATTGGCGTTGTACCGCCAAAGGATTTGAAGTGAGAAAGTTCTAGGTGTTTGATGTACACTAACAGCTAGCTGAGGCTGGTAAGGGTGACGAGATAGCAGTCTGCATAGTGCCTAAGAATCCTTCACAGGTTAGCACGGTCGTTCAAACTCGACTAGAGCAAAATTAGGATTTTCTCAGCCCAATCTTGTCGGTCGAAACAAGCTCCAAGTTTCAAGCCTGGAGTTCGCAGCTTTGAATCCGACACTTTCAGCCTTAAGCTTGTGGCCTGGAGCTTGGAGCTTGACCCCTCAAGCAAAAAGCTTGACTGGTCGAGTTCTAAGCTCGATCTTGCAAGCAAAAAACTTGACCTCTCAAGTTCTAGGGTTGAAATCTGACTCATTGAGGAAATCAGGTGGACAACAGCATAAGTTCTTCAGGAGTTATGTTAGCGATCGCGGCTTCAGTATCCGTGTTAAGCGCCCAAGGTCAAGATGATTCCGACCAGTGAACCCGCCAGCAGCGTCAGAGTCATCGAGGTACTAACCACAAAACCAAGCATTCGTTTCTCAGCTACCTTGTAGTAACCCCAGGCGTACAAAATCCGACCGATGATCCAAACCGTACCAATGCCAGCACCCCAAACCGGGCTGACGAACTGGGAGAACAACCACAGCCCAGGTAAGAACAGGACAAGTTGCTCCAAAGTATTTTGCTGCACCCGAAACACCCGCTCGAAGTTAGGGTCTCCTGACATTTGAGGCGGGGCCACCTTGTATTTGGCTCTAGCTCGACCCACATTGATTGTCAAACCCAAGTAGAGAATTAAAGCGGAAACGGTAACTAAACCAGGCCAAGGCGACATGCTGCTTCCTCGATAACTTTCTTAATCTAGAGCTTAATCCGAAAGTAGTAGCACTGATTCAACCATCAAGCCCCGATATAATCCCTTAAAGACTACTTGGGGAGGCATGTAACCCAGTGCTTGAAGGAGACGTTATGGTATGGCAGGAAATTCCCGGTGGTGTTACGGCGCCTAAGGGCTATCGAGCGGCAGGGATTGCGGCTGGATTAAAGCCTTCAGGTCTGCTTGATCTAGCCTTGATTGTCTCGGACGTTGAGGCGATCGCCGCTGGTGTGTTCACCACCAGTCAAGTTCGGGCTGCCCCTGTTGACTACTGTCGCCAGCGTTTACGGGCAAAACCTAGCGCTCAGGCCATCCTCTGTAATGCTGGACAGGCCAACGCTGGCACCGGGCCTCAGGGCCGAGCGGCGGTCCTGGAAACAGCAAAATGGGCCGGACAAACCCTAGGAATTCCGCCTGAGGCTGTTCTGATTGCCTCTACGGGTGTGATTGGCCAGCAAATTCCCCTAGAGCGGGTTCAGGTCGCCCTGCCACAACTGGCTTCCACCCTTGCCGATACCGGGTCCGCTCAAGCTGCCAAAGCGATCATGACTACGGATCTAGTCCCCAAAACCATTGCCCTAGAGGCTGAATTTGATGGTCGCCCGGTGCGAGTTGGCGGCATAGCCAAGGGTTCTGGGATGATCCATCCCAACATGGCGACGCTGTTGGCATTTATTACTTGTGACGCGGCAGTATCTCCCCACCTCTGGCAGCAAATGCTGAGGCGAGCCACAATTCAGAGCTTCAATCAAGTTACGGTTGATGGCGATACCAGCACCAATGACACCCTGCTTGCCTTGGCGAACGGCCAGTCTCGCACCCCAGCCATTACCGAAATAGGACCCGAAGCTGAAAAGTTAGAAGCTATGCTCACGGCTGTTTGTACCCACTTAGCCCAGGCGATCGCCCGCGACGGAGAAGGTGCAACCTGTCTGATCGAGGTGCAAGTATCTGGGGCAGTCAACGAACAGGCGGCCCGTCAAGTGGCCAGAACAATTGCCGGGTCAATGCTGGTTAAATCCGCCGTGTTCGGGCGTGATCCCAACTGGGGCAGAATCGCAGCGGCAGCAGGACGGGCTGGCGTCACCTTTAATCCAGAGAAGTTACAGATCTGCCTGGGCAACTTCCTGCTGATGCAAAATGGGTCTCCCCTCAACTTTGACCGCCAAGCTGCCAGCAACTATCTCAAACAGGACACCATCACGATATCGGTGACTGTTGGCGACGGCCCCGGTTGTGGCAAGGGCTGGGGCTGCGATCTCAGCTACGACTACGTCAAAATCAATGCTGAGTACACCACTTGATCGCTTAATTCCGCTGGCTGCAGGTCACGATTACCCAGGGGCTGAGTAGAAAAGAACTGATGGGGGCGATCGCTAACGCCATTGGCAGGTTCTGCAAAGCTGAGGACAACTTCAGTAAAAAAACGGTAAGCGTTAGCAAACAAATAGGGCATAACTGACTTGAGTCAATCGAATACCCTAATGCAGAAGCAGATTGACGTTTTGATCACGCACACCCACCAGTGGAGGTGAGGGAAAGTAGAGCCATGAAACTCAGCGTCTTAACTACGGCAGCAATGATCACCATAGTCTCACTGGCATCCTCAGCTAGTTCTAACCCTTCTATGCCTACTGATCAGCTCCAAGTACGGGCATCCGGTTTAGATTCTTTGGCCATAATGGCGCAACAGTACCCAGCAAAACCCTCTGTAGATACTCTTTCCACAAGTCAGGTGTCAAAGCTGGTTAGACGTCGATCCCGGCTTCTCTTATTATCTCGGCCATGAGTTTTATCTCGGTAACAAGACTAACGCTCCTCTAGTACTGCTCAAAAACGGAGGTCTGGCAAGAGCAAGCACTAGAAATTTTGAACTTAACTGGGCCGCTAATATTTTTGGCTCCAGCCTGGATGATTCTGTAGCAACTTCTGGCCTGGACCAGAAATCGGCTCAAACTCTCTGCAAAATGTTACAGGTGCCACCCCCAACTATGATTGAACTGTCAAAATTGTGAACCTCGTATTACTGCAAGGTATAAACAATCCACCAGCTTGGTTCAAGAAGCTATGAACGCCTATGAACTCCTGAAACGATACACCGCAGGAGAAAGAAACTTTAACAAGATAGAGCTGATTCATGCAGACTTGATTAGCGCAGAGCTGAATGGCATAAACCTGAGTCGTGCTGACCTAAATTGGACTAACCTAAGTGGAGCCAAGCTGGTTGAAGCTAACTTAAGTGGGGCAGAGCTGGTCAGTGCAAACTTGATCAATGTCGATTTGAGTCAAGCAGACTTAAGTGGAGCAGACCTGAGCCGGGCAGACTTGAGCTGGGCAAACTTGAGTGGGGCAACCCTAATCAGATCAGATCTAGGTCAGGCAAACCTACGGGGAGCAAACCTGAGTCGGGCAGACCTAAGTCGAGTAGACCTGAGTGGAACCAACCTGAGTGGACTGGCGTTGAGTGAAGTTAACTTGACGGGAGCTAACTTGACGGGAGCCAACCTAAATGGGACAAACCTGAGTCGCGCTGACCTGAACGGGGCAAATCTGAGTGGGGCAGACCTGAGTCGGACAAAACTCGCTGGGACAAACTTGAGTGGAACTAATTTGAATGGAGCAATCTTAAGTGGAGCAGACCTAAATGGGGCAGACTTCAGCCGGGCAAATTTAACCGGGGCACGTTTGCACGGACTTGTGCTAACTGGGGTGACTCTACGTGGGGCCAACTTGCGAGGGGCAAATCTGCGGGCAGTAGACCTGACCGATGCCAACCTGAGCCGAGCAGACCTGATTGGAGCTAACCTGAGCCGAGCAGACCTAATTGGAGCTAACCTGAGCCGAGCGACCCTGAGCGGAGCCAACCTGAGCCGAGCTGAACTAGGCGGCATAAACCTGAGCCGGGCAACCCTGCACGGGGGCAACCTCAGCACAGTTGACCTGCGTGGAGTAAGCTTAGTCGGTGCAGATTTAATTGAGGCAAGCCTAGGCGGGGCAAACTTGAGCCGAGCAGACTTAAGCGGGGCAAATCTCAGTGGAGCCAACTTAAGGGGGGTCAACTTGAGCGAGGCAGACCTAGGAGGGGCAATCATGCCAGATGGTAAACGCCGTGACTAAGTACTTCGGGTGGTGCTTCCTAGTGCCTAGAACAGTGGCCCAGCAAAAGTCTATTCGTAGAGCGGTAAGCCCAGGCAGGTGGGAATAATCGTAGAAGTTTACCTGCCCAAGATACTGCGAAACCAACAACATGAATGCTGACCGTCTACGCAGGGCCAGAGTGCTTGAACTTCTAAGCCAGTACGCGTCAGGAGAGCGAGACTTTAGCAAGATAGACCTGGCTGAAACAAGCTTGCAGGGTGTAAACCTGAGCCGAGCCATCTTAAGTCGGGCAATCCTAACTGGAGCAAACCTGAGTCAGGCAAATCTGGATTACGCAAACCTATATAATGCAGACCTATGTGATGCAGACGTGAATAGGGCAAGCCTGCGGATGACATACCTGTTTATGGCAGACCTAAATAGGGCAAATCTAAGTTGGGCAAATTTATTTACGGCAGACCTAAATAGGGCAAATTTAAGTGGGGCAAACCTGTCTATGGCAGACCTGAGTGGGGCAAACTTGACTCGAGCAAATCTAACTGAGGCAAACCTGAGTGAGGCAGATCTGAGTCGAGCAACCCTAAGTGGAGCAGATTTAAGTGGGGCAATTCTAAGTCGAGCAAATTTATCTGAGGCGAACTTAGATTATGCAAATCTAGGTAATGCAGACCTATGTGACGCTGACCTGAATCGGGCAAGCTTGCTGATGACAAACTTAGCTGGGGCTAATCTAAACGGGGCAATCTTGAGCGAGGCTAATTTAAACGGAGCAGACTTAAGTCGGGCAGACCTGCGCGGGTCAAACCTGAACGAGGTAAGCCTGAATCGGACAATAACCCATGATGAAACCAGCTAAAATAGACGACTTGAGTGATGGTCCCCAGTCAGTCCTCTTACTTGTAGAGATATTTTTTGAGCAGCGATCGCCAGGTATAGACAGAACGCAAAGCTAATCAATCAAAAGCAATAGCTCCAGCATTCCCACTACCTAAATTGTGGAGACTAGCGGAACACAAGTCAGACAGCTACCCAAGTGTCTGAGCAACCAACGATATGGATATCAACAGCAGCATACAACAGCGTAAAGTGATTGAACTTCTGAGGCAATATGCCGCAGGGGAACGAAACTTCAGCAAAGCGGATCTGAGTAAAGCAGATTTAAACAGTCTAGATCTGAGGGAAATAGACTTAAGCAAAGCAAACTTGAGCGAGGCAGATCTAAGTGAGACGAGCCTGAACCAAGCAGATCTAAGTGGGGCGAACCTAAGCCGAGCGAATTTGAGCTGGGCAGACTTAAGAGGGACAAACCTGAACTATGCAGACCTATCTAGGGCAAATTTGTTTAATGCTGATCTAGATAAAGCCAGCCTACTGATGGCAAATCTAACTCAGGCAAATTTGGGTGAGACCAACAAGAGTGGTACATAAGATTAAGCTCTCAAAGTTAAGCAGTCAGCTTTCAGGGTAGCCTCCGTGGTGAGCTACAGAGCTGAGTACCTGGACCCTCAGGGTCCAGGTACTCAGCTCACAGCATTAGCAAAGTGTTGACGCAGCAGAATGAGCGAACAGATGGCATTTTGAGACAACAAGCCGGATCGTAGTACTGTCCCCCGTTAACCTAAATGTGGATCAGTAGCGCGGTTTAAATCACTGGGCAAACCATGCAAATCATTGGTCAGCTAATATGTGAGTCCTAAAAAAAGGAGGCAAGTCGCCCCCTTCCCTTACTTAGGCCAAGGTGATTCAGTTCTAAGAACTTACCTTATGTGTGATCACTCAGGCTGCCAAACACACCCTTCAAAGCTGCTGTGGCATCTTGAACTCGAGCCCAAACTCCCTGGTCAGGGTCTTGACCCACTAGTTCTCGTGCCCCTAGGATCTCAAGCATCCCTTTAAGTTGTTCTTGGTGTGCTCGGTTCTCAAAGTTGACGGTGTTCAAGGGATTCAAAGTGTCTGCGAGGGTACTGCCGAAAAGTTGGGCGGCTTTGTGAACCACAATTCCATTCATGGCCTGGGAGTGCTTCAGTAGCTCATGCAGAGAAACTTTCTCGTACAGGGTTAAGTCGGAACCCTGCATAGATCCCTGGGTTTGCTCGACAAACTTCTGAACCTTATTCTTGGGCTGTACCGAAGTTCCGTACTGACTGATCACAGACTCAATAATCCCAACATTTTTCTGGTCGTCTCTTAGCATATTCTCTAGGCGACTGCGCAGCTCTAGATCGCTCACCTCAGCAATTAATTTTTGCTCGTTTGAAACCAGTAGGTTCTGTAAAGCTCCCATATCAGCCAGCTTAGTGGCGATCTCAGTTCGCTTTGTGTCATCAAGCGTTGATACCATGACAATTTACTTATTTTTTCTTAACAACTAACCACAGTTTGCAACAATCGATGTAGTTTGTGCATGGCGGAAGACCGTACTTAGCCACGTCCTATATCCTTACCGATAGCAAAGGGGGTGCTGGTCACCCCCTAATTGCTCAGCCGCCCGTTAATCCAAAAGCTCAGGTAGTTGCAGTCAACTTACTACTCAACTAGCTAGCAGCAACTTTATCTTGAGTTTGGGTCTTAGCTGACTTGAACTGGGTTGCCATTTGCTCCTGTTGAGACTCACTACAGTTGTCACGAATCGCAGCAAACAGGGTGCTTTCTTCTTGACGGATATGATCTCCAACCACATCCATTAGCTTTCTGACTTTTGACTTAAATCCGTCCGTTGAAGCAGGGTCAGTAGATTTAATTTCATCAAGCATCCGTTTCATTTCGGCTTGCTCATCGTACAGCTCTTGGGTATCAGTGTTGCCATAAAAAGAGCGAACGGCTGGGTAAACGACCTGCTCTTCCGCTTCGGCGTGGGAGAGTAAATCTTTGTAGAGCTGACCGAAATATTCTTGGAGCTTGTCAGGATCATCAGTAGCGCCAATTTCCGTGAACAGAGTGTTGACCTTGACATGCTCAGTTCTAATCAAGCCACGGATGCCAATATCCTGCTTATCGGTGGTTTGGGTAAAAACGCTACCAACTACACCTGACGCGGCGGCGGCGGCGTCTGACAGGCGGGCAAAGAGCCCCTGATCGGCCTCTTGTCCGGTAAGTTCAAGCACACCTACCCGCTCCATAATCCCCTTGAGCTGTTCTTGATGGGCCCGGTTTTCAAAGTTGACGATGTTTAAAGGACCTAAGGCGGCTAGAACATCCGCACCAACTTGCTGAGCAGCTTTATGGATAATCTCACCGCTCATGAATTGTCCGTGCTTTAGTAGTTCATACTGAATGACCTTTTCGTAAAGGCTCAGCTTAGAGCCACCCATCAGGTCTTTAGCTTGCTGTACGAACTGCTGCGTCACTTCATTCGGCTCTGCCTGAATCCCGTACTCGACAATCACGCTTTCCAGAATGCCCATGTTTTTCTGGTCGGATTCCAGAAAGTTCTGTATAGCCTTTTGGCTTTCAGCGTCAAGCCCTGCCGATAGGAGCTGCTGCTCAGTGAAAATAAGTAGCTCCTGTTTCGCTTTCATGTCTGACAGTTTGATCGCGATCGCAGTGCGCTTTGTATCATCAAGCGTGGATACCATGACGTGTTCCCCTTAGTAAAAATTAATACTTGCCTCAAAGGTGTCACAAGAAGAGGGCTGAATTTATCCTTCTCTTGACCGATTTAGTCATCTTCTAGGTCTGAGATTGATCTGCCCTTAATCCTCGTCCTGGGCAGATTCCTCTAATTTTTTCCGGCCTTTGAATTTCTGCTCATACCAATGCATTAGAGGGGTTGCACTGGTTCCGTGCAGAATGATCGAGAGCACAATGGTTAGAAAGGTGATCCAAGCAATTTGCTCTCCGACTTTTCCAGTTTTTTGTAATCCCTCTCCCAAGGCATAAAACAAATAATAGAGGGAGCCCACGCCGCGAATCCCGAACCAGCCAATTAACAAACGTTTTGCTGCTGGAGAGCGGCTGCCAATGGTGCTGAGCCAGGTTCCCCCAGGCCGAATCACGAACAGCAGTAGCCCGGCAACTAGCAGGGCTTTGCCGCCAAATTGCCGGATGGGTTCGATCGCCAGGAGAGATCCTAAGATCAAAATTGCCACGACTTCCAACAAATTTTCGATCTGCTCGGTAAACACCAGTTGAGACATCTGCTTTTCTCGGTAGTACCCCCGCTGGAGGACAATACCGGCAACAAATACCGCTAGAAAACCGTAGCCGTTGACCAACTCAGTTAAGGAATAGGTCAGCAAGATTGTACTGAGGGCAACAAAGTCCTCCCGCTCTGCTTCTACCTGGCGAAACTTTTGCAGGTGTCGATCAATACGGACCACGCCTTTTGCCACCACAATGCCCATGACCGCCCCAGCGGCGATCGCCCAAACTAGGTCAACAGCAACCCACTGCCTGAACCAGTTTTGCCAATCATCCTTGAGCCAGTACAGGCCAAAGTAGACGAAGGGAAAGGCTAGGGCGTCGTTGAGACCCCCTTCGGAGGTGAGACCAAATCGCAGCTCATCCTGCTCATCTACGTCTTCAACCTGAACTTCTGAGGCCAGGACCGGGTCAGTTGGCGCCAGGATTCCACCCAGCAGTACGGCAGCTCCCCAGCTAAACCCTAAAAGCCAGTGACCGACTGCCGCGATCGCAAAAATTGTCATAGGCATCAGAAATCCAATCAGCCGAGCTGTTGAGTTCCAAGCCCACACCTTTAAAGGAAGATTGACCTTGAGGCCACAACCAAACACAGACACAATTACGACTAGCTCTGTAAGCCGTTTGAGAAAGTCTGCATCTGGCTTGAACTGTATTAGATCAAACCCGTAGGGGCCTAAAACAATTCCGACAATTAAGTAAATCAGGGCATTAGATAGGGGTAAGCGGGCAATCCAGCCTGATCCTAAGGTGACAAACAGTAAAAGCAGGCCGACGACCAGCAGATTGAGGATGTAGATATCCATAGACGAGACGTTGAGATTGGTTGAACCCTGTGAGTCTACTCTGGCAGCTTCTCCTGCTTCTTCATCTTTGAGAAGAGTTTTTCAAGCAGACAGGCGATCGCGCCAACTAGTTTACATTTTGTAATCTTTTCTACAATTGAAAAAATACACTACTCCTGGAAATCCTTTCATGCAAACCTACGATGTTGTGATTATTGGAGCGGGACACAATGGACTGGTCTGTGCCGCTTATCTTCTCAAGGCTGGCTACAGTGTCCTGCTCCTGGAGAAGCGTTCAGTACCTGGTGGAGCGGCGACAACTGAGGAAATCATGCCGGAAGCAGCACCTGGATTTAAGTTCAACCTTTGTGCGATCGACCATGAGTTTATCCACTTAGGACCAGTGGTCGAGGAATTAGAACTGACTCAGTACGGCTTGGACTATCTCTACTGCGATCCGGTTGTCTTTTGTCCTCATCCGGACGGCAAGTACTTTTTAGGTCACCGCTCTGTTGAGAAGACCTGTGCAGAGATTGAGCGCTTTAGTCCGCGTGATGCTAAAAAATATGCAGAATACACAGCGTTTTGGCAGCACGTGATTGGGGCGATGATTCCTATGTTTAATGCGCCGCCAAAGTCCCTTGTTGATATCGCTGGCAACTATGATACTGAGAAGCTTAAAGATCTATTTTCTGTTCTAGGACCTCCAGATCAGACCTTAGACTTTATTCGAACCATGCTGACCAGTCCTGAGGATGTTCTGAATGAGTGGTTTGACTCAGAATTCCTCAAGGCTCCGCTGGCACGGTTGGCAGCAGAATTGGGTGCACCACCCTCTCAGAAAACCAATGCGGTTGGGGCGATCATGATGGCGATGCGCCATAACCCTGGTATGGCAAGACCACGCGGCGGAACAGGTGCTCTGATTCAGGCGTTATTGAAATTGGTTCAAAGCAAAGGTGGGGTGGTTTTAACCGATCAGCAGGTTGAAAAGATATTGATTGACGATGGTCGGGCCGTGGGTGTTCGCGTTGCCAACGGTACGGAGTATCGCGCTACTCAGGGGGTCATTTCTAATATTGATGCCAAGCGCCTGTTCTTGCATTTAATCGATGAAGGTGACGTCAATGCGGCTGACTCTCATCTGCGAGAACGGCTAGAGCGGCGGATTGTTAACAACAACGAAACCATTCTCAAGATTGACTGTGCGCTGTCTGAACCCCTGCGCTTTGAGCACCACAATCACCGAGATGAGTACCTAATTGGCTCGGTGCTGATTGCTGATTCTGTCCGGCACGTTGAGTTGGCTCACAGCCTGCCGATTGTGGGAGAAATACCAGACGCAGACCCCTCTATGTACGTAGTGATGCCGACGATGCTTGATCCTTCAATGGCACCGGCGGGCAAACACACCCTGTGGATCGAGTTTTTCGCCCCCTACCAAATTGCCGGGGCAGAGGGCACGGGCCTAAATGGTACAGGCTGGACGGATGAGCTGAAACATAAGGTGGCTGATCGCGTGATTGATAAACTTGCTGAGTATGCGCCTAACGTGAAGCAGGCCATGATTGCGCGCAGTGTCGAGAGTCCGGCTGAGCTGGGCGATCGCCTGGGCGCGTTCAAGGGTAACTACTATCACATTGACATGACCCTGGACCAAATGGTGTTTTTTCGGCCACTTCCAGAACTGGCAAACTATAAAACACCAATTGAAGGTTTATTTCTCACCGGGGCAGGAACCCATCCCGGTGGTTCAATTTCTGGCATGCCAGGTCGTAATTGTGCCCGCGTCTTTCTCCAGACCCAGAGGCCGATTGAGCAGACATTGAGTAACGCCGGTAATTCCCTAAAATCCCTGGCAAAGTCAATATTCAATCGGCCCTGAGTTTAGCAAGGTTTGTTTAAGTTGGGTGAAAGAAAGTTATCAAGTTTTAAGTCTACGACAAATATCAAGTTACTCTGACATAACGATCCCCGTTTTGCCTGTAAACCCGTAGATCTACCCAAATTAAGCCGGATAAAGGCTTGACGTTTATGAAGTTGTTGCAACAGATTAGAGAATAAAGCGATCCCCAGGTTTGAATCGAGAGATTACTGCCTGCTTTGGGGATCACTTTCGTCAAGCGTTAACAGCGTTAACTAGGAGGCAACAGTGATGGCAAAAGAACGCCCACCTTTCAAGGAGATGACGTTACGGCAACTCCGCAGGGTAGCGAGCGAGTACGGTGTTTCTCGCTACAGCCGAATGCGCAAGAATCAATTACTGGCCTCAGTCCAGGAGATCCAGCAGGGGCTGCCTTCCCAAAGTCCTACTCACACCTTACCCTCACCAGCAACCCTAACCCCTCAAGAAACTGTGGAAGCGACAAAGTTTGAAGTTGGTCAAGTTGATCAGCAGGGTGGTTCTTTAGCAGCCGTTGATCAAGGATTGAATGACTTGCCTGATGGGTATGGCGAGAGCCGGATTGCCCTGATGCCTCGTGATCCCCAGTGGGCTTACACCTACTGGGATGTCCCCAACGAGCATCGCTCAGAGCTTCGCAGCCAAGGTGGACAGCAACTTGCCCTGCGACTTTACGATGCCACTGAGGTTAATCTGGACTATCAAGTTCCCCACAGTATTCAGGAATATTCCTGTGATGAACTGTCCCGTGAGTGGTACTTACCGATTCCGGTCAGCGATCGCGACTACATCGTTGAGATTGGCTATCGCTGCGCGGATGGTCGCTGGCTGGTTCTTGCTCGCTCTGCCCCGGTCCATATTCCTCCTACCTATCCCTCTGATTGGATTGAGGACCAGTTCATCAGCGTGGACTGGAATTTGGATCTGCGCGGTAAGACCCTATTTGAGTTAGTCCCGCCCCGCAGTCAGCAGTTTGGGCTGGCTGCTCCTGGCAGTAATGACCAGGATAGCCCAGTTCATAACGAAATCTTTGGCATGGCCCAAGCTGCTGAGGCTGAACGAGTAGCAGGGTCTCTCTACGGCTCCATGCAGCAAGTACCTGTGTGCGAGCAGTCGATCAGTTCCTACGTCTTTCCCTCGGGCATAGGGATGTGGGCAGCGCCTACCGTGTCTGGTTTAACCATGTCAGGCGTTGGTTTCTCTGCCTCGATGCCACCCATACGCCCTCGTCAGTTCTGGCTCGTTGCTGACGCCGAGTTGATTGTCTACGGTGCAACTGAGCCTGACGCAACGGTTACGATAGGAGGACAACCGATAAAACTGAATCCCGACGGTACCTTCCGCTTTCAGATGTCCTTCCAAGACGGCTTAATTGACTATCCCATCATGGCTGTAGCAGTCGATGAGGAGCAAACCCGCTCGATTCAAATGAAATTTACCCGAGAGACTCCCCAGCAGCACACAAACACCAAGGCTGAGGCAGTTGAAGAGTGGTTGACTTGAGGACCGATTTGAGGCGTAAAGAGGTGAAGATCAAACCTCTATTTTAGAGACCAGTGAAAAGGGTGCCCGTTGTCGCACCCTTTTTTTGACTATACCAACCCTACTTACAAGGTTGGTTTCTTACCACCAAATGCTCAACCTCAGCATTATTGTCTCTACCTCATTTCTGCCGATGGCCCAGCCATATCTCGCATCGTACCGAATTCCTCGCCATAGCCCTCTTCACCGTGTTCGTTAATATCCATTCCTTCCAGCTCAGCCGCTGGTTTGGCACGCAGGCCAACCGTGGCGTCTAGAATCTTGAGCAGAATAAACGTGCCAACTCCACCTAGAACATAAGCAATGGCAACCCCTAACACTTGTAGAACAAGTTGGGACGGGTTGCCATACAGCAAGCCATCAGCACCCAGTTCATTGACTGTTGTGGTCGCAAAAACCCCTGTGAGAATTGCGCCAACCGTCCCACCAACCCCATGAATTGAGTAGACGTCCAGAGAATCATCAAATTGCATCTTAGCCTTGAAGCTAACTGCAAAGAAACAGCATAGGGATACAATACTTCCAATTAGTAGTGCTCCAATCGGTGTGACAAAGCCTGCTGCTGGTGTTACGCCGACCAAACCTGCAACCGCTGCCGTAGCAGCGCCTACCGCAGTAGCCTTGCCTCGTAGGGCCGCTTCCAAGATTAGCCAGGTTAAGACAGCTCCAGCGGCTGCTGTGTTGGTTGCTACAAAAGCCACGGTGGATAGGGCACCAGAAGACAAAGCACTTCCGGCATTGAACCCGAACCAGCCAAACCAGAGTAAGGCAGCTCCAAGCAGAATGAAGGGCACGTTGTGGGGAGGGGTTGACTCGTTCGGGTAGGTTCTCCGGGGACCTAGGACAAGCACCGCGACAAGAGCTGAAACCCCAGAGAGAATATGTACCACTGTACCACCAGCAAAATCGAGGGCACCAAAGCCACCGTACAAGCCAACCAATCCACCCTTTCCCCAGACCATGTGGGCCATTGGACAGTAAATGAATGTTGACCATAGCAGCACAAACAGGGCGTAAGCTCGGAAGCTAATCCGCTCTACAATTGCTCCAGAAATCAGTGCTGGCGTAATGATGGCAAACATGGCTTGATAGATCATATATGCCTGGTGCGGAATCGTTGCCGCGTAGGACGTTACTTCTGCCGCCTCTGGCAACCCCATGTTTGGCAAGTAACCGTCTATATCTAGCCCCACACCATTGAGAAACAGCCACTGCAAGCCGCCGATGAACGGCAGGCCTGGGGCAAAGGCAAGGCTATAGCCCCAAAGAATCCAGGTGACTCCCACAACCCCCAGGAGCAAGAAGCTCATCATCATGGTATTGAGGACATTGCGCGATCGCACGAATCCCCCATAAAAGAAGGCTAGGCCAGGAGTCATCAGCAGTACGAGCGCTGCTGAAAGCAACATGAATGCGGTGTCGCCTGTATCAGGAGTGGCCTCTTCCTGAGCAAGGGCATTTCCCATCAGGGGGCCGCTGAGCAGCCAGAGCGCGATCGCCCCAGTCGTTAAAGTTTTCTTCAACATGCGTTTTTGTCCTTCACTGCCAGGAGATTTGTGGTAATTAAATCTGATTGCAGCAAGTTCTGAAACCTTGGTTCTGTATCAGAAATCACAATCAGCCAAATTTGGCCCTGAGTGGTCTTCTCTTAACCCAGAGCTGACCTGCTTAAGAGGGAGTTCAGCTTGCCCGCTCAAGCAGTCAAACATCTTGCTGGGTAGGATTAGGCTTGTCTCGCTTTTAGACCGACAGCTTTTGCAACTGTTAGCTTTCTGTAACCACTTGGGCCGTTAACTGCTGATTGTCGGAACTGAGCTGGTCCAAGACCTCAATCAGCTCCTGCTCAAACGTAACTTGGGCTCGGTTAGTTCTGCCGCCAATGTACAGGCAGGTGTTTTGCTGCAACGCCCAGATCTGTGAGTGAGAGATATAGCTCATCACCACACCCAGCATCAGTAAGCCAAATCCAGCGTAGAGGATCCAAATCCCTGGATCTGCCTTGATCTGAAGTCCAGTACTGCCAACGACATCAACCACAGCTAAGGTGACACCGTTGACTTGCGTGGACATACCAGCCCGAACCGTTGAGATCAGCTTGCCGGAGTTATCGTAAATCAGCAGCGTACCTTGTAAATCACGGGCAACCAGGGAAACCCCAGTACTCAAATCAGGTTTAGTGGGAATCCAGGTACCCCAGATCCGGCCTTTGCCACCCGTATTCAGTTGAGCCATGGGAAGCTGAAAAATCGGGCTATTGTTGAGCCGCACTCTCACCGCCGCGATCGCCCAGTCTGCTTGATAAAGAGATACTCCCTGGTATCGGAGTGGTTCGTTCACATGAATGGTTTTGCGGTCTACTTCCTGTCCCTGGGTATCGAGCACGGATAAATCCGAGTAAAACTGATCAATAGCACCTTCAGGTGTGTAATCAATCCAGAAGCGGTTGACGCGCACTGACCACTCTTTGAGAGTTTGTGGTGTGGCCCAGGGACCAGCTTCTGTAATGTTGGTGATCTGGAATGTCGTTCCACTGGGAACCATTTCCTGAGCCATAAATCCAGTCAGGGAACCCCAGATTGCCCCCAGCAAGATCAGCAGCATACTGGCATGAACCACAATCGGGCCGACTCGTCCAACAATCCCTTTATGGGCGTAGAGCATCTCCTGTCGCCGAAAAATTCGATAGCGCTTTTTCTCCAGTAACGGCACCAATTGATCCAGAGAGACTTTTTCTAAGACTGTACTTAGCGCAAACTTTTGAAACTGACGCGGTTGACTGTAAAAGTTCCAGGTACGGGAGAACCATCGCAGCGCAATTAACTGCCGCGTGAACGTGCAGGCTGTCAAACTAGCCCCAAATAGAATGAGCAGGGCTAAAAACCACCAAGTACGATACACCTGATCTAGGCCCAGGGTCAAAAGAACTTTCCAGGTGAGGAAGCCAAACAAAGCCGGCTGCTCCGGGTAGTTTGCCTGGTAAAAAGCTAGAGATTGTCCCTGCTCAATCACCGTACCCGCGATGCTGAATAGGGCAACCGCGAGCAACAAAAAGATTGCTAACCGCAGGTCTGCCAACAGGGGTAAAAGTTCTTGCTTGAACCATCGCTGGAGAAAGGGAGTTTTTAAAGTCATAGGAACCTCTAGGTTGCCCAGCCTGCACGTCTACAAAGAGGCTGGAAAGACTCGAAATAGCAAGGAAAAAACCCCAAATCCTACGAGTAGGGCTCCGCTTGCTGGGGTGAGCCAGCCTGACCAGCGACGTAACTCTAAAAAATTTTTAATTGTGGCCGTAAAGGTCCCTGCTAAGACGAGAGGCATGGCGTAGCCTAGGGTGTAAGCCAGCAGCAACCCACCCCCAACCACCGGGTCTTGGGTACTCGAGACCCACGCTAACAAAGTAGCAAGTACCGGTGTACTGCAGGGAGAAGCAACTAAGCCGAAGGTTAAACCCACTAGAAAAGCCCGGACACCCTGAGGCCACTGTCGGGTGAGCAAGCCTGCTCCAGTCAGGACAGGTAACTTTAGGGGCAGTGCTTCCAATAGGTTTAGCCCCATAATGATTGCGACTAAACTGACCATAATGGGTAACCCAAGCCCGATTTGACCATAGACGCGACCAATCGCCCCTGCCATCACCCCAAGTCCGGCTAGGGTGGTTGCCAGTCCTAAGACAAACCAAACGGACTGGGCAACAGCTTGCCAGCGGCTCCTTGCTTCATACCCACCGATATAGCCGACCGTGATTGGTAGCATCGACAGCATGCAGGGTGACAAACTTGTCAAAATGCCTGCTAAAAAAACGATCCCAGTACTGAGTAAGGTTAAGTGAGCTAGCTGATTTAAAACTAGAGTGTTAGCAAACTGCTCTAAGTGATAGAGCTGAGCTTGAAGAGTTTCCATTTCAGTTTGCTATTTCAGCTTGTTTACGGTTGCTTCGCTACTATTCTATCGAAGTCTGCGTGAGCCTCTCTTTGTAACACGACTAGCCGCTGCCGGGACACGGTCCTGCCATGAACTAGCTTTAGGGGAAGTACGCTTCTGCAGCGGAAAAAGCTGTCTCCGCCGCCTCGTGTTTCTTCTCTCTGGACCTGCTGCCTTTTGGGGTGGACTTGGTACTGATGAAAGGTCAGCAGGGGCGGAGCGGGATGCTTGAGTATCAGGCTTTTGGCGGTTGTTTAAGGCAATAACTTTAGCTGGATTGCTCTCGCGCGCAACCCGCACCAGTAGTCCTGCGATCAGCAGGCAGGAGATGACGGAGTTTGCACCGTAACTGAATAGGGGAAGGGGTAAGCCCGTGGTGGGTAAAGCACCTGTAGCGACACCAATGTTAAGTAGAGACTGTCCCACCATCAATACCATGGCTGCGATCGCCACCAGCCGATGCTCAGTAATTCGAGTTTTGACAGCGACTCGCAGGGCTAGGACACCATAGGCCGTTAATAGCAGCAGGAGTACAAAGCTTCCTACCAAGCCAAATTCTTCTGCAAAAACAGCGAAGATGAAGTCTGTGTACTGAATTGGCAAGTAAGACAACTTTTGCTGAGACAGGCCAAATCCTGTACCCCAAGGACCGCCGGAGCCAACTGCCAGTAAGCTCTGGATTAACTGGTAGCCATCTCCAGCCGCATCAGACCAGGGATTTAAGAAGGACAGGATTCGCTGGCGCTGATAGGCATTGATGCCGACACTCAAGAGTGCTGCCAGCACCCCCCCGGCTGCCGCTCCCCCTAGGTAGGAGTAGGGCAGTCCTGCGGCTAAAGCAACCAGCCAAAGGGTAATACCACAGAGCGCAGTCGTACTTAGATTAGGTTGGATTAAAATTCCTAGCAGCGTTATGCCAAAGATGATCAGCCAGGTGCTGCGAACTTTCCAGGTCAACCGCTCCCACTGCCCAAACACCCGAGCGCTTTGTAAGATCAGTAGGGGTTTTATCAGCTCCGAGGGCTGAACCAGAAACGGCCCAAAAGCAATCCAGCGCACGGCTCCATTTACTGAGGTACCTACATTTGGTACCTGCAAGATGAGGAGCAATCCTAGCAGGATGATGAAAAGGGGATTTGCGATCGCCAGCGTTCGGCGCAGTGGGAGATGAACTAACAGTTGAAACCCAGTTAGACCAATTGCAACCCCAATCAGTTGGCGCTTGAAGTAATACAATCCGTCGCTAAACTCAGCAACACCACTATGGTGCGAGGCCGAGAATAGAACTGCTAAACCGATAAAAAGCCAGAGGAAAGTCAGCCAGCGCAGAAGTCGGGCTTCCATAGCCCATGTCTGCACAGGTGAATCCCCCAAGTGAGTTAGACGACGCAAGTCCAACGCTATTCAAGACCAATCAAGGACGGTAGTTAGTATAACGGAACTCTGCTTTGCCGTCACTAGAGCACTGGCATGAAGTACAAAAAAAGAGGCCACGGTGGCCTCGACAGAAACTTATGATCAGTTAGCTAGAGAACTGACATCAGATCACAGGAGCCCAGTATTCGTACCAGGCTTACCTGTCGCCAACTCAACTTTCATGATCTTGCCGCCCATTTTCATAATCCGTTGCTGTTCCCGAAACCAGTTCTCGTAGGGAACTAACTTGGTAAAGTAGGTATTCTGCAGCTCCCGTTGGGTCCGAATCCGAGTTTGGCTGGGAACACAGGCCGTAACTCTAAACATACGCATTGGTTCGTTTCTCCTAAACTTGTAAAAACTTATGAAAAAATTAAACCCTACTATCTCATCCCTAAAGTACTAGACCCACCTGTTTGCTCAATACACCAAAATCTGCAGGATAAGCTTAGGGGAGAATATCAACTAACACCTATTGAATTGTTAAATGCTAATTTACCAAACCCAGACATTTAACGGCACAGGCTGGAAGTCAAGAGTCAGCCCTAGATCCCTTAAAGCTAGCCTTAGAACAGTCAACTTGCTCTGCCTTTAACAACCTAAGACTCACTCTCGACTTCCCAACCTCAGTTTGGTAAAAAGGTCTACTCAAGTCTAGTGCGAGCAGTTTTAGCTCAGGCCAGAGCAGATGTAGTCAAGGTAAACACCCATTTCCTTGCCGGCATCGGCACCCACTAGAGCAGCCGTGACCTCCTTCATAGCCTTAATCGCTTGAACAGTTGCGCCAATCGGAACCCCAAGGGAGTTGTAAGTCTCCTTCAAGCCATTGAGCACGCGCTCATCCAGGATAGAAGGATCACCAGCGAGCATGGCGTAGGTGGAGTAGCGGAGATAGTAGTCAAGGTCACGAATACAAGCAGCGTAGCGACGAGTGGTGTACATGTTACCGCCCGGACGAGTGATATCCGAGTACAACAGGGACTTCGCTACAGCTTCCTTGACAATATTGGCAGCGTTAGCACTGATCGTTGTAGCAGCACGAACACGTAGTTCACCAGTCTGGAAATAGCCTTTCAGCCTATCCATAGCGGTGCCGTCTAAGTACTTACCTTGAACATCAGAGGAGTTGATAACAGAAGTGATTGCGTCTTGCATAGTATTAGCTTCCTTAATCTTTTGCTTGTGCGCGTTGAGTCAAAAGGCGTTGCACTACTGCATGGCACCAATGAGGTAGTCGAAGTAGGCACCAGCTTCTGCAGTGTCTTCTCCAGACATCATCGAGGAGATGACATTCTTCATGGCCCGAACCCCCTCTGCTACGGCAGGAATGGGAGTACCTAGGGAGTTGTACATCTCCCGTACTCCCACAACTCCAATTTCCTCAATCGGAGTGACATCGCCTGAAACAATTCCGTAGGTAATCAGGCGCAGGTAGTAGTCCAAGTCGCGCAGGCAAGTTGCCGTCATTTCCTCGCCGTAAGCATTGCCACCAGGGGAGACAATATCCGGGCGCTTTTGGAACAACTGGTCACCAGCTTGTTTGACAATGCGCTCACGGTTCTCTGTCATTGTTTGAGCGATACGTAGGCGGCGCTCACCATTTGTGACAAAACCTTTGATGTTATCCAGCTCACCAGGACTGAGATAGCGGGCTTCAGCATCAGCATTCACGATTGATCTCGTGACAACACTCATGGATGGATTCCTCCAGTAGAAAAAGTTAAATGGGTGTGTCTAAAGTGACATTGCAATTTTTTAGCTAGCCAAGCTTGTTGCTCTTGGTACTTGTGCAGAGACCCCTATATTGATTAAGGAGTCTGCAATCTAACCTGTAGAAGTATGCGGGTTGTCAAACTCAGCCACCCCCGGAAACATTTTCCAGTATTTAGGCTGGTTTAAGGCTTTAGTCGCAACAGTTTGTAACATTTTACTTCATTTTTAACTTAGACCCAGGCAGCACAGGCCAGCACTGACCTCTCTGAGACGAGACGCTATTTAACTACCCTGAGATATCTGGGAGTACGCCAGGGTAGCAATGTTTCAGAGCAGGGCTCCCTCAGAAAGAACTTAACCTGAGGATTGAACCTGCTTCAGCTCAAGGCTAGGGATAACGATAGAGTCATCCTGCTTGGTGAGGCGGTTGTATAGCTTCTCGGTATTGGGGAAGTTAGCCGCAGGGAGGGTTGGGAAGCGACGGTAGGGAACGGTGTCCTCACCGAATGCTTCGATGTAATCCATACTGTTGACCAAGGCACTGACGAAGCCCCGGACGCCTTTTGTTGCCAGAATCTGGTTGTACTTCCGGATTTCCGCCTGGTCTCTTGGGGCGCGACCGAGAAAATGCTTGGTTCCTAACTCAACGACTTTAGTGTTGGGATAAGGAGTGTAGAACTCTTTGATGTAAAGGTCAGAGCTACCGATAGCTTCAACAAACTCCTTCACAGTGATCTCACCATTACCCAGCTTGCTTTCTAAAGCAGTAAATTCATTGCGGACAATGTAGGGGGCGATATCACGCTCGAAAATTTGCCGATAGGCGGCTTGAGTTAGGGTTTTGACAGCTACCTTGTCTTGAGTACTCGTCAACTTGAAGATCTTGGTCTGCTCCCGTTGCTTGCTGACGCCCTGGGATGTATTCAACTGAATTGTAGGTTCACCACGAGTTTCCTGAACTGTACCCAGTTGGACAAAGCGAGGGGTTGTCGATTTTTCTGGGTTAATACCAGTGTCTTCAGCAATACTGCCAACCCGCAGCGATCGCGAAGCCTGGCCCGCTGGTGTCAGGTAGCGCTCGTAGGGAACGGTGTCCTCACCAAATGCTTCGCTGTACTCTGGACTATCAAGCAAGGCATCAACCAGCGCGTAGAAGCCTTTCTTGGCGCAGAGGTCAAAATACTTGTTGGTTTCCTGACGACCGTAGGTCGGACGACCTAGCAAGCGGCGGTGAATGTACTCAATCGCCTTGGTTACGTAGAGCGAGGACCAGTAGGTATTCCGGAACAGGTCAGACTTGGCCAGTTGGCGGATAAAGTCCCGCAGCGTAATTTCACCGTTTTCTAGCTTGATCTCCCAAACTTTCAGGCGCTGCCCCTCATAGACATCTCGCCCAAATACCTGCAGGTAGGTTGCTTTGATCACTGCCTGGGTGGAACGCTCCGAGAACTTGACACTGACCCCTTTGGTTTTGCCATTGGTGCTGGGAATTTGATCCAGTCGGAAAATTTTAGGTCCAAGTGATCCGGGAAACTCACCGCGAGCTGCCGGGTTGCTGAGTTGATTGTTAATCCCAGGACCTTGGTTAATCAGAATTCGGCGGGTGTCCTTGCCAAAGGGAGCAGGTCGGTTACTAGGATTGCGGGTTTCTTGCGGAAAGATTGCCCCGAATTGAATCTCTAGGGGATCGTTGCCAGAGCCGTAGGGATGTTGATCGGGTAGCGGCTGCCCGTAGTCAGCAAAGGTTGTAATAAACTGAGGAACTTTGCGGAAGGGAGCATCGTATCGCAACAGATCCTGCTGAGGTCCCCAGTTGCGGCATTCCTGGGCTTCTTGGCCCAACCCCCGCAGGTAGGGGACTGTTTCTTCGTTGAAGTAGTCAGCGTATTCACTGGAATCGACTAAGGCATCAACGAGGGCAGGCAGGCCACCGCTAGAGACAGTGGCGAAGTATTTCTGCAGTTCCTCCCTGCTGCTGGGACCCCGACCCAGGAAGTGACGGAAAGCCAGTTCTAAGGCCCGACTGTTGATAAAGGGTTCATAGAATTGCTTCCGGTAGAGGGGAGACTTACCTAAACGGCGGACAAACTCCTTCATGGAAATATCGCCGTTCTTTACTTGGGATTCCAAGTAAGATAGGGAAAGGCTGTAGGCCCGGGTGATGTCTCGTTCGAAAACTTGGCGGTAGGCAGCCTTGACAACTTCATTTTTTTCAGAAGCAGACAGGCCGGACTTCATCACAAACTTGGGTCGCCGCTCGGCTGCATTGAAGTAAATTTGCGGTAGCTGTAGACCTTGTAAGTCGTCTGAAGGACGCTGCCGCAGCTTGTCAGAAGGGCTGGGAGCTTTAAATTCGTTAATTAGAACTTCAAAGTACTGAGCGACAATCGATTGAGCTTCAGTGTCATTGCGGAAGTAACCAAGGGATGCCCGACGCATTTCTTGCAGAGCAACGATCGTTGCGACGCTAGAACAGGCAGTTTCAATAATTTCTCGCAGACCTCGGACATTGACTGCAATGATGTTTGGGTCTCCAGCCACGATCGCGTAAGTGGTATAGCGGAGAAACCAATCCATATCTCGCAGGGATTTTTGCATCCGCTCCGGACCGTAGCGGGCAATGTTAACCGGTCTAAAGGAGACTGGGGTCGGCGCGTCGCTCCCACCCGGTGAGACGCTAAAGAGCGATCGCAGACCCTCTAAAAGGCCGCCGCCTCCGCCTTCAACAAAAGTGGCTGTCCCCATTTTTACCAAATCTTGTACCCCTGTCCCTCCTCCGGAGGCACCAACCATTGCCTCTTGAGGTTTGGGTCTTTCCAAGTAAGACATCGGGGAGCCACCCGTGAAGATCCGGTTGGCGGCTCGCGAGACAATAACTTCGGAATTTTTAGTCAGCGTTGCTGCAATCTCTAAGCGTTTGGTTCCTGAGTTTAGGTAGACAGCAAGCTCATCAAGTTCCCCCCGTTGTAAAAAACGGTCTTGTTGCTCAGCTTGAATAACAGTTGAAATTGGTATGGTTTGATATAACTGCGGACGAGCGATCGAGCTTCCGCCGCTTGCCTTAACACTCATTGATTTCGAAGGCTCCCTTCAGATTACTGCGTCAAACCTGACTAGAGGGTTACTAGGCAACGGTTAATAAAACTTTTTCTTAAAGAAAAGTGTTTTTGCAAAGTATGCAAATAGTTGAGGTTGCCTAGAATAATCCAGTTCAGTTAATAGATTAGAACGTTTTTGGCTCATCACACCTGTTCCTTAACAAATGTGTAGCACTTCAATCCCAGTTTGTTTTCTGAAAAAAACTTAAGCGTCCTGACACTCACAATGCTAGTTTTAACACGATCTACCGTACTTTTAGCCTAAGTCTGGGCCTAAACCTGGCCAAGAGAAATCTGCAAGCGTAGGAGGGGGCTGCCTCAGGTTTAATCGTCTTCCTTTTATTAAGTTTGGTTACAAAAGCAAACAGTGGGCTGGCTTGCTAAAGTGCTGTGGGTTGAGGCTCTGAGGATATAGACCTGGTGGTCAAGAGGCAAATTATCCTTCCAGTTCACCGGCCAGGACAGTCGCGATCGCCTGCTTGGCGTTGGTACGAAACTCTGCCACATTGACTCGATTCAAGAACCAAACCGCCAGAAGCATCCCAATTGCTTCCAGGCCAAACACAAGCCCGTAGGCAAGGACAAGGTTTGTAAATATCTGTTTCCCTAAGGTCAAAACTGCGCCCCCAGTCACTGTTGCGATCCCCCGCGCCATCGCCTGCGCCAGTCCCCAAGCCCCGATAAACGTCCCTGCTGTTTCGACCGCAGTCAGATCTAGCATCAAGCTGATGGCTCCCGTTGTGGTTATACCAGAAGCTAGACCAAAGAGGAGCAAGGCAATTTTTAGCAATTCCTGAATCTGAGTCAGTCCCGACAGGATGATCAACCCGAAGCAGACTGCCACTAGTAGGCAGCCAATCTTAGTCGTGTTCTGTTTACCCAAGCGAGGAACAACCAAAAAACCTGTGGCACTCAGACCAATCAGTGTCCCCATTCCCCAAAAAGCATTCAGTTTGGTCGTCTCAGATAGAGTCATTCCAAAAACTTGGCTTCCGTATGGTTCTAGGACTGGCTCTTGCATAAACAGGCTGATCGTCATCACCAGCAGAAAAGTGAAAAATAACCCGGTTTGGCGGCTGGCGGTCAAGACCCGTAAAGCCCTACTTAGGGTAATACTGTCTTCCCGCTCGGCCACAGTAGAGCGAGTGGTATAACGGGAGTACTTTTTCTCAACCCCGACGGTTGCCAGGAGTGCGATTCCAAATACAATCGCTGGGACAATCAGGAACAGCCGGTTAACTGAAGCCTGCAAGGTCTCAATCGGAGAATTCAAGGCGATCTGGTCCAGCAGGCTACCGCTGATAATGGCCCCGATAATAATTCCCACCATCAGCATGGACCAGACAATCCCGACCAGTTTTGAGCGGTTGTCTTCGTCAGAAATATCTACAAGCAGCGCGGCAAATGGAGTCGAGCTAGAACTGAGTGCTAGACCGTATAGAGCAAACATTAGCGCCAGCAATCCTGTCCAGCCCCAAGCTGGGACTGCCCCAACCCAGCCCCCGTCTCCCAACGTATTGCCCAACTGCCAAATGATTTGTACTGCTGAAAAGGCAGCGATCGCAAGCAGTGCTATGCCAACCCAGACGTAACCCGTGCGGTGATGACCAAGAAAAGGCTTAGCGTCAGACATCTGCCCAAACCATACTCGGGCTGGAGCTACAAACTGGTGCATCGCCAGTGCTCCCGCAGCAATGATCGCCGGAACGCTCAGCTCGTCAATTAGGACCCGGTTGAGCACTCCCAGCGTCAAAACCGACATGATGCCAAGGCCCATTTGAAACAAGCCCAGGCGAAACATGGTGAAGAGATTGATCCGGGCCAAAGGGGCTGAGGTAGCTACGTTAGCCGACTCAAAGCCGGATAAGTTATCAGTCATTACTTCGCGGATATGTATAGAACAAAGCCAGCTCTATTTTCAACTTTGTCACAGTTTAAGTATCCCTGAGTATTACTGGTGGCGGTATCTACGTTTAACCCTGTATTCAACTTCCTCAGAACTTACACACTTTAGAACTGCCCTGTCTTGATCTGACGTTTGCCTGGGCACTCTTAAACCGTAGCTATGCCCGCTAGGGGCGTCAGTTTTGAACCTATGGCTCCCAGAAAGATGGTTAATCAAATTACCTTAAGCATCCTGTCATCTCTACCTGTTGCACTAGGAGTTCTAGCTGGAGTAGTTGTGGGAGGATGCAGCAATCCTGTAGAGGAGACTTATGAGAAGGGAGTTGAGGGGGGTGAGAAGGCGATCCAGAAGGCAAGAGATACCCAAGACCAGGTAGATCAAAGTGCCGGCCAGATTCAGCAGCAAGAAAAACAAATGGAGGGTTCCCAGTAGAAGAGTTTTGCCAGTCAGTCTAAACCTAGTCCTGCTTCTAGAAGTATGGGGTTTTCAACTGAGCTAAAACCTCAGCAGGATAGACAGTTTATTTTAGGATCAAGGAGAACTTCTGAGTCCTGCCCAATGGAGAACGTTGATCTAATTAGTACAGCGGTTCAAAAACTCTACGATACTTACCCGTTTCCCCCAGATCCACTTCTCGACAGTCCACCTCCAGGATACAACTGGCGCTGGAACTGGTTAGCAGCTTACAGCTTTTGCACCGGCCAGAAACCAGCCAAGCAAGACATCCGAATTCTAGACGCCGGGTGCGGTACTGGGGTTGGAACGGAGTATCTAGCGCATCTCAACCCCGATGCCGAAGTTGTTGCCATTGATCTAAGCCCAGGGGCTTTAGCCGTGGCAAAGGAGCGCTGTCAACGCTCTGGTGCAGGCCGGGTCGAGTTCCACAATCTCAGTCTCTACCAGGTGGAGCAGTTGCCGGGAGACTTTGATTTGATTAACTGCGTCGGTGTGCTGCATCACCTCCCCGATCCTAGGCAGGGCATCCAGGCCCTAGCTGGCAAGCTAGCCGCTGGGGGTCTGATGCACATTTTTGTCTATGGGGAGTTAGGCCGCTGGGAAATCAAGTTGATGCAACAGGCGATCGCCTTGCTGCAGAGCGACAAACGCGGAGACTACCCGGATGGCGTTAACCTCGGTCGGCAGATCTTCACTGCTTTACCAGAGAATAATCGCCTGCGGCAGCGGGAGCAGCAGCGCTGGGCTTTAGACAACCAGCGAGATGAATGCTTTGCAGATATGTACGTCCATCCCCAGGAAATCGATTTCAACATCGACTCCCTATTTGAGCTGATTCAGGCGTCCGGGCTGGACTTTTGGGGATTTTCCAACCCGCAGACCTGGCAGTTGGACCGCCTAATTGGTAAAGCAGGCGAATTAAGGGAACGGGCTGAACGGCTTGGCGATCGTGACGCCTATCGCTTGGTTGAACTCCTCGATCCAGAAGCTGTGACCCACTATGAATTCTTTCTAGGGCAACAGCCGCTGCCAAAGCTGGACTGGTCCTCAGATCAAACCCTGCTGCAAGCCGTGCCCGAACTCAGCCCCTGCCTAAATGGTTGGCCGGGTCAATCGCTGTTTAACTACAACTACGAGTACGTTAAGCTCTCAGAGATTGAGTTTGAGTTTTTGCAGGCTTGCGAGGCCAACCAGCCGGGTCAGAGCAAAACTCTAGATCAGATTCTCTCAACGATTTCGTTTGGCTTAAAGGGGGTGCGATCGCTGCTGGAACAGCAACTTATTTTGCTTACCCCATCTGCTGAAGATTTGTAATACCAATGCTTTGATCTGGCAATCTTTACCTCTCTTTATTCATTAAGTATTGTTACCCTAGCGTGGTATGATCAAAGCGATTTGTAGTCAAGCCCTAAGACTGACCTCTAAATCCTGTGGATCGATTAGATTTACCCCTTGAGTCTGTGCCTCTTCAAGAGGTTTCCCAGTCCAGTAACCCAGCAGAGCTGAAGGACCCGATGCAAGAGTTCTATCAGCTCAAGCAAGAACTGCTAACATCTACTCTGGTATTGACCGTTCTAATTTTTGGCTGTGTCTGGTTTTTCTACTCCCTAAATATTGCTCTGAATTATTTAGTTGGAGCATGCACAGGTGTGGTTTACTTGAGAATGTTGGCTAGAAACGTCGAGCGGCTTGGCAGCCAAAAGGAACGAGTAGGCAGTTCTCAGCTTGCACTTTTTGTTGGATTGATGATTGTTGCAATCCAATGGAACCAATTGCAAGTTGTTCCTATCTTTCTTGGTTTTCTTACCTATAAAGCTGCTGTCATCCTTTACATGCTACGAACTACGCTAAGTTCCTAGTAGGTTTAGATAACTGAGAGTCTTAGTCTAGTTGGCGAAAAACCCCGAAGTTAGAACGTTTCAATGAGGTTGTGTGCGTCATGCACCAGATCAGTCTTCTTTACTCTTTTGATTCCTTTTTGTTCGCTAAGCTAGAAGTTGGTCACCACCTTTACTGGCACGTTGGCAATCTTAGAGTGCATGGGCAGGTCTTTATTACCTCCTGGATTGTGATTGGAATTCTTGTGACTGCTTCTCTGGTGGCGACACGCAATCTTCAGAGAGTTCCCTCTGGGTTCCAGAACTTCATGGAGTACGCGCTTGAATTTGTCCGGGATCTGGCGAAAGGTCAAATTGGCGAAAAAGAGTATCGTCCCTGGGTGCCCTTTGTTGGCACGCTATTCCTATTTATTTTTGTCTCTAACTGGAGTGGAGCGCTAGTTCCTTGGAAACTAATTCGGGTTCCGGGAACCGAACTGGCTGCCCCTACCAACGATATCAATACGACTGTTGCCTTAGCGCTACTGACGTCGTTGGCTTACTTTTATGCAGGCTTTAGTAAGAAGGGACTGGGGTATTTTGCTAAGTACATCCAGCCAACGCCGATTCTATTACCAATCAATATTCTGGAAGATTTTACCAAGCCCCTCTCTCTGAGCTTTCGTCTTTTTGGCAACATTTTGGCTGATGAGCTGGTAGTGGCGGTGCTAGTTCTGCTCGTTCCCCTGTTTGTCCCTTTACCAGTTATGGCGCTGGGATTATTTACCAGCGCGATTCAAGCCCTGATATTTGCCACCCTAGCAGCCGCTTACATCCATGAGGCGATTGAGGGGCACGGCGAAGAAGAGCATGAGGCCCATTAATGGCCTCAGGGATAAGGAGTTGCGGACGTGACTGAGCGACAATCGAGTTGCTATCCTGAGACGTCCAGAACAAATGATTGCGTTTACGTTCACCTGATAGTTTTGTACTTGTATCTAAGGAAGATAATTATGGATCCATTGGTTGCCGCTGCTTCTGTTGTTGCTGCTGCTTTAGCGGTAGGTCTAGCAGCTATCGGACCGGGCATTGGTCAGGGTAACGCCGCTGGCCAAGCTGTAGAGGGAATTGCTCGTCAGCCGGAAGCAGAGGGTAAGATTCGCGGTACGCTGCTCCTCAGCTTAGCTTTCATGGAAGCGCTAACGATCTATGGCCTGGTGGTCTCACTGGTCCTTCTATTTGCCAATCCCTTCGCTTAAAGCTGAAGTATGGAGCGTTCGCAGGCAAAGGGTGAAAGCATTGTAGTTTTTCCTTTTGCCGGAGCGCTTGCTTGAGATCTGCTTAGTTTTACCCCCTAGTCCTTCTCAGACGAGTCTATACCCATGCCTTACTGGCCGATCTTGTTTGCTGCTGCTGAGGAAAGTGGTGGTCTGTTTGACTTTGACGCCACTTTACCTCTGATGGCAGCTCAGTTTTTACTATTGGCAGCCCTCTTAAACGTGGTTTTTTATAAACCGCTAGGTCAAGCTATTGATGGACGGCAAGAGTACATTCGTACCAATCAAGCTGAAGCCCGTGAACGGCTCTCCAAGGCTGAGCACCTGGCAAAGCAGTACGAGAAGGAACTAGGAGACACCCGTAAGCAAGCCCAGGCCGCGATCGCAGCGGCCCAGGCAGAAGCTCAGGAGATGGCAGCCCAGCAGCTTGCTGAAGCCGAGCGAGAAGCCAAAGCTCAAGTGCAGCAAGCTCAACAAGAATTAGAGCAACAAAAGCAGGCAGCTTTTAGTTCCCTAGAGGGCCAAGTGGACACTCTAAGCCGCCAGATTTTGGAAAAGCTCTTAGGTTCCCAGCTCACTGGCTAGAGGGAATTAGAGCTCCAGGGAGCTACTGAACTTTACTCTTTGGTGGTGGGCTGCACAGTATTTTTCTTTAGACTAGGAAAACTCGGCAAGGTTGAGCAGTGCACTTTATGGACAGGTATGATGGGAACTTTCTTACGGCTGGCTGTTGAAGCTGGTGCAGTCGAGCTAGGCGAGTCATCAGAGGGGGGGCTTGGGTTCAATCTCGATATTTTGGGAACGAATCTGATTAACCTAGTGATTATTCTGGCTGTGTTGGTTTACTTTGGCCGCGGTTTTTTAGGAAAGATTCTGGGTCAGCGCCGGGAGGACATTGAGACTGCGATTCAATCAGCAGAAAAGCGGCAGCGGCAGGCAGCCAAGCAACTGGAAGAGCAGCAGCAGAAATTAGCCCAAGCCCAGGCTGAGGCAGAACGCATTCGAGCCTCTGCCCAAGAGAGTGCTAAGGCTGCTAAGGAGGCAATTTTGGCCCAAGCCGCTCAAGACGTGGAGCGGCTGAAAGAATCTACCGCCCGTGATACGGTTTCAGATCAAGAGCGAGCGATCGCAGAACTCCGCCAGCGCGTGGTTGCTCTAGCCCTGAAGCAGGCTGAGTTCCAGATCTCGTCTACCTTCAAGGATGAGTCAGACCAGCGTAAGCTCGTCGATCATAGTATTGCCCTGCTAGGAGGCCCTTCATGAGCCGTAACGCCTTTGTTGCTGGAATTGCTGAACCCTACGCCGAAGCTTTGATGTCTCTAGCCCAGTCCCAGGATTTGAGTGATCGCTTCGGCGAAGATGTCGGCTTTTTGCTCAGTCTCCTGCATGAATCTGAAGAGTTACGGCAATTTCTAGAAAGTCCGCTGATGGAGGCTGGTGTTAAGCAGCGTGTACTTGAGCAAATTGCTGGGGCACAGGTTCATGCCTACATGCTGAACTTTTTAATGCTCCTGGTAGACCGTCGTCGGATTTTTTTCTTGGCGGGTATTTGCCAGCAATACCAGGCTTTGTTGCGTAAACTCAACCGCACAGTTCTAGCCGAAGTTAGCTCAACTGTGGAACTCACAGACGAACAGCGGCAGACTGTAACAGCCAAGGTCAAGCAAATATCAGGGGCAGAACAGGTTGAGTTACAGACCCGGATTGACCCGGATTTAATCGGCGGTGTGCTGATCAAGGTTGGTTCTCAAGTCCTAGATGCCAGTATTCGAGGCCAACTGCGGCGGATTACGAACTCTCTGCTTAAGGCAACAGCTTAAGAATTTTAGATTTTAGATTGCCGACTTTAGAGTGCAATCCCAGAGCCAAAAATCCAAAATCCAAGACAAGGTGACTCCTATGGTAAGCATCAGACCTGACGAAATTAGCAGTATTATCCGGCAGCAGATCGAAGAGTACGACCAGGAGATTAAAGTTGCTGATGTCGGTACTGTGCTGCAAGTCGGTGACGGTATTGCCCGGATTTATGGTCTAGACAAGGCCATGGCTGGGGAGCTACTGGAATTTGAAGACGGCACCGTTGGCGTGGTCCTCAACCTAGAAGAAGACAACGTCGGGGCCGTGCTTATGGGAGCGGGCCGGGGACTGCAAGAAGGAAGTTCTGTGCGCTCGACCGGCAAGATTGCTCAGGTTCCGGTAGGCGATGCCATGGTGGGCCGGGTGCTGGACGCGCTGGCCAGACCGATTGACGGTAAGGGTGACATCCAGACCTCAGAAAGCCGACTGATTGAATCGCCTGCTCCGGGCATCATTGCTCGTAAGTCGGTGTACGAGCCTCTACAAACTGGGATTACCGCGATTGATTCAATGGTTCCGATTGGTCGTGGCCAGCGGGAACTGATTATTGGTGATCGCCAAACCGGAAAGACAGCGGTTGCTGTAGACACTATCCTGAACCAGAAGGGCGGAGATGTGATCTGCATCTATGTGGCGATCGGCCAAAAGGCCTCTACCGTGGCTCAGGTTGTCAACACCTTTCGGGAGCGGGGAGCGCTGGACTACACCATTGTGGTCGCTGCCAACGCCAATGACCCGGCAACGCTTCAGTGGCTGGCTCCCTACACAAGCGCGTCTTTGGCTGAATACTTCATGTACAAAGGTCGGCACACCTTAGTTGTTTACGACGATCTCTCCAAGCACGCCCAGGCCTACCGTCAGATGTCCCTGTTACTGCGCCGTCCGCCGGGCCGGGAAGCCTATCCAGGGGATGTGTTCTATCTCCACTCCCGCCTGCTAGAACGGGCGGCTAAATTAAGTTCGAAGCTGGGGGAAGGCAGTATGACCGCTCTGCCAATTATTGAAACTCAGGCCGGGGACGTCTCCGCATACATCCCCACCAACGTGATCTCAATTACGGACGGCCAGATCTTCTTGTCCTCCGATCTGTTTAACGCTGGACTACGCCCGGCGATTAATGCTGGAATTTCTGTCTCTCGCGTTGGATCGGCGGCCCAGATTAAGGCCATGAAGCAGGTGGCGGGTAAACTCAAGCTAGACTTAGCCCAGTTTGCCGAGTTGGAAGCATTCTCCCAATTCGCTTCTGACTTGGATAAAGCAACGCAAAACCAACTGTCCCGGGGGCAGCGGTTGCGAGAGCTGCTGAAGCAGCCTCAGAATGCCCCGCTACCCGTGGCAGAACAGGTGGCAATTATCTATGCGGGCACCAATGGCCATTTGGATGATGTGCCAATCAACAAAGTCACGAGTTTTACTGCGGGTCTGCGGGAGTACTTGCGGACCAGCAAACCGAAGTTTGCCGAACTGATCGGTAGTGAGAAAAAGCTCACAGACGAAGCTGAGCAAATCCTCAAGGACGCGATCGCCGATCACAAGCAGAACTTCATGGCAGCAGCGTAACAATTGTTGTCAGGTCTGAGGGGTAAACTGCAACTCAGACTTCAACGCCCTGGCAGACTGGGGACCCCGACTCAAAACTCTCCTAAAACGATGGCAAACCTGAAAGCAATTCGCGATCGCATCTCATCAGTCAAAAATACCCAAAAGATCACCGAGGCCATGCGGCTTGTCGCCGCCGCCAGAGTTCGCCGCGCCCAGCAGCAGGTTACGGCTACCCGGCCCTTTGCGGATCGACTGGCTCAAGTTCTGTTCCGCCTCCAGGCTCGCCTCCGGTTTGAAGAGGCCGACTTGCCCCTACTGAAACAGCGCCAAGTTCGTAAAGTTGGCCTGCTCGTTGTCACCGGCGATCGCGGCTTGTGTGGAGCTTACAATAGCAACGTGATTCGCCGAGCAGAGGTGCGGGTAAAGGAACTACAGGCAGAAGGCGTAGAGTACACGTTGATCTTGGTAGGGCGCAAGGCTAACCAATTCTTCCAGCGGCGCAACCAGCCAATTGAGCACACCTACACCGGCTTGGAGCAGATCCCGACGGCGGCTGAGGCTTCCGACATTGCCGATCAGTTACTTTCTTTATTTAACTCAGAGAGCGTAGACCGGGTCGAGCTGGTCTACACCCGGTTTATCTCTTTAGTCAGTGCCCGCCCCGTTGTCCAGACGCTCCTGCCCTTGGACCCGCAAGGACTGGAAACCTCTGATGATGAAATTTTCCGCTTAACGACGCGGGAGGGCCAGCTTCAGGTGGAGCGGCAAAAAGTAACGGCTCAGCAGCCTCAGAGCCTGCCTCAGAATATGCTATTCGAGCAAAATCCAGTTCAGATTTTGGACGCCCTTCTGCCCCTGTACTTGAACAACCAGTTACTACGGGGGCTGCAAGAGGCTGCTGCCAGTGAACTGGCAGCCCGGATGACAGCCATGAACAACGCCAGTGACAACGCCAGTGACTTGATCAGTAGTCTCAGTCTCTCCTACAACAAAGCGCGTCAAGCGGCAATTACCCAAGAAATTCTGGAAGTCGTTGGTGGTGCTGAAGCTTTAGGGTAGTCGTGATGGTATAAAACTTTACTGCGCTTGAGGAACCTCAAGCGCATTTTTGTAGCAATTTAGTCATAGTCAAACTATCTCTAATCAAAGAGTTTTATACTCAGAAGGCTCTACCCCTTAGAATTTCTACTGGTATCTAGGCAATTTTCAAGTAGCAAAGGTAAAGAGCATTCTTTGAAAGTATAGTTTTTTCAGGTAGAAACCGCGACTGCTCTACTTAACGCCTTGAACTCATAATACTGATTAACAGGCTTTCTATGGTGCTCAGCTCCCGGCTCAAGCAATTTATATTTGGTAAATCTTTACCCACTAGCGCTCACGCTGAAGAACGACTGAGCAATCCAGAAGGATTAGCAGTACTTTCTTCTGATGCATTGTCCTCGGTTGCCTACGCCACTGAAGAAACACTGCTAGTACTTGTTGCCGCCGGAGGGAGCGCCCTTAGCTTATCCCTCCCGATCGCTGGGGCAATCGTATTACTCCTCGCGATCGTGGTGCTTTCCTACCAGCAAACCATCAAAGCCTATCCTAACGGAGGCGGGGCCTACATTGTGGCTCGCAAGAATCTGGGGACCTATCCAGGACTCACTGCGGGGGCTTCCCTGATGATTGATTACATCCTGACAGTCACGGTCAGTATCTCAGCCGGGACCGCCGCCCTCACCTCCGCAGTTCCGGCCCTCCACCCTTTCACCATCTATCTCTGTATAATTTTTATTTTTCTGTTGATGTTGGCAAACCTGCGCGGGGTGCGGGAGTCAGGCCGACTGTTTATGGTCCCAACTTACACCTTTATTTTTTGTATTTTTGTCTTAATTGGCTTGGGATTCTACCAACAGGCAACAGGGCAGGTAGCTCAAAGTCCAGTCCCGGCTCCACCAGCTACAGAGTCGCTAGGTTTGTTTTTGATTTTGCGCGCCTTTGCTGCTGGCTGTACAGCGTTAACCGGGGTAGAAGCGATATCAGATGGTGTTTTAGCGTTTAAGAAACCGGAATGGAAAAACGCCCGCCTGACGCTGCTCTACATGGGTGGAATTTTAGGAACGATGTTTCTAGGGATTAGCTACCTGACCACGGTTTATCACATTGTCCCAGAGGAAGGGCAAACGGCAGTTTCTTTGCTAGGCCGCCAGATTGTCGGGGATGGGCCATTCTACTATCTGGTCCAGGTTGCTACGCTGCTGATCTTACTGCTAGCCGCAAATACTGCCTTTGCAGATTTCCCCCGGCTCTGCTACTTCCTAGCGCGGGACGGGTTCTGCCCTCGGCAATTATCCCTGCTTGGCGATCGCTTAGTCTACACCAACGGAGTTATTCTACTCAGTGTCTTTGCTGCTTTGTTGGTTGTTATTTTTCGCGGCCAGGTTAACGCGATTATTCCCCTCTACGCCGTGGGCGTGTTTACGTCCTTTACCTTGTCCCAATCGGGTATGGTGGTTCACTGGTTTAAGCAGCGGACTGCTGGTTGGCAGGCCAGTGCCTTGATGAATGGAACTGGAGCCGTTGCCACCGCAGGCGTTCTGGCTGTGATCGTGACGACGAAGTTTCGCGGTGGAGCTTGGATGGTAGTGGTAGCTGTTCCGGTGCTGGTGAGCTGGTTCATCGCCATTCGTCGTCACTACCAGCAGGTAGCGGCTCAGCTTACAACTGAGGGACTGGGACCGAGAGGGTATATTCCCAGACCGAAAGCGGAAGTCATTACCCACCCGGCTGTGGTAGTAGTCAGCCAACTCAACCGGGGCACCGTTGAGGCTTTAGACTATGCCCGTAGCATTGCCGATGAGATTGTCGCAGTGCATGTCGATGTGGGTTCAACAGACCGGGAAAGCTTACAGCAAAAATGGCAGCAGCTAGAGTCTGATATTCAGCTAGTGATTTTAGACTCCCCCTACCGCTCGGTCGTGACACCCCTGGTGGATTTTATTCATGAGTATGAAGAGCGTCATCCTGGGGTTTTGTCCACCGTGATTATTCCCACTTTTGTGACGCGAACTTGGTGGAAGGGTCTTTTACATAACCAAACTGCCTTTTTCTTAAAGCAAGCTTTGCGGGCGAAGAAGAGCCGAGTTGTAACGACTGTCCGGTATTACCTCTAAACCCTGGCTCTGACTATATGACTAGACTGAAATTCATTGCTTGAGGAGCAGATCTGCAGCAATCAGTTGCTTCTGAATGGCCAGGATTGCCGCTTGGGTGCGATCGCTAATCACATCCCCCGCTTTTATCCTGTCCCCTTCTTTTACCTTTAGTGATGGCGCGTCGAGCCATGCGACTATCTGAGAAACCTCAAAGCTCTATAGAACCCATTTGACATTTTTCACTATCCTGAATTAAGGTAGCGCAAAAGCCACATCTAGCCAACCATGACCTATTCTAGCAGCCTAACAGACGAAGAATGGGAAATCCTTGAACCCCTACTGCCCCAGACATTGCCCGTCAAGAAGCAGACAAGACCCTGTGACTGGACAAAGAGACAACTCCTGGATGGCATTTTCTATCAACTCAAGAATGGCTGCAATTGGCAAGATTTGCCCAAAGATCTGCCTCCCTACTCAACCGTCTATTGGCATTACAAGCAGTGGCGGGATGCAGGAGCCATCCAAGAACTGATGAGCCTCTTACATTCTCAAGTCCGTGACCAAGTTAAAAAAAAGCCCAGTGGACAACGTTGCTGATGATCGATTCCCAAGCGGTTGAAGAATACCTGCAACGCGGCAAATTGCGGTGGAGTACTCCAGCCGCAATATTGCCTTGCGAGTGTCGAGTCCAAAGGCTTCTGCTTTTACAAATGCACCAATGGCATCAAACGACATCTTGCGGTTGATACGTTGGGCTTTCCGTTTTTCACCCACTGCACCAAAGCCAATGTATCCGATAAGCAGGGCTTAATCGAAATGTTGAGCCACAACCTCGATTACTTTCGCGCCAAGCCTGTCACTATCCCAAAGATCACCATCTTGCTGGACAATGGCTATCACCCAGAGACCATTACCGCAGCCCTGCAAGAACTTTATGCCCAGATCATGACTAAGATCCGGCTTAAACTGGCACCCAAGCCCACAAAAGCCGAAAAAGCTGCACAAGGAAAAACGGGATTTGTGGTGGTGGCAACTCGATGGGTCATTGAGCGCTCGAATGCTTGGATGGAACGTTGTAAAAGTTTAGTCAAGAACTTTGAGAGAACTCTTAGCCATGCCACTGCAAAGCTCAATCTATGTTTCATCAGGCTGATGCTCAAAAGATTGGCACCTAAATAGACCTCAAATGGGTTCTATAACCACCTAACTTTCCCGTGAAGGGAAAGCACGTATGGGCTTTTGGAATCAACTAAATAATTGTTTAAAGCGTTCCGGTGTAGTTAATCGAAGACATGATTACTATACCGTTTCTACTGGAGATTCCTAATTATTGAATGGGCGAACTGGGAGGAGCTAATTGGTAACTTTGCTGGGGTTCAATGTTTTGTACTCCCTCTATCTGAGAAAGACTATTAAGCCGATCTGACTCAACTGAACCGTTAATAACACCAATACTTGATAAAGTTTGCTTCACATCCATTCCAGATGACTGTAATTGCTGGGAGATTTGCTCGATTTGAGGTAAATGAGCATTATCAACAGATACAGATACTTGAACTTGGGACATCTCAGTACCTTGAATAAAAGGTGAATTTAGGGTAGATATATCCCCTGATAAGTAGATAGATACAGCTAAACACAATATCACCAAGCTGACACTACCTAAAAGTTTCCAGTTATGAGAATTCAACTTGTGTTGACTCCGAAAGAATATAGGTGGGTTTCTGTGTTTTTATATCTACTTACTTATCATCCTAGCAAGATTGAAGATGATTGAACTTCAAGTATGCTAGACAGGTACTTGAACCAAACCAATTCCCACATCAACTGAGGGTAGAGGTAATCTTTGAGCATTTTGCATCAATAAAGCCCAAAGTTCGAGTCCTCTTTTACCAGTTGCTTCGGCATAGAGGGCTGCAATTCCCGCTACGTGAGGAGTCGCCATGCTAGTACCACTAATTGTTTGATATCTTGATGGTCCGAAACCCTCAGGTGGTGGAACTGTCCTTGGATCTGTTGACCAAGTAGAATAAATCTGGGGCATGGGAGCACTGCCTGCATTACCGCCAGGTCCTGCAATATCAATCCCTCCGCCATCAGGATTAATTGAACCATCGGAATAGAAAGAGACTCCCAACTCAGCGTTTAGAGAAGCTACAGCCATGATTGAGGGACAATTAGCCGGACGACCTACTGGATTGACAACACCAGGTCTACTACTCGCATTCCCCGCAGCAGCAATAATTAAAGTTCCTCGACTGAGAGCGCGTTTGGCAACCTCTTCATAAATTGGGGAGAAAGGAGTTCCAGGAAAAGTACCTGCACCTAAAGACATGGAGATAATTTGACAGCCATTGGTAATTGCCCAATCAATGCCAGCTAAAATACCTCCATCATCACCTGAACCCTGGTTGCTCAAAACCTTGCCAGCAAAGATTTCTGCGTTGTAAGCAATGCCGTAACGCATGGGAGAAGATGGGTCAGGTGGATTTAAAGGACCACAAGAAGTTCCAATACAGTGAGTTCCATGACCTTGTAAGTCTTGAACATCCTCACCTGTGATAAAAGATTTGCTGGTAATATTACGACCAGCAAAATCAGGGTGGGTCAAGTCTAGACCTGTATCAAGCACTGCCACTTTGATACCTGTGCCACTATACGGACTACCGACCACTTTGGTTGCTTGCAGTCCCCAGGTGGCAGCACCATCGGAAAATGCAGAAGTAGCAAGTTGTTGCCCTGGCGTAATTGCACCGTTGGTCAAACTACCTACTAGATTAGCTACACCATCTTTGTAGGCTTGGAGATAGTTAGCCGTATCTCCACTAATTAAATTGCCTCCGATCGTATACATAATCTGTTCTGGTTCGGCAGCTAATATAGGTTCTGAACCAGCTACAGCAGCATTAAGAGACTGTAGTTGATTTGGATCTAAGGCAACTACGGCAACCCCTAAGTTACTAACAGCAGAATCGTCAATATCCCCAGCTCCCGTCGAGTTCCTTAGTGCCGTCATTCCAGAACTTGCTTGTCTTTCTGGAAGAAGAACCAAATAACGACCTGTCGTTTGTATCGGTCTTATTGATGAACCATTATTCATGATAAATTTCCTATCTTTTAATTAGAAACTAGCTCTTGCCAAATTTTTCCTCGTTAGAAGCCGTTTGTTAATACCCATTTACAAACAGTTTCTAAGTGTGACATCTAGAATCTTTGATTGTGCTCTAAAGAAGTGTGGGATTCGTTTTCCCATCTCTCCAAAGCCTTTGACTACAGATCCGACTCGATAAACCCTAAGTGAGGGTGTTCAGTGATGTTAGAACAAGTCTAGGGGAGATAAATCACGCTTACAATGAACAAACTTTCGATCAAATAGGCTATTTTTTAGGTACTGCAAAGCTGTTATGATGACTGACCCACACTTCCCTGGAGCACAACCGAATCTTTCTTGATCCTCATCCTCATAGATTCGATCATGGGGCAGTGATTGATTGTCTTGAGTCTTACTGGGTTAACAGGTCTGCAGCAATCAATTGTTTCTGGATTGCCATGATTGCAGCTTGAGTGCGATCGCGCACTTCTAGCTTCTGCAAAACAGCGTGAACATGTACCCGAACGGTGCCGGGAGCAATATAGAGGGCTTCAGCAATCTCTTGGTTGCTCTTGCCGTTGGCAACCAGGGCCAAAATTTCCTGCTCCCGCTTGGTGAGGGGATTTTCTAGCATCTGGGTAGTTGATGTAGCAGGTTTATCGGCCTGGAAAGCAGCCCGAATTTCTCTGGTTGCCGTGGGGTCCCACCAAGAAGCTCCCGCCGCGACTGAGCGGATTGCCAAGATCAGATCCTCGGCTATGATTCCCTTGAGGCAATACCCCTGGGCACCCACTTCAATCAAGCGAGCAATCAAAGGCTTTTGGGAATGAGAGGTCAAAACTAAGACCGGCAGCTTTGGATGCTGTTGCTTGATTTGGCGACAGGTCTCGATTCCACCGACTCCCGGCAGTCCAATATCCAGGAGAACAAGGTCAAGCGGATGCTGATTTGCCAACTCTACAGCGGTCTCACCATCCTCTGCCTCCGCCACAATTTCTAAGCCTGCTTCTTGTTGTAACCGCATGCAGAGGCCAAGCCGAAAAAGTTCATCATCTTCAACCAGTAAAATCTGCAGGGAGGTGGACTTCATTTTGAGTGGATAGAGGCAGATGAAGTAGGTCTGAAGGCTGGGAGTCGAAACCCAAACAATGCACCCCCCTGGGAAGAGTGATTCTCTGCCCAAATCGTACCACCATGAGCTTCAATAATCTGGCGAGCAAGGTATAACCCCAGCCCCGATCCTTTGGCTTGGCGATCGCTGTGTCCTTGATAGAACCGCTCAAATAGGTGTGGGAGTTCATTTGACATAATTCCCTGTCCACTATCTCGAACCTTCACCACCTGATCAGCAGAGTGAGATTCTAGGACCACTTCAACTTTGCCCCCTCGGGGAGAATGATTGATTCCATTAGTGAGTAAATTTGTCAAGACGCGCTGAAGTTGCAGGGCATCCCCGAACACCCATAAGGACTTGCGAAAGTCAGATTCTCCGTAACTCAGACTGATGTACACTCGACGCGCTGAAGCCAGATCGATCAGGGCGGCGATCTCCTCTGCAGCCAGTGCGGTCAAGTTTACGGGCGTTTGATGAAGTTTTAGGCCATCAATGTCATTGCGATAGACATCCAGCAGGGTCTCGACCAACTGTAACGTTGTCTGCTGGCTGCGGACCATCATCTCTAGTACTTTTTGCTCAGGGGTGGTGACGGCACCAAATTTTTCCTGCTGAAATGACTTTAACGTCTCGATGGCTCCCAGAAGTGGTGTTTTGAGATCATGGGTCAATGTCGAAACAAAATCCTCCCGGACTCTGGCTAGCTGCTCTTGGTCTCTTAACTTGGTCTGTTGTTGGGCAATCGCTTCTTCAGAGCATCGAAGCCGATCGCTTAACACGCCGGTGACGACTAACGCCATCACGGCAATCAAGCGGCTGGCAGCAGTCGCGGGTTGAATCGATTGTCCGCCAGGAATCCATAAATTCAAGATCGTTAAAATTGCCGCGGCGGCTGTAATTTGAAAGGTTGCTGCTCTCCCCAAGCGGGAGTTTGCCAGCAAGATTGGCCCCGTGTAGAGATACCCAAACACATATCCTGGGGGAGTTGAGCACTCTAACACTAAAACGAATGCGAATAGCCCGACGATTAGCCAGTGTGTATTCAAGTCTGAGTCACTGGCCGATCTAATATTTCTTTTGGCTAGTAACCAGGGCAGCATTGAGAGGTTCACTGGAGGCAGGGATAGCTCAAATAAGAAAAAGTTAAGAGGATATCAATAATTTAAGCGCGTTCTGGTCAAAGTTGGATGATTAACTTAAATCTACATCTGGAGATATAGATAATTTTTCAACTAACTAAACGTCACTATTCGTCAGAGACTACTTTGTAATATTTAATTTTTCTCTAAACATTAACTTATACCTTGTTTTTAATTAAAAACTACTAGAAAATCTATATTTAGAACCTAGTTTACGGAGTTGCTTGCTGATTTTTGAAATATCATTTTCAAGTCAGATCAAGAATCTTAGTTATGAAATGTTTTAACTTGTCCAAGGTTTTTGGCGTTAGTGCCTTGTCCTTGAGTGTAGTTATTGTATCCTCAGCGCTGATTCTGGGCCAGAGTAACCCTTTGCCCGGAAGGCCCACCTCAGAAACTATCCCAATCCAGTCAGTTGAAGCCAAGCGTGTCTTAAACTTAGGGTTGTTTGGCTTGCTCGGTTTGCTCGGTTTAGCTGGGATACATCAGAAGCACGAAGAGTCTCTCTCTTGCTGCAAACCAGATGAAGAAAATTACTTTGGATAGTAGCAAGTCCAATCTTACGGTCTTATTTTAGATTGAGCATCAAGGTTAATCTCATTCAGAGTTGGGCTAATTCATGTTTCAAGGATTGATTCAAATCGCGCTGACTCTAGTAATTGTAGTGATCCTCACGCCTATTCTAGGAAGCTACATAGCACGAGTCTTTCTGCCAAAAAGAACACTTCTCGATCCCGTGATGGCCCCGATAGAGAAAGGTCTTTACGCCCTGGGTGGAGTTAGAACTCAAGAGGAGATGAATGGCTGGCAGTATGCTCGGGCAGTGCTTTACAGCAACATTGCTATGGGTGTTCTGATCTTCTTTATTCTCATGAACCAGGAATGGCTGCCCCTGAATCCAACAGGTTTGAGTGCCCCCACCTGGGACACAGTGTTGCACACCACCATTTCTTTCATCACCAACACCAACCAGCAACACTACTCTGGTGAGACCACTATGAGTTATTTCAGTCAGATGGCAGCGCTGGGGTATCACATGTTTACTTCTGCTGCAACGGGGCTAGCTGTGGGAATTGCCTTCATTCGCGGTTTGACCGGCAGACCCCTCGGAAACTTTTACGTTGATTTAATTCGCTCGATCACCCGGATCTTGCTGCCCATCTCTATTGTGGGTGCTGTGTTGCTGATAATCTTGGGCGTACCAGAGACCTTGGCAGGGCCTGAGATCGTTACTACCCTAGATGGAGCGACCCAGGCGATCGCCCGTGGCCCGGTCGCTCACTTCGAAATTATCAAACAACTGGGAGAGAACGGCGGCGGATTTTTTGCGATTAACTCCGCCCATCCCTTCGAGAACCCTAATCCCGCTACTAATCTGCTCGAAACCGTTGCGATGGTTTGCATCCCCACAGCGCTGATTGTTACCTACGGCATCTTTGCCAGCAACAAGAAACAGGGCTGGCTGCTATTCGGGATGGTCTTTGTTATTTTCTTAGTCTTGATTGGGATTACCGCCTTTGGTGAGTACCAAGGCAACCCTCTTGTTAACTCTCTCTTGGGCGGGCAACAGCCCCAGCCCAACTTAGAGGGGAAAGAAGTCCGGTTTGGTTGGGCTCAGTCGTCCCTGTGGGCAGTCACAACAACCGCAACGATGTGTGGAGCAATCAACAGTCTGCACGATTCTTTTATGCCGCCCGGTGGCTTCTCTACCCTATTTAACATGTTCCTCCAGATTATCTGGGGCGGACAGGGAACGGGGACGGCTTATCTGTTCATCTTCCTGATTTTGTCTGTGTTTGCTACCGGTTTGATGGTAGGACGCACACCGGAGTTTTTGGGGCGCAAAATTGAGAAGCGAGAAATTGGTCTAGCTAGCGTCGTGCTGCTGGTGCATCCAATTATTGTTTTGATTCCTAGTGCGATCACGCTGGCCTTTCCTGAAACCCTATCCGGGATTAGCAACCCTGGTTTTCATGGGCTGTCCCAGGTGGTCTATGAATATACCTCGGCTGCGGCCAACAATGGCTCTGGTTTTGAGGGGCTGGGGGATAGCCAACCCCTGCCAACTGGTCTGTGGTGGAACTTGAGTGCCAGCGTATCACTGCTTGCAGGACGTTACATTCCGATCGCGGCGCTGCTGCTTCTTGCCGACGGCATGGCTCGCAAACAGCCTGTTCCTGAAACTTCTGGTACGCTGCGAACCGATACTTTCTTATTTACTGGCGTCACTGCCGGGGTAATTTTGATCCTGGGAGTGCTGACTTTCTTCCCCGTTCTTGCCTTAGGACCCGTAGCCGAAGCCTTTCAACTTGCCAGTGGACAGTAAACGATGGATTCTGCAAATTCTGACTCCCCTCGCTCTCGCCGCCAACCCGGTGGTCCCCGCGCTTCCCGCAAACACACGCCCAAGGTGAATACTAAAGGGCTCTATCAAAAGGCTCTGTGGCAGGCTTTTGTAAAGCTTGATCCCCGGGTGGAGTTGAAAAATCCGGTCATGTTTGTGGTTTGGCTCGGCACAATCATCACTGCACTGATGACGATCAACCCGAACCTGTTTGGACCGACGCCGGGTGACAATCTTCGGGTTTTTAATGGTCTGATTACTGTTGTTTTGTTCCTGACTGTAGTGTTTGCCAATTTTGCCGAAGCCGTGGCAGAAGGGCGGGGTAAAGCGCAAGCAGACGCACTGCGCTCAACAAAATCTGAAACAACGGCCCGCAAGGTGATGCCCGATGGCTCGGTTCAGTCGGTAAGTTCGACAGACCTGCGCCGGGGCGATCGCATCAGAGTCGTTGCCGGGGATATCATTCCGGCTGACGGAGAAGTTCTCGAAGGCGTTGCCTCAGTGGATGAATCCGCAATTACGGGTGAATCGGCTCCGGTGCTTAAAGAACCTGGCTCTGATGTTGCCAGTTCTGTCACTGGCGGTACGCGCATTCGCTCCGATGAGCTGCTGATCCGGGTCACCTCCGACCCCGGCAAGGGGTTTATTGACCGCATGATTGCCCTGGTGGAAGGGGCAGAGCGAGCCAAGACGCCGAATGAAATTGCCCTGACAGTGCTGCTAGCGGTGTTGACGCTGATTTTCTTAATTGTGGTGGCGACCCTGCCGACGATTGCCTACTACGTCGTGGGCAGTTCAGTCAGCGTGGCCCTGTTGATTTCTCTGCTTGTGGCCTTAATTCCCACGACGATTGGGGCACTGCTGAGCGCGATTGGGATTGCCGGGATGGACCGAGTCGCCCAATTTAACGTGATTGCCACCTCAGGACGAGCAGTTGAGGCTTGCGGCGATATTGGCACGCTGGTGCTAGATAAGACCGGTACAATCACCCTGGGTAATCGCTTGGCCGAGGAGTTCATCCCGGTCAACGGCCACTCCCTAGAAGAAATGGCGCGGGTCGCTCTGGCTGCCAGTGTGTTTGATCAGACGCCTGAAGGGCGATCCATTGTCCGGCTGACGGAAGAGCAAGGAGCCAAGGTCGATTTTGATACCAGCAAAGCTGAAGGGATTGAGTTCTCGGCTAAAACTCGCATGAGTGGGACTCACCTACCCGACGGAGGTGAGGTGCGCAAGGGAGCAGTTGATGCCATTAAAGGGTTTGTCAGGTCTCGCGGTGGACAACTAACTCCCGAACTGGATACGGCCTTCGAACGAGTTTCTCGCTTGGGCGGCACTCCCCTAGCTGTTTGTCAAGACCGTGAACTTTACGGGGTCATTTACCTTAAAGACATTGTTAAGCCAGGTATCCGCGAGCGGTTCGACCAGTTACGGCGCATGGGCGTGCGCACCGTGATGCTGACGGGCGACAATCAAATTACGGCTTCTGTGATTGCCGAGGAAGCCGGGGTGGACGATTTCATCGCCGAAGCGACGCCAGAAGACAAGATTGAGGTCATTCAATCTGAACAGGCCCAGGGCAAACTGGTGGCCATGACCGGAGATGGCACTAACGATGCCCCTGCACTGGCCCAAGCCGACGTCGGGGTAGCAATGAACTCTGGAACTCAAGCCGCCAAAGAAGCAGCCAACATGGTGGACTTAGATTCTGACCCGACCAAGCTGATTGATATCGTCACCATTGGCAAGCAGTTGCTGATCACGCGCGGGGCACTGACAACCTTTTCTATCGCTAATGACATTGCCAAGTACTTTGCAATTATCCCGGCGATGTTTGCCACAGCAGGCATTGGCAGCCTCAACGTCATGGGCTTAGCCAGTGCTCAATCTGCCGTTTTGTCAGCGCTAATTTACAATGCCCTGATTATTCCGGCTTTAATCCCGTTAGCCCTCACAGGGGTTAAATTCAGACCCCTAACTGCCAACGAACTGCTACAGCGCAATATTCTCATCTATGGCTTGGGGGGTGTGGTCATCCCCTTTATTGCCATTAAACTCATTGATCTAGTGGTTGCTGCTGTAGGCCTAGCCTAGTCTTCTGTCGTGATTCTTGAGCAAGCTATTATGAAACTCGCTGATTTACCTAACGGAACTTTGCCAGTCAAATTGCCGGAAAGCACATTTTTCCTGCTCACCTCTCAGTGGCGAAAGCGGCCCCTGCCGCTGCAACTATTTCTCCTACTCTGCCTTAACCTGGTGACTGCCCCAGTGGTTCAGGCCGCGTCAGGGGGGGAGCTTTCCCGGGACAATGCCTACGCCCTTGGCCTACTGGGTCTTGTCACTTTGGGCCTTTGTGTTTACCTGTTTGTTGTGATTTTTCAACCGGAGCGGTTCTAATGTCCTTAATGCGAGAAACCGGTCGAGCGATCCGAGTCACCCTTGTGCTCTGGGTAGTCACAGGCCTGATTTATCCGCTACTCATGGTCCTTGTCGGCCAGGTTATCTTTCCCAATCAAGCCAATGGTAGCCTGATCCGTAATCCTCAGGGTCAAGTAGTCGGTTCTGCTTTGATTGGTCAACCCTTCGCGTCAGCCCAGTATTTCAATAGCCGTCCCAGCACGAGCGATTACAGTACGGCTGATCCAAACAACGATGAGGACGGGATCTTGGCAACTGGCGTTTCTGGGGCCAGCAACCTGGCTCCTGGTAATCCAGATCTACTGGCAAGAATTCAGGAGGATGCTAACGAACTTAAGCAGGCTGGAATTCAGCCCACTGCCGATTTGGTCTATACCTCTGGCTCCAGCTTGGACCCGCATATTACCCCAGAGGCAGCTGATGCCCAATTAAACCGGGTGGCGCAGGCGCGATCGCTCTCACCAGATCAAGTTAGGTCGCTCATTGACCAAAACACAGATGGTAGATTCTTGGGCATCTTTGGTGAGCCTGGTGTCAATGTGCTCAAGCTGAATTTGGATCTGGATGACTTAAAACGAGGTTGAACAAGGACAACTCATCAACCTCTCGTTAACCCATCAAGAACTTGCAGCAGCGATCAGTACGACGCGAGTTACAGTGACACGGCTACTTGGGCAGTTAGAGCGGGAAGGGATTATTGTTCGCTCTCACCGTCACTTCATCCCTCTATAACTTAGTTGCCCTGCTATCACTGGCATAGGCACCAGTTCAAGTAACTCAAATCAAAGGATTTTGAAGCGTTCAGACTGGCACAGCTAAGCTGATGCTTTATTCTATATGAGCTATTGTCTCAAGCCCACATCAACTCACTCAGACAACCCTGAGGATAGAGATGAATGTCTTAGTTTTGAAACAACTTTACTCTTGCAGAATCGCTACCGCGCCCTCCGACTGATTGGTCAGGGCAGCTTTGGTAGAACCTTTCTAGCAGTGGATGAGTCTCGATCGTCCAACCGTCGCTGTGTGATCAAACAGTTTTTTCCCCAAGCCGCGATCGCCGATCACCAAAAAGCCGCAGAGCTGTTTCAGCAAGAAGCTTTACGACTGATTGAACTAGGCGAACATCCCCAAATTCCAGAACTGCTGAATGCTTTTGAGCAGGATGGACAGCAGTATCTAGTGCAAGAGTTTGTTCTTGGGCAAAACCTAGAACAGGAATTGGTTGAATCAGGTGCTTTTAATGAGGCTCAAATTCGACAACTGCTCTGTGAGCTGCTACCCGTGCTGCAATTTGTCCACGATCGCCAAGTCATCCATCGAGATATCAAGCCTGCCAACATCATTCGCCGCACCTCTCTAACCGCTTCTCGCGAGGAAGAACAACTGGTTTTAGTAGACTTCGGTGCGGCTAAAGTGGCCACGAACACCGGCCTAGGGAGAACAGGAACCCTGATTGGCAGTGCTGAGTTTGCGGCACCCGAACAGATCAGAGGTAAGGCAGTATTTGCCAGTGACCTTTATAGCTTAGGGGTAACCTGTATTCACTTGCTGACTCAGATGCCGACCTTTGACCTGTTTGATAGCACCGAGGATGGGTGGGCTTGGCGAGACTATTTGCCTACTCCGGTAAGTCATCCTTTAGGAAAGCTCCTCGATAAATTACTTCAACCAGCAACGAAACGGCGCTATCGCTCAGCAACAGAGATTCTGCAAGACCTGAACACTGAACCATTTCAAGTCGCTAGTCAATTCTCATCAACTGAAACGTTAGAGGGTGATATCAATCCTCAACTACGCAAATTGATTCCACCGGGTATGTCCGCAACCGTATTTGACCCCACAACTCAATCCTGGCATCGCATCAACAACTTCAACAATCAGACTGACATTGCCTGGGCTGTTGCTTCTTTCCTCAGCACTCGATTGGCTACTGCCATTGCTACACCTCCTGTTGAAGAGGCAGCTCCTCAGATTGTCTCTGACAGAAATTCTTCTAGGCCGAAGCATCGATTTCAATTGATTCAACGATTACGTGCTTACTTGTCAAAAGCCTTGACAGTTGAGAGCTACGACGCAGTTGAACTTGTGTTTACTTTCATGGCAATTTTCATTCTGATCACCATTGGAGCCGCCACAATGATTTGTTTCTTTGAAGAGATGGAGCTGCACTCCCCTGCATCGCGATCGCAGATGCAGCAATTGGTTTTGCAATCTTCAGATGGTAGCTAACTCTGTCATCAAAAACGTGAGGATTGCTCCTTGCCTGGGTACAACACCCTTCTTTCAAAGCGATAACCTTCCTACCCTTGGTGAAACTTTTTACCTCTAAAAGGTTGTTTAAGAACCATGATTTTTGGTCAGCATAGATGTGCAATTCTTGTATTTCCGAATCGTGAAGCAGCAGGACAAGCCCTTGACCAGTTGATTATTGCTGGGTTTTCTCTAACGAAGGTTTTTATCATTGGCAAAGAATTAGTTGGCAGTAACTATGATGAAGATATAGCTCAGATGGAAGAATCGACAAACCAAGCTTCTGTAAGCGTGCGTGTCAGAACAGGTAACGGATTAAGGATAGGGTTGGTGATCGGCAATGTGCTGGGTGGTGTGAGTGGGATTTTATTAGGGCTAAGCATTTTGGCATTGCCTGGTGTAAGTGGGGTGATGCTGGTATCTAAAATTGTCTTTACCCTCTCTAGTGGCTTTTTCTGTACCGTATCAGGCGGCATGATTGGAGCCTTGATTGGTTTGGAAGTAGCTGAAAAACAAGTTAGAGAGTATGACAGGCAGGTGGCACGAGGTAATTACCTGGTCGTCGTAAATGGTACAAAAGATGAAGTTGGTCGAGCCAAGCGCCTTCTCAACAACCCCCTCCAGAGAAAAGTAACCGCTTAAGCATTGGCAAAGATGTATAACCCTACCGCACCTTCACCCGATAGTTCCTATATTCGCCCTGCCCGTCGGGGCAAGCATAAGGTTTTTATTGGCATGGCCCCTGGGGTGGGCAAAACCTACAAGATGCTAGAGGAAGGTCATGCTCTCAAGCAGGAAGGCATTGATGTCGTCGTTGGCCTGCTGGAAACTCATGGTCGAAGAGAAACAGCCCGCAAGGCTGAAGAGTTGGAGATGGTCCCCCTACAGGAAATTCCTCGCGGCGGTCTGAAACTCACAGAAATGGACACCGACGCCATCCTGGTTCGCCGACCCCAGTTAGCCTTGATTGATGAGCTAGCTCATACAAATGTCCCCGGATCTCCACGAGAGAAGCGTTATCAAGATGTGGAAGTCATTCTAGCCGCAGGCATCGATGTCTTTTCCACCGTAAATATTCAGCATCTGGAAAGTCTCAATGATATAGTGGCCCGGATCACAGGGGTTGTCGTCCGCGAACGCGTTCCTGATCGCGTGGTGGATTGTGCCGATGAGGTGGTGGTGGTGGATGTGACACCAGAAACTCTAGAAGAGCGCTTACTGGAGGGTAAGATCTACGCCCCGGAAAAGATTCAACAATCCCTGGAGAACTTTTTCCAACGCCGCAACCTGCTGGCCTTGCGAGAACTGGCCCTGCGGGAAGTTGCCGATTGCCTGGAGGAAGATGCCCACGCCATTGCTTCCACCGGGCAGACGTGCAACATCCATGAGAGCGTTTTAGTTTGTATTTCGACCTACCCCAACGCCCTGCAACTGCTGCGGCGAGGCGCGCGGATCGCAGACCAGATGAATGCCAGGCTCTTTGCCTTATTTGTCACCGAATCTGACCGGTTCCTCAACAAAGCGGAGAGCTTACACATTGAAACCTGTGAGCGGCTCTGCCGAGAGTTCGGTGGTGAATTTTTACGGGTCAATAGCCAAAATGTCCCAGAAGCCATTGCTAAAGCAGCTCATGACTACCACGTGACCCAGATTGTCATTGGTGAAAGCCAGCGATCGCGCTGGAAATTATTCCTGCGGGGCTCCTTTACCCAGCAGTTGATGCAACTGCTCCAGAACCAAAACATTGACTTGCACGTAATTGCGGCGGACAGAACTCCCTAGAGCAATCCACAATTTGATAAAAGCTTAAACCGCTTCACTGATTACAAGTGTCCAGTTGAGTATTAATCCCTGCACCTGCTTGACATTTTTAGGGTAAACTCTGCATTATTAAAGCTTTAGAACTGCCTGATGGCTGCGACGAATCCTGCTAACTCAGGAGCGGCTGCCCAGTCGGAGTCGTCCTTTGTTCATATCCCAGTTCTGAGTCGGGAACTGGTTCAAGGTTTGGCAGTTCACAGCGGTGGGCACTACCTAGATGCAACGGTAGGCGGGGGAGGCCATAGTAGTTTGATACTTGCGATCGCAGAGGACGTTCGGTTAACCGCGCTGGATCGAGATGTCCAAGCCCTAACAGCGGCTCAAACCCGGCTACACAGCTACGCTGAGCGAGTCCATTTTTGGCAGGGCAACTTTGCCGACTACGACCCTGATCAGACCCGATACGATGGCATTCTGGCTGACCTCGGCCTCAGTTCCGCCCAAGTCGATCAACCGCAGCGAGGATTTAGCTTCCGCCACGAGGCCCCTTTAGACATGCGCATGGATCAACGACAATCCCTCACTGCTGCTGATTTGGTCAATGAGTTACCTGAGGTAGAACTTGCGGATATTTTCTACACCTACGGCGAGGAAAGGTTCTCTCGCCGGATCGCCCGCCGGATCGTTGCCCAACGACCGTTTTACACCACGACTGAATTGGCGGCGGCGATCGCAAAGACCATCCCCCAACGCGCTAAGCCTGGTCAGAGGCGGCAACCTAGTAAGGGTCGTCTTCACCCGGCAACTCGAGTCTTTCAAGCCCTGCGGATTGCCGTCAATCAAGAACTGCGCGCCCTCGAAACCTTTTTGACTGTGGCACCAAGCTGGCTGAAGCCTGGCGGCAGGATTGGGATCATTAGCTTTCACAGCTTAGAAGACCGACTAGTCAAGCAGCATTTACGTAACAACAGTGATTTAAGCATCCTGACAAAGAAACCTTTGACGCCCCAGGCAGAGGAAATAATTGCCAACCCTCGGGCTCGCTCTGCCAAATTGCGACTTGCAGAACGACAAGGATCCGCTTGAGGGGATAGTACCAACCTGGCCTCACAGCTTGCGTGAAATTGCTCAAAACCCCTTGGTAAATAATTTCTAGATTTTCGTTGTATAGATGCCTGAAATAAGCCAGTATATGGTGGTAAAACTCCAGACCGTGTTCGTATTTGAGCCGCTTGTGTTGATCTCTTAACCTATGACTTCTTGCCTGAGGAGTGAACTCTATGTCTGCTGCGACTAAGACTGCGACACCTGCTTCCCCTACCTTCCCCAAAGACCGTCAGCCTGAGCTACGCTTACCCCCTCCGCTGCTGTTCTCAACTGGAAAATATCCGATTCTGACTCGGCCCCTAACCCCCTCACCAGTCCTAGAGATTCCGTACCCGCCCTTGACTGCTCCAGTCGGCCCAAGTCCTGGAGTGGAGACCCAACTTCCCTTGCAGGGATTGCCGGAATTGGTCTCAACTCCAGGGCTTGGGACAGCCTTCGCACCGACATCACCCAGGTATTCGCCTCAAGCTCGGAGAAAGAGAAAGCGCGCCCTTGAAAGTTTACCCAGTTCTGAGGTTCCACCCTGGCTCAACCTTCTGGTGACGATTCAGCGAGGTTCGATCCCAATCACGTTTCTGCTGGTGGCAGGGGTCCTGGCAGTCTATGGCTGGAGCGTCTACTCTCAGAGAGCTTGGAGTCAAACTTACCGTCAGTTGACACAACTGCAACGGCAGGAACGAGAGTTAATTGCCGCCAGTGAAACTCGCAAACAGCAAATTGCCCATCAAGCTGAGAGTTCGAGCACAGGTTTAGTCCGGCAGGTACCCGCCAAGATCGTTTTCTTAGCTCCACAACCCCGACAAAAAGTGCAGCCCAAGCCAAAGCTATCTGATCGCCTGGTGCCTCAAGCCCTGAGTGGTTACTAGTTGCTCATCCTGACTGGGAATGCATGATCACTACAGTTACCTACCATCTGGCATAGGAGTGCTATGGCTACTTCTGCTTCGCGGCGACCGGAGACTGCTCACGCTGCTCACGCTCAGAAATCCGCTGGATTCAGACTGCTGCTGGTATGGGCAGTACTAGTAGCGGCTGAACTAGGCTTGGCCTGCCGCTTGATTTATCTTCAACTCATTGAAGCCCCCGCACTTCGCCAGCAGGCTCAGGCTCAGCAGTTGATGCCGTTACGCCCCTTTAGTGCTCGCCGCCCGGTTGTAGATCGCAATGGAAACGTTTTAGCGATCGATCAGTCCGTCTATACCTTGTATGCTCACCCTTTTTTATTCAAGCAGCCTCCTGAGGCGATCGCCGCTCAACTTGCCCCGATTCTCAACCGTTCAACTGCTGACCTCACCCGCTTGTTCAAAACGTCAAGGAGTGGAATTCCAGTTGCCTACGCGCTGAGCGACTCGGTCGCCGACCAGGTTAAGAAGGTAAGAGTTGATGGCATAGAGTTAAACCCGCAGCGACAGCGTCTCTATCCCCAAGCAGATCTGACCGCAAATGTGGTCGGCTATGTCAACACTGAGCATGAAGGCCAGGCTGGGATCGAGTATAGCCTGCAAAAGCAACTCGAACCCCAGGCCCGCTCCGCCAAGGTTTCCCAGGATGGGCAGGGCTCCTTAATGCCAGATTTTGTCCCATCCGGTTTTCTCCGCGCTGATGACCAAAAGCTGCAACTCACGTTGGATACGAGATTACAGCGAGCTGCCCGTGCTGCCCTGCGCCAGAAGTTGGCTCAGTACCGGGCTCAGCGTGGGACTGTAATTGTCATGGATACTCAGGATGGGTCCCTGCTTGCCCTGGTTTCGGAGCCTTCCTATAACCCGAATCGCTACTACGAGGCCGATCCAGCCCTTTTCAAAAATTGGGCTCTGGCTGACTTGTACGAACCTGGTTCCACATTTAAGCCGATCAACGTGGCGATCGCCTTAGAAACTGGAAGCATCCAACCAAACAGTACATTCTACGATGAAGGCCAAATTGCAGTCGGGGGTTGGCCGATCCAAAACAATGGCGGTCCAGCCCCGAAAGGTTCCCTCAGTGTCAGCGAGATTTTAGAAGTTTCCAGCAACATTGGCATGGTTCATATCATGCAAAAAGTAAAGCCAGCCCTTTACTTTGATTGGTTAATGCGACTGGGGATTGGTCAAGCCATAGATAGCGATCTGCCCTTCGAAGCCTCTGGTCAGTTCAAAAGCAAAGCTCAGTTCCAGGACTATCCGATTGAGCCTGCTACCACTGCCTTTGGCCAGGGATTTTCTGTGACACCCCTGCAGATGGCCCAACTCCATGCAGTTCTGGCGAACGGCGGCAAGCTGGTGACTCCCCACGTGGTCCAGGGGCTGTTCAATCAGGCTGGGGAAATGGTTTGGAAACCCTCCCTGCCGGTTCGCCAGGTTTTTTCCCCGGCCACAGCCCGCACGGTTGTCTCGATGATGGGTAACGTGGTTGAAAAAGGAACGGGTAAGCCTGCCCAAATACCGGGATACCAGCTTGGCGGCAAAACCGGCACAGCCCAAAAAGCCGCTGGCGGCTTCTACAGTTCGGCCAGAGTGACCAGCTTTGTCGGGATTTTTCCCCTAGCAGCGCCGCGCTATGTCGTCCTGGCAGTCGTGGATGAGCCCAAAGGTGAAGATGCCTACGGTTCCACCGTTGCTGCCCCGGTCGTGAAAGCCGTGATTGAAACTCTGATCACGACTGAAGGAATTGCCCCTAGCAAGCCTGGGGCGGTGAAAAGTCCGGCCCCACAGCAATAGGCTATTCTAGGATGAATGCAGCCTGAGTTAAGTTAAAGTTGCATAGGTTATCATAAAACACAAGTTAAAACGTTACATTTGTCTAACAGATCCGTTAGGAAAAAACTATGAAATTATTGGTGCGCTGGAGTGTGATTGCCAGTTTACTTGGAAGTTCCGTACTGGGACCCGTACTCTTAGACCAGAGTTCAGCGATCGCACTGCCGGAAGCTGAGGTCTTGGAACGGCTGCAAAGCGTTCCAGTTTTTACCGTGACGAACGCGCAAGGATCGCCAGTTCTTGCCTCTAATCCTCAAGAAAAAAATGGACCTCAAGTTGCTACTTTTTTTGTCAGCCAAAAAGAGGCGCAGGGTTTTCTAAGTCAGGTTAAAGCAAGGAATGCAGAACTGGGAAAAACTGCCAAGGTTGTGCCTACCCCGCTCGGCAAAGCTGTTGAAGTTGCCCGGCAAAATAAGGAGAAAAATATTGCCTTTCAGTTTGTCCCGACCCAGGAAGATGTGAAGTCTGCCGAAGCTTTGCTGCGTAAACAAGATCCTAACTTTAAGAAGTTCAATGATGTCCCGTTGTTTTACGCCATGGACACCAAGACTAAGGGACTTTTAAGCTTGACAACTTCTCAAGACAAAAGTAAGATTATCCCCCTCTACTTCAATCAGAAGGATCTCCAAGTCATCGTAGACCAGTTAAAGAAGGAAAACCCGCAGCTAGGCGCTACAACCCAGATTCAAGTCACCTCTCTTTCTAACGTTGTCGCTTCGATGCTGAAGGAAAATAGCCCTGAAATTAGCCAGATAACCCTAGTTCCCTCGGCAGAATCAAGGGCGTTCTTAAGCACACTGCCACAGTCTGCCCCTGCTCCCCAGAAGCCATAGCAGGAGCGGTTTGGTGTCTGCTCAAATTGTCTCAGGATTAGAGCTACAGCAGTGGCGGCATCAGGCTCTAGACCAGGCAAGGGCACTCGATTGTACCCCAGAGATCAACGCCAGACTTGAGCTTGACTGGCTGCTGCAAACTGTAGCGGGCCTCGATCGCCTTTCGCTCCAACTAGCGGCTGAGACGGTCCAAATTGAGCTGTCCCTCCCCCTGGGAAACTTGACTCACCTTTGGCAGCAGCGATTGAACGAGCGGGTTCCCATCCAGTACCTAGTAGGGGTTATGTCCTGGCGACACTTCTCGTTGAGGGTTTCTCCTGCTGTCCTGATTCCCCGGCCAGAGACTGAGGGTCTGATTGATCTAGCGGAGCAACTTGCCTGCCGGGTTCCAGGATTGGAGCAGGGTGACTGGGCTGACCTCGGCACGGGCAGCGGCGCGATCGCCTTGGGGCTTGCGAGTATATTCCCGGCAGCCTCAATTCATGCGGTTGACTGTAGTGCCCCAGCTTTGGCAGTTGCCCAGCAAAATGCCCAGAACTTGGGATTTGCAGCCCAGATTCATTTCTACCAAGGCTCTTGGCTAGAACCCCTAGCCTGTCTCAAAGGCAGCTTAAGTGGAGTGGTCGCCAATCCGCCTTATATTCCGACAAATATGATCCCGACGCTACAACCAGAGGTTGGCCGCCATGAACCCCGGATTGCTCTGGATGGGGGTGTAGATGGATTGGATCACCTGCGGCACTTAATTGCGATCGCCCCAGACTATCTGCGCTCAGGTGGCGTTTTACTCTTAGAGATGATGGCAGGCCAAGCTCAAGCGGTACTGGAGTTGCTGCCATCAGAAGACTACTACCAGGTTGAGATTCACGCCGATCTGGCCGGAATTGATCGATTTATCATGGCCTGCCGCAGGTAGATAGCTAACGTGAGTTCGGAAGCAGAATTCCTTGCGAAGATTAAGTCCGTTTGATTGCTCCTTTCCTGACTAGTAAGCTTGAGGTAACTTAAACCTGAACGCCAACAGGCAGAATTGCCGTCTCTACGATAACCTCAGTCAGCTAACAGCTCACATCAGCGATCAAGACTGGGACAACAATGCGACGAACTCGGTTGCTTTGATAATCGCAATGTCTTGATAGTTTGCTAAAGCCAAAAGATGTTTGTCGCCTGTAACGATGTGGGTTGCACTGCTAACCACAGCACACTCGACAACCATGTTGTCATCCGGATCATTTGGAACTGCCTCTAGTGTTGCAGAAATGTCAACTAAACGGGAGCAGCTACGTATTTCTTCAACCGCAGCTTGCGCGATCTCCTGAGAAAACTTGAATTTGAGCACCAACTTCTCAGCAAACTCATCCAGGATTTCTTGACAAGTCGCAGACTCAACTTGTCCAATTTTCGCCAGTGCTAGACACCGAAACGGGTTGCTACTCATAGACAACAAAGCAGTGATCAAAATATTGGTGTCAAAAACCGCAACGTATGCACTACTCCTCATGCACCAGTTCATCAATGAAGGCTTCGCGCTCTTGCTCGGTCATTGTATCCCAGTCATAGCTCCGCTCTTGAGCAACAAGTCTAACTTTATCGACCCCATAACGTGATAGTGATTCCCACTGCCTCCACTGGTGGAGAAGTAGGAATCGCAACACCTCTACTTGCTGTTCGGTGGATAGCTGTTTAACTAACGCAACGACTTGCTCATTGGTCAGAGTTAATATGGGCATCTTGCCTCTTGCGAAAGTGATGAAACTAACTCTAATTTTAGGCAGAGTCGGGGCTGTGGATAGCGATCGCCCTGTCAATAGCCTCAAAGCACCACCTCACCAGTAACCTTCTGGTAACTTGCCTCTGAACGCTGATAGGTAGCCTTGCAGTACCATTTCCCGGATAACCTCAGCTACCCAACAACTAAGCTAACCGGACAGAGATAACCTTTGCTACTCAACAGATAACCGCCGCCCCGTTCCAGTTGAGCGATTTGTTACGCGCCTTTTTTGGGGCTTGCTACTCCACCTTGTCATTCTCGGCAGTCACTCCAAAACTGCTGTTGCCTCTATTTCGATTAAAAAATCCTTAACAGCAAGGGAAGAAATACCAATCCAGGTTGTTGCAGGTGGATTACCATCCGCAAAAAACGCTTTAAGACCATCAGCAATCACATTAATTTCTTCGTCTGGTTTGTAGTCAACCATGTAGATACGCAATGACACGATATCTTTAAGCGATCCACCAATAGTCTCCATCGCTGATTGGATATTTTTTAGAGCTTGATGCATCTGCTCTTGGCGAGTGGCACCGACAATTTGCTCTTTAGCGTTAAACGGTGTCTGACCAGATAAATATACTGTCCGTCCGCCGATGCTAGTGACAATTTGAGAGAAGCCGTATTTCAAGCCCGAAAATAAAGATGCTGGATTGACGTACTCTTTGGCCATACTGAACCACCTTTGAAAAGGATCTACAAGTTATTGCAGGTATTGAGTCCGATCCCAAGCTTGCGTTGTGCGCTTAGGATCGTTAAAGCAATTCAACCTGGTTTAAGAATATAGATCCACTTAGTTTGAGGTCTTACAGGTTATTGCTTGTTTTACAGATTTTTGCTGCTATTTACAAAGACCTTTGGTGTGGCATTCAGTAGGCGTTTGAAGTGATAGCTGAGATGCCCTTGGTTAGCAAATCCACATTGGAGCGCAACATCAGCAATACTCAGCTCACGCTGTCGCAGGAGCTGCTTTGCTCGTTCCACACGTTGTCTGATCACGTACTGATGAGGAGTAATACCCGCTGACTGCTTAAACAGCCGAGCAAAATGATATTGGCTCATGTCTACAACTTGAGCCAGTTCAGACAGTCCCATGTTTTGAGCAAGATATGCATCAATGTACTCAATTACCTGAACCAGTTTATGCCTAGGCAGTCCACAGCTATATTCTTGAACAGGTTGCCTCAGAGGTGAGTTGATTTTGAGTAAATGCACTGCAAGCATTGCTGCTGCTGATTCCCCATAAAGACGACCTGATGAACAACCAGACTCAAGTTCGGATTTAAGGGCGTAGGCAAGGTGCTGGATTAATGGATCGACGATCTTAAATTGCGGCGCAAATTCAACATGTTCTGCATTGATCGACTCATAAGCAACTTGTTCGACCAATCGAGGTTCAAGGGCAAGCAGTATACAACTGTTTCTTTGTTCCCAAGCTAAAGATTTGCCAACATCTGCGGGACAAAAGATGATGTCTCCACCTCGGAAGTAATAGCGTTTGAGCCGATTATCTAAACCACATTCGATTAAGAATGGACCGCTTAATTCACTACAGATTGTAAATGTATGTTGGCTGAGATAGTGCTTTGGGATTTCACAGGCGGGTAGTTGGTAATAGGCAAGAAAGATGTTATTCCACCCCGCTTGATGGCTCGACACAAGCGGGGCAACAGGCACAATCTTGTCTGCTACATTCTTCATTTCAGCTATACCGACCAGCTATACCGACAGTATGGGCTTGCTTCGTTGTCATTGAGGGCTTTATTTTCCGTCTTTTGGATGAGTAAGAGAATAATCCCACAACTTTAGCAAAATATAGTTTTGAGTTTAATCTGTAGACTCAGTACAATCGGATATCAAATTTTCATAGACAATTTTCAAGCTACTGCCAAATCAAAAAGCGAAGCCCCATCAGTTTATGTTCAAGGGCGATCGCGAAGAAAAGCAATTGACCAAGTTATTGCGTTTTGTACCACCACGGAAAGTTATATATTGAATCGCATTAACAATGCAACGGGCTGCGTTGGCAATGTAACCGCCTGCACTACGAGTGTCACCCGCTACATTGCCATTGTTGTCCTTGACATTGACATTGTTGCCCCTGACATTTCGATTGTTAGCTTCAACATTATGATTGTTACCCCCTACATTAAGATGTGTTCGGCTTAAGCAAAGGAAGCAGGACTTCATCAAGAGCTAGAGTGGAGAAATTCAGTCTACTCACAAATCAACTGATCGGTAGTGTACCGGACTTGATATGACCCAAGTTTCAATTGCCGCCCTGGTTGCTGGAGCCCGTAGTCACTGGTTAGTTTGCTTTCCCACAGATACAGTTCCCGCCCTAGCCATCAACCCAGAGCGAGCTGAATTAATTTTTATCAGCAAACAGCGTCAGCCTGACAAACCACTGATTCTGATGGCAGCTAGGCCGGAAGTGCTTTGGCCCTTTGTCCAAGGTAGCCCCGCAGAATGGCTGGTTTGGCAGCGGGTGACTCAACAGTACTGGCCGGGAGCCTTGACCCTAATCTTGCCTGCTAGCGATCGCGTTCCCCCGCAGGTGAATCCTACCTCTGCTCAGACAATTGGCCTGCGGGTGCCTAACTGCCCCATTGCTCAAACCATTCTGCAGCAGACCGGACCACTGGCAACAACCAGTACCAACCTTTCTGGCCAAGCTCCCCTGCTTGCTTTAGCAGATATTGAGCAGCAATTTCCCCAGGTTTTGACCCCATTAGCAGCCCACTGGCCGTCCAAAGCTGATTTAATAGCGGCCTCCAGGACAATGACGGCTGCTCCCTCAACCGTGGCCCAGTGGAGCGGCAAAGACTGGAAAATTATCAGACAGGGATCTGTTCTGCTTAACCCCTAGTGAGTCTCCTAATTGCTAGGGCCTAATTACTAGGGATAGTGATCAGGTCAATCAAGCCATCCATGAGGCGATCGCGCTGCATCGGTAGAATATCCTTGCCGTGCAGCAACTCCTGAATAATCAGGAAGTATACGGTTGTGCCGACAAAAACCCAGACCGACGCTTCTGAGTCAGGCAGCTTCAGGGCAGGGCAAGCTGCAAAGTGTTGACTTAAAAGCTCAATCATAGGTTTTTCGACGTTACGAACAAAAGCCTGCGCTAAGGCCGGAAAGCGCCCAGACTCTCCAATCGTCAATCGAATCAAGCCAAGCATCTGTTGATCACATTCAGCCTTATCTAGCATTCTCGTCAGCAGGCGTTTCAGGACAGCTCTGGGGTCTGCTGAAAATGCTTCGAACTCTTTAGGATCAAAGAGTAACCGGCTCTTTTGCAGCACCATTTGCTGAATCAGGGCTGTGAACAAACCTTCTTTGTCTTGAAAGTGGCTATAGACTGTTGCTTTTGAAACCCCTGCAACCGCTGCAACCCGGTCCATGCTTGTTGCCGCATAACCGTGGGTAAGAAACTCCTGCATGGCACTGTCCAGGATCACCTCAGCTTTCTCTACTGACTTTTGACGATCTGAGCTTTTGGGTTTTGTCCGTTCCATATTCTACTTTTGATTTTTGTAGAGCTAAGAGATGGGGTTTAAAGACCACTAGTATTATCGCCCTTGACTTTATTGTACTAGTCGGTTTAGTTTAGTAGTGTCAAAACTAAACTGTTTAGTTCTGACTTAGGGTTGAATCAAGAGGTACCTGATAATGTCTAACGCAACAGCTACTCCAGCTTCTAAACCTCTGGCTCGGCGGTTGGTTATCCTCGTCACAGCCTTCTCAGTCAGTGGAGCGTCAGCTCTGATTCTCTGGCAGTTTCAGTCACCCCTATCGCGTCCCAACCAGCTAACAGAGGTGAGTCAGCCTCAAGTCAAAACTGTCACGGCGCTGGGCCGGTTGGAACCCCAGGGAGAAGTTGTGAAAGTTTCTGCGCCGACTACCAATGAAGGTAATCGAGTCGATCAACTGCTGGTCAAGGAAGGAGATCACGTTAAGACCGGCCAGGTCATTGCTGTTCTAGACAGTCGCGATCGCCTTGAAGCCGAGGTAGCAGCAGCCCAGGAAGAGGTGAGAGTGGCAAAGGCAAAACTAGCTCAGACTCAGGCCGGCGCTAAGCAGGGTGAAATTGAAGCTCAGAGAGCCACGATCGCCCGCACTGAAGCGGAGTACCAGGGCAACATTAACGGCCAAGTCGCCACGCTTGAGCGCTTCACAGCGGAGCTGCAAAATGCCCAGGTGGAATATCAACGCTACCAGACTTTGTATCAAGCAGGGGCTGTCTCAGCCTCCCAGCGGGACAGCAAGCGCTTAACTCTGGAAACGGCTCGCAAAAGTTCTCAGGAGGCGCAGGCCGCCCTGAATCGCATTCAATCTACCCGGCCCCCGCAGCTACAGGAAGCTAGGGCAACCCTGGACAAGATTGCGGAAGTGCGCCCAGTCGATGTCGAAGCGGCTAGAGCAGAAGTTAGCCAGGCGATCGCGGCTGTGAATCAAGCCAAGGCGAACCGGAAGCAAGCTTACGTTCACTCTCCTCAAGACGGCGTGGTGTTGGAAATCTCTACCCGTCCAGGGGAAGTGGTATCCAGCGAAGCGGGCATTGTTGAGCTGGGGCAAACCGAGCAAATGGTTGCGATCGCCGAAGTCTATCAAAGCGACATTGGCAAAGTTCGCCCGGGCCAGCGGGTGCAGGTCACCAGCGATTCAATAGCCACTGAATTACAGGGAACTGTGGAGCGAGTGGGGGCGCAAGTCCTCCGGCAGGAGATTGTCAATACTGACCCCAGTACCAACATCGATGCCAGGGTGGTTGAAGTTCATGTGCCCCTCGATGCTACCTCCAGCCAGAAAGCGGCCCAATTCACAAACCTGCAAATCAACGCGGAGATTGAATTGTGATCGGATTCACGCAACAGCTCCAGCGGCGCACTCCCCTCGGTTGGCTACAACTGAGCCACGAGAAAGGTCGGCTTTTGGTCGCGCTGGCCGGTATTGCCTTTGCAGACGTGCTCATGTTCATGCAGATGGGCTTCCAAAGTGCGCTGTACGATAGCAATACCCGCCTTAGCCGGGCGTTGCAGACCGACATTGTGTTAATTAGTCCCCAAGCCCGGAATATGCAAGATCTGTCGACGTTTTCCCGGCGGCGACTTTACCAGGCAATGGACATTCCGGGAGTCCAGTCAGCGGCAGCCTTGCACTCGAATACCCTGAACTGGAAGAACCCCAAACCCGTCAAGAGACGACGATTCAAGTGGTTGGGTTTAATCCTGGTCAACCCGCGTTTGACCTGCCAGACGTGAACCAGCACTTGGACAAGCTAAAGCTACCCGATACTGTTCTCTTTGATCGCGCTAGTCGCGGTGAGTACCAGCAGGCGATCGCCCAGGTCGAACAAGATCAAACTGTAACCACCGAAGTCGAAGGGCGCACCATCACTGTAGCCGGTTTGTTTGAACTGGGGGCTTCCTTTGGGGCCGATGGCATCTTAATGACCAGTGATCAGAACTTCTTGTTGCTTTTTCCTCGCCGCGAGGCCGCTAGTATTAGTCTCGGCTTAATTCAGCTTGAACCGGGCTACGACCCAGCTCAGGTGACAACGGCTTTGAAGTCCCATCTTGCCGATGACGTCAGAGTGTTCACCCAGGCGGAATTGATCACCTTTGAGGAGGACTACTGGAAAACCGGTAGCCCGATTGGCTTTATTTTCAGTTTGGGTGCGGCAATGGCATTTGTAGTCGGCGTGGTAATTGTCTATCAGGTTCTCTCGACGGACGTAAATGCTCACCTGAAGGAATACGCCACATTTAAGGCAATGGGCTATCGCAATTCCTACCTGCTCGTTGTGGTGTTTGAAGAAGCAATAATCCTAGCACTGCTAGGCTTCATCCCCGGCACGATATTACCCCTAGGACTTTACCAACTGGCAGCGAAGGCGACAGCCTTGCCAATTGCCATGACCCTGACGCGAGCAGTGCTGGTGCTAGTGCTGACGATTGTTATGTGTGCATTTTCTGGAGCGATCGCCACCCGCAAACTCCAATCCGCTGACCCTGCCGATATGTTTTAGGTTTTTGTAATGGCTGCTCAACCTGTAATCTCTATTCATAACCTCGATCACTCCTTTGGTCAGGGGCAACTTCGCAAGCAAGTCCTATATGACATCAATCTGGAAATTCGTGTCGGGGAAATTATTATCATGACCGGACCTTCCGGTTCTGGTAAAACCACGCTTTTAACCCTCATGGGTGGACTGCGTTCTACCCAGTCTGGCAGCCTCCAGGTGCTAGGAAAAGAACTCTATGGCGCTACTCCGGCTCAATTAGTGCAGGCGCGACGTGACAACGGCTATATTTTCCAAGCTCATAACCTGCACGGCAGTCTCACAGCCCTGCAAAACGTCAAGATGGGCTTGGAGCTGCACCAGGATATTTCCTTAGCAGAAATGCAGAGCCGTTCAGCCCAAATGCTGGAGCAGGTGGGATTAGGGGAACGCCTGCGCTACTATCCCGATAATCTGTCTGGGGGACAGAAACAACGGGTGGCGATCGCCCGTGCCTTGGTTAGTCATCCCAAAATTGTCCTTGCTGACGAACCGACTGCTGCGCTCGATAGTAAGTCTGGTCGGGATGTGGTTAGCCTAATGCAACAACTCGCCAGGGAACAGGGCTGCACGATTCTCCTGGTCACCCACGACAATCGCATTTTAGATATTGCTGATCGGATTGTGCATCTGGAAGACGGAAAGCTAGCTGCAGACAACAAGCTCTCCACAGCTTAGCCTTCGGTGGCTTTGTAGACGAAAAAATTGTGAAAAACACCGATTGTCCTGACGCGGTGAGTTGGTAGATCAGTTGTGTATAAACTTAAAAAAATGAGATTTTGGCGGTCGGTATTGTCAGAGAGATATTGCTTGATTTCTGATTGATTGCTCTCTAACAGCACTCTACAACCACTGCTGAGTAAGTTATCTAGAAGCTCCGGTACTCCTTTAGCGGCATCACAGAACTCCTGTTCTAGATACTCAGCCAGAGTTCTGGCTGCAAATTCGTCGTAAGCTGCTTGACTAGGATTTGTAACCGCCATTACAGCTAGCAACACTCCTAGAACCGCACCCCCCAAGTATTTTGCAACGTTTGCAGGCTTCATACTGGTTTTGCACTTTGGTTGGCACACATTTCTTGGTGTGTCGCTACCCCAAAGACTACCCTAGATCAAAGAAAGGACGAGATGCTATATTCAGAAATGCAATGGCGAGCGTAGCCAAGTGGTTAAGGCAGTGGTTTGTGGTACCACCATTCGCGGGTTCGATTCCCGTCGTTCGCCCTCTTTCCACGCTTAGTCAATAACATTGATCTAGAAATGATCTAACACTTTCAGTTGGCTTTGACGTTGCCTTAATAGACCAAAAAGGTTCCTGCAGGGTTAGCGGTGATACAAACACAAAGGTTTTCGGTAACAAATGCCCTTAGTAGGATAAGTCTACCCCGTTGAACTAGATTGTACCGGGGAGAAACAATCTTCTCAAAGCCGATAGGTAGGCCGAAGTGGTCCATACAGCTGTCACAAGTATTGCACTGTCAGGCGTTGCAGCCCTCCAAAGGAATTCCATTGACGATGCAGATGCCTACTTTGAAAACTTTAGCACCGCTCCAGGGGCAAGGGGCTGTCTCTTTGCTGAGCCGGTCAGTCATTTTGCAAGGCAATGTCCTTAAGTTGATTTAAGTTCTGTCATATAGAGGGAGTCGAACTGTAAACGTACTGCCCGGGGTACCCGCTTGCGGGTCGTGCTGGCTTTGAACCTGAATGCTGCCGTGGTGTGCTTGGGCGATCGCCCGGGCAATGGATAACCCCAATCCAGCTCCTCCGGTTTGGCGCGAGCGATCGCTACTGACTCGGTAGAAGCGATCAAAAATTCTGGTCTGATCCTTTAAAGCAATTCCAATCCCTGTATCCTGGACTTGAATTAAAGCAGAGTGACTACTGCAATCTAGAACCACCGTTACCTGTCCCCCTGCAGGCGGCGTGTGCTGAATCGCATTGACAATTAAGTTAGAGACTAGACGGTAAAGCTGCTCTTCGTCACCCAGAACATACAGGTTTTTTTGTAGCTGAACCTTAGCAGTGAGGGTGACATCGGCCTTAATCGCTAGCGCCGCAAATTCCTCAACCAGATCACTAATCAAATCATTGAGACAGCAAGGTTGGCGTTGTGCTGTCAATGCCTGCTGATCAGAGTGGGAAAGTAGAAGTAAATCCTTAACAAGCTGAGCCAGTCGATGATTCTGGCGCTCAATTGCTTGGAGAATGTCCCAGGCCTCTGGTTCAGGTAGTGAGTTAAGCCTTAGTGCAGATTCGATCGTAGCCTGAGTCGTAGCTAAAGGGGTCCGCAGCTCGTGAGCCACATCAGCCGTGAACTGCTGCATTTGCTGGTAGGACCGATAAATCGGCTGCATGGCTAAACCCGCCAGCCACCAACTCGATCCGCCAACCAAGATGAAAGCAATCGGTAATCCCAGTAACAGGATTAATCGCACAGCAGCGAGATACCCATCCACGTCACTGAGCGATCGCCCTACCTGCATGTACCCCCAGGGAAGATTGTCTTGAGTGTGGAGGGAGAGGGAAATTTGGTGATGACGATTCCCCTGACGATCCTTGAGGACTTGCCAGCGTTCTTCTCTAGGTGTAGAGGGTAGCGCCTCAGGCTGTAGACCTGCCCGAGCTATCGTCCGTCCTGAACTATCTATTAAACGTAGGTAGTAGTCGCCCTGGTGGATGGCTCCTAAAACATGGCGCTTCTCCTGAGCTGCTTCCGTCAGGCAGTCAGCCTTGTTCTGGCATGTCTCTGCGGGAAGCTGTTGAACAAGCTGTTTTAACCGTTCAGGCTGCTTGGGGACAGGCTCAATGCTGTCGTGTAGCGTTCCCGCCACCGCCTCTAGCTCTCGATCTAATGTGGTCCGATGGGCATGGGCGATCGCCTCGTAAAGCCCCAAACCGCAAAGCCCAAGAACGATGCTCATAACCCCGGCGTACCAGCCTGCTAGCCGCCAACGGGTGTTAGCAAAGAGTTTATTGTGGTCCATGGTTGTTTAAGCGATACCCCATCCCATAGACGGTTTCGATCAGGGGTAGGCTGCTATCTTCGGCGAGTTTACGCCTAAGTAGGCGCATTTGAGCAGCCACTACGTTGCTGGCAGGTTCTACCCCGATCTCCCAAAGCTGATTGCGGATCTGCTCCTGAGTGACAATCTGGTTCGGGTGTTTCATGAAGTACTCTAGAAGCTGAAATTCCTTAACCGTTAAGGGAATGACCTGCTGATCACCGTTGGGATGCCAACGAGAAACACTGTGGGTGCCGTAGTCTAGGGTGAGGTCGCCTACTTGCAGTTGCCGAGGTTGGAGTTGGGGGGAGCGCCGCTGAAGTGCCCGTAACCGTGCCAGCAATTCCGCCATGCCGAAGGGTTTCACCAGGTAGTCATCTGCCCCGGCATCCAGTCCCACAACCTTGTCTTCCAGGCGGTCTCTAGCAGTCAGCATCAAGACGGGCAACGACTTACCTTTAGACCGCAGCCGCTGACACAGCTCCACACCTGACAACCCTGGTAGCATCCAATCAAGGATAGCCAGCGTATATTGAGTCCACTTGTTTTCGAGATAGTCCCATGCCTCAGTGCCGTTTAGCACCCAGTCTACGACATACGCCTCCTGACTTAGAACCCGCTTGATTGCAGCTCCTAAATCCGGCTCATCTTCGACTAAAAGAACTCTCATTAGAAACAATTTTTCACAGAAGCAATATAAAAGTTAAAGTTGCAATCGTAGTACTTTTGTACTATATATATTTAATATATAATCTATATAAAGCCGTAGGAGGAGCAATGGAACTTGAGCAAGAAGACTTTGATTTCACTCAATCTATCAGAAGCTGAGTTGGAACTATTGACTGAACTTAGTGAGAGGAAAGAAATGAGTAAGTCTGCTGTTTTAAGGCAAGCTCTAAGGATGATGGGAGTAATTGAACAGCGGGTCCAGCAAGGAGAAAAGTTTTATTTCGAATCTTTGGACAAAGAAAAGTCCGAAGTTGTTCTCCTATAGCTCTATTAAAGGAGCAAAGCTTTGAACAAAAACGTCAAGCTCCTCCGGGCTCATGATAACCAGATTGTTGATGCTAGTTTATTAACTCTGTCAGACAAACACCTTGATGACTTTGAAACGTTTTGGAAGCATCGTCTGCAAGCTTCTAGCGAAGAGGATAGGCATTGGGACTGGGCAATGAAAAGTCGAAGAACCACCTTGAGCCTCAACTATGAAAAGTATGCGCTTGAATGCGACCGGATCGCTCAAGGGCTAATGATGTTGGAAATCGACTTTCATCGTTCTCGACTTGAGCCTCCCAAGGACATTGTATACGTCGATTTTCTGGCTACCGCTCCCTGGAACCGTCCCTCTGTCGAAAATCTACCAACTTACAAAGGTGTAGGGAGTGCACTTTTTGATTTTGCGGTGTTGCGGAGTTTTGAGTTGGGCTACCGGGGTAGAGTCGGGCTACATGCTTTACCGAGAGCTGCAGGGTTTTACACCAAGAAGGGAATGGCTGATTTTGGAACTGATCCCGATAAGGAAAACTTGACTTACTTTGAGCTGTGTCAAGGCCAGAGGGCAGGAGTTGACTATTAGAAGTCCCTACAAGTACAAGGCTAGGAGAGGGAAAGTAGATGAACCTTGAATTTGATGAGAAATGGCTAGAAAAAGCTATCCAGATTGAAGATGAAGCAGGCTGTGATGTTCAAGCTGGGTTAGACTTGGGAAGAAATTCAGCAACTTATATCGCTACAGCAAAGAGTTACATTGACCATGAAAAATTAATGCTAATTCTGAAAGAAGGCTTAGGAAACTTGTTTGCTTTAGAGGAGCTAGAAGCACTTGCAGTTAATCTTCAAAACTGTACACGAGACTGTGTAATCGAAAAGCTCCAAGCTGGCAAAACTGCATGAGACAGAATTTATGTTGCTAGAACCAGAAGTCGATGAGTCAATTCCCTTAAGTGAAGCACGTTCTAAACGTAGGGGGGCTAACAGTAGAATTGAGACGACTGAAGAGCAACTCAGAACGGTCCTTTCTGAGGTTGTTCAACAGCATGTTGCTGCGAAGATCACTCGACTCGAGACTAGCATCAATCGCATGGTGGATCAGTTTGAAGCAGTTCACAATGGGGAAGCCGATGCTGCTGCTTTAAGGGTGACAACTGATCATGAGGCAGTTGATCTAGCCTCCGTTAGCATCGACATCCCAACAGAGGATTACTATATCTACACTTGTGGTGGCTTAGCAGATAAGTTGCAGATTCGACCCTATGACGTTCAAAAAATGGTAAAAATTCTTGAACTGCGAGGTAATCTCAAGTACCATAAACCTGTGCGTACAGGCAAGAAAGGCGTGACGCACAAATGGTCTGAAGAGACTTTTTTGAAGCTGAGAGAAGCGTTAGAGTCCGGCAAGTACTAAGCTCCCAGCGTACACGACTAACTCGGCAATCTATCGGGGTTCCTATTGAGACTCCTTCAGTAACCTAAAAGTCTATTGATTAAAAGTGAAACGGCCCTTCACCTTCTCGCCTTTAATATCGGAGGTTATAGAAACGGGGTACTCTCCGGGAGCCTTTTCAGAAAGCAGGGCCGTGTAGTGTTTACCTTCAGCATCGTAGTCCAGGGGTAAGCTTTTCTGACTGCCATCCGGCAACTGAACTTGAGCGGTTACCTTCGCGTTCGGAATGGCCTCATGGTTATCTCCTCTCTGTAAATAGAAATCCAAATGCGTGCCGTTGTCTTCCGGCTCAGAGACAAACTCTAAGTGATAGGGTCCTGACTCTACGACTTGACCACCCGCTTGAGGCCTTCCTTCTGCATCAGACTGCTCAGCTTCAGGTGATGCTTCAGTTTCAGTGGAGGTTTCTGCAGGAGAGGTGAGGTTATCTGAATTGCTGGCCTGATTACCGTTACTACAAGCGCCTAAGAAAACCAGTCCCATACTGCCAAGAACGATCAAGAGCGACTTTAATGACTTCATGTTTTTTACTCTCTAAGTGAAACGACTGCGAATGCGACGAAAAACTTTAGTACACCAGTTGCTCAGGGACGAAGCAGTTCTTCAACCCTGACTGGGGGAGTGGATGCAGACGTTCGGGGGATTAAGAATTTCCCAAACTGAGCATACAGAGCGGGGAGAACCAGCAGAGTTAACGCCGTAGACGTAAACAACCCTCCCAGCACCACCACCGCTAGCGGCTGGAGAATTTCTTTGCCCGCACCGCCCCCGAACACCAGCGGCCCCAGGCCCAAAGCGGAGGTGAAGGCCGTCATCAGGATGGCATTGAGCCGCTCCATTGACCCGGAAGTTATGACTTCCCGGAAAGGCATCCCGGTGGCAAACTTGGTGTTGTAGTTATCCACTAGTAGCAGCCCGTTGCGGGTGGCAACCCCGAATAAGGTGATAAAGCCGACTAAGGAGGCGACGGAGACAACTCCACCCGTTAGGGCGACGGAGATCACGCCTCCCACCAACGCCAGGGGCAGATTGATCATGATCATCGCGGTGGAGGGAATGGACTTGACCGTCAAGTACATCAACACCGAAATCACCACAAAGGCGATCGCGCTGAACACCAGGATGTTTTGGGTGGCTCGTTGTTCTGATTCAAACTGACCCCCATACTCGATGAAGTAGCCAGGGGGTAACTGCACCTGCTCCTTTACCTTCTGTCGAATCTCATCGACAATGGAGCGCAGGTCTCGCCCGGTGGCATTGGCGGAAACTACAATCAGGCGGGAGACGTTCTCGCGGTTGATCGTGTTTGGCCCGGTGCCGTAGTCAATGGTCGCAAGCTGAGCCAGGGGGATCTTGGGGCCAGAGGGAGCATCTGAGCTAGGGGAAGTATCTGAGCCGGATGGGGTATCGACCAGCAAGTTACGGATGGTGTCCAAGTTCCCACGGGCGTCTTTCTTTAACCAAACAATCAGATCAAAGGTTTGTTGCTGTTCCAGAACTTGCGACACCACTCGCCCGTTGAGAGCGGTTTCAACTGTCTGGGCGAGATCTCCTACCCTCAAGCCATAGCGAGCGGCTGCTACGCGGTCAAACTGAATTTGGACTTGTTTGATTGGGACTTGGGGTTCGAGCTGTAGGTCTACAACCCCCTCAACAGTCTTCATCCGGGCTTCGACTTCGCTGCCAATGCTACGGAGTTCCTCTAGGTCAGGGCCAAAGATTTTTACCGCGATCGCTGAGCGGACCCCGGACAACACCTCATCCATCCGGTGGGAAATAAAACCACCAATATTAGGCGCTACTCCCGGTAATCTGGCAAACTCGGCGCGAAGCTTGTCAATACTCCCCTCGCGGTCTTTGATCCCGGCTTCACTCAGCTCTACATCCAAGTGTCCCAAGTTGACACCCGCTGCATCGGCATCTCCAGGGGCACGTCCTGAGCGTAACTGCACGTAGTCAAATCGGGGGTCATCCTTGAGTGCGTCCTGAAGGGCGAAACCAGCATTGTTGGTAGCCTCTAAGGAGATACCAGGATAAAGGGTTAGGGTATTAACGAGCGATCGCTCCTGAAACTCCGGCAAAAACACCCGTCCGAGTGTAGGTAAAATCACAATCGCTGCCACCAGACTCGCCCCTGCGACCATCAAGATCAGTTTGGAATGCCGCATAGCAAACGCTAAAGCGGGATGATAGAGCCGCTTAAAAAATCTTGCCACCCAGGGTTCCCTCTCAGGCAAGCGACCGTAAGGCAACAGGAGCGCACTTAATGCCGGGGTGATCGTGAGTGCTGTAACACTGGAAGCCAACACTGCTACCAGGTAGGCAATGCCCATGGGAGTGAAGATGCGGCCCTCTACACCCGCCAGGGCAAAAATCGGCGAGAAGACCACCACCGTAATCAGTGTTGCCCCGAACAGCGAGTCGCGCACCTCCTGGCAGCCCTCAAAAACAACTTCCAGCGGTGGCTTTAGGTTGCCAGCCAGTTTATTTTCCCGCAGGGAACGAAAGACATTTTCCGCGTCCACAATTGCATCATCGACGGCGGAGCCAATGGCGACAGCTAACCCTCCCAGGGTCATCGTGTTAAGTCCCTGCCCTAGCCAGTTCAGCGCTAGCAACCCTAAAAGTAGAGACAAAGGTAGCGCCGTGAGGCTAACGGCGAGGGTGCGCCAATTCATCAAGAAGGGGATGAGAATCGCGGCAACGATGATGCTACCTTCGACTAGCGCTTCCTTGACATTCTCAACCGAAGCATCGATGAAGTCTCCCTGACGGAAGGTAACGGTAACTTTGACATCCTGGGGCAAGCCCGACTCAACTTCTGCCATCGCCGCCTCAATAGCGCGGGTAACAGTGGGAGTATCGGCAAGGGGCTGTTTATTGACCATGAGCACAATTGCCTTTTTCCCATTCAAGCTGCCATCGCCCCGCTTGAGGGCAGCACCGATCTGCACGTCTGCAACATCGCCTAGCCGAATGGGTATACCGTGGCGGGCGGTGATAGCAGTTTGCTTCAATTCTTCAATCGACTCGATCCGCCCGACACCCCGAATGAGCAGCTCTTGATCCGGGTTGGTCAGATAGCCACCAGGGGCATTGACATTGGCGGCCTCTGTGGCTTCTTGAACGTCTTCCAGGGAAATATTGAA
>JBGTDT010000014.1:0-31757 GCA_041748155.1 Thermosynechococcaceae cyanobacterium | reverse complement strand
GGGGGAGTAGAGGTGCCAGGCATTGCCACTGGGAATTTGTCAAGTCACCTCGACGCTGAGGAGGAAGAATCATAGGAGCTTTTCAATACCTTAGCTTTAGGATTCCCATCTCGTTCAAGAAGTTTTAAAACACTCCCTAGTCCTTAGAAAGACTAACCGTTTGGCAGAGATTATGAGTCGCTTGCGGCAGAAAAACTGCGATCGCTGTGGTCAACCAGCCTCTGTTCTCTATCGCGTTCAATATGACAAATCGAGCCAGTGGATCTTTGTCTGTCATTCCTGCTGGCCTGCTCTGAGTCAAGAAAATCCTTTTTATGTTTACGGCGGAACTTGGAAAGTTCAGAAGAAGTAGAAAGCTCAAGCCCTGACAAAGCTTGGACTGCCAGAGGCTCAACGAAGCGATACTTTCTAATATCTACAACTTTGGTTATCAGGAGTACGGGTGCATCAAGATAGACTTGACGCAAAGCAATCAATTTGCTGTTTTCTAAGTTCGTGAAAGCCGTACAGGACAAATCCAGGCCAGATCCTCTAGAGTGAATAAAACTGTTGCTAGCTTCGGGCAAAAACACCATATGAACTTACCGATTCAGGCTGTTCAGTCTCCCTACTATGGGGATGCATACTACCGGACTCCGCCCCCAGACTTGCCCTCTCTATTACTGAAGGAGCGAATTGTCTATCTTGGTATGCCCTTAGTTCCGGCAGTAACGGAACTCATTGTTGCTGAGTTGCTGTTTTTACAATACGAGGATCCGGAAAAGCCAATCAAGATCTACATCAACTCTACAGGCACCTCAAATTACGGTGGTGAACCCGTTGGCTTTGAAACCGAAGCCTTTGCCATCTGTGACACGATGAACTATCTCAAGCCGCCAATTCACACTATTTGCCTTGGCTCGGCGATGGGTATGGCAGCAATGCTTCTATCGGCAGGTACTAAGGGTTACCGGGCCAGCCTGCCCCACGCTACGATTCTGTTGCATCAGACCAAGAGTTATGCACAGGGTCAAGCTACAGACATTCAAATTCGTGCCAAGGAAGTTCTTGCTAACAGGGCAACGATGATCGATATCTTCTCTCGCAACACAGGTCAGCCGACTGCAAAGATTGAAAAGGATATGGACCGGATGTTCTACATGACACCTCAAGCGGCCAAAGAGTACGGCTTAATTGACCGTGTACTTGAGAGTGAGAAAGATCTCGCTAATCCTGTCCCTGTCAAATCTGCGTAACAGGCATAACGGTTAGATGACGCTGCAAACCCTACAAGTTAGATTGCATCGTTCGCTGGCTTTTTTGCTAGATTATTACCTCTAAATTAATTTAAAACTGGAGTAGACAATGCCAATTGGTGTTCCTAAAGTTCCCTACCGGATGCCAGGGGAACCTTACACGCAGTGGATTGACATCTATAATCGCCTCTACCGGGAGCGGATTATCTTTTTGGGCAAAGACGTAGATGATGAGATTTCCAATCAAATTGTTGCCGTCATGCTTTATCTAGATTCAGAAGATCCAGGTAAAGACATTGTTTTATACATCAACTCCCCTGGTGGGTCTGTCACAGCCGGAATGGCCATTTATGACACGATGCAGCACATCAAATCTGATGTTGTGACGATTTGTGTGGGTCTGGCTGCTTCAATGGGGTCTTTCTTGCTGGCAGCAGGTACTAAGGGAAAGCGACTGGCGTTGCCTCATTCCCGCATCATGATTCACCAGCCTTCTGGAGGAACACGGGGCCAAGCAACAGATATTGAGATTGAAGCCAGAGAGATTATTCGGATTCGTCGCCAACTTAATCAAATCTACGCAGACCAAACCGGCCAGGCTTTAGAAAAAATTGAGAAAGATATAGATCGTGACTTTTTTATGTCTGCTCAAGAAGCCAAAGAGTATGGTTTAATTGACCGAGTGATTGAGGAGCGCACCCTTTAGACTGGGATAGGTGAACTTAGGCAAAATTTATTGATAGTCTAGGTACGCTGCTGATTTAGAGTCCAGAAACAACAGAGTTTTATCGACCACGCTAGCGTTTTGACCTACCTGCTTGAGCCGATGAATATTGGGGATTGCTATCAACTACTTGGGTTAAAGTTAGGAGCTAGCCTTGCTGAGGTAAAAGCCTCTTATCGTTACCTGGCAAGGCAATACCACCCCGATACTAACTCTGCAGATCAGCAAGCCCAGACTAAGTTCATTGAAGTAACCAACGCCTACAAATTTTTGCTAAGTGTTGTAGAGTTGTCCAGGGCTTCCAACCAGCCCAATCAAGCTAGAACAACCTCTACCACAACTTCTAGCAGTAGTCAGGCGGAGAGTACTAGGCGATCGCCGGATCAGTCAGACCCTGCTGCTAATGGCTCTAGAAACAACTACTCTGGTCCAAACCCCGTTAGGGCTACGCGCAAAGAAGCACCCGTTCAGGCGAGTGTGAATTTGTCAAAAGCTCAGCAGCTCAAGCGGGATTCTTACCATCAGTTACAGCAACTGCTCAAACATCAACAGTTTTCTCGGGCAACTGCCTTAATTGAAGCTCTGGCTCAACGTCTGCCTCAAGACTCAGAAGTACGCCAGTGGCAAGCCATTACCTACCAGTGTTGGGGCCGTTATTACCTTCACCAAAAGCAATTAGACAAGGCACGGGGCTATTTGAAAAAAGCGCTTCGTACTGATCCTCACAACAAGGTTCTCTGGGTTGAAGTAGAGCGGGACTTTCTCCGCATCGAGCAGGCACTCTAAAGCTTTGAGAGAATCGGTGGGGACTAGCGTAGCGTAAAGCTGTTTCTGATTCAGCTAGCTTGATGTCCTGGAGAAAGCTTTAGTTAAGAGCAGACTGACCAAAGCTTCCTTCACAGATATAGCTATTGAGCACAGCTACTTTGTATCAATTGCTTCTATAAACCGATATAGTTGTGGTGGTACCTCAGAATATGGTTTGACTAAAAATGATTAACTTTATCAAAAATCTTTTTAGTGGTATTTCGGCATTCTTCGCCAAGCTATTTAGCTTCGGCAAGCAAAAAAAATCTCAACTAGGCTCCAACCAGACTCCAAGCTCTCTCAAAGAAACAGCAACCCAAGTCAAAGAGACTGCGACTCAAGCTGCAACGCAAGCCAAAGAAACAGCAGCGCAAGCTACTTCTTTTCTGGATGGAACCCAAGTCAAAGAGACTGCGACTCAAGCTGCAACGCAAGTCAAAGAAACAGCAGCGCGAGCTGGCTTATTCCTGACTGGTGATGATGCCCGGGGATACAAATCCCCTAGTAATGGAGGTCAGCCTTCTGGCAATGGGGCAGAAAAGGCAAAAGTCTCTCAGAGTGCTGCTTCAGCTAGTGCTCTAAATTTGTCTAAGCCAAAAGTCACTACCCAGTACGGTAAGTTTTCTAACTATGGCGATCGCCGCCGCCCAGGCGCTAACATGAAAAGCTTCTTGGAAATGGCTCGTCAGGTCAAGACTTCTAGCTAGTCAGCATCAATTGGTTGGCGATTAGTATCCGGCTTGGAGCTGGAGCGGGCGTTAGATGAGTAAAGGCAGTAGGGTAGTTGCTCTGCTGCCTTTTAACTTGCCTGATGTTTTTACGTCCCAAAGGACCTTGATTAGCGGGTTGGTCTGAAGCTTGTCAGCGCCAGAGGCAGCGGTGATCTGGCTTCGGTCTGCGATTTCAGAATTGTTGTGACACCCATACATCAGCTTCCCCTCTTACCCAGACTTCTGGCCCAGAAGTCTGGGGATGAAGTAAAAGTATAGGTGTAGCAGCCCTGTAGAGGAGATCTGGCTGTGCTGTGTCGAGAAGAACTTCTAAGCCTGGAATTGTTTCAGAAACTTTCAAAGGACCGGCTCGATTGGATTTGCGCTCGTGCTGAAGAAATCGAGCTGGCTAGGGGAGAAATACTAGTCAGGGAAGGGGAGACGTCGCGCGGATTTTTTGTCCTGTTGGCGGGCAGAGTCGGTATAAGTCGCAGGAGTGAGGGTATTGAAATGCCAGTCGGGCAGAACGAGGCTCCAGCGTTCTTCGGGGAGATCCCCGTCTTAACGGGTGAACCAATCCTGGTGTCGGTGCGTGGCCTGAGCGACTGTCGCCTCTATGAGCTATCGGGAGATGACTTCCGCGAGTTGCTCCATGAGTGCCGAGATTTTGAACGGCTGGTATTTCAGACCGTTCAGCGGCGGGTACGCGGCCTGGAGTCTTTCAGGCAAAACCGGGAGAAGATGGCTGCCCTGGGCACTCTGGCAGCCGGACTAGCTCACGAACTTAACAATCCGGCGGCGGCTGTGGTTCGCGCCTTACAAGATGTGACTCCGGCGATGATCGAGCTACAGCGCATGAACCTGGTCTACGGGCAACGTCAGGTTGAGGCAGAACATACTGAGGAATGGCTCAAGGCGCGTGATGATGGCTATGACGTGATTATCAATCAGCGTGTGGCTCTGATTACCTTAGGTGAGCGGGAGGAGCAACTGCTGGAATGGCTGGAAGCCTACGGGGTTGAGAATGCTTGGAATCTAGCTGAGCCGCTGGCGGCGGGCGGCGTTGAGGTAGAGACCCTAGCGATGCTGATGAACCGCTGGCAGGATGACCCTACAGAACTAAGGGACATGGGGCTGCGCTGGCTTGCTTTATCTTTTGATGTCATGTCTACGATCGCCAGCGGCTTACGGGGGGCAAAGCGGATCTTTGAACTGGTGCAGTCGATGAAATCCTATTCTTACCTGGATCAGGGCGCTCAACAAATTATCGATATTCATGAGGGCCTAGAAGACACCCTGCGCCTGCTCTCTTACAAACTCAAGCCCAGCATTGAAGTACGGCGATCCTACGATTGCTCTCTGCCTAAAATCCTTGCCTACGGCAGTGAACTAAATCAGGTTTGGACCAACTTGATTGACAATGCGATCGCCGCAATGGACGGTGAAGGGGTAATCGAACTGGTGACCTCCTACAATAGCGATCGCATTCAAGTCCAAATCACAGACTTTGGTCACGGCATTCCCCCTGAAATTCGCTCACGCATTTTTGAACCTTTCTTTACAACTAAGCAGGTTGGCCAAGGTTCGGGTCTAGGCTTGGACATTGTGCGGCGCATCGTGGAGAATCGCCATCAAGGAATGGTTACCTTAGAATCCCAGCCAGGGAAGACCAGTTTCACAGTTTCTTTGCCACCAGCCTCTCTACAAGAGGGCTTCATCAATCCTTAAAAACACGGCCTGCGTTGCAAATCATTTTTGGCGATGGCCCCGCGCCAACAGGACAGCGCTACTCTATCAATTTTGACGCCCTTGATTTTGAATCGAAGTAGAGTGCGTGGAAGTATCCGCCCTGAACCAATATAGCTACGACTCTAGAGTCTAGAACCTGGAATTTGTTTCAGGCTCTTGTGGTTCCCCTTGCTTAATAGATGAATAACCCCATCAGTCCCCGCGTAGGCTCTCAGTAAAGCTATTGCTCCTGGATAGGTTCAAGGTTGAGCTAGTTGAGCGATGACTATAAATGCTCAAGCTTGAACCAACTAATGTTGACCTCCACGGGCACCAGTGCACTTTAGCAGCAATACGAAAGGTTCTCTGATGGATACACTTCCAAGCTTATCTGCTTCCGAAGAAAAGCTAAGAGATCAGCTTCCTCGAACCAGTCCTACCCGCCGCCCGGAGGGAGCTGATCTCTGGCGAGCGTTGCGTAAGCACTGGATAAGTGCGATCGCAGTTGCCTCAACAGTTTTTGTTGGGGTTGCTTTTATTACGCTGACAAAGACCCCCAAGTACCAGTCAGAAACCTTAGTTCTAGTGGACAACCAGACTTCTGTACCAGTGCTTCCTAACTCTCAGGCAGATGGTGCTTCCTACTACGGCAACTATCAAGATCAAGATCTGGCAACGGAAGTTCAAATTTTGAGAAGTGGTCCCCTAGTAGCCAGGGCTCTAGAGCAGCTTCAGAGTCCCTATCAAGATCTTTCGATCAGTCAAGTTGTTGGAAGCTTGGACATTCAGCGGGCCGGAGAAGCTGATGTGCTGATTGTGTCCTATACAGACACTAATCCAGAAAGAGCCAAAGCAGTGCTGGAGGCCTTGGGAACAACCTACGTCAACTACAGCTTGGAGAGAAAGCGGTCTCAGGCCACCAATGCAATTCGATTTATTGAAGCAAAATTACCCGAAGCGAGACAGACACTCAACAAATCTGCTTTGGAGGTTAGAGCCTTTCGTCAGCGCTACGGCATCGTTGACCCTGACCCCTATGCTGAGGCGGTTTCTATGGCTAAGCAGACCTTACAAGAAGAAGCTAAGAAAGCAGAAATCAGCTTGAACCAAATTAAAACCGAGGAGCAAGTCCTGCGCCGTCAAATGGCGAAAGTGGGCCAAGATCCAAAAACTGCTCTAGCTGACTCAGTTTTAAGCCAAGATAGTACCTACCAGGAGCTTGTAAGTCGGCTCAGGGGGATAGAAATTGACTATGCCCAACAAAGTATTCACTATCAAGATAACCATCCCACACTTCAAGACCTCAGGACTGCTCGCAGCAAGACCCTGAGTTTGCTCCAGGCCCAAGCTCGCCGCATCCTTGGACCTGCCGTTTCTCAAGCCGATCTATCTCGTGCTAGAACGTCCACTCCGGCTGGGGTTAGTAGCCAAACTGCTCCGATTGGCGCTAACAGCCAAGCCAGCCAACCTTCCACTCCCTCTAGAGCAGACTCTGGGGTAGCTCAAAGTACTAACCAAGGTACCAATCCCAGCGGGGGTCAAAGCGCTGCCTCAACTTCCCGTGCGACTGGTTCTGATTTAAGATCTATCCAACAGGATCTTGCCGGTCGGCTACTCCAGGTCCAGACAGATTTAGCTGTTCAGGCAACTCAGTTGCAGAGTACGCGGCAGGCTCAGGCAGAAGTAGACAAGCGATTCCAACAAATTCCGAAATTGCAACAATCCTACACAGAGTTGCAACGGCAATTTATCCTCAACTCCAAGGCTGTGGATCAGTTTTTAGAAAAGCTACAAGAGCTGCGAGTGACTGAGGCTCAAGAGACTTCACCCTGGCGAGTTCTAGAGCCTCCCTACCTACCTCAGAATCCAATTTCGCCAAATATTCAACGAAGCTTGCTCCTGGGTTTGATCAGCGGTGGCTTGTTAGGCGTGGCAGTCGCTGTTTTACTCAACCGGTTGGATGCCCGATTAAAGGATGTTGAAGAAGCCAAAGAGTTAACTGGGCTGCCCTTACTGGGAGCAATTCCCAGTATTGATATGCAAGTTTTAGCGGCAGACCGTGAGAGGCATAGCCTATTTCAGCGCCGCGACCTGTTGCCTTTCACAGAGGCTCTGCGCTCCTTAGCATTGAATCTGCGCTACCTGGGTTCTAGCGGTCATGCCAAGACCTTTGCCTTTACCTCTGCTTTTCCGACTGAAGGGAAAACGACCGTTACTTACTACCTGGGCTTGGTGCTGGCAGAGCTGGGCCGGCGAGTCCTGATTGTTGATGCTGATATGCGTAAACCTGCAATTCATAAACTCTTGCGGGTTCCCAATGCCTTTGGCTTGAGTACCGCGATCGCCACCGATTCCCCTTGGCAGGAACTGATCCATCCAGGTGAGGCTGAGACTTTAGACCTGTCACTGCGCGACATCAAAGATGAGACTCCGGCTGATTCATCTAGTCAATCAGATCTCTTGGCGCAAAGGTATCAGGCGACGATCCGACGTCCAGACGTGATCACTACCGGCCCGATTCCACCGAATCCATCTACGCTACTGGGGTCTGAGAAAATGGCAGCCCTGTTGTCGGAGTGGCGTCAAGTCTATGATTATGTTCTCATCGATACCCCCCCCATCGTTGGGATTACAGATGCTCAAAGCATTGCCTCGCAGATTGATGGCATGGTTTTGGTAACGGCAATGGAGCGGTCCACCCGATCAGCGATCGCACGGGCATTGGAGATTCTTGAGGGCAGTCAGTGCAAGATTGCCGGGCTGGTCGTCAACCTGCTAGACAAAGAACACGGGGGCTATCACTACTATCAATACTACGCCTCCTACTACAATGGACAGCCTCACCAGGGTAATGGCAGTCAGACTAACGGCCATAAGGTAGGAAGCCACTCCTAATCATCTGGTAATCATCTGGGGTTTGAGCGCTGACTAAGAGGTCCTAACTGAGCGGCAGAGGTTCTGCGAGTTAGCGTTGTGCACCCTAAAAGGTCTGCTAACGCCGGTCTGCGCCATAGGATAGTCGTGAAACTAGGGTTTTGTGGCTAAAGAAACTAAGATGGCTGTTAAAGCTTGACTGTGGCTAAATCACGACAAGTCAAACACTGTTGACCTTAATATCCTCTAGGATGTAGTCAACTATGGCTATTCTCTCCTCAAAGCAGCCTTTAGAGCCAGACCAATTCTCCTCTGAGCCAGGGGCGTTGCCGGTACGCCCAGGTAACCATCGTCCCCCGGTGACAGGGCGACAACTACTCCGAGATCCTCACAGAGGTTCCCAAGGAACTCCGGGCCCAGACTCCTCCAGTTCCCTCAACTCTGGAGCATCCAACCCAACCAATCCTGAGGGCACCAGCAGGCAGGATGAGATTAGACCTGAGCGACTGACTGACTACGTTGGCCAAAAAGAGCTTAAACAAGTTTTACAGATCGCTATTCAAGCCGCCCAGTCTCGTCAAGAAGCTTTGGATCACCTCCTACTCTACGGGCCGCCTGGCCTGGGTAAAACGACGATCGCGCTGATTTTGGCCGTAGAGATGGGGGTGAATTGTAAAGTGACCAGTGCTCCAGCCCTGGAGCGCCCTCGTGATATCGTCGGTCTCTTGATGAATCTTCAACCCGGTGACATTCTCTTCATTGATGAAATTCATCGTCTGGCCCGGATGACAGAGGAGCTACTTTATCCGGCCATGGAAGACTTCCGGCTGGACATCACCATTGGCAAAGGGCAATCAGCCCGGATTCGCAGTATACCCCTGCCACCCTTTACCTTGGTTGGGGCCACAACTCGCGTGGGCGCTCTAACGTCGCCGCTGCGCGATCGCTTTGGCTTTATTCAGCGGTTGCGATTTTATGAACCGGAGGAACTGAGTCAGATTGTGCTGCGAACGGCAGCTATTTTGCAAACGGCAATCACCCCGGAAGCGGCGGGTGAAGTCGCCCGCCGGGCGCGCGGCACGCCCCGGATTGCAAATCGACTGCTGAAGCGGGTGCGGGACTACGCAGAAGTCAAAGGTGCAAAGTCTGTAACCCAGGCGATCGCCACTGAAGCGTTGGGGTTATTCAACGTCGATCCCTGTGGACTAGATTGGACGGACCGCCGCCTCCTGACGGTGATGATTGAGAACTTCAATGGTGGACCTGTTGGCGTAGAAACTATGGCGGCCGCCACTGGAGAGGATACCCAGACCATTGAAGAGGTCTATGAACCTTACCTCCTACAGGTTGGCTACCTCAACCGAACTCCTCGTGGCCGGGTTGCAACGCCCGCTGCTTGGCAGCATTTAGGCTACCAGCCACCGGATAGTCAGCTTACCTTACTGCCCTGATACCAGTTTCATAATTCTCTCTGGAGTCAACTGCTCGACATTGTCGAAGACTACCGCGGCACCTGCCTGGATTAGACCAGTTGAGTAGCCAGCCCGATCCTGAACGTGGGGGGGTAAGATGCCGATACCAATCCAAGATCGAGAGCGACAAGAGGTCTGGGCCTGCCGCACCGTGTACAGGTCCGCTACCGTATCTCCAACATAGAACACGGGTGAGTTGGTTCTAAGTTTATCCTGAGCTTCCAGGCGGCAGACAGCTTCTAGTAGACCGGCTGGGTCAGGCTTGCTGGGCGCATCTTCCATCGCTACCAGGACAGGAGCCTCTAATCCCAAACGGGTTTCTAATACATACGTTGCTGAAGCTCGCGTCGCGCCACTAAAAAAGCCCCAGGCGAGCCCTGAGCGAGTTAAATTTACCAGGTAGGCAGGATGTAGCAATAACGGTTCATTTTGAATGTAGCCAGTCCAGCTACCGGCAGGCGAACCGCGATAGCGGCTTTGAAAAAAAGTTACTATTGCCTGGTAATCCAAGTTAGTTGTAGATCTTGACTGTCCCTGAGCTTCAAAAAAGCGATAGATCAGTTCCTCAGAGGCTGCCCAGTCATTATTCCAGATTCCCTCTGACTTCAGGGCATCAATCTCAGCTAGGGAAGGTCGATAAGTCCCTGCCGTAAAATACGCAACTGTGTCTGCTAAAGCTCGACAGTACGATCCTGCGACATCGCGAATAACGCCGTCAATATCAAAAACGACAATAGCAGTACTGTGAGCTTCAGTCATTGGTGAACATCCTGCCAGAAAGCGATGCGCCAAGTGTTTCCCCCTCAGGGCATTGGTTTCCTAGGGTGTAGTCTGACCGTGATCTCATTACGATAAGATCAAAAGTGACCGGAATACAAGCAGGCTCTAAAGGTACGTTGGAGGAATTTTTGGCAAATTTTATTTTAAAGGTTCTCTGGTTAGATGAGAACGTTGCCCTGGCAGTTGACCAAGTTGTTGGTAAAGGAACCAGCCCACTAACCTCTTACTTCTTTTGGCCTCGGGATGACGCTTGGGACCAACTTAAGAATGAGCTGGAAGCTAAGCGTTGGATTTCTGAAGCTGATCGCGTTGAAATGCTGAACAAAGCAACCGAGGTGATTAACTACTGGCAAGAAGAGGGAAGGAAACGGCCTTTAGCTGAGGCACAAGCAAGATTTCCTGATGTCACGTTTACTGGTACTACTTAATTGAGGGCTTAGTCGAGGCGACCTATCCCTGAACTAGTCCTACCTAAAGCAAGTTCAGATTAGTTTTTCATACTTGAACTGAACTTGCTCATTGCTGTGATGCCTGCAAGACTCACTTATGTGAGTCTTCTTTCTCGAGCTTCTTTAAGATGTCCTTCTCTTTCAGGAAGGCCGATCTTTGCCGGGGTGACTTATTGTCCCTTGCCGCTCCACCCAGAACAGGGCTAATGGCAGGTTGAGTAATTCCTTTGAGTGCTTTAGTACCAAACGAAAACCCCCAACCAGCACTGATGATTCCGATCACAAACATAGAAGACAACAAAATTGATGTCAGCACTACTGTTGAGTTAAGCTTCATCGTGCCTGTACTGGTGTTGTTTTTAGCATCTTTCTGAAGCCGAGGAGACAATATTTTTTTGCCCTTACAGTTTGTTCTGATATAACGAGTAACATGAATTAGGAAGACAATACAAATCCTGTTTTCATCTAGTTTGGATCTGAATGGGTTAGGCTTCATTTCAGCCCAAAGCCAATCTTGAGATACAATAGGGCCTGATCCAGGGTTGGCCGAGCGGTTTAGGCAGCGAACTCATAATTCGCCCCAGGCAGGTTCAACTCCTGCACCCTGGACTTTTAGGGACTTGCTTGTCTAGTCTGTTGCAAGGAGGTAGTGTAAGGGTTGGTTAAATCCTGAGTCCGAATAATTGGGTCGCTGGAAACTTGCTGTCTGAGCAAGTCTTGGTAAAGTACTTCAATCCGTTGAGCATCTTTGGCAAGTTTATCTTCATCGTAGCCAATACCGAAAACGAAGGCTGCATCCTCGGCCAGTGAGCGGCTCTCAAAAAAATCTCCAGAAGATTGAGTGGCAACTCTGTCGATTAGCTCAGGAATAGTTTCGTTTTCAAGGCTAGGTTCCTCCTGGGCCACTACATCTGGTAAGCAAGTAATAGAAGAAGCTAAGAGTACAACAACTACACCCATAAAACTTCTGAACTTCATACTCATTGCTTTAGTCCTCTTTGTTTGTAATCAACTTTAGCTTACCCACCCATGACTGATGGAGCACAGACCGGGCAGCCTCAAGTCCCTTCAGCCACAGTGGTAAAAAGTGCTTCAGATTTAAGTGCTTTACGCCAAAATCTGCTTGATTTATTCTGCAACCTAGCTTATCAGACCCCCAAAAGGGGTGCCCCAGATTTTGTTCTATCCTCCGGCGCACGGAGTTCTTACTACATTAATGGTAAGCAAGTTACGCTGCACCCCCAAGGTGGCTTGGCGATCGCCCGACTTTTGCTATCCCGCTTACCAGAAAACACCCAGGCAGTCGCAGGGTTGACCCTAGGAGCCGATCCAATTGTAACTGCAGTCAGCGTCATATCTGCCTATGAAAATAAACCTCTGGCTGGAGGAATTCCAGGCTTGATCGTGCGTAAAGAACCTAAAGGACACGGGACACAGGCATACATTGAGGGTCCTACACTCCCAGCGAGTAGCACGGTTGTAGTACTAGAGGATGTTGTGACAACGGGTCAATCTGCCCTGAAAGCGGTAGAACGTCTGCGCCAGGCAGGCTACGTCGTGAATCAGATCATTGCTTTGGTAGACCGCCAGCAAGGAGGAGCAGATCTGTATCACCAGAAAGGGTTAGGATTTGAGGCAATTTTTTCTATTCAAGAGATCCAAGTCCGCTGGACAGAGCTTAAGCAGGGATTGAACTGATGCGGTTGGCTGAGAGTGGCAGCTCTTTTTACTTTCTTCGGGATGAGCCCGACCTTTATATGTAAGATGAGAAACCTCTCCGCATTCAAAGTCAATGTCGGACGAATTAACAAGAGCTAGTTTAGAAAGAGGGATCAGTAAAAACGCCGGGCATATCTTTCGTAATAGAGTTGGACATCTATCAGAGGATACGCTAGAGAACCGACAACTTTTAATAGAAACTGCTATGGAGCCTAGCAACTATCTGGGACAAGACAAGTATGGGACTCGGTGGTATGCGAAAACTTTGACAACAGCGGAGCAAGTTTGGGTTCAGGTCCGAAAAGGTGAAATTAGGAATGCTGGTATGAACCTGACTCCCAAAACCTGGAATCTATATATAGGTCTTACTAGTTTTATGTAATTTGATTCCTCAAGTTCAACGTGGTCGAGGAAGGTTTAAAGATGGAAAAATTAACCGAGAGACAAGCATTCGAAGTAATGGCTTTATTTTTAGAAGGCTTCTATGAACGTACTCAATCTGATGACGTTGGGGGGTTACTTTCCGACTTGCTAATTTTAGAAGATGATACGACAGCAGATCCGGCAGCATGGCAAGACTGGATGGAGTGTGTTCAGAAAGTATTGAGTGTAGAACATGAAATTGGCTAGATGATTTGACTAACTATGGTTGGTAGGTCATAACAATTTGTGCTCAAAGAGTAATGTTTGTAGCACTACTCGAATCAGAGGGATTGGACTACAGGCTTTAGAGATGAAGTCCATGGTCCAACCCCTCACACTGACCGGGAGATTAATTATTAGAGATTGCAGGTTCCTTCGCCAGGAATTTCTCTAGCTCCGTCAGCGCCTCGGCATCGACCTTGGTTTGCATCGGGCAGAACTTAGGACCGCACATAGAGCAGAACTCAGCGGTTTTGTAGATGTCGGCAGGCAGCGTTTCGTCGTGGTACTCTCTGGCCCGGTCGGGGTCGAGGGCAAGTTCAAATTGTCGGTTCCAGTCAAAGTTGTAGCGGGCGCGGGATAATTCATCATCGCGATCGCGCGCGCCCGGTCGATGGCGGGCAAGATCTGCGGCGTGGGCGGCAATCTTGTAAGCAATTAACCCCTCTCGCACATCCTCGGCATTCGGCAATCCTAAGTGCTCTTTCGGGGTGACATAACAGAGCATTGCCGTACCATACCAGCCTGCCAAGGCCGCCCCAATCGCCGAGGTGAGGTGGTCGTAACCTGGAGCAATATCAGTCACCAAAGGGCCTAGGACATAGAAAGGTGCTTCAGAACACTCTTCCATCTGTTTGCGGACATTAAATTCAATTTGATCCATGGGCACGTGGCCGGGACCTTCCACCATCACCTGGATATCCTGCTCCCAGGCCCGACGAGTTAACTGCCCCAAAGTTTTCAGTTCCGCTAGTTGAGCCGCGTCAGAGGCGTCGTGGGCGCAGCCGGGGCGGAGTGAGTCTCCCAAACTAAAGGACACATCATACTTTTTGAAAATTTCGATGATGTCATTGAAGTGAGTATAGAGAGGATTCTGCTTGTGGTGAGCCAGCATCCAGCGAGCCAGGATACCCCCACCACGAGAGACAATCCCCGTCAGCCGGTCCCGTACCAGCGGTAAGTGCTCGATTAAAATTCCGGCGTGGATAGTTTGATAATCTACCCCCTGCTGAGCGTGCTTCTCGATCACGTGCAAGAAGTCGTCGGGTGTGAGCTTTTCAATGTTACCGTGGACACTTTCAAGTGCTTGATAGACCGGAACTGTGCCAATGGGTACGGGCGAGGCTTGGATGATTGCGGTGCGGATTTGATCCAAGTTACCACCTCCGGTGGAAAGGTCCATCACGGTGTCGGCCCCGTACTTGACCGCAAGCTTTAGTTTTGCCACCTCTTCTGCCAAATCGGAAGAGTTAGGGCTCGCCCCAATGTTGGCATTGACTTTACAGCGAGACGCAATCCCAATTCCCATTGGCTCTAGGTTGGTGTGGTTAACGTTGGCCGGGATAATCATCCGACCTCGCGCCACTTCATCTCGGATTAGCTCAGGAGTTAGGTTTTCCCGCTGAGCAACGTAGTGCATTTCCTCGCTAATCACGCCCCGGCGAGCATAGTGCATTTGCGACATGTTATCCTGCCCATGACGCTTTGCGACCCATTCAGTCCGCATATTTCATTCCCTCAATAAACAGCTTCCCTCCGCCGGTATGAACCGGACTCAGGTTCTAAGGGTCTAATCTCAGCCTGGTCCCCCAGACACCCCTAGCTTGTTGAAGATTGTATCACTTACCCAGAGGTCCAACAAACGCTTGCACCAGACGGTAGGCTAGAGTGTCTGCCCTCAGTCACAAACCCATTAGCCTGTGGCTCAAACGTCAAGCAGAAACAGGAACGGTCAGGGCTAAGCAGGGCTATTGACAATGAGATTGAGCGCTGACTTTTAGACTTGGGGAGTTCGACCCAGGGGCTGTGGTGGAGACCATTGCAGCTAGCAACTGTAAGGGGTCAACGGTAAATGGTAATCGATGAATATCCGAACCCTGAGCACAGGCGACTTCTACTGCTGTCCCTAATTCTGTAAGGGTGACGCTGGCTAAACCAAGATCGGCCAGGGTTGTAGGTAGGCCAATTTCGGTGTAGAACTTCAACAATTGCTGGCGAGCTGCTGTTGCTAGGTTATTGCCTTGCAGCATTTCTTCTAAGCGAAGCTGAACCAAAATACCGTAGGCGACCTTCTCGCCGTGTAAGCTGGCATGACTGGCGGGTAAATGAGTCAGGCCGTTGTGAACCGCGTGGGCCGCGACGGTGCGACACTGGGCTCCCCCCAGACCCCCAATGACACCAGCAAGTAGAATTGTTGCCTCCACAACTTCCTGCCAGACAGAGCTACCGGGTTGCTCTAGAGCGGCAGCAGATTTTTGGAGGAGAATATCTCGCAAGACTCGTGCTTGTTGTACTGCCGCAATGGTCAGGGTTTGCTCGGCAGTACCGCTACTGACAGAGGCTTCGTACCATTTTGCCAAAGCATCGCCGATCCCGGCTACTAACATCCGCTGGGGAGCTGTCTGCACCAGGCTGTAATCTAGGATCAGTAAGTCTGGACAGGTTGAGAGGCCGATATCGTACTGAAAAGCACCAGTTTGAGCGTAAACGTTGGAAAGCGCCGTCCAGGCGGCACAGGTCGCTGCAGAGGTAGGCACGGTAGCCACGGGTAGCTGGCATTGCTGGGCAACCAGCTTCGCTGCATCCAGCGCCTTCCCACCCCCCACGCCAAGGATCAGGTCCGCCTGGTGGTCGGCAACGGCCTGCCGCAGTTGTTGTAAGCTACTTTCGCTGCAATCAAGGCCGTAGGTAGCTTCAGCCGTAACCAGGTGTTGTTGCTCCAGGACAGGCTGCAAAAAGGGTTGCACCGTCAATAGGGTCTGATTGCCCCCAACGATCAGGGGTCGTTGCCCCAGGGCCGCGATCGCGGCACCAGCATTGCCCAATGCATGAGTACCCCGGAGCACTTGCCGGGGAGCTACAGCCAGGAAGCGGCAACCAGGATTGGAGGTCAGCACAGATTGATTGGGCATAGGGCAGTTTTAGCTTAGATCAGCAATCACAAGTTGACCGGCGAGAGAAGGAAAGCAGGAGGGAACCCGTTCCAAAGCACACCAGTCTAACAAAATTAAGCCGCTGACTGGGGCAGGCGAGCCAGATTTTCCTGATCAAGGGTAATTTTCATGTTCGGATCATGCCGCTGGGAGAGCGATCGCTGGATCTGTCCCAGGTAGAGTGGTTGAGAAATACCAGGTTCAGGGTGGAGAATCGTCCGGGCTCGAATCGTGAGTTGATTGTCACCACCACCTAATCGACCCAGGGAATACAGGTCACTTGCCGCCTGCTGAAGCGTTGCAGACAATTCTGACTCAGTGATTGGTTTTGGCGGTAGGCCAATCACAACCTGCGTGGCGCCTGAGTCGTAGACTCTAGAGAACCGTAAAGCCCCCGGAATCACCGTCCGGGTAAAGGGGACTAAACTCAGGGCGATCAGCCCCGCACTCAACACCCCCAGGAATCCGGTTACCCCAATCAGCCGGAAGCGAATCCCCCACTGGAAAATAAATCCGAGAATCACCAACCCTGCACAAACTAGGGTAGCAATGCCGAGCCATTCTCCGGCAATCAGAAAACTAGTAGTTTCCGCCATGACTTAAGACTCATTACTGACAAGTTCAGCAGCCTGACCCGTTTGGGACAGTTCCAAGGCTGCTTTCAGGGTATGCCAGGTCAACGTGGCACACTTGATGCGCACAGGATACTGGGCAACCCCCTGCATCACATTCAGCTTTCGCATTTCTCTAGGGAACTCGGCTTCTCCCTTCATCATGGCTTGGAAGCGCTCGATCATGTCTAGGGCTTCAGCAATACTCTTTCCCCGCATGGCATCTGCCATCAGGTCAGCAGAGGAAATAGAGATGGCACAGCCTTCCCCCTCAAACTTGACATCTTCAATCCGCTGCCCGGTTTGGTCAAGTTGTAACGTCAAATCAATTGTGTCACCGCAGGATGGGTTATGCCCCCGCTGGTGGCGATGTACTGGAGCGGTTTTACCCCGGTGCCGGGGTTTTTTGTAGTGCTCTAAAATGACTTGTTGGTAAAGATTCCGCAGGTTGTCCAGAGACATAGTTGGTCTAACTGTACGTTACTTATCTTCATCCTGCCATACTCCCAGCCGCATGCGGCAAGCTTTAGTTAAGCCAGGGACGACTGACCTGCTCTAGCTGGGCAACTTCTGCTGTACTTAGGGACCAATCTAAGGTCGCAGCATTTTGGCGAGCCTGCTCAGGAGACTTGGCCCCGGCGATCGCAATCACATCGCCTTGGGCAATCAACCAGTTCAGCGCAACTTGGACCGGGGCGTGATCGTGGGCCGCACCAATCTGGCGGAGTAGATCGATCACTGGCGTAATTTTCTCTAACCCATTGCGACTAAAACGCTGGTCAAAGCGGCGGAAATCAGCCGGGGGTTTTTCTGGCGTGTATTTGCCACTCAGCAAGCCCTGAGCTAGAGAACTGTAGGCCATGATCTTGATATTAAGTTTACGGGCAGTTGCTAAAGTGCCCTGAGACTCAATCTGGCGGGTCAGCAAAGAGTAACGGACTTGATTGGTCGCCAACGGTACGCCCTGTTCGGACAGGAGCTTGTGGGCCTGAAGCATCTGGTCTGCCGAGTAATTGCTCACCCCCACAGCCCCAATTCGCCCCCGCTTGACTTCAGCGGCCAGGGCCTGAAGCAGGGTTTCCTGGCTCATCAAAAAGCTAAACGGCCAATGCACCTGGTATAGAGGGATGTGGTCTAACTGTAGTCGCTTCAGGCTTCCACTCAAGGCATCAGAAACCGATTGCCCTGTAAACCGCCACGGGGCCGGACCGTACTTGGTAGCAATCTGAACTGGGACGGTTACTTCTTTGATAAACTGGCCCAGCATGGTTTCTGAGTCACCTATGCCATAGATCTCAGCCGTATCGAAAAACGTCAGACCTGCATCAATCGCCGCTTTGAAAGCTTGATAAACTTGTTCCTGGCCGTATTGACGACCATAATTCCAAAAGAGTTTGTCTCCCCACTGCCAGGTGCCAATACACAAGGGTGTTACGGTTGGCCCATCAGGACCAAGGGTGATTGTTGCCACGTTTACTTCATTTTTCTTAACAACTATGGTTACAGTTTAGCGATGACACGGGACTTCACCCTAAGGATTGTCCAGCATTGTCCTTAGGGAGTACAAACTCAGCAGTTAGCCGGAACAACTCCGGCAGCAGTCCGAATCCCACCCAGCAGGTGCTTACGGAACAGCGGCTCAGCGTAAGACTCTGAAGTGTGACCGCCGCCAGTGTACCAGGCCCGTCCCCCGTCGTAGCTGTGACACCAGGCGATGGGGTGGTCGCTCCCCATTGCCCCTGGCCCAGGCTGATAAGATTTCTCGTTTAACGTAGCCAGCACCCGAACTCTACCCCGTGGATTGGAGCGGTAGTTGTACCACTCGTCGGTACGCTGCCAGCTCTGCGGTAGGCTTGTCGTGGAAGGGTGTACCCGGTTGACGACCTTAACTGTAGCCTGTTGAACAGCGGGGTGGGACTTAAAGTACGCGCCTACCAACCTACCGTACCAGGCCCAGTCTGGCTCAGTATCTGCGGCGGCATGGATTCCCACGTAGCCACCACCTGCCCGGATATAGCGTTCAAAAGATCTTTGCTGCCTGGCGTTAAGTACGTTTCCTGTGGTCGAGAGCCAAATCACCACTTCATAGCGGGCCAAGTTAGTCTCAGTGAACCGGCGCGCATCCTCAGTCGTGTCAACCGTAAAGTTGTTCGCTCTGCCAAGCTCCTGGATTGCCACAATCCCAGATGAAATCGAGGTGTGCCGGAACTCTGCCGTCTTTGAGAAGACCAGTGCCTTGAACGCTGGTTTGGTCTGGGCCGAGGTTAACCCGGTTGGTAGGATTCCAAGGGCTAGGGTGAGTAGTGAGAGGGTAAGAGTGATCCTGTTCCGGTGCATAGAGGTCTCCGAATTTGTCCTTAAAGATTGAGGACTGAAATACCATTCAGCCCTACTCCTAGAGGTGAGGGTGCTGGGAGAGAAAGGCTGCCACTTCGGCTGGGGTGGGTTGGGCGGCGATCGCCCCTGGTTTTGTGGTGGTCAAGGCTCCGGTGGCACTGGCGTAGGTGGCGATCGCTCTAGCGGCATCCGGGTTTTCTAAAATGCGAATACCTTTCTGGCAGAGCTGGTGTAGAAAGCCAGCCCCAAAGCTATCTCCTGCGCCAGTTGTGTCCACGACATCGACGGCGAAGCTCGGTAACTTGCCTTCATTGCCAGCTAGCCAGTAGGCACAGCCGTTTTCTCCCGCTGTGACTAAGACACCCTCAATTTCCCCAACCCGGTCAGCGATCGCACCGGGATCAACCGTGTCAAACAACCACTGGGCTTCATCATCCGACAACTTGAGAAAGTCTACCTGCTTAACTAGAGGTTGAATTAGGAGTATAGCAACCTCTGGATCGGGCCAGAAGACGGGTCGCCAGTTGATATCCAGCAGAATCTTGACGTAGTAGCGCTCTGCCAGGCTCAGGGCGCGGTAGATGGCCTCTCGTGCCTGAGGATAGGCGAGTTCCAGAGTTCCTAGAATCAGAAAATCAGCCGCTTCAAATAGCGATTCTGGCAACAGGTCAGCTTGGAGGCGGGTATCGGCAAACTCAGTGGTGGCATGCTCAACGAATCCAGCAAAAATGCGATCGCCTGTTGCTGTGCGGGTGACATAAACCCGTCGTGTGGGAGCCGCAGGATGGCGCTGCACCCCTGTAACCTCAACACCCACACCCTCCAACAGGGCAACCAAGTCTTCCCCTGGTGCATCCTGGCCGACACAACCTACGAATCCGGCAGGGGTTCCCAATTTGACTAACCCACAGGCAGTATTAGCCGGTGCTCCGCCGGGATAAGGGGTCCATGATTCCACGGCCTCAACGCCTCGTTCAGGTTGGTCCGCTAAATAGTCGAATAGAATTTCACCCAAGCAGAGAACACGGGCGTTGCTCATGGCTTCACTCCTGATTTAATTTGCATACCCAACTTATCAGGAACGGTTTTCGGTTGGATGCAACAGACTTCGATAAAACCGCTAGGTCTAGATTAATTCCTGAAGTTGAGCAGCAATTCGCTCGCCAAATTCTGGGTCAACGTTGGCAAGCCCTAGCAATTGTAGATATTCTTGCTGGGTTAAGCCCGCCATTTTAATCGCCAGAAGGGCTTGGACTTCAACTTGCCGCTCAACCTGCTGTGCTTCCAGGTCTGTTTCCGCTCCTTGCAGCTCCCCTTCATGCTGTTCAATCAACTGGAGAACGTGTAAGTAAGCCTGGACAAATTGATTAACTTTCTCGGAGGAAATATCACTGGCGCTGAGGCGAGAGGGTAGGGGTTCCTCCAGGATTTCTAGGGGCAGGTTGCTCTCTTGGGCGGTGAGGGCCAGCGGTTGTGCGGGCAGTTCTGCACTCAGGCCAGCGTTACTTATTAGGAGCCACAGTGAAGTACTCAAAATAACCATGGCCCAGCGCCTAGTGGCACTGGGCTTGAGCTGAAACTGTATCTGGCCTGGAGAGGTCGAACTCATGATCACGAATTGGGACTCTGCTCATCCCCTGCAAAGCAATTGGGTACTGTACCTAGGATTCTACATTTTCCCCCTACTCTTTGGGCAGCAAGGGAGAGGCTTGGCGAACCGCCACAAAAATATCATCCAGGATCTCCTGGGCTCCCTGCTGCCGCAGTCGGCGGGCTAGCTCGATTCCTAGACTTTCTGCTTGGCTAGCTGGGCCTGAAACAGTATTTTTTACTGACTTTTGACCGTCCAGGCTAGCGACAACACCAGATAGGGTCAGTTGCTCTGCCTCTAGCCGAGTGTTGACACCAATCGGAACTTGACAGCCTCCCTCTAGTTCTCGCAGAAAGGCCCGCTCTGCCAGGCAGCGTTGAGCTGTGGGAGTGTGTTCCAGGCTTTTGAGCAGTGATAGTACTTCCCCATCATCAGTCCGACACTCAATTCCGAGGGCACCTTGACCCACTGCGTGCAGAGAAATATCGGCGGGGAGAATTTGGTGGACGCGATCGCCCAAGCCTAAACGTTGCAACCCGGCAACCGCCAGAATAATCGCGTCGTATCCACCGGCATCTAGTTTTTGCAAGCGAGTATTGAGGTTTCCCCGCACATCCTTAAAGCTGAGATGGGGAAAGTGATGGCGAAGTTGGGCCAACCGTCGCAGGGAAGAGGTGCCAATCACTGCCCCCGCAGGTAAGGTATCAATTTGCTTGTCCTGGTGCTGGGGATGAACAACCAGAGCATCTGCCGGGTCAGCCCGCTCGGTAATTGCCCCTAAAATCAGACCCTCCGGCAACCGGGTGGGAAGATCCTTGAGGGAATGAACAGCAAGGTCCGTCTGCCGCTCCATCATGGACAGTTCCAGTTCTTTGGTAAACAAACCCTTGTCTCCGATCTTTGCCAACGCCACATCCAGGATCTTGTCCCCCTGAGTTTTCATTGTGCAAACTTCAAAGGAGCGCTCTGGATATAGCTTCTGGAGTTGTGCCTGCACCCAGTAAGTCTGTACCAGGGCAAGTTGGCTTTTTCGCGAACCAATACGGATCAGGCGGGTGGGGCTTAAAACAGGGGATACCATAGAACTGACGGACTGGCCGAGATAGAGAATTCAGTTGTATTCTCAGCTTACAGAAAAGATGTCAGGAGTGTAGCAGTCTTCGCAGCTCACTAGCTATACCGTCAAGCTACCAGACTATCAATAAAGCAACTTTGCAAAAGCTTGCGGCGCAACCAGTTGAGTAATCCCAGCGGTGCAGTGTGGTATTTCGTGCACCACCATAATGACTGTTTACGGAGGTGAGTCCTCAGTATGCATCCCTAGCTGAAATTTAATTCAAAAGCCCCGGTTACCTCTCTACCAAGGCTATTTAGATCTGTGCCAAAGCGGGTTCAGCGCTTAGAGCTGCAATAGGTTTAAGCGGGTCAGTACAGTAAACTTCACAGGAATTACTGGGGCTCTCAATGAGTTTAATTCGGTGAAGTTGTGCCCCTAAGTTCTGAACTGGCTGCTGAAGAAGATTTCGAATATAAATGGCAATGTTTTCCGCCGTTGGGACCACCTCGGCAAAGTAGGGAATGTCTTTATTCAAAAAAGTATGGTCGAAGGGCTCTAATACCCGGTCATCAATGACTTTCTGACAGGCCGTTAGGTCTACGATCATTCCCGTACGGGGGTTAATTTCACCCCGAACCGTCACCTCTAAGTGGTAGTTGTGACCATGACCATGGGGGCGAGCACACTTCCCGTAAATCTCAGAATTTTCTGCTTCGCTCAAGTCTGGTCGAGCCAGACGGTGGGCAGCGCTGAAGTGACTACTGATTGTGAGATAAGCTTCCATTTCGTTTCCTTGATATTCGGCCCAAAGTTTGGGGTGCTCAAACAGTTGAATTCGCACCAGCGGTAAGTGAGAAGCTAGCCGTTGCCAAATCACCCGTGCTATGTTCTCCGTCGTTGGCAGCGTCCGCTGAAATTCCGGCCAAGCATCATTCAGGTAGGAAAAGTCTAACTGGCTGGTAACTTCCTGGCCGATTACCCGCTTCACGTTGGACAAGTTCAGCACCATACCGTACTCGTCTAACTCTCCAATCAGGGATACAAACAAAACGTAGTTGTGTCCATGTCCAGGAAACTGGGTGCAGGGGCCAAACTCTCCAATGTTTTGCGCCTCAGTCAGCTCTGGCAACCAGTATCGATGACTAGCTGAAAACTCGGCACGGCGATTAATCACACACTGCATATTGCTGGGCATAGGGCTGGGCATAGATGCGTAAAGGTCCGTAAAATCATACCTTCTCCAGATGTAGACTAACTTGCCTGATAGCTTCAGACAAACTTCGCGCTGCTCTGCACTAGAGATAACCTCTAGGAAGGTCCTAGGATATGGGCATCAAGAAAATCAACCCCTATTGCAGCGTAAACAAACAAAAGGCCTGCAGCTTTTGGTCTAATTTGCCTTCTGATTACTACCCTAGGCAATAGGCAATCAATCGAAATCAAGGCAATCTTAGCTAAGCTTGTGTATACTCCTCAGCGGTACTAAGCACGAAATAACTACTGGGTGGCCATTCACAGCAATAGTCGGTAGCAGTATTGTAGTGATTCAAAAAGTCCCAAATCGCTGCTATCGAGTTGTCTAGATTTTTGGAAGCTAAAACTTTTGGGATTTATACCCTGGCAACTTCACTTACTCGCGGAGCTTTGTTGGCTGTCAAACGTTCATAGGTTGCTCGCATTTTCAGGCCGACAAGGACTTGGAACAATCCTGTTCCATTGTTAGATCCAGGATAATCGGGGTGCTGGAGCAGCAACTGGGTCATCTCACCGTAGTACTTCGTGGACGTTTTGCTGAGGTGGTTTTCGATGTAGATAACCTCCTCTAGCCGGTCGAACTGACCGTCTACTTCTAAGACCGAAATACTGTGACCAAAATATTCATCTGGTCCGTAGAACATTTTGAAACCGGGATAGGAGCAGGTCAGCTTGCGCCCACAAGGTCGCCAGTCGATGGTCGAACCTTCATCAAATAAGTAGACTGGCTCAAACCCTTCAACACTGTCACGCTGGATCATCCGAACTCGTAGAATCTTGCGGTCTTGATCGTCCTTGATCAACTGCGTGGGCAAGATCTCGATCACTACATCTGCATGTTGCTTTTGTGGGTCGATGTAAGATTTGAAGTCTGGACGGCGAGAGTTAATTGCTGCAAGCACGTCTTCTTCGGTATGTCCCCGTTCAGCCATATCTCGCTGCATCTTCCAAGCAACCTTGACTTCATCGCTCAGGTCAAGATAGACACTGAAGTCGAGCAAAGATCGCACTCGCTCGTCATAGAGTGGGTGCAATCCCTCAATCACAACAATGTGGTTGGGTTCAATGCGTTCTGGCGGGTCGATCGCGCCAGTTTCATGGTTGTAGATCGGCTTATCAACTCCCTGACCCTCCTTGAGGGCCTTGACTTGCTCATACATCAGCTCAAAGTTGTTGGCCTTGGGGTTAAGGGCAGTAACCTTTTTCTCCTTGCGCTGCTTCCGGTCTAAACTGTGATAGTCGTCTAGACAAATGACAGTCATCAGTTCATCGCCAAATAGATCGCTTAAGCGACGCAAAAACGTGGACTTGCCACAACCAGAATCTCCAGCGACACCAATTAGAACCACATGGTCTGGCTTCTTGGTCATATCTACGGTTCCCTCTAGTAATTAGCTTGTATGGTCAATGACTTTAGGTTGAAACTCGAATTGTTGTGGCCTGAAACTGTTACTCCGTACATTGACACCCTCATCTGAGCCTCTGAGTTAAATTTGGATTCTAGAATGACAAACTTTATGCAAATCCGGAACCATTAGATATTAAAACTTCTGAAATTTCAAGTTACCAGACTCCTAGCACTAGCTTGAGCACTCAAGTTAAGTTGAGATTCCCAGCGTTTAAACCAGCACAGATACAAAGTCTTCCTTTATTGATATTACTAGTCAGGCGACCACTCTGAACAGCAATTCCCAAGAACCTAGGCTTGGCGAAAAATACCAAAGGCAGAGGTGTACCCATGCAAGAAGGTTGTGCCGCCTACCGGGCCAATTTCTCCATTACAAAAAAAGCCACTCAAAGGGATGCCATTCAGGTAGCGATGGAAAAGATCAGAGTCGAAGTTGGGCTGACCATACAACCCTTGCCCTCGTCCTAAACAGGAGAATAAAAGGGCACCAGCAGCAGGACGACCAGCCTTGGCCTCAGCGGTTTGTTGATAGCGCTTTAAGAGCATTTCCAGGTCTTCGGCTGAAGTATGAGCATCTCGCAGGTGAAATTGCAGACGTTGACCTGGACGAACGCTGTCTCCAATTGCGATCGCACCGATTCTGGGGTCAACTCCGAGTAAGTTGCGAACTAAAAAGTCTCCATGCTCCAGGTTTTGCTTAAACTCATCCCGGACAATGCCCACAAATAGAGAGTGCTGGGCGAGCTTTTGATCTCGCTCATCAAGCTCTTGAACGAGATCCTGCAAAACTTCTAGCGGGGTTTGCGTAGAGGATGGTGTACCGGAGGATAAAGCTGACCCCTGTTGCAACTTTAGGAGAATGTTGCGTTCTGCCTCAGCAATCCGATAAGGCTGACCAATTGGACGACAACCTTGGGCAACAATAGTTTCAAGTATAATGTTGCCACTCAGGGCTATCCCGACAATTCCTTCACGGTAAAGTCGCTGGTCACAGAATAAACCGCTGCTCCCCAATGTGGTGCCTCCCCCTGCCAGCCCCCCAACCTTTGCAGAACCAGGATAGGCAAAATCAAGTCCCTGCAGGAGGTCATTAATTTTATTCGGGATTGGATCGGCTAGGATAATAAACTTTGGCTGGTCAGAAATGGGAACTCCAATTAGTTCTACCCAAGCGTCTGGGGGACTATCTAAGTCAGGCAGATCCCCTATCGATAAATAGAACGTTTGAATATTAACCCCCGGTAAATGGGCAAGGGTCAAGGATAGGGCTGGCTCACCCTCAATTTCCTCCGTACCTTCCTTAGGGCTACAACCCACTACACCACCGCCGCCGCAGCCCACTAAGTGAGGAATTGCAAGGCGCTCATTCAACAGCGGTAACAGGCGGGGATATTCACTGGCAAACGTCGAAGAAATAAAGATTAGTCCTAAATCGGCTGGAACCCCTAGTTCTTGTTGGGCTTGCTGAACGACTTCATCAACTGCTGCCTCCAAGGAAGGGCGGGTTGACAAGGCGCTAGCCCACTTCATTCTGTCTACTGTGGGGTCTGCCATTATGGTGCCTCTTAACGTAAGTTTTGTAGGTGTCTCTCTAAGATCGATCTTTACAGAAAAAGTGGCAGAAACCCCAAATCACCCTTTGGGCTGATGTCTCTTACGTGTAGATTTGTTGCAGTATTAAACAGGGCTAAACCGTGGAGTAAACAATGATGCGTAAGTTAAACATTGGTCTAACCGATCAACAGCGTACTGGTGTAGTTGAGATGCTGAACCGTGATGTGGCAGATGCTTACCTGGTACTGATAAAGACAAAGAAACACCACTGGGACGTAGTTGGGCCGCAGTTCCGCTCATTACATGAGATCTGGGAAGAGCAATACCAAGCGTTGACGACTAACATTGATGCAATGGCTGAGCGTGTTAGGGCGCTGGGTGGGTATCCAGTTGGCTCGGCTGAAGGCTTTCTCAAATATGCCTCCGTCAAGGAGCGACCCTTAGACGACGTTCCCACAGCTACTCAAATGGTGGAGCAACTGGTTGATGACCATGAACTGATTATCCGCAATTTGCGGGATCACGTGGACCAGTGCTCAGAAAACTTTCATGATGAAGGAACTGCGGACTTCCTGACTGGCTTGATGGAGCAACATGAAGAAATGGCCTGGATGCTACGTTCATTTGTTGAAGGCCAAGAGCTGCACTCAGATGGAGTTCAGGTAGGTTCAGGAGTCAAGTTCCCTGCTCAGGTTTAAGCCAGTTGGGCAACTTTTAATAGAGCGGGAAGACTGATTGAGTTAACCCGCTGTCAAATTCCGAAATCGGCACTGTACTCTAGTGGGTCAAGCTTTAGTACAGTGCTCTTTCGTATCCTCACCTATTTATTCCCTCTTTGAAAGTTGAATACCTCGGCGGACGGTACTAAAAGCTGGGTCATTATAAGCACTCTGATCAGAAGTAGTGGTTTGAGTAAATAGGACCATGAGCGTCCAAACTGCTACCCTCAGTATAGATACTTCAGTTGATAACTATGGCTCGGCAGCGTGTTCTCTCTGGGATGCAGCCAACAGGTATCCTTCACTTAGGTAACTATCTTGGAGCCCTTCGTAATTGGGTGCAGGAGCAGGACAAGTACGACAACTACTTCTGTGTCGTTGACCTTCACGCCATCACAGTTCCTCATAATCCTAAAATTTTGGCTGCTAACACCTACACCCTAGCGGCCCTATACTTGGCCTGCGGTCTTGACTTAAATTACTCCACCATTTTTGTCCAGTCTCACATTTGTGCCCATACTGAACTGGCCTGGTTATTCAACTGCATCACACCGCTTAACTGGCTGGAGCGTATGATCCAGTTTAAGGAAAAAGCACTGAAGCAAGGCGAAGACGTCAGTATTGGGCTGCTTGATTATCCAGTCCTGCAGGCAGCAGATATTCTGCTATACCAGGCAGACCGAGTTCCTGTGGGCGAGGATCAGAAACAGCATTTGGAACTGACCCGCGACATTGCGGCCCGATTCAACTTCCAGTTTGCTGGTCCTGAACGTTCTATTCTAAAAATTCCTGAACCGTTGATTCGGTCTGAGGGCGCGCGGGTGATGAGTCTGACCGATGGGACGCGCAAGATGTCTAAGTCTGACCCTTCAGAGCTAAGCTGGATTGGACTTTTAGACTCTCCTGACCAGATCCGTAACAAAATTAAGCGCTGCAAAACCGATCCAATTCGGGGTCTTAGGTTTGACGATCCCGGTCGCCCTGAGTGCCACAACTTGCTCACACTTTATATGCTGCTTTCTGGTCAAGCCAAACAGGCAGTCGCCGCTGAGTGCCAGGATATGGGCTGGGGTCAATTCAAGCCGCTGCTGACAGAGGCGATGATTGAGGCATTGAAGCCGATTCAAGATAAGTACCAAGCTATCGTTCAGGACTCTGGCTATTTGGAGTCGGTGCTGCGGCAAGGGCGAGAAAAGGCAGGCGCGATCGCCAATCAAACTCTTAGACAAGTCCGGGCAGCAATGGGCTTCTCGACACCCCTGTAGAAACCTGCTGAGATCAACAGGGTGACATATTACAGCAAATATTTTATGGCTTGAGCGTACTGATCCTATGGGAGGGCAAATTTGAGTTCTTCAGGACAGCCGCCGATATAATCCCTAATCCAACAGTTTAATGAGCCACAACAATCAAAACGTATCAGTCACCCAGGCAAATCTTCCAGCGCTTTCCGCCAGCAGTCTCCTATCTTGGCAGCCCTCAGGAATATCCAGGTTACAACAAGCTGTCCAGTCTGGAGATTTTCTGATTACTGCCGAGGTGATGCCCGCCAAGGGAGGTAATCCTGCTCACATGATTGAACAGGCTCTCACCCTCAAGGGCCGGGTGCATGCGGTCAATGTCACCGATGGCAGCCGAGCCGTGCTGCGGATGAGTTCCCTGGCTGCCTCGGCAATTTTACTCCAACATGGGGTTGAACCAGTCTGCCAGATGGCCTGCCGCGATCGCAATCGTGTCGCCCTCCAGGCAGATTTGATGGGGGCCAGTGCTCTCGGAGTTCGCAACGTTCTAGCGCTCACAGGTGATCCGCTCAAGGCCGGGGACCATGCCGACGCTCGTGGCGTGTTCGATTTTGAATCTGTGCGACTGCTAAAGGTGATTAAGCAATTAAACCGTGGCTTTGACTGCAATGAGCAGGCCCTGACCGACGGAGTGACTCAACTATTTCCAGGAGCAGCCGTTGACCCACAACTGTCAAGCTGGTCTGGGTTGCAGCGGCGATTTGAACGGAAGGTCGCCGCAGGGGCAGAGTTTTTCCAAAGCCAACTGATTGTAGATTTTGACCGCTTAGAGCAATTTATGACTCAGATTGCCGCAGCTTACGGCAAGCCAGTTCTGGCGGGGATTTTTTTGCTCAAGTCTGCCAAAAACGCTCAGTTTATCAACCGCTGCGTGCCGGGGGTAACTATTCCCCAATCCATTATTGATCGGTTGGCTCAGGCCCCCCACCCCTTAGAAGAAGGGATGGCGATCGCCGCCGAGCAAGTCCAGCTAGCCCGTCAACTCTGCCAGGGAGTACATATGATGGCGGTGAAGCGAGAAGACTTGATCCCGCAGATCTTAGATATGGCTGGAATTCTCCCCTTAGACCAACGTACCCCAGTTGCCAGCACCGAAAAACGTCAGGTTAGCTCAGCAGAACGCCTACACACGTAATGGCATCACTGCTCTAGAGTTGAAAGGAAGCCTCATTTAGCTCAGTTTCAGCTTGACTTTTGACCTTAAGACTTGGATGTCTCCAGGTGGAGCCTTAACTGTGTTGGGGACGTCTTTAACCCTCAAAAAGTGTTCCTGTAGAGCTGCCTGCCGAGCGGCCTCATGCTCTTGGCCTAAGTGCTCTAGAGCAAAATCAATTAGCCCCTCATTTGTCAGTTGTTGGAGTTGGTATCTGAGGTTTTCAGACATATCTTTTGCTTCCATTAAAATCAACTTGTAACAGGTAGGCGATGCAATTTAAGTTAAGCGCTATTTACTTTGCCCTGAGAAGGCTCCGGAGAAAGCTAAGTCCTAGCAGTTAGATAGTCAGGACTCTGAATGCTCCTGCACTTCCATCAGCTTGTAGTAGAGCTGATCGCAGCCGAAATTCATTTGCACCACTTGAGGACTTGGTAGCCTGATGGGTTCTGACACGGGAAGATAGGGACCATCTGGCGAATCGGCGGCATAGACCCGGTAGGTTTTCCTGAAATCCAGGGTAGACAGCTTAACGCTGAGTTGATCGCGCTTCCGGGTTTGTTTGACGCCCATGGGTTTCGCTAAAGGCTCTCCCACAAATACGCCTTCCTGGGGCGAAGCAACAGATTTCCAGTAAGCTTCTAAGGCCGTCTGTCCCTGGTAGTAATTTCTCACCACGATCTCTGGATCGGGAAACTTCGCCGTAAAGTTACAGGGCTCCACTACTGTGCCGTAGCTGGCTGTGACTCCGGCTTTGAGCCAGTTGAGAATGCTCATTTGGGGACTACCAAATAAAACACCGCCCAAAGACGTTAAATGATCTGCGATCGCTCCCGGTAGATAGCGATTTGTCTCAATTAGCGGTACATGGGCAAGCCCAGTGAAGTAAAAGAGGACCTGATCTGCTTGCGTAATGAAGTCCAAGCCTGCTGGCGGGCCATTATTGAGCTGGGTCCAACCGCTGCTAGGATTCCAGGTTGCGGCTAGGAAAGAAAACTTGCCAGCCCGGACGCTTCTATCCCGATCTGTGGTCGTGAGCAGATGCCCAACAGCCCTGGGAAATGCTGCGTCTGATAATTTTCCGCGATCAATTAATTGCTTCACCTGAGCTAGATCCGCTCCGGCCAGGATCATGGCAGGACGAATTCCCAGGTCCTTAAAGGGGGCAACTGAGTCAGCGTTGTAGGAGGGAATAGGCTGGGGGGCACGACATCCCCCCGTATTTTTCTGTTGGTCACAATAGTTGCGGTCGTAGCCCAAAGCCAGCGCACTGGTGATACCCATACAGCCAACGCGGAAAGGTTGGGAAAAACTCAGGGCGATCGCCTGAATGTTCGGCCCCAAAGACCGATCAATTTCTGACTTAATCGACGTAAAGGTGATCGGATCAATCTGATCCAAGCCGGGTTGTAACTGGATATGAACGATATTTTCGGGTGGAATCCGGCGCTGGCGCTGGTAATAGCTGGCGACAGCAACAGACTGGGGGTCTTGATCGTTGACAATCAGGGCCAACTCAGCCGCAATAAGGGACGATTTGGGCAGCCTAACTTCAGGCACTCGCCCATTACAGTTAGTGGACCCTTTACCGACGCCAAAGCTGAAAGAGCGGCCTGGTTCAATTTCTGCCAGGGAGTTGTTCGCGGTTTGTCTGGGCTGGCCTAGGGTGACTAGGCAGATGATCAAAATAGCAATCAGGGTTAGCCGCAGCCAGTGCATTTTCAGCAAGCGATCCTTGAAGTTCGGTCTGAAAAAATGCTTGAAGAGATTCAACTATAGCTGGTATTGGCCGGGGTCAAGTGAGCGATCGCGCCTGTCACATGATTGTAATGGGTGTATCGTTGCGAAGCAAAGTCGGAGTTTGAAGTTCTCAGCCTGGGCGAGCAAGCTTTTTTCTGAACCTTTTCAGTTTTAATCTTAAAGTTTCAAGCTTTTTCCTTGGCCCTCGGAGTGTGGAGGTCAAAGTTCCCAGCTTTTTTCTCGGAGCATGAAGCTTTTTTCTTGGCAGTCCGAGTTCTGCTCTTGACGTTCCCAGCTTTTTTCTCGATGCTCCGAGATCAGAAGTCAAAGTTCCGAGCTTTTTTCTCGGATCAGGGAGATTTTATCTTGAAGTTCTGGGTAGTGATATGCTCCGTCGCAGCTCTAGCGCCAAGTCTCGATACGACCCTGATCTTATGTCCGTCAGCATGTCGATGCCTTTTGGCTGCCATCCCAATTGCTGAACTGCCTTGCGATTAGAAGCCCGGTTCGGCTCCTGAACAAATGCGGTTAGGAATTCGCCCCATTTCGCTTCCGCTTCTTCGCGGCTAACCGAGCGGACTGGCACCTGGAGTGCGGTTCCGATCGCTTCGGCCAATTCCCGCAGAGTCAGGTTCGTCGATCCGGTGCCGTTGAAGACCTCTCCGGCCTTCGCCTTTTGCGCAGCGAGAAGGAATAACTCCGCTGCGTCGTCCACATGCACGTCAGACGTCCGCAGTCTTCCATCATCGACATAGATGGACTCGCGGTTCTCCGCAGCCTTCTGCATCAGCATCGGCATGAAATAGCTGCCGCCACGTCCATAGACATAAGGAGGCAGACGAATCGCGCTCACCCGGACACCGTCTTCGCTCAAGCGGAGGGCGTGACGCTCGGAACGGATGCGGTCCTTGAGGACAGAGGTTTCCGTCGGCGGTGCATCTTCGGTAGTCTCACCACCG
>JBGTDT010000013.1:0-51972 GCA_041748155.1 Thermosynechococcaceae cyanobacterium | reverse complement strand
AATCAGGTTGAGCGTTGTTTCAATCGGCTCAAGCAGTTTCGTCGCATCGCAACTCGCTATGAAAAGAAGGCTGAAAACTACCTTGCTATGCTGACTCTAGCCTCTATCTTGTTGTGGTTGTAGTTTTAAAACACTCCCTAGAGTTCCAGGCTCAACCAGTAGCGATCGCCCGTCAACAAGAACTCGCGGCTCAAGAACGAGCTACGGAACTGGCGAAAGCAAATGAGGCAATTCAGCGTAGCTTGAGCCGCTTGACTGATGAGCCGGACCTAGATTCTTTTCTCAGCCATGTGATCACCGAGGTGACAAACCAGGTCGAGGCCGTTGCTGGGTATGTTTTCCTGTTTGACGCTGCCGCAAACACGCTTGAGCTTCGGATGTCTGTGAGAGAGGGGCAAGCCTACCAAGGGGCCGCTGCCCACGACCACGCACTCTTCCACGCACCCTTCCTGGCTGATATCACGCCTGGCTTCCCCTACGTTTGCCAAACGCGAGAAATCCTATTGCTCAACCTGGACGACTTCAACGAGATGGCTTGGCCAGGAACGGTCGAGTGGCATCGCAGCATGGGTCACCGCGAAGCCGCATTCTTGGCCTTAATGGCCGGAGACCGACCAGTTGGCGCGCTCGGCTTGGCTTTCCGGGAAAAGACCCAGCTCAAGCCCGAAGAGTTGGAGCTGATTCATGCACTGGCGAATCAAGCTGCCCTAGCGATTCAACTGACACGGCTGGCAGAAGAAGCGAAACAAGCGGCGCTAGCGAAGCTTAACGAAGTTATCGCCCGTGAACAAGAACTCGCTGCTACTGAACGCGCTGCGGAATTGGCGAAAATCAATGCTGCTTTGGAGGTCGAAGTCATCGCCCGATCACAAGCAGAACAACTGGCACAGGGACAAACTGAAGCTTTGATCAAAATTCTGGCAGGGCTGGCAGCAGAACCAAACCTCGATAGTTTTTTGGGCAATGCACTGCGAGCGATCACCAAACAACTGGGAGAGGAATCGGCGGGACTCTGGCTCTATGATGACGCTCACGACGCCACCATTCTGCATCTCAACTATGAGAATGGCAGCGTGCATCGGGGCGCTCAAACTAACCGTCCGGCAGCATCGATGCACCGTCCGCTCAAGGGTTGGGATGGGGAATATCTGGCAGCGTTACGTCAGCAGAAAGTGTTGATTCACACGGAACAAGAGTTCGCTTCGCCCGGATATACGACATCTCGTGCGTCCTATCTTGATCGCGGCATCAAAACGGTGCTGTATGTTTCCCTCTTCTTTGGCGATCGCTTTCTCGGCTTTATCACCATTCGCAGCAGGCAAACTCGTCACTACCCATCTGAAGAAGTCGAACTCGCCGGTGTCCTCGCCCATCAAGTCGCGTTAGCCATTCAGTTGACGCAGTTAGCCAAACAGGCCCAGCAGTCTGCCGTGCTGGAAGAACGCAACCGACTGGCGCGGGACATTCATGATACGCTGGCCCAAGTCTTAACTGGGGTGATTGTGCAGTTGCAAGCGGCTGAAAATCCTTACACCACTGACCCCCGTGATCGCCAGGAGCATCTGGCCCAAGCGCACCTGTTGGCGAAACAGGGCTTATCAGAGGCGCGACGATCAATTCGGGCGCTGCGATCGCAGATTTTAGAAGCCACCGACTTTGCCAGCGCCCTGACGAACTTAGCAGAGCAAATGGCGATCGGCACTGGGTTACAGGTTCACTGTCAAATTGAAGCAATCCCCTACTGGCTGGAGCCAGAGGTAGAGAACCACCTGTTCCGGATTGCTCAAGAGGCGATGACTAACACACTCAAACATACCCAAGCTAGCACCCTTGATCTGAAGCTAATGGTTGAGTCAGGCCAGCTACAACTGCAAGTATCAGATAATGGACAGGGTTTTGATCCGACAGTTTCCAGGGTTGGCGGCTATGGAGTAATGGGCATGCAGGAGCGATCGCAGCAGATTGGCGCTCAGTTCCAGTTGACCAGTTGTGTCGGGCAGGGCACGATCGTCCGCGTGATTGTGCCAATTTCTGCTGCTGCCTTGACCAAAAGCCCATGAATGACGCTGCTGCGATTCGAGTTCTGATCGCGGACGATCACCCGATCGTGCGGCAAGGGCTCGCTGCCCTGATTGGCCGACAGCCCGGTATGGTGGTGGTGGCAGAAGCAAGCAACGGTCGCGAAGCCGTCGATTTGTTCCGCTTGCATCAACCCGATGTCACCCTGATGGATCTGCGCATGCCAAAACTGGATGGCGTAGAAGCGATCGCGCTGATCCGGGCCGAAGTGCCCACGGCTCGCCTGATTCTGTTAACCACGTTTGATGGGGACGAAGAGATCTATCAGGGCTTACGAGTCGGAGCAATGGCGTATCTGCTCAAAGATGCGGCGCCCGATGAGTTGCTAGAAGCGATCCGGGCGGTGCATCAAGGGCAAAAACGGATTCCGCCCGAAGTTGCTGTGAAGCTTGCCAACCGGATGAACAGTCGATCGCTGACGGCACGAGAACGGGAGGTGCTGCGGCTGGTTGTAGCAGGACAGATGAACCGGGAGATTGGCGAAAGCTTAAGTATTGCTGAGGGCACGGTTCGCGCTCACATGAACAATATTTTGTCAAAGCTAGAAGTGAGTGATCGCACTCAAGCGGCAACGATGGCAATTAAACGCGGACTCGTTCGCCTAGAGTGAGCCTGATAAAATAGAAATGCAGGAGGAGCGCTATGACGATCACACTCATTCCGTCCCCACGACAACACACGCAGCACATTCTTCTAGAAGGCGTCAGTTGGATAACCTATCAAGCACTGCTCAAAGAGCTAGGACATCGTGCCTCCAGATTTTCCTATGATCGGGGAGTGCTGGAAATTACCATGCCATCCGACTTACACGAATTAATTAATCGAATCTTAGAGGCGATCGTCCGAACGTTGGCTGAAGAGTTAAACCTGCGGCTCCGGGGCTACGGCTCTACCACCCTCGATCGCCAAGACTTAGCACGCGGCGTAGAACCGGACTCCTGTTTTTATATTCAAAATGTTGATCGGATCTTAGGGAAAAAGCTAGATATCCAGACCGATCCACCACCCGATCTAGCGATTGAAGTAGACATTACCAGTTCTTCAAAGCGGCGGTTTGACAATTATCTGACGCTGCAAATTGCAGAGGTGTGGCGTTACACAGAACGGTCAGGCGTCGTTATTTATCAACTGCAAAATAGTCAATATGTCGAGTGCGAATTTAGTCCCACGTTCTCGATGATTTCTGGGTCGGCGCTGATGCAATTTCTGCAACAAGCGACGAGCGAAGATGATACCAGTGTCATTCGATCCCTGCGGCAATGGCTCAGAACTCGACTCCAAGAGGGCCTCAACGGCTAGGGCAGCATTTGGACTCAATTTGCTGATTTAGCGATCGCTAACACTAACTTGTTAGTTCCCACTCAAGCAGCAACCGTGGCGATTAAACCCGGATTGGTGCGTCTGGAGTAGGTTGAACGATCGCCCAATTTAACGGCACCTACGCCAAATATTATAGAACCTGCTCTACCAATTTATCAGTACAAAAACTAGCGTCAGTGTAGTTTAAGCCTCCCTCCCTTGCCCCTATACTAAGCGTGTTGCAGTGAATTGGAGTGCTTATCAGTGACGCGGTTAACCGTTCCTGTAGGTGAACTGGATCATATTCAAGGCGCGGCGACTGCACCCGTGACCTTGCTGGAGTATGGCTACTATGGTTGTCCTCACTGCCGGGAGGCACACTTTGCGGTGAAGCAACTTCAGCAGCAGTTTGGGACGCAACTGCGGTTTGTCTTTCGTCACTTTCCGCTCAACGCTTTGCATCCCTATGCTCAACACGCGGCTGAAACGGCAGAGGCAGCCGCAGCGCAGGATCACTTCTGGGAGATTCACAACTATCAGTTTGATCACCCCCAGGCATTAGGGGGAAATGGCGTGCTGCTGGATTATGCGGCTCAACTGGGGTTAGACGTGGAGCAATTGGAACGGGAAGTGGCTGAACATCAGTATGTTGATCGGCTGCAAGAAGACCTCCAAAGCGGCATCAGCAGTGGGGTGAATGGAACCCCGACGTTTTTCATCAATCAAATTCGTCACGATGGAGCGTGTGATTTAGCCAGTCTGCAAGCGGCGATCGCTGAAGCGGCGCAATTCCAGGATTCGTAGCACACACCGGATGATAAATCGCTCAACAAAGGAGATTAATCATGTCAAATTTGAATCGCTGTCGAATTCTGACGACTGAAGCGATCGCAGTCGCCCGATAAGCAGGCATGATCGGCACACAGAACGCATTGCACCATCCATAGCTTGAGCAAGATTTCGATACTTGAGAGCAAGAATCCGGGCTAAATCAACTCTTTACACTCTTTAAGCTTTAAGTAACCGCTATCAATCAACAGCAGTGACAGGAGAGAACCTATTATGTCAGAGATCACACGCCGCCAAGTGTTGACCGTTGGCACAACTGGGGTGGCTGGATTGGTGAGCGCGATCGCCAGTAATAGCTTAAATCCAGTAGGCGCACAGTCAGTCCAGGAAACGATTGCTGGGACCCCCGCAACGAATCAAACTGGAAGGTTGCAAGGTCAAGTTGCGATCATCACTGGGGCAGCACGGGGTATCGGACGTGCGTGTGCTGTTGCTCTTGCCCGTGAGGGATGTGATGTGATGGCGTTGGATATTGCCCAGCAAATCAACTCTGTGAAATATCCCCTGGCGAAACCCGAAGAGCTTACTGAAACTGATCGGCAAATCAAAGCTTTGGGCCGCCGTTCAGTCACCATGCAGGCAGACGTGCGCGACATTGCCCAAATGCGGGCGGCGGTCGAACGGGCAATTTGGGAATTTGGCAAAGTAGACATCATGATTCCTAATGCGGGGATTTGCACCTACGTTTCATCGCTCGACACAATGACCGATGCAGAATGGGACGATGTGATTGATGTCAATCTTTCAGGGGTCGCCCGCACCATGCGGGCCGTGATTCCGCATATGCGAGAACGCAAGCAGGGGCGAATTGTTGTCGTCAACTCTACAAATAGTCGTTTCGGTTCTCCTGGTTCACCTTCCTATAACGCCTCAAAGTGGGGTGTGTTGGGTTTGGTCAAGTGCGTTGCAACGGAAGTAGCAAAAGATAACATCACCGTTAACGCAGTAAATCCGACGGGTGTCAGAACGATGATGACCCAAAACGATGAAGCGCGACGATGGGCGAATCCCGAAAATCCGACTCAGGAGAACTTAGAGAAAGCCCTGATGTCTTTCAATTCTCAGCCTCGATCGTTCTTGGAGCCAGCAGAAATCGCCAATGCGCTGGTATTCTTTGCGATGCCTGAGTCAGCCGCAATTACAGGTGAAGCAATGGATGTAGCGGCAGGTGCAAACGTCCGGTGGAATTCATAAATTCAGAATATCAAGAGGAACAAGATGTCAGATTTATCGCGTCGTCAAATTCTAACTGTAGGAGCACTGGGAGCAGCGGGAGTGACAGCAACAACAATCGCCTCCCAAGCCCACGCCAATACTCAAAAGCCCGTTGCCCCCCAAACAACCACAAATTCTGACGGTCGCTTTGCCAATAAAGTGGTGCTGATTACCGGAGCCACATCTGGAATTGGCGAGGGCACCGCTTATGCCTTTGCACGGGAAGGCGCAGAAGTCATGTTTTGTGGGCGGCGTGAGACTTTAGGCAAACAGGTGGAAGCAAAAATCAAAGCCTTTGGGGGTGAAGCAACCTATATGCCAGCCGATGTCCGACAAGAAGCGGATGTCAAAGCCTTAGTTAACAATTGCATCCAGAAGTATGGTCGGATTGACATCGCCTTTAACAACGCTGGCATCGTCAATCCCAAACTGGCTCGATTGCACGAGCAGCCCACCGCAGATTTCCTGGACACGATCAATACCAATGCCCTCGGTATTTTTCTGGCAATGAAATACGAAATTCCGCAGATGCTTCAGCAAAAGGGCGGTTCCATCGTCAACATGGCTTCGGTTTCCGGTCACAAAGGCTATGCGGAGATTGGACCGTACAGCACCAGTAAACACGCCGTACTGGGCTTAACCAAAGTCGCAGCGATCGAGTACGCCAAAGATAATATTCGCATCACGTCCATCTCCCCTGGTGGCGTGGATACTCCAATGCTGCGACGGGTGCGTGAACAGCGCGGCGTATCGTTTGAGTCAGGTTCCAAAGCGATTCCAATCGGGCGCACGAACACGGTTGAAGAGATGGCACGTGCTGTTATGTTTCTTACCTCCGATGAAGCCAGTGCCTTTCACGGCTCCCTGGTGGATGTGACAAGCGGCATATTGGATTAATTCCATCACAACGAAATTTAGGAGAGATACCGATGGCAAGACGTGGACTGAATCGACGCAGATTGGTATTGGGCGGAGGCGCGATCGCGGGTGCAACCGTTCTCACCACTACTGCAATCAACGCTCAAGCAACCAATCCCAAACCGACCACACAGGCAGCGACTCCAGCTTCTAGTGGTGGCAAGTTTGCCAATCAGGTTGTGCTGATTACAGGAGCTACGTCGGGAATTGGAGAGGCAACCGCACGGGCATTTGCCAAAGAAGGCGCAAAGGTATTTTTCTGTGGTCGGCGTGAGAATTTGGGCAAACAGGTTGAAGGTGAGATTAGAAGCGCAGGCGGTAACGCAACCTACATGCAGGCAGATGTGCGTCAGGCGGAGCAGGTGAAAGCGTTTGTGGATGCCTGCGCTGCGAAGTACGGTCGCCCGGATGTTGCCTTCAACAATGCAGGGGTAGATTTTCCGCCCAACCCGATCGCCGATACCTCGATCGCTGAATTTGATGACTTGATGAACACCAATGCGCGGGGAGTATTTTTGGGCATGAAGTATGAGATTCCCCAGATGCTCAAAGCAGGGCGAGGGGCGATCATCAACATGGCAAGCATCGGCGGTTATCGAGCCTTTCCCAACATCGTCGGGTATGGAGCTAGTAAAGCGGCAATCATTCACATGACTAAGATGGCAGCGCAGGAATACGGGAAGTTGCGAATTAATGCGGTTTTGCCAGGTGCGATCGACACCGCCATGCTTGATCGGGTGGAACGAGATTGGAAAGTCACGAAAGCACAACTGGTTGCACCCTACCCGATTAAGCGCGCAGGGCAACCGGAAGAGGTTGCGGCAATGGTGCTGTGGCTGGCATCGGAGGGTGCTTCCTACGTATCGGGAGGGCAATTCAGCGTCGATGGCGGCGGACTTGGGTGAAGCCTAGTTGGTTTAACAAAACACATCGCAGGAGGATTTCTCATGTCCCTCGATACCTACTACACACTCGGTCGCTCTGGTCTACGCGTCAGTCGTCTGGCCTTAGGCGCGATGACCTTTGGTACAGACTGGGGCTGGGGAGCTGATGAAGAGACTGCCCGTCAGTTGTTCAACACCTATGTGGAGGCAGGCGGTAACTTCATTGACACAGCAGATTTGTATACCAATGGAATTAGCGAAACCTGGCTTGGTCAATTCATCGCCGAACGCACTCTGCGCGATCGCGTCGTCCTTGCCACCAAGTTTAGCTACAACGCCGAACCTGGTAACCCAAACGCAGGTGGAAACGGGTGCAAGAACATTCTGCGTGCCGTCGAAGGGTCTCTAAAACGACTGAACACTGATTACATCGATCTCTACATTCTTCATACCTGGGATCGACTCACGCCTGCGGTCGAAGTGATGCGAACACTGGATGATTTAGTCCGATCAGGCAAGGTGCGACATATTGGCTTGAGTGATACGCCTGCTTGGTATGCGGCACGAGCCCAAACGCTGGCCGAGTGGCGCGGCTACGAACCGCTTAATACGCTCCAGCTTGAGTATTCGCTGGTAGAGCGCAACATTGAGCGGGAGTTTGTGCCCCTGGGGTTGGATTTGGGGATGGGTATTATGGTCTGGAGTCCGTTGGCAAGCGGTTTACTCAGCGGCAAGTATAAGCCAAGCCAGGGGGCATTCACCGGATCAGGACGACTCGATACGCTCAAAGACAGCTCAAACCCAGCCTTCCAGAAGTTCACCGAGCAAAACTGGAAAGTGGTAGCGGCACTGGAAACAGTTGCTAAAGAATTGGGTCGCAGCATGGCACAAGTGGCGGTCAATTGGACAGCAAACCGTGCGGGTGTGGGCTCTGTGATTGTGGGGGCGACGAAACTCTCGCAGCTAGAAGATAATCTCAAAGCATTGGACTTCAGGATTCCTGGGGAATTGAGCGATCGCCTAGAGGTCGTTAGCCGTCCGCAACCCCAATTTCCTTATAGCTTCTTTGAGCCAGAGATCCAGCACGGCGGCAAACCCGTCGGCTTTAAACCACTTGGATACCACCCCGATATTCTGATTCAGTCAGCGGGATCTGCTGTTTCTTGACCCTTGGCATGGGGACTTAATTGAGTTGAGAGATTGCCTTTTCCACGGTGTATCCAGTCGTGGCAGTGACGATGTATCGCTGTCAAGTTCTCCTCGATTCTGATCCAGAGACTACAATTCTCGACCCCGACCAGCCTGGAAGTCCTAGACTGGGTAGGGAAATCCCTATCGACATTGGGTGAAATCCATTCTGGGCTATCAGTGTCAGCATTGCCTCACAATGCTAGTTTGGAGTCGTTCAAGCCATTAGTAAAGTAGAACTATGACGACGCTGGAACAGGGCAAAATCAGTATTCACACTGAAAATATCTTTCCAATCATCAAGAAGTCCCTCTATTCAGATCACGAGATTTTCCTGCGGGAGCTGGTTTCCAACGCCGTAGATGCAATCCAAAAGCTGAGAGCGATCGCCTACTCCGGTGAATTTTCTGGCAGTACTGATGATCCAGAAATTCAGATTGCGGTTGACAAAGACAAAAAAACGCTCTCGATCTCGGATAACGGCATCGGCATGACTGCCGCAGAGGTGAAAAAATACATCAACCAGGTTGCCTTCTCTGGAGCAGAAGAATTCGTTCAAAAATACAAGGGTGATAACGACCAACAGATCATTGGTCACTTTGGCCTCGGGTTCTACTCCTCATTTATGGTGGCGAAGCGGGTAGAGATTGACACGCTGTCTTACCAGCCAGGAGCCCAGGCCGTCCACTGGTCCTGTGATGGCACCGTAGAATTTCAGCTAGAAGATTCAACCCGCAGTGGGCGCGGTACGACTGTCACCCTGACGCTACAGGACGAAGAACAGGAATACCTGGAGCCCAGCCGGATTCAACAGTTGGTGCGGACCTACTGCGACTTTCTGCCCATCCCGATCAAACTGGACGGGGAGCAGATCAACCGCCAGAAAGCTCCCTGGAAGGAGTCGCCCAGCAGCCTCACCAAGGAAGACTACCTAGAGTTTTACCGCTACCTGTACCCCTTTCAGGAAGAGCCGCTCCTGTGGATTCACTTGAACACGGACTATCCCTTTGTCGTTAACGGCATTCTCTACTTCCCCAAACTGAAGCCAGATATTGACGTGACCAAGGGACAACTGAAGCTGTACTGCAATCAGGTCTTTGTCAGCGATAACTGTGAGGAAGTAGTTCCCAAGTTCTTGCTGCCCCTGCGAGGTGTGATTGACAGCAGCGACATTCCCCTGAACGTCTCCCGCAGTTTCTTGCAGAACGATCGCACAGTGCGGCGGATTGCCGATTACATTGCTAAAAAGGTGGGCGATCGCCTCAAGGAACTTTACCGGGATGACCGGGAAGAGTACATCCGCTGCTGGCAGGACGTTGGCACCTTTATCAAGTTTGGGTCCCTCAACGACGACAAGTTCAAGAAACAAGTCGAAGACATCTTGATCTATCGCACCACAGCTAACTTGGGGGCTGAGGGAGCAGAGCCGCAGACTACGGGCGACGATGCCTGGAAGGAGTCTCCCAGTCCAGCGACTGCCGCCGCACCTTACACCACAATTAAGGAGTACCTGGAGCGCAATCGCGATCAACACGCCAACCGGGTTTTCTACTGCACCGATGCGGTCAACCAGGCCACCTACGTGGAGCTGCACAAAAGTCAGGGCCTAGAAGTCCTATTTATGGATTCCTTTATTGACACGCACTTCATTGCCTTCCTGGAGCGGGAGTATTCGGAGATCAAGTTCTCGCGGGTGGATGCCGACCTGGATGAGATGCTGATCGACAAAGATAAAAATACGGAGATCGTTGACCCAACCACCAACAAGACCCGCACCGAACAGATCAAGACCCTGTTTGAGCAAGCCCTGAACAAGCCCAAGGTGACGATTCGGACGGAAGCCCTGAAATCTGATGGCTCCCAGGCAGCACCCCCAGCGATGATTCTGTTGCCAGAACAATTGCGGCGGATGCAGGAATTCAGCGCCATGATGCAACAGCAAGCAGTTCAATTTCCGGAAGAGCACACTCTGCTGGTCAACACGACCCATCCCTTGGTGCAAAATCTGGCGAATCTTAACCAGGGAAGTATTGTCCAGACTGGCGGCAAGTCTCCTGCGGCGGAACTTGCTTCTTTGATCTGCCACCATGTTTATGACTTGGCATTGATGGCTCAGAAGGGATTCGATGCTGAGGGGATGAAAACCTTTGCCGAGCGCTCTAACCAAGTTATGACCCGGTTGACGGAACTGGCGACTCGCTAAGTTGAATCTGTTCAGCACCATCAAGGCTCCTTTGGGTTTAGGAATCAGGGTTCTGACTCAGAGGAGCTTTCTTAGGAGCGGAATCGAATTAGGTGAGGGGCTGCTTGCTATCTTGATGACTCAACTTCCAAAGAATACTAGCAATCAGGTTGGTAACGATATGGGCCACGATTGGGACCAGTAAATTCCCAGTGGCGATCGCGCTAAAACCCAGCATTAGGCCCACCAGGGTTGCCCAAACTACGTAGGGCCAGCCACTAAAATGTAAAATTCCAAAGCAGAGACTTGAAACCACCACTCCCGGCCAGTTCAATCCTAAAGCTGACAGCATGACTCCCCGAAATAGCAACTCTTCACTCAGGCCAGGTAGAAGCCCCAGCCAAATTAAGTCCGGCCAGATCAAGGGTTTGACGACGAGCTGCACGTAAAAATCAGCGGAGTGCCGGTAAGCAGGCCAGAGTCGATAGACCAGGGCACTAGCAGCAGTGATAGCCCCTCCAACTCCGACCCCCAGAAATACCATAGGACTCGTCCAACGCACAGGTAGGAGAGCAACAGGGTCAAAGTGCAGCCAAAGTTTAGCAACCAGGAGCAGCACAACTGCGGTTACCCCCATAAAGATCAAGACCTGAGTCCGAGTCAGGGGATCAATTTCAGGTTGCTTGTCAGGGAACTTAACCACAGAATTTTAGCCAGCAAAGCTACTCCCCACGTTAACAGCTATTGGCTGCTGAAAAAACGGGATTTGATTACGAGAAATTTGATTGCGCCTGATCAGGCTTGACAACCGTAGAAGCCATTAGGACCCAAAGGATACCCTGCCGTCAATCCAGGGCCTGACTTGCAGAACCCGACTTGGGGTAAAAACAACCTGAAACTGGGCTAGAGGCTTCTGAGTACTGCTATCAGGCGGCACCCCAAGCAAGTCGAGGAGGGGAACCTCGGACCCATAATCCACGGCTGCTTGGTTCTGGAACTGATAACCAGCAATCTTGCCGCTTTGGTCCACACTGACGCGATAGATCAAGTCTTGATCAAAGGTAGGATCTGCTTTCCAGGCTTGATCTATCTGGGTATAAAGTTTCTGTTTCAGCACCTCCTGGTCAGGATTAGCAATCCCTGACGCTGCCGCTGCTGCTCCGGCAGAACTTTGTCGAGGTTCGGGAGCACCCTGCGGCCCCGGAGGTTGGTCTCGCTCTCTTTGAGGCGGGGAATCCTCAGGTGTAGGCGTTCGAGGTTTTTCGACCTCTGGAATCGGGATAAAGAAGAAAGCAACAGATGCCAATACTAGACTTGCTACCCCAAGGGCTGCCGGGGCTGCCCGCTCAGTGACGGGCTGGCGGGAGGTTGATACTCGCCTGGAAAGCGGCTTAAAGTTTAGGGATAGATCAGGCAGGGTCTGGGTGTCAGCGAAAAACTGGTCAAAGGCTTCTACCAGGTCAAATACTTGTACGGTAGATAGAGTCGTTTCAATCGGTAGGGCCGGTTGAGCGGTGCTAGGAGCTGCTGAGCTTTCTGCTACCGGGGCTTGGATCAGTAACTCTGGTTGTACGATCAGGCGGCAAGCACGGGTCTCAACTGGCTCAAGCCGAACTAGGGGAGAGCGACCGTTCAGGGAGTCCCGGTTCGAGTGCTGAACCCCACTCAGGAATTCCTGAGCAAATTGACTCGCTGCTGCTGCCAGGTTTTCTAAGAGGTCGCGCCCTCCCGTCAACGGTTTCAGTGCCCCTGTTAAGTGACACTCAAAGCGGATCAAAACATCTAAAAGTGGCCGCTCTGCCTGAGTTGAATGCTTTGTGCTTAATCCCTCAAGGACCAGTGTGCAATTCGGCAAGCTATACTGACGCCGGATTGTCATGCTACTTCCCCGTCAAACAAACTTGACCAAAGTCGCTGCATGCCTGCGGTTCCGGTACAAAATAGGAGCTGACCAAGCAGACTCATCGCTAACTCATTCAATTTTTCATCAACACTGTAGACTGCTAGGCTGGTTCGCCGCAGGTTCATGCGACTGCGAAAATGGCTGCGAAAGCGAGTCAAGTAGTGAGCTAAGCCGAAATGATGTTCTGGTGATAATTGCTGGGTTCTCAGTTGCTCATGGGCTAGAAGTAACTGCCGAATCGTTACCGTTAGTCGCCGGGCCAAGTAACAGGCGATCGCAACTAGAGCTTTTGCCTCTGCTAAGGTGAGGGGACGACGCTGACTGTACCGTCTGCAGGGATTACTGTTTCGAAGTCGCCAGAGCGTCACCCGGTTTTTCACCAAACCTTGCAACTGAAGCTCCCGAGCAGCCGTCAGCATGGCTTCAGAACCATCTAGATCCAGGGCTTCAATCGCCAGTAAAACTAAGTCAATCTGTAGTCGAGTCCTGTGGGGACAACCCTCACCTAAAACCGCGGGGTCGGGCAAACTTTCTAAAACAAAAGGGACAGACTGATCCGTTCGACTGTTTAGTTGCATCGGGCACTCAAGCGATAAAAATAGTCAAAGCCTCAAACCATGAAGCCTTCTAGTGTACGATTTTTGACGGTAGTTTATTTGACTTTAATGCTAGAACTACCATCATGCCAACGCTTAGTTGGCTCAAAAAACAAATACTCACTCAACTGCAAGCTGATGGATCTAAAGCCTTTAATTCGGGCAATTCCAGATTTCCCAAAACCGGGAATTTTATTTCGGGATATCACTACCCTACTTCAAAATCCAGCAGGTCTACGTCATACAATTGACTCCCTCGCAAAAGGCTTTGCCGATCAATCAATAGACTGTGTGGTTGGCATAGAGTCACGAGGCTTTATTTTCGGCGCGCCTGTGGCCTACCTGCTTGGGGCTGGATTTGTCCCGGTTCGCAAACCTGGTCGGCTGCCGAGTGCAGTTCACTTCATTGAGTATGAATTGGAGTACAGATCAGATCGGTTAGAAATTCATCAAGATAGCCTCAAACCTGGTAGCCGGGTTGTGATTATCGATGATTTGCTGGCAACCGGAGGCACCGCTGCGGCCACAGCTAAGTTAGTTGGTCAAGCGAACTGCGAACTTGTAGGGTTTGGCTTTGTGATCGAGCTACAAGATCTAGGGGGACGCAAGCTCCTACCGAATGTGCCCATGGTCACGCTTGTTCAGTATTAGGTTGCTGCCGTTATGACTTCTGATCGACTTACTTCTAGGGCCAACTGGTTGACATCACTGGTGAACAACGAGACTTTTGGGTATGTGCTCAAACGAGTCTTGCAGGCAGCTCTAACCTTGCTTTTGGCTTCTGCCCTCAGTTTTGCGATTATTCAGCTAGCACCGGGAGATTACTTAGACACCCTAAAGCAAAACCCACAGATCTCTCCCGAACGCATTGAAGAATTGCGGCAGCAGTTTGGGCTGGACCGACCGGCGATTGAGCAGTATTGGCGCTGGCTGACCCAAATTCTCACCCGTGGTAATTTTGGCACCAGTTTTGTCTACCAACGTTCGGTCACATCGCTACTCCTAGAACGGGTCCCGGCCACCTTGTTGCTGGCGATCGCCTCAATTCTGGTTACCTGGAGTATTGCCATCCCCCTGGGTACTGTGGGAGCCGTCAACCAAAATCGCTGGATCGATCAGGTCTTGCAAGTCATCAGCTATATCGGTCAGGGATTTCCTAGCTTTGTGACTGCTCTCCTACTGCTAATTCTGGCCCAGAACACCTCCCTATTTCCGGTGGGCAACATGACCAGCATTGACCATACCGATCTCTCAGCTCTGGGTAAAATTTTGGACATCGGCTGGCACCTGATTCTGCCAACCTTTGCCCTCAGCATCACAGGTTTTGCTGGCCTGCAGCGGATTACCCGAGGAGAGCTGCTAGATGTCCTACGGCAGAATTATATTCAAACTGCTCGCGCTAAAGGGCTACCCGAAAACCGGGTGATCTACGTTCATGCCTTACGCAATGCGATCAATCCACTCATTACGCTGCTTGGCTTCGAGTTTGCCAGCCTATTAAGTGGGGCATTCATTGCTGAATACTTCTTTAACTGGCCGGGTTTAGGGAGGTTGATTCTGCAAGCGGTAACTGCCCAGGATCTCTATCTTGTCATGGCAAGTCTGATGATGGGAGCAGTGCTACTAATTGTCGGTAACTTGCTGGCAGACCTACTGCTTAGGGCCGTTGACCCCCGAATTCAGCTAGCAAACATCAATTAGTCTCAAAAGCTGACAGAGTTACGTCAGTATTTCAGCAGCCTGCGGGGAACTATCTTGAAGGTTTTAGTTTCTTTAAGGCATCAGTGTAGAGTATTACTGAGGCTGAATCAGCAAGTACCATTTGATCAAATTTCTGCCCCGGACAGGGTGTAGAAGACCTTAAGTCAGTAGGTCGCCGCCCTTAGTCCGGTCTAACCAGAAAGTGAAATAATCCAATCGAAAATGCTAGCTACCAAGGGGGGTTTTATCAAAAAGGAAGGCACCCCCATGAATTTTACTGTTTTGTTGAAGAAGATTTTCCAGAGCCGAAACTTGGAGATGGTAACTGGGTCAATCCAGGGTTTACATCAATGCCTCAGTGATGCCCAGATAGACGCAGTTATTAGTGAGGCAGTTACTCAGATGGCCAGTGAAGATCCTGAGACGTTTGTTTGGTTGACAAAGGCTACCGTCACCCCAGAAGCCATGCTGAAGTTAGGGGAGTCTGCAACCCAGAAAGCAACTGAACAGCTAGTCACTCAGGGCTTTGAAGTCGGCAAAGACTTTGTTTCTCATCCAGAAGGAGCAATGGTGGCCTCAAGACCAGCACTAGATGCTTTGCAGGCCGGTGGCTTCTTGTTAATATCCTGACCCTCAGTTGGGCTGAACTATGCATAAGAGCAAGAATACAGGAGAAAACATGTCTAGAAAGCCTTAGTTAATAAACTTATCTGAGTAGCGGACATGAGCTCCCTGTTAATCCTGCTTTTTCTTGCCTCTCTTGCGGGGCTGGGAATTGGGCAAGTTAGACCAAACTGGGTTCTACCCTGGGAGAAAAATAGGACTAGAAGGAGAGCGACACTAACCTACGGAATTTTTGCCATTGTTTGCTTTTTGTTTACTAACTTGACGGCACCTGTGCCTCCTCCCATCTATCCAGAGGAGGTTAAGGTTGAGACAGCTCAGGAGAGTAACTAAAGCACAGAGGAGTTTCAACGAGTAGACAAATTAACAGGTTCTTCAAGAAACTTCCTAAAATGTTACGTAGTTTATAGACGGGATCAGAATCTGGAGACTATAACAAGAACAAGTTGATTACAAACAATCTGACAGGGAAAAACCTACATGAAGACTGAAGCGTTAGAACAGTCCTACAAGGAGCAACTAGTCAGAGTCGGGGTAGATCCCCAAAGAGCAGAGCAAGCTGCCAAGTTGCTTACCCGTGAAGAGCTAAAGCTAATCAGCGAGATTTGGCCAGGATGGGCCGCTGTCTTTCCCCACGCGGAGAACGAGCTCATAGCCGCGATAGAAGCCTGATAGAGCCGTAACCCTCTAATAAAAGCTAACTTCCCTAGTGATTTGAAAAGAACCGAATATTGAGCTTTAGCCACCGCCTAGGCTCTTTTTTAACCCCCACCCTGCTCCCAGGCAGCTTACCGTAAGCCCCTTGTTTTGCTATAGCTAACACGAGGTTTGACCAATTCATGCTCTTGGAAGCGCTCAAATCGGAAGGGGATCAAAACCTGCAGCTCAAGACTTGCATCCTGAAGTAAAAAGCTCGACATTCCGAGTTCCATTCTTGCGGTCCCAAGCAAAAAGCTCAACCTTTCGAGCCCAGAACTTGGATAGTGGAGTTCCAAGGTCGAAGTTTTGAGTTTTACCCTCGGCGTTCCCAGCAAAAAGCTTAGTATTCCGAGTTCGAAGCTTGGATGGTGGAGTTTTAAGGTCGGGGTTTTGAGTTCTATTTTCGATCCACCAAGCAAAAAGCCCGACACTTCCAGCTGTGAGCTGGGGGAATGGCGTTCTAAGTGTGAATAGCTTTGTTGAGCGGCGATCGCTCACTCTGCTTGACTCGTTCTAAAGTGAATTCACCATCCCTGATCGTTTGGTGTTTCTGCCCATTGGTGGTGTGCTCTTCGTCCTCAACTTAAGCGCAAGCGTTGGGCTTGTTTAGGCGCTAACCTCCGGCAACTTAGGCACTGTAAGTGTTTTCAGTCAGAGCAGTATACTGAGGGCGTTAGGCTTAACCAGGGCAGACCGCAATGGCTAGGGACTCTGACTCACCTCAATCTCAGACACCAAGACTGATACTAGTTAATTTTATTGAAACATCCCGCGCTAGAGGTGCGTCGGATGAGTTCCTCTATCAATTGCTCAGAAGCCGTGGGTGGTCACAGCAAGAGGTTGAATCAGGGTTTACCCAGGTTTACGAAAACCTGACAGGACTACCCGTGCCAGTCCCAGCCGGTCGATTGAGTGGATCAGCCAGGGATGCATTTCTCTACTTACTGTCGTTTGTTACTCTGGGCATCTGGAGTCAAGCCCTGGGGCAAATCGGGTTTATTATCGTTAACCAGCTTATTCCCGACCCCTTGAACAGGCCCTACGGTCAAGCCTACGCCATGGCTGCTAGCCTGGCCCGTCTAATTATCGTTTTTCCGATTTACCTCCTCTTGATGCGGTTGCTGATTAAGGACCTGGCGACCCACCCGGATAAATACCAGTCGGGCGTACGCAAGTGGCTAACCTATCTAGCCTTGCTGATTACCGCTCTAATTGCCATCGTTGACCTTGTTGTTTTCTTGACTTACCTTTTACAAGGCGAACTCACCCTCCGCTTTACCTGCAAGGTGATCGTTGTGCTAGTAATTGCGATTGGGATTCTCTGGTACTACCTGAATTGGCTGCAACGGCAGCCGTGAGATTATGAACCAATCAAACTTCGACCGACTGTTTGCCCTACTCGCTACAGCAGCAGTTGCGATCGGCGCGATCGCAGGGTTCTGGTTACTAGGTTCACCGACCCAGCAACGACAGATTAGAGCAGATCAACAGCGATTGGATCACCTGCGCCAGATAGCTCAGCGCTTAAATCAGGAGGCTGAGCAGTCCCAGAACCGGGGTAAGCCGGTTAATCTACCCGCTTCACTTGCAAAGAATGAGCGCCAGACCGACCCCATTTCCGGCAAGATCTACGACTACCAGCGGATTGATAACACCCACTACAAGCTTTGTGCCGAATTTGCAACCGACAGTGCTGAAGACCGACTTCAAGATCCAACCACAGACCAAGATTTCTGGCAGCACCCCTCTGGGCGTCACTGTTTCCAACTAAACGTGCTGGAAGAGCCAAAACCATCTCAGTTGTGAACAGCCTCAGGGGTTGATATAGTTCATCCGTTGTAGCAATCTGACAAGGGGCATCTCTTGAATGAATAGGGACGAAGTTCCTTTGTCTTTCTACGGAGAAGCTGGGTGGGCTTAACTCTAAAGATCCAGATCCTCTTTGCCTCGGTAGCAATCAAGGCAAAGTGCTTGTAGATTACTAAGGTCGTTACTTCCACCTTTAGAAAGAGGAATTTTATGATCAATCTCTAGCTGGATATGTTGTGAAGTACGCCCACAGAATATGCATCGGAATCCATCTCGCTGCAAGACTGATACCCTAACTTTTGGGGATATATGAGGTGCTTGCTCACCAGGTAGCAGTTTAGCTGCATTACCTTTAACAGCAGGGAGACACTCATCATTGCTCAAGAATGCTTCCCCTAAGTTCTCGACATCCTCCCTCGGCTCCCACATTTTAGGAACACTCATAATCAGATCAGCGATCGCCTGAACAAATTGTTTAACCACCAACCGTCCCGGCTCACCGTTGTACTCCGCATAGTTCAACAGGAATTCTGAACTCACTTCTTGATTGAGCTTTTCTGACAGAAATCGGCACATATCCTGAAAGTTCTTATCAGAGAAGTTTTCTGAGCGCAGTTCCACTTTATATGAGAGAAGATTGCGTTGGAGATGCCCGATTGTCCAGTCATCATAGATACCCATGAACCAGGGTATGGCACTAGGATATTGCTTCAAAGCTTCGTGCACCAATTGTTTAGCTCTTTCCATAGCGCTGGAGCGTTTTTCCCGCTCCTTTTCAGCAGCTTTCATTCGTTCTATGCCAGATGGGGACATTCCAGACATTAACCACAGAGATTCATCCACTCAAATAACTCCTAGATCACTACTGGAGTGGAGTACATGGTCTAACGACCTTAGTCTGCACAGTTCAGCGATCGCTTTTAACATTTCAGGCTAAGAGAATAAAATCGTCTGCAAATCTTCGATAGCCAAGATTTATGCTCGAACTTTCTAGCCAAGGACTTGGAGCATCGAGCGCAGAACTCCGAGGGTGAGCTTTAGAGCTCAAAACTTTGACCTTAGAACGTCATTATTTGACCTCGGAACTCGAAGTGTTGAGATTAAAGCTCGGAATGGGGAGCTAAAAACTCGAAGCTTTGAGTTTAGAACTGCAATGTCCGAGATCTCCGCAAGGACTACTGGGTGATGGAAGCGTCTAGGCATTCCGATAGTTGATGCCGGGAAGTTCACGACTCAATCTCCACTTGGTTGTAGTGACAATATTCAGCAGCCCTACTTCAGGGCTAATTCGCTAGCGCGATCAGTTTGATGCCTTCGGCTTGAGGTGTCACATTGCCAACAATGCTGCTACTCAAGTAACCCAAGTCCTTGAGCGTTGATAGACAGTCCTCTGCTTGCGCTTCAGGAATAGCAGCGAGGAGGCCGCCGGAGGTTTGGGGGTCAAACAGAATGGGAAATTCAGGGCGATCGCTGACTTCTGATAGATTCTGAATTTGATCAGAGGCGCTGAGGTTCTGGGATTGCAGGGAACTAACTATGCCCCTTTGCAGCATTTCTAGCGCCCCATCCAGAATTGGAATTGCTGCTAAATTTAACTGGACAGCGACCTTCGAGGCTTGGATCATCTCCAGCAAATGTCCGAGCAGGCCAAACCCAGTGATGTCAGTACAGGCCGCTGCTTGGTGGTGTAGAAGGCAAGTCGCGGCCGCCTGGTTAGAGAGCAGCATCGATCCAATTGCCCTATCAATCCAGTAGCCTCTGGCCTCCAAGCGCATATCGGCAGCTAGCAACGTACCCGTTCCTAAGGCTTTGGTCAAAATTAAAACGTCACCTACTTTCATGCCCCCTTTCCGCAGCAGGCGATCAGGAGAGGCAAGGCCATTGCAGGACAGCCCAAAGGCCAATTCTGCCCCTTCTGTTGTGTGACCCCCAACCAGGGAAGTCTGGGTCTGGCGAAGAATTTTCACAGCGCCGGACAACAACTGGTAGAGAGTCTCGGCAACTTTATCTTCTCGGGCGTAGGGAATGGTGGCGATCGCCAGGGCAGTTTGAGGAGTCGCGCCCATGGCAAAAATGTCGCTTAAGCTGTGGTTGGCGCAGATCTGCCCAAAGATAAACGGGTCGTTGATCATCGTGCGAAAGTAATCCAGGGAATGGACCATCACCTGATCGGCTGGGACTCTCACTACTGCGGCATCATCGGGGGCATCCAGCCCGATCAGCACGTTATTTTTATCCCAATCATCAGGCTGTTCCTGGTTAATCCGGCGCAGAACTCCCTCCAGGACAGTACTGCCAACTTTGGCACCGCAACCGCCACAGCGCATAGAATTTTCAATTTTCAATTTTCGATTTTCGATTTGGGGTTCCCTTCGGTGAGTTAGCTTGAACCCCAAATCGAAAATCGAAAATTGAAAATTGTCCTCCAATACATCTGGCATATCTGGTAGGTGATTGAATTTTTCGATAAATTTGCGATCAATCTGGTCTTTCCAGCGCCACAGCAGCGGGGACTCCCAACCAAACGGTCCTCGTGCAGCCACCGCAGACTGGTTTCCAGTACTAATTAAACTCAGATATTGTTTTTGAGGCTTGAATGGCTTCAGCGGCTTCCCCAGCAAAACTCGCCGCAGGTTCTGGAACAGGGGCTTACCCTGACGTACCGCGAACACGCCTGCCTTGGGGCGAGGATAGTTGATCATCCTGGCAATATCTCCAGCGGCAAATACCTGGGCATGAGAGACAGACTGCAAAGTATCCTGAACCTGAACAAAACCTTTGTCATCCGTTGCCAGTCCTGCCTCCCGCAGCCAGTTGGCCGCGACGGCTTGGGTTACCCAGAAAATATAGTCAAACTTAACCGTAAGGCCAGATGCACAGGCGATCGCGTCATCTTGAACCTGGATAACACGTTCCTGGAGATGCAGTTTAATTCCCCGTTGCCGCAAAATTTCCTCAAACCGCTGGCGGGTCCACCGATTGTGAGTCGTCGCCATTAGTTCTGCACCCCGGTGGAACAGATGAATTTCTAGGTTTGTTGTCGGTTGCCCAGCAGCCACAAGGATCTGTTGGAGGCGATGCTGCACTGCCAGGGATAGTTCGACGCCCCCCGCACCCCCACCAATTAAGCCCAGGCGCAAAGGTCTGGCCGGAGCCTGGACAACCCGTTCCACAATCCGGTTCCAGTTAGACAGAAATTGCCCAATGGGTTTAAGGGGAATACTATGCTCTAGGGCTCCCGGAACGGACGGTGTGGCCGGAGTACTGCCGACATCAATAGAGAGTAGGTCAAAGGCGACATCAGGACGGTTAGCACAGATGACACGATTGGTTTTCAGGTCTAAACCGATCGCACGGTCCAGGTAAAGCTGGGCTTGGGCAAAGTGAGCCAGGGGTCTGAGGTCAATGTGACACTGGTCAAAATCGTAAAAACCGGCGACGTGCCCCGGTAACATCCCAGAATAGGACGTTTGGGAGGTTGGCGTAATTAGAGTGAGGCGGACTCCCGCCAACGGCTTCATGCCAAACTGTTTCAGTGCGATCGCGTGGCTATGACCGCCCCCAATCAGCACTAAGTCTTTGACAACTGGATCGGAATCTTGCTGCATGCTCTCAACATAGCAAGTCAAAATCTCACGCAAGTAACGAGTCTGGTCTCACCTAAGAGAAGCTTGCGCGTGATTTTAGATCTCTGGTCAGAGGCCTAGTCCTAATCACGCCTGCTCGCCTGCAACTTGTTAGGCAACAACGCCGTCTCTGCATGAAGTCGAGTTGAGGCCCGAATGTACTGATTAGTTGACTCAGGGTTGGCAGCTTTAGATAAGCCGATTCAACTTACAATCAAATTTTATAGTTATTATTAACCAGACATACAGCACAATTCCGGTCTATCAGTCAGAAACATCTCCAATTGCTCAGGCGTCTAATCTAGCAACTTCACCTCAACATCCAATTGAATAGCAGGAACACTATGGTCTGTGCAGGTTTCTCCCAAAAAATATTCTCACCCGTTGCCAGTTTAACGCTGCTAGCCATAGCGGCTACCGCCTACCCCACGCTCAGTCTGGCCCAGTCCCCTGAGGGTCAAAATACAGCCCCAGTTCGCCTAGATGCCACTCGTGTTACCCAATTAGATGGGGCTTACACCCTGGGAGCTGGCGATCGCATCCAGATCGATATTTTTAATGTACCTGAGTACAGCGGCGAGAATGGTCAGCAGCAAGTCCTAGCCGATGGTTCCCTCAATCTGCCCCTGGTTGGCCGGGTATCTGTGCAAGGAATGACGCTTACAGAAGCTGGCAGCGCCCTGACTTCCCGCTACAGTCGTTTTCTCAAACGACCCATCATCACCGTGGGCCTGCTGCAAGCTCGCCCCTTAGACGTTGCCATTGCTGGAGAAGTGATCCGGCCTGGGTCTTACACGATGAGCTTAGGCGGCACAGAAGGTGGAACTAAGTTTCCGACCCTGACACGGGCCTTACAAACCGCTGGAGGCATTACTCAAGCAGCCGATCTGGGTCAAATCCAGGTCCGTCGAGGCCAAAGATCGGGTCCAGACCAGGTTGCCAGTGTCAACCTGCGGGAATTCTTTCGCACCGGTAACCTGAGTCAGGATCTAGGTTTGCGGGATGGAGACACCATTATTGTTCCCACCGCAACTGCTGTCAGTCCTGAGGACGCCTCTTTCTTAGCGGACACCACCGTTGCAGCAGACCCATCCCGACCCCTCAACATTGCTGTAGTCGGTGAAGTAGAGCGCCCCGGCCCCTACACTGTAACGGTGGAGGCAAGAACCGGTCAGGCTGGCGAAGTTGGTGAAGCCGTTGGAATCGGCTCAGCCGGGTTAGGAGGAGGTGGCTCGGCTGAAGTCAGCGCTGGTGCCAGTGGTGGACGAACAACTGTGACGCGGGCAATCCAAACTGCGGGTGGAATCAAACCCCAAGCAAATATTCGTCAGATCGAGGTACGGCGACCGACGCGATCAGGTGCACCTCAGGTCATTAACGTGGACTTGTTCAGGCTCTTGCAGCAGGGCGATATCACCCAAGACGTGACTTTGGCGCAGGGTGACACCGTTTTTGTACCCACCGCAAACGCTGCTCTCAGCGCCACAGATAGAGATTTAGTTTCTCGCGCCAGCGTCTCTCCCGCTACCATGCAAGTCAACGTGGTTGGAGAAGTCAAAGAGCCTGGGCTAGTACAGCTTCAACCGAACTCTCCCTTAAATGAAGCTGTGCTAGCAGCGGGTGGGTTTGATAAGCAGCGGGCTCGTCAAAGTACAGTTCAGCTTGTTCGCTTGAATCCTGATGGCACTGTCTCTAAGCGGACGCTCCCAGTCGACTTTGCTAGTGGAATCAACTCGGAGAATAACCCAATACTTCAGAATGATGATGTCGTGATTGTGGGTCGTTCTGCCTTAGCTGTGGCATCAGACACTGTGAGCACCATCCTAGCCCCGGTTGGTGCGGTTTTTAGAATTTTTGGCTTCTAGCTTCTAAACTTTAGATGCTTTTGCTGGGGACTCAAAACTCCTACTAGCCAGCCGAAGTAAGCTTGACGTGTAGTATTATGTGCCTATTCAGGACTTGTTCCAGGCAAGACTAAGCTAGACGCAAGGCTTTTCCTAAGAGGGTTTTTCCTGAATACAAGTAAACTCATACATCGGGGGCACGATGGAGACTGAACACTACTCTCAGCCACTTCTGTCACAGAAAAATGGCAGTCAACCTCAGTCGTTACCCCTGATATATACGTCCCAGCCCTACGAGAATGATGAAGATGAAGTAGAGCTGGGTTCCCTCTTTGCGGTTGCCCGCCGCAAAGCACTGATGATTGCTGGGGTAACCATTGCCCTCATGTCGGCGGCCCTGCTCTGGGCGATCAGCCGTCCCCCAACTTACGAGGGCAGGTTTCAGCTACTGGTTGAACCCCTCACCCCTAATGATGGTCAGTTGACTGGACCCTCCTCTCTGGCTAAAACTCTGTTGGGCGGAAACCTGGATATTGAAGAGGCAGGTTTGGACTACGAGACGCAAATTGCCGTGTTACGGAGTCCCAAGGTGATGTCTCGCGTCGTCGAGCAGATGCAAGCCCGCTACCCCGACCTGAGCTACAATTCACTGATTCGGGCTGAAAAACTTAAGGTTGAGCGTTTCCAAGAGACCAAGATTATTGAAGTCAGTTATGCGGATACTGACCCGCAAAAAACTCAGTACGTGGTGGATCAGGTGGCGAGGGCCTATATCCAGTACAGTCTGCAAGAGCGTCAGACCAATCTAGGCCAGGGGATTAAGTTTGTCGATCAGCAGTTGCCTCGGGTCCGACAGCAAGTTGACCAGCTCCAGGGACAGATTCAAAGATTTCGACAACGCCATCAGCTAATTGATCTAGATATTCAAAGTGAGCGCCTGTCTGGGCGAACCAGTGACCTAGAGGAGCAGCAATTGGCGGCTCAGTCGGAACTCGATGAGGCCAATTCTCTCTACGCCAGACTGCAGCAGCAACTTGCCCTGCAACCTAATCAGGCGATCGCTAGCTCTGCCTTGGCTCAGGCTCCTCGTTACCAAAACCTACTGGATCAGCTTCAAGAAGTAGAAAGTCAGATTGCAACTGAATCCGCCCGGTACAGAGAGGCGAATCCAGCTATCCAGAATCTCCAGGATCAACGACAAAATCTACTTCCCCTCTTAGACCAAGAAGCCCAGCGGGTTTTGGGTAAAAAGGTATTGAGTTCAACAGCAAGTTTGGGGGCCCAGATTCCGGAAGATTCGATTCGTCAAGAGCTGGCTCAACAGTACGTCGATACAGCCAACCAAATCCGGGTTTTGCAGGTTCGCAGGCAGGCGATCGCGCAAGCCAAAAATCTGTTAGATCAACAAGTTCAACAATTGCCAGTGGTGGGCCGCCAGTTTACAGATCTGGAGCGAGAACTCAAAGTCGCCACGGATACGCTGAACCAGCTTCTGGTCAGACGAGAAGCGCTCCGCATTGATGATGCTCAGCAAGAGGTTCCTTGGGAGCTGCTTTCTGCTCCTGAAATCCCCCGCGACAGAGTGGGCCAGCCTGTGCCTGAGTCTCGCCATCTCCTGCTTTTCCTGGCCGTAGGGGCCATCCTGGGCCTACTATCTGGCTACGGGGCTGCTCTGATTACCGAAATGCTTAACGGTGTGTTCCAAACTCCGGAGGAAGTTAAAACCAAAACAGGGCTGGCTGCTTTGGGCCTTATTCCTATCGATCAAGCGGTAAGACAACCCCTCAGTGCTGCCAAACTGGACGAGCAAAAGCTTTTACTAGAGCAGCGACACAATCCTTCCCCCTTTTCAGAAGCCTTCGATGCTCTCAGTACCCATGTGCGTTTTCTCCACTCAGAAAGGCTAAGCCGCTCTCTCGTCGTTAGCTCTGCCATGCCTAGAGATGGAAAGTCTACTGTAGCCCTTCACTTGGCCTGGGCTGCTGCGGAGATGGGCCAGCGGGTTCTCTTAGTCGATGCAGACCTGCGCCACCCTCAAGTTCAAACTCGGTTAAATCTACCTAATTCCCAGGGACTGACGACACTCGCAGCTACGGATGTGGAAGTCCGCTCAGTGATTCAGCGGTCAGCCCATGTTGCCAACTTGTTTGTGCTAACCGCTGGTCAAGCTGCCTCTAACTCAACGGTGCTGCTGGGATCTAAAGAAATGCAGGGTTTGATGCAGCAACTTCAGGCAGAGTTTGACCTGGTTATTTACGATACCCCATCTATCTTGGGTTCTACGGATACTTCCCTAATCGCGCCCTACGCTGACGGTGTTATCCTCGTGGTGAGAATGGGTCAAACAAACCGCTCTAGAACTATGTTGGCTCTAGACCGCTTGAAAGCTGTTCATGCCCAGGTTCTAGGGTTTGTCGCCAACGGCGTTAAGCAACAGCCAATCAGTTACGGGTCCAATGGCAGCGGTGGACGGGCTCAAACTGCCCGCAGAGCAATGAGTTTTTTCAACTAAAGTGCTCGGCTACCAAGCGTTTGACCCAGACGGTGGGCGTCTAGGCCAGGAGCGTAGGCTTCTATGACTTTGCCCGTTGAGGAGTCAGTGATCATCAGGTAGTCACAGAGTGGACATTGAGTTCGGACAATGCCGCTACTAAATCCGTGATGACGCTCTGCGGGGCTGCCACAGTTTGGACAACGAACAGTCTGTATTATTTTCATCTTAACCATCCTTACTTGAGTCAGTGCATGAGTGAAACCTGACGATATTGACGAAGAAATATGAAAACAAAACTTTACTAAACTCAGTATTTGTGAGGAGTAGCTTAATCCTACTCCTCCATTATGGACAAGTTTGCGGCGACTAGCAATGATCCCCAGCCTGATAGAGGCAAGTAGGGAGTTTTAGATCACAAATCTTAAGGCAAGTTTTAGGATTATAGATGCATATTTGTATTGAGTTTAAGATCTTGAGAATCGCAAATCTGATCCGGCTTGGCTGAACGTACAAAGGTAGAAAAATTCCTCAAGAATTGAGCTTTGTAGGTGTGAATTCTCTTTGCTTTGCAACAGGGGGTTAACCTATTCAACCTCTAGCCTAAGGATGAAAGTAGTCGTAGATTTGCTGAGCTAGGCGGGGACCAATCGTGGGAACCGTTGCCAATTGTGCCGGTGTTGCCTCACGAATGTAGTCTACTGAACGGAAGGTAGACAAAAGCTGTTTTTGGCGATGATGACCAAGACCGGGGATTGCATCTAAGCGCGATCGCCGCAAGCGATCGCTGCGCTGTTGGCGATGAAAACTTACCGCAAATCGGTGCGCCTCATCCCGCAGTCGCCGTAACAGTTGTACCCCTGGTTGTTCAGCATCTGTTAGCAGAGGCAGAGATTCACCCGGCAGGAAGACTTCTTCCCGTTGCTTGGCCAGACTTACCACCCGCAGATCTTCAAGTAAGCTCAGACTTTGCAGCACCTTTACCACGGCTGAAAGCTGGCCCTTGCCGCCGTCGATCATCAGCAGATCAGGCCAGTCAGGATTTCCAATCCGCTGAAGCTGTGGATCGGCGGCATACTTGCGAAAGCGGCGACCAATTACCTCTGCCAGGCTGGCAAAGTCGTCGGAGTGACCGGCAGTCACCTGGGGATTTTTGATTTTGTAGTGGCGATAGTGTTGCTTGGCCGGTAGGCCGTCAACAAAGACGACCTGCGACGCCACTGCGTCAGATCCTTGAACGTGGGAGATATCGTAGCCTTCAATCCGCTGGGGCAGCTCCGGCAAGTCTAAGATTTCAGTTAAGTCCCCCAGGGCTTGAGCATTGCGATCGTTAAAGCGTTGAGTGCGGGCTAACTCGTACTGGGCATTGCGCTCCACCATCTCGACCAGCTCGGCCTTGGTCTGCCGTTGCGGGGTTAAGATCGTGACTTTTCGACCTTTAAAACTACTCAAATAGTCAGCCAGAAAACTGGCATCAGGAAGTTCGTACTGGGCCAGAATTTCTGTGGGAATTTCCACCGGGTCGGCAGTGGAATAGTGTTCTTCTAAGACGCGCTGCAAAATTGCCCCCGGCGCACCCGATTGAGCATCGGCAAAAAAGCCCAAACGCCCCACTAGTCGTCCAGCCCGGATTTGAAACAGTTGTACACTGGCATGGTGATCGTCAGCAGCCAGGGCAATCGCATCGCGCGAGATCGTGTCATCAGCAAGGGCTACCTTTTGCTCAGCCCCTAAGGACTTGAGTCCTTCAATTTGATCCCGCAGGCGGGCTGCCCGCTCAAAGTTTAATCCTTCTGCTGCCTGCTCCATCTGGGCAGTAAGAATTTCGACCAATTCCCGCGTCCGGCCTTGAAAGATCATCGCCACCTTCTGCAGGGTCTTCCGATAATCCTCTGGGGAAATTAATTGCTGGCAAACGCCGGGACAGCGACCAATATCGTAGTTTAAGCAGGGCCGGTCCTTAAATAAGGGCTGAGGCCGCTGCCGCAGGGGAAAGATCCGCTTGACCAGCCGTAGGGTTTGGCGCAGGACCCAGGTATCGACATAGGGACCGTAATACTTATCTTTTTCTTGCCTTAACTGGCGTTTGCGGGTGATAAAGATCCGCGGATAGGTCTCTGACCAAGTGATGCAGAGGTAGGGATACTTTTTATCGTCCTTGAGCAGCACATTGAAGTAGGGCTGGTGCTGCTTGATTAAATTGGCTTCTAGGGCCAAGGCTTCTGCTTCTGTATCGGTGACGATGAACTCAATTTCCGCTATCTGCTTCACCATCAAAGCCAATCGAGGACCCAATACCTGAGCTTCCCGGAAATAGGAGCGGATGCGAGCGCGAAGTTTCTTAGACTTGCCAATGTAGAGAATTTGATCGCTGGCATCCCGCATGAAGTACACCCCTGGCTCTGCTGGGATCTCTTTAAGGCGGCTCTCTAATTGCTCAGGCTCTTGGATGAGTGGCAAGACTTTAAACGAGGTGGTCACAGGCAAGGATGAAATAGACTCTCTATGTTTAATTTTTGCTTTAAACCAAGCGCTTTCGTAGTCTGAGCAGTTACGGTAAACCTGCTATTGGTCCAGAAGTCAGGCACTTGCCCCGATGGTGGCTCCCCAATGGGGGGCCGGGGGCCAGATCAGGTGAATTAGCACTCAACCGCGTAAGTCCTAAATGTTTGGTGACTAGTCAAGGATGGATTCGATTCACTGAGTGGGAGTAGCGATCGCCACTGTGCCAGAATTGCGGCCCAGCAGGGTAACTGTGCTGGGCCAGTCATAGCAGAATTCTGGGGAGATTGATCGCCTAGGGCAGATCGGCTTCTACAACCTGGAGGGTATCCCGGTAGGTTACTGCGCTTGGGTAAGCATCGCGATTAAAGACCTCATAGCGACCCCTGCCTAGGGTCTTGGCCCGGTACATCGTCATATCCGCACAGTGCAGCAAGTCTTCTGGTAAGACTCGACTCAGGGGGCTTGGGGCCTGCTTGGAGTCAGCCTCCAGAGCGCCACCCAGGGCGATACCAATGCTGGCTGAGGCAAAGACTTCGTAGTCACCTCTGTCGCCCGCTACCCTAGTGCTAAGCCGGAAGGGAGGAGTCAGGGCGACTTGAATGCGCTCAGCCACCTCAATCGCGTCTTCAGCCGCTTTGACACCCTGGAGCAGGATGGCAAACTCGTCTCCCCCCAGGCGGGCTACGGTGTCTTCTAATCGCAGGCAGGTCTTCAGCCGCCGGGCGATCGCAATTAGCAGTTGGTCCCCGACTAAGTGCCCCAGGCTGTCATTCACCGCCTTGAAGCAATCAATATCGAGGAATAGCACTGCAAATTCTGGTTCTGCGGGAGTGGGGAGTTTGGCTTGCTCAGCAACCTGGGTGAGGCGCTGCATGAACATGACCCGGTTGGGCAAACCCGTGAGGGCGTCGTGCAGTAGCCGTTCCTTGGCAAGCCTCCGGTCTGTGATATCGCTCAGCGATCCGGCAATCCGGCAGGGTCTTCCCCCAGCATCCAGCACCATCGTGCCCCGGCTTAGCATCCAGCGGTAGGTGCCATCCTGGTAGAGCATCCGGTGTTCATGCTCAAACAGAGGGGTATGTCCGCCGAGGTAGTCAGCGATCGCGCTCCTGAGCCGCTCAATATCTTCGGCATGGACCCGGTTAAACCACTCGTCTGAACTCTGACCAACCTCGTCCTCCTCGCAGCCCAGCATCGCTTTCCAGCGATGAGAAACATGGATCTGGTTGGTGTCTAGATTCCAATCCCAGAGGCCGTCGTTGCTGCCTTGCAGGGCCAGTTCGTACAACTCGTTCCGCTGCATCGCTGCCTCAGCTCGCTTGCGATCGCTGATATCCCGCAGCAGCCAGCGCAGGGCGACAAGATTGCCGTTGCGATCGCGAACCGCAGCGACAGTCAGGGTAGCATCAAAAGACTGTTGGCCCAGGGGAGGCATGCCTGTCCACTTCGGGAGCGCCCCGTCGGGGCGCTCCCGGCTCGTAGGCAACTGCTGAAGTGAAGATTCCTGGCGGGGCTGCAAGCGGACTTCCCACTCCTGGGATCGAGCCGCCAGTTGCGCCTTCAGAGACACAGCGCCCTGGGATCGCGGGTCGTGGTGCAGCCGGTTTAGCTGCTCCCGAAAAGCGCGCCGCGCCTCTAGCGCGACAAAGACGCTCAACGGTTTACCCACCAGTCGTTGCGGCGCGATGTTGAGTAGCAGGGCAGCAGCGCGGTTAGCTTCCTGAATTTTGCCTACCGCATCGGTCACCAGGTAGCCATCGGGGACAAATTCAAACAGGTTCTGGTAACGCTCACGCTCTGCTTCTAGGAGCCGGAAAGCGTCTTCCAGAGCTTTATTCTGCTGGTACAGCTCCTCCTCAGCAACTTGAAGTTTCTCCAAGGTGATCTGGAGTTCCTCAAGAGCTACCTTTAGGACTGGGTTTGATTCCTGAAGTGAGGTATCATCCCGCTCAAAGCTGGCAGGAAGCTCTGGTTGGGGTGGCTGGGAACAAGCGTGCTGGTACCGGGTTGTCGCCCGCTCGGTCGCAGCCTGGATCTGCTGGGTGGACTGCTGGATATTCAAGGTTGTTTTCTATCGTGACTGGCGACACTGCAACAGTTTGAACTGACAGGGAACATAGCATGTGTTCGTTATTGTAAACCCTCTAGATCGAATGCTTACACCTTGTTTCCAGCCTGGAGCATGAAGGTTGCAGCTTAGAGCTTGAAAAACCAGGCCCAGAACTCGGAAGGTCGTGCTCAGAACTCGGAACTTCCAGCTTAGAACTCGGAAGGTCGTGCTCAGAACTTGAAAGACCAGGCTCAGAACTCGGAAGGTCGTGCTTTTTTCTTGGAACTTCCAGCTCAGAACTTGGCAGCTTCAGCTTAAAACTTGAAAGGTCGTGCTTTTTTCTCGGAGCTGGCTCCTCAAACCCCGCCAAGTTCTCAAACTCTGGGGGACCGGACTTACCGCTTCGTAGAGTTGAGCAGGGCTGGCGCTAGTTCGGCTGGCTCCGCTGCCTCGACCGGTGCTTGCGGGACTTGTCTAAGAAAGTGCGCGATCGCTGGATCTGTGCTTCGACCAACTTCACGTACTTCAGTGTGGCCTTGACGTGCTCCATTGTCGCCTGACTGTGCTGATTGACAGAGCAACCGTATTGCTCCAGCGACCTCTCTTTGCCGTGGGCTTGGGCCGCCTTGGCATGCTGCTCTGCCGCCTCACCGTGGGCTGCGATCGCTTCCCCTGTCTCAAAAACGGCTGCATTTCCCCGGCTGTGTTCCTGAACTGCTCGACCCTGCGCTGCTATTTCCCGACCGTGTTTTGCTGCTATCTGGGCGTGCTCCTGAGCAGCGTGGCTGCTTTTCTCTGAGACATTGTGCATGATCCACCTAACCCTTTTTCCTGTCGCTGGCGGCTAGCTAAGGGATTTGAACTATTTGTAATCTACCGCTAATCTAAGCCTGGAATATCTAAACTTTAGGGCTAGGGTCTGGGTTGATTGACTCAAGTTTGAGCGATCGCTCATCCTCACGCTTCTACTCACAAGAGCCTAGCCCATCCCTTTGCGCTTAAACGGCAAAAATTGGCCTTAGATCCAGGACAAAGCCCGCTAGTACTTCCTCACCGGACAGGGTTGCAGGAGATTCTAGAATTTCAACTGCTTGCAAGGGGCGATAGACCTCTACCCGCAGGGTCACAGACTCTTTTGGGCCAAGGTCGGCGGGGACGGGTGGATCAATCAACCAGCCCAACCGCAGACCATTATCAAGATACTCCTGCATCTTTATCCTGTAAGAGCTTAAGACTGTCAGTTGCCGATTTCAGCTCTAGGGCAAAATCGGGGCATAGGGGCGGAAATTTTCGTCTTTGCTCTGGGGTCGGGGTACCCGCAAGCGGGTCGCCCCAGCGATCGCGCTTGACCCAACTAAGATCGGGGGGGCACCCAAATTTAGCTACGATAGCATGCCAAAGTTGGGTCCCGGCGCCATTGGGTAACCTGAAGGCCGTCGAAGAGTCGAAGAAATACCCTGAGTGTTCTTGGGGATCTAAGGCCCAGAAAGGACCATAGAGCTTAAAGTTACGGTTGCCAGTTTCACCGCCGGTTGGGGCCATGATTAAGAGTTCTCCCGTGGCCGTGCGCTCAAACCTCATGTCGCGGTTGTCGCGGCTGATTTGCTCAAACTGTTCATCACTCAGCGCCAGGGTAGGTTGCAGCGTCACGGTAAAGATAGTCACCTCAATCCGCCTCCATCAACAAGACCACGCCCTGAATTTCTTTGCCGCTGCTCAGGAGCGGAGCGCAGTCCACCTGGCAGTTAATCGTCCGACCGCGACGGTTCATCGCCACCAAGGTCTGCCTGAGCTGGGTAGACTCCCCGGCTAAGCAGTTCCGGATTGGCGGTCTGAGTTGGGCCACGGGCAAGCCGATGTCCAGGTTGAGGAAGTTGCGACCGTTGACTTCATCAGCCCGCAGGCCCCATAAGTCCTCAGCCTTCTGGTTCCAGATCAAGACGCAAAACTCGCGGTCAACTACCACCACACCACTTTGCAGGCTAGTCAGAATAGAGGTCAGAAAGGCATTCACCAGGTTGAGTTGATTACTGCTCTGGTGTATTTGTTCATTCATGGCCTGCAATTCCTCATTGGTCGATTGCAGCTCCTCGTTCATGGTTTCCAGTTCTTCATTGGTCGATTGCAGCTCCTCGTTGGTGGTCTCCAGTTCTTCAACGGTGGACTGGAGTTCTTCGTTGGTGGTCTCCAGTTCTTCATTACTCGACTGGAGTTCCTCGTAGGCCGTTTCTAGCTCCTGGTTGGTCTTAATGTTCTCTGCCTGGAGCAGATGATAGCGGGTCACATTGGTGAACGTAACTTTAATTGCCAGCAGCTCACTGCTGGCATTCAGCAGGGGTACAAGAATGACATCCAGGTAGTTGGTGTCAGTGGAGTTTGACCACTCCACGTTTTTGAGGGTGACGGCCCGGAAATCGTCGCGGACCTGATCGATGAGGGAGCGCAACTCCACAGGCCGGTAGGAGACTTCTAGATCTTGGAGGGGACGACCAATATCCCTAGCGCTGAGGTGAAATAGCTCGCGGGCCGCTTCGTTGGCTAGGGCCAGGAAACCCTCATTACTCATCACCAGTTGAGCGACCGGATCAGTGTTGAAGGCGACCTGCGGGATTTGGAGCAGATCAACGTCTGGGGGTGTGACGGGCTGAGTCAGGACGGCTAGGCTGTCGCGGAGGTTAAACCCTAGCACCTTGGTGAAGACGCGCCAGCGCAGATCGACAGGGGTAAATAGACTGGTGCGGGTAAATAACATCTCTGCCTTACCCAGGAAGAGAAAGCCATTGTTGCGGATGGCAAAGTGAAACCGCTCCAGTACTTTAGTCTGGGTCTCCGTGTTGAGGTACATCAGGGTGTTGCGGCAAACTAGCAGATCAATCCGGGAGATGGGCGCGTCCTGAACCAGGTCGTGGCGACCGAAGATGACTGAGTGGCGTAGCTCCCGGTCAAAGACGTAGTGAGACCCGGTCTGCTCAAAGTACTTATCGCGTAGGTCAGGGGGAAGGCTGGAGACTTCACTGGCCTCATAGCTGGCTTGGCGAGCCTGGGTTAGGGCTTCTTCATCTACATCCGTAGCAAAGATCTTGACCCGTTCCCGAAAGGGGGCAATGCCGAGGGATTCCGCCAGCACCATGGCAAGAGTATAAGCTTCTTGGCCAGAGGCGCAGCCAACACTCCAGAGCCGAATTGGCTGGTTCGGTTGCCTGTGCTGGATAAGTTGGGGAATGATCTCACGGCTCAGGTAGTCCCAGGCCGGCTGATCGCGGAAGAAGGTGGTGACATTGATCAAGATCGTGTTGAACAGGAAGACAAACTCATCTGGGTGGACTTCCAGGTAGTCAATATAGTCCTTGTAGGCTGCGATCGCGACTGTCTGCATGCGTTTTTGCACCCGGCGCACCAAGGTGGAGCGCTTGTAGCCAGTAAAATCAAACCCACGGCTCTGCCTGAGGTAGTTTAATAACGCTTCAAAGTCAGGATTAGGCTCGGTTGGATTCATCAGTTCTGGTCATCACCACACGGGTCAACATCGCGGCAATCTGATCCAGGGGCAGCACCCAGTCAATCTCCTGGGTTGCGATCGCCGCTTTGGGCATATCAAAGTGGGCTGCTGTATCCGGGTCTTGGGCAATGGCGACGCCACCCCTTTGTTTGATGGCCCGCACTCCCTGGGTGCCATCGCTGCCCGTACCTGTGAGCACCACGGCGATCGCCCGCGCTCTAAAGTGGGTTGCTACGGACTCAAACAGCGGATCAGCAGAGGGGCGCGAAAAATGGACCTGGGCTGAGTCGCTCAGGGCAAGGGTTGCGTCTGGCTTAACCAGCAGATGTTGGTTAGGGGGTGCGATAAAAACCACCCCAGGCTCTAATCGAGCCCCTGCGGTTGCTTGCTTGACCAACAGAGACGTGCGGCGGCCCAGAATCTCTGCCAGCAGGCTAGGGCGCTGTGGGGCCAAATGCTGCACGACAACAATCGGGGCTGGGAAATCGGCGGGCAGGTGAGACAGAATCTGGCTTAGAGCCTCCAGACCCCCTGCTGAGGCTGCGATCGCTACGACCGCAGTAATGCTGGTATGCGGAGACTGGGTGCTATGGTCCTGTTTGCTATCCACGTAGGCTTGAGTCCCTATCCCGACAGTGCTCCGGTACTGCTAGTATCTTCCCTCCAGCCCATGAGTTCTGGCAACTGCCCCAGAGTAGGCTGGAGCACTCATAGCTACGCAACTATCCAGGTTAGGGCTGCTGGGGACGCTTTAGGCCCATGCGAACCGGGTTGTTGTTAGTAGCTTTTCTGACTTTTGCCATCCTCCTAATACTTACACGATTGATTGATAACTCAGCAAATCTAAGCATCTTCAGTCTGGTCTGATGCTGATTCAGCTAAGACTGGCTCAGTCGTAGCAGTGGCCTCACTCTTCAGCAGCGCTTGCCGGATCAATGCCGCGCTCTCTGCGGCATCTTGGGCCCGCGCTGCAAAGCGCTCTGCGGTAAGGGGATGATTGCGCTTGTAGGCCCGATCAGCCAGCCTATCTGCCAGGGCTGCGCTTTCCTCTAAAGCCCGCAGTGCACTCCACAGAGCTGACTCCATACCGTCAGACTGCTCAGCCAAAAGACTCTCCGCTGAGAGGGCATGGCCGATGCGGCAGCGGAACCGGATTAGGTCTCCTTCACGCAGTTCCCAGAGGGCACCGCCGCACTCCGGACAGCCAAAGCCCGAAGGTGTTCCGGGCCGCTCATGCCGCTGTAAGGCAGCGAGATCCAGTTCTGCCATGTCGGTTTCACTCTCCATTTCTTCAGACACAGCTTTTACTCCTTCAATTACGGGCTTGGCTGCCAGGTCCACCAGGGTGGGAGCCAGGTCAGCTAAGGACAAGATGTAGTCAACCCTCACATTTGCGATCGCACTTTCCGGCATCCCAGCATAGAGGGCACTTTTGGGGTCTTGCACCACCGCTACCCCACCCTGGGGTTTTACTGCCAAAAGACCCGCCGTTCCATCATCCAGTACCCCTGATAACACCACCCCCACTACCTGGGGTCCGTAGGCTCGCGCCGCCGTGCGAAATAGGGGATCAATGGCCGGACGATGGCTGTTCTCTCTGGGTCCGCGCACCAAGCGAACATACCCGCGTTTGACCAGTAGGTGATGGTCGGGCAGGGCCACGTAGATGTGTCCGTTCTGAATCCTGTCGCCGTCTTCTGGGTGGGCTGCCAGAAGCGCACCGGAGCGGTTGAGAATCTGCGGCAGAATACTCGTGCCGTGAGAGGGAAAATGCACGACCACAAAAATTGCTGCGGGGAGGTCTGGGGGTAAACCAGATACCAGTTGAATTATTGCCTCCAATCCTCCCGCAGAGGCACCAATAACAATAATGTTGTGCCCAGGCACAGGTTCTCTATGAGTTTGATCAGCTTTTGTGGAGGTCTCGTTCGGCATAAAGTTAAGATTTTCTAATATCAAACAGAAAGACGGGAGCTTTAAGGTTGAAAACCATAGCTAACACTTAGAATATTAAACTTTTAATCTAAATTTTTCTTATCTCAAGCCTGAGCACTGAGCTTTAAAGGTGCGTATCTGTGGCCTGGAAGTTAAATACCGAAGCCTAAACATAAAATTTTCTAATCCAAGACTAGAAGCTTGCACTTCGTAAGAGTGGCAGGTGTTGCTCAAGCGTTCTCCAGCCACGACTTAAGTTTGTGCTGTTTGCTTAACTTGCTCTACCGTTAGTCCCAGTGCCGCTCTTCTACACTCCGGCTGGGGTAAATCACAACTGTTCGCCAAGGATGGATAGACTCAGCTCGATGTTGAAACTGGACCTCTACAAAGTAAACAGGTTGTTCAGGCACATCTCCTGCGGGGACAAACACACCATCAATGCGGAAGGCAAGCTGTTTAACTTCAACCGATGAAAACTGATAGATATCAGCTTCTTGAAGGGGATGGTCATAGGGCTACGCCCCGCCGAAGGCGTACAGCTCAAAAAAAATGCTGGGAAAGGCTTGAAGCAAACGATAGAAGAGGGTGTCAGTTTTCACAAGTCCGTCCCTCAACTAGCCTCTAGGGCTGTCCACAAAGCGACCAAAATGACATTGGAGAAGAGAAAGCCTTCCGGGTCACTGAGTCTGATCCGACGCTCAGGGGACTGGGACTCCAGGAGTTCTACCCAACCCTGCTGACTGTAGGGCGCCAAGCAATCTAGGGTTCGCTGTAGGACCTGTTCACCAAATTGTTGCTCCAGGGCGACTAGACTCAACCCCTCTGCCAAGCGCAGGCCCAGCATTAATGTCTCCAGCAAAATGTCGGTAGGTGTACTTTTGGGACTATCAATTCCCTCAGAAGTCACCAGGGCTTCTACCCAAGGAAAATAATCTTGACGTTTGCGAGGCCGGGTCACTCGCTGTCCCTGGACGTAGCTGGTGGCTCCCAAGCCAAAGCCATAGTAAGGCTGGTTCTGCCAGTAAACCCGGTTGTGGCGGCACTGGCAGCCGGAGCGAGCGTAGTTAGAAATTTCGTAGTGCTCATAGCCTGAGGCCTGCAGAACCTGGCTTGCCAATCGATACATCTGAGCAGTGATGTCTTCTGTTGGTAAGGGATGAGTTCCAGGTTGATAGTACCGACCGAAGGCCGTCCCAGGTTCAATGGTCAGGTCATAAACTGAGAGATGAGTGGGTGCTAATGTCACGGCAGCCTCCAGGGAAGTCTGCCACTGCTCCAGGGTTTGCTGGGGCAAACCAGAGATCAGATCCAAGCTGAAGTTGCTCAATTGGGCTTGGCGAATCGTTTCAACGGCTGCATAGATGTCAGTTACGGTGTGCGATCGCCCGCAGGCCGCCAGTAACTCCGGTTGAAAGACCTGAGCCCCTAGGCTAACTCGATTCACTCCGGCGGCTCGGTAACCCTGAAGTTGGGCCAGGGTAAAGGTGCCTGGATCAATTTCTAGGGAAATTTCTGCCCTGGCCTGGAGGCCAAACTGCCGCTCCAGTACCTGTAAAATCTGCTCCAGTTGGGCCACCGACAGCAGCGAAGGCGTGCCACCCCCGAAGAAAACCGTTGTTAGGGGTTGGTCAGACCCAGGGGTTGCGGCAATTTCTTCACACAGAACTTCAACGTACTGGGCGATCGCCCCGGAGGTTTCTCCCCGCGCCCGGTCCCCGACAACGGCGATCGGAAAGTCACAGTAGTAGCAGCGCCTGCGGCAGAAGGGAATATGGATATAGGCAGCACAAGGAACGTCAGAGAATATTGGCTGGCTAAATTTCACTGCCAGTTGCTGGCTAGTCATGCAAAAGTTTCGGAGATGCCCTTAGTTCCCCCAGTCTAGCAGTCGGGCTTCAGTCTCAACTTGGACAGCTACTGTGAGCAAAAATTTTTTCTAGGGATGCAACGGTAAGCCATGCCTATGAAATTTATTAACACTTTCTAAGCATTTTTACAGAGCATCAAAAAGGGTGAATAGTATAATAATGGGTACTACCTCAAAAGACCGCTTAGCCTGTCTCCAACTCTCTTAAATACCTCTAGAGGGAGGAACACCTTGCCAAAAATCGCCTTATACCCCTAGAGAGGAAACACTACTCAGTAGGCCGGGAACCATGCTCGATGTCATTATTGTTCTGTTATTCATCCTTGCAGGGGTAGGGATAGGCTTCCACAGCGTTGAGTTACTATCAACCGATGTATTAAAGCAGGTTGAGAATATCAACGGTCTGCGCTGGGTGATAAGCAGTTTCGGTGGCCTGATTGCAGTTCCCATCGGCATAACGGCTCAAACTGCCTACCGTCGTTTAGAATTACGAATTCGCAAGACACCGACAGCGATTCTGCTCAGTCGAGCAATTGGTCTAGTCTTAGGTCTTTTGATTGCTAACTTGATGTTAGCGCCAATCTTTTTGTTGCCAATTCCCCAGGAGCTAGGTTTCATCAAGCCCCTAGCCGCCGTTTTTGCCAGTGTGATGTTTGCTTATTCCGGCATTAACCTGGCCGATACCCACGGACGAGCCCTCCTGCGGTTAATCAATCCTCACAGTATCGACATGCTGGTGGCGGAAGGAACGCTTAAACCCGCCTCTACCAAAGTTCTGGATACTAGCTGCATTATCGACGGTCGAATTGAGCAGCTAGTGAGTACTGGATTTGTTGAAGGTCAAATCCTAGTGCCCCAGTTTGTGCTTCAGGAACTACAGACAGTTGCCGACTCTGCCAACGACCAAAAGCGGATGCGGGGGCGGCGAGGTTTAGATATCCTGAATCGTCTCAGAGAGACCTATCCTGAGCGGATTGTCATCTCTCCAGCCGACTATGAAGAAACCACCAGCGTAGACGCTAAGCTGGTTCAGCTAGCCCAAGAAATCAATGGGACTCTGGTCACCAACGACTACAATCTCAACAAGGTTGCCAGCTTTCAGAAGGTTCAAGTTCTCAATGTCAATGACCTGGCTCAAGCAATTCGACCCGTTTACTTGCCGGGGGATCAACTTGAGCTGAAGATCTTGAGAGAGGGCAAAGAGGCTACTCAGGGTGTCGGTTACTTGGAAGACGGCACAATGGTGGTAGTTGAAGGGGCAAGGAATAGTGTGGGGGATAACCTCCCTGTTGTTGTCACCAGTGCCTTGCAAACCTCCGCAGGTAGAATGATCTTTGCCCGTCCCAAGGCTTCAGCCTTTGCTTAGTCAGTTAGCCATAGAAGGGGAGCACCTCCGACCAGGTAGGGCGATCGCCCCGTTGCCAGTATTGGTCAGCTACCTCTAGAAGTATTTGGCAGGCAACTTTAGTCAGCAATTTGTCCTTTACTCGTACCACAGTGGTGGGCTGTTGGTTGAGCAGGTGTTGCCATTTCTCTAGCGTCAGGGTTGTCTCTGGTAGAACCGGCGTTATCTCTTCAGAGGGGGTAACTTGGTAAATGGCCGCAAAGACTTCTCCAGACCGGGCTGGCATCTCTACGGCAATACGAGTACCAGAACCTGCTGATAGAGGAACCTTAGACCAGGCTAGAATTTCCAAGTTGGAAACGGCAAACAGGGGAATGTTGAGTTGCTGAGCCAAGGTTCGAGCCGTGACAACGCCAATCCGGGTGCCTACAAAACTGCCAGGTCCCTTAGCAACGGTAATGAAGGCCAGATCAGACCAAGTTTGCGGCTGGATAAACTCAGCCAGGTAAGAGTGCAGGTGAATTGAGAGATCCCGTCCTAGCGTCCAAGCCTGGTAGCGTGATTCGCTGGCATTACTTATCCCCAGTCCAAGCTCTGGTCCGGTCGTGTTTAGTCCTAAAGCGTATTTTGGGTAAATGGCGCTGAAGCGCTGAGAAGACAATAGTTTTGTAATCCTAGGGATCAAATTAGCGCGTAAACTTTGGCTTCCCAGGGGAAAATGGGTTCTCTGTAGACCCATTCGCTGGGGACGACTCGTTGTTGGGTAATCTCCTGCCACTGCTTGCCAACGAGCGTCGCAGGCCAGTTGGGAACAACGTATTCAGCGGCTGGGTGGGCTGAGTCAGCCGTAGTAGCATAGGCAGAAAAATTGGCGACAACAACCACTAAACTTTCTCCTTGGCCTCGCTGCCAGACCAGAACCCGCTTGCCTGCCTCAAAGTCTACATGAATAAACTGGGTGTCGTTGACCGCCAAGGCATCGGAAGTGGTGCGGAACTTCACGAGTCTGGCAACGTAGTTGAACAGGTTTTGCCGCCAAGGTTGACTGAGGCGATTGTAGTTGACTGGGTCAACTTGTTTGTTCCTGTCATCTTGACCCAAATCCTGCTGATCAGCGAATTCCTCTCCTGCCAAGATCATCGGGATTCCCACAGCCGTGAGTAAGCAGACAAAGGCTAGTTTAATTCGCTTTGCTTTATCGACCACGCCATTGTTCTCAAGGTAGTTGTAAAGCCGCTCGCTGCCATAGATGCCGACATCGTGGGATGTCAGGTAATTCACTGCTTGAGTTCCATCGGTAAACCCTAAGTTGCGACAGTCAATCAGGTTACGCACACTCGATTCAAAGCTAGATTTCTCAGCAGCCTGACCCAAAATCACCTGCCGCAGAATCTGCTTAAATTTGTCGTTCCACAGCCCATCCAGACGCTGCTGGTGGACCAGATCGAGGGGTAGACTCAGCTCTTCCCCAACTACCAGGAAGCGATCGCTCCTGCCCCCCCGTTTTTCCCACAGGGATCGAGCAAAATCCTTGAACTCCTGAACAAAGTCCCAGTTGGCAACATTGTTGATACTGTCAAGCCGCAGACCATCGATCCGGTAGTATTCCATCCAGTGGGCCAGGTGGGCTTTCATATACTCACGCGCCGGAACGAAGTGGGCTTGCTCTCCGGTGATTGGGTGATAGCCATCCACCCAGAAGTTATATTTCAGCAGATCCCCACCGAACCCGTCCCGATTCCCCTGCTCCGGGTCACCACTGCCGTACTGGACAAAAAAGTCTGAAAAATTGACATTATGGTAAGGATTATTGCGGGCAAAGGCCATGACGATGTCGTAGAAAAAGCGTAGACCTGCTTGATGACAGGCTTGAATCAGATTCACCAAATCTGTAGAAGCTGTAGGAACCGACTGATCGTCGGGACGGCCCAGATCAAAGTCCGCAGCAAAGTAGTTGGCCGTGCCGTAACCCCACTCGAATTTATCATCACTGTCTGCTGGGGGCAGAAGTTCCAAGCCATTTACGCCCAACTCCACGAGATGAGCGCGATCGCTCAGGGGGGTAACCGTGGAAAAGCTAGGCGAACCTTCCTCTAGCTTCAACAGAGCCAGGGCATCGCGAAAGGTGCCCGTGCCAACAGCTATGCTTCCATCCGAACCAGTCTGGGACCAGCGGGTCGGCAACTCATAGATCACCAGTCGCGCATTCGCTGGCAGTGACATCCAAGCACTGTCCTCTGCCCAGTCAGCAGTTTGCCCGTCTGGATCACAAGGAACCAGCCTGCCGTTCTGGTAAAGTACAACGCTCGCCGGGTCGCCACTCTCGGCCCCCTGAGGCTCTGGAGGAATTGGAGCAAAAACCTGCCGATCAACGGTCCAGGCTACTGGATCGGTGCAGTAGAGGATTTGTGGCGTGTTGCTGTAGGGACTGGCATCGCGGACCTTGAACCAGTAAGAGTAGACCTGTCCTTCTATGAGGCCGCAGTCCTTAGCTAGGACCTCCCAGCAATCTGGGTGTGCTGATTGGCTCAGGGGAATTTCTCGAAAATTCGCAAACGGGTCTGAGCTATGGGGCTGGAGGCGACCGATGTAAAGTCTGGGGGTTGGATCAGTTTGCCCTGGACGCCATAAAACAAAATGGGTTTGTTTCCGGCTCAATAGCGCGGCAGGCATAGCAGGGATCTCCCGAACGATAGACTATAGCAGCGGTATCTTTAACTTTAAGCCTTTAACTCTAAGACAGTAGACCACCGTTCAGAATCAGACAGTAAGCTATTCAGCCAATTTCAGGCTAGGTTTAAAGACTTTTTGCGGGGCGATCGCCAATCAGGTCAATATTTCATTTGACACCTGACTCAATTACCTGACGGCCTGTCAAGCGGGAATTGCCGTAAGACCTCAGGTCGGAATCAGCTCTCCGGGCCGAAGCCGTGACCACTTACCCAGCTCAGATAGAAAGCTTTCGCAACCCACGACATCCCACTCCATCTGAATCTCATCACGAGAGTGACGAATGTTAACATTAATGGTTGGTTCTGTTGCCTCAAAATCAGGGGTCTCAGTCAAGTGAGGCTGCTGATGCTGCCCTTCGACCGCGTGATAGGTGGTGCAACGGTCAACGTAATGGCAATTAATGCAAATACACATGACTCAAACCTCCCTTGACCTGGGAATTAGCAAATAGTTTTTATCACTGACTATTCCATAAATCTAGCTTAAATTCTCTCATGCCCTTACTGATGTATCAAAGCGAGTCGCCTGAGGCTACAGGCCCTTGGTAAGAAACAAATGGGGACGGAGGGACTTGAACCCTCACGACTTTATCAGTCAACGGATTTTCATTCTCCTGTCACTTTCGCAACTGCCTCAAAATAAAATCCAGAGGCTTTAAGAATTGGACTCTCCCTTTACCCGCAGCTTTCCGTGAGGGTAGCTCCCGTCGAGTCTCTGCACCTTCCCCCATTTTTGGATTTTGGATTTTAGATTCAATACTAATCGCAAATCTAAAGTCGCAAATCTAAAATCGTTGGGCTTGGCTCAGGATTGCCCTGTCTGTAGTCAGATTTAGGTTTCCCTGAGTTTGAGAGCGCTCACTTGACAGATTTCTCCAGTCAAGGCTCAGTTGTCTAAGTCCGCAGCGTCTACCATTCCGCCACGTCCCCATGAGTTTACTGGTATAACCTATTTACTTGATCATTAACCAGAGGTAAAGCCCAATATAAGCTCCAGTTTTCAGACCAAGAAAAAGATTAAGATAGTAGGGCCAGATACTGAGACTAAAATCTATGGTTGTTGCGCTTCTGTATTTGATTTTAGGTGGCGCTTACCTGATTGTGATTCCCCTTATTTTGCTCTTTTCCTTGCGGGCGCGCTGGTACACTGCTGGTTCTGTGGAGCGAGCTTTTTGGTATTTCTTAGTTTTCTTTTTCTTCCCCGGCCTCCTGCTCTTGAGTCCCTTTCTTAACTTTCGTCCTAAACGGCGTCAGGTAGAAGCCTAGGGAAAGGTGCTGTGTCGTGAGGTTAGTGGCACAAGATGCGACGGATTGATGTCCTAGGGATTGGTCTAGGCGTTTTCCTGGTTGGCGGTTTAGGTTACCTGTTCTTACAAGGGATGGGGCTAGATAGTCAGACTGCTGGTATTTGGAGCCAGGTTCTCTTAATGGGAGGATTGATTGGCTGGCTATCAACTTATCTGTTTCGAGCTTTTACCCAGCAGATGACCTACAATCAACAGCTTAGAGACTATGCTGAAGCAGTTTTGCAGAAGCGCCTGGAAGCTCTAACGCCTGAGGAGTTGGCTCAAATTCAGACAGAAATTAGGCAAAGTAGTCCAGAAAAAGTCTCTGACCAGGCGTAGGCTGGTACTGCTATCAGCAGAAGTAGCTATAGGCGACGATAAGATTCCATGACCTCCGTTTCCCATTGTTTTGAGTCTTTACGCAGCCGTGGTCAGTGTGCACTGATTCCCTTCATCACAGCCGGTGATCCTGACTTAGGAACGACGGCTGAGGCATTACAGGTTCTTGACGCTAGTGGTGCTAACCTGATTGAGCTGGGAGTTCCTTACTCAGATCCCTTAGCCGATGGACCCGTGATTCAGGCAGCGGCAACCCGTGCTCTCCAGCGGGGCATTCGCTTAGATCAGGTTCTTGAAATGGTAGAGGAAGTCAGTCCCAAACTACACTCACCCCTGATTCTTTTCACCTACTACAACCCAATTCTTAACCGTGGGATTAAACCTTTCTTACACAACCTTGTTCGCATTGGGGTTCGGGGTCTTGTAGTCCCTGATTTGCCCCTAGAGGAAGCCACAGACCTGCTGTCGCTCGCGACGGAATTAGGAATTGAGGTTATTCTTCTCGTAGCGCCTACCAGCTCCGAGCAGCGGATCAAGACGATCGCCCAGGCCTCTCAGGGATTTATTTACCTGGTGAGTACAACAGGTGTGACTGGGATGCGGGCTCAGGTAGAAGCACGAGTACAGCATCTTTTAGAGCAACTGAGAACGGTGACCGATAAACCAATTGGTGTTGGCTTTGGCATCTCGCAACCTGAGCAGGCTCGCCAGGTGATGGCCTGGGGGTCTGACGCTGTGATTGTCGGTAGTGCCTTTGTCAAGCGCTTAGCTGAGGAGACACCGGCGCAGGGTTTAAGGGCGATCGCGACCTTCTGCCGTACTTTGAAAACCGCGCTAGCTACGGACTAACGCTAATGGATCATCTGCCAAAGCACAAAAAACCAGGTGTTTGACCACCTGGCAATTGGATAGTAATCATGACTAAAGAACCAGTCATTACCCAACGGCACTTAAGACACCGAAAAAGCGAGAAATAGTAGACCACTCACAAGCGCGATCGCGCTCACTCCCATGATTAGATAGTTCCGCTTCTGAGTCGAGGTTGGGGCTTCAGCTTGGTATACTTTAGGCTCGTTAGCGAAGTTATTGAGCAAACCACGGTCTTCCTGGGTATAAGGCATGAAGTTGTCCTTTCTTTCGTTAACATTTGCTTAAGTTTATCAGAACTCAGCAGAACTAGAATTGTTTTAAGCATAAATACTCAGCTACTCCAACAAGCAGCCAGGCCATGATGTTAGCTGGTAATTGCTCCTGCCGGAGGTGAGCTAGCACTCCCATAAGCTTTTAAGGGAATTCGTCCAGCCAGATGAGCCAAGCGGCCTGCTTCAGTCGCCAGTTTCATCGCCCGGGCCATAGCGGCAGGGTTGCGGGCCTGCGCGATCGCCGTATTGATCAGTAGGGCGTCCGCTCCCATCTCCATCGCTTGGGTCGCTTCACTTGGGGTACCTATACCGGCATCGACTACAACTGGGACCTGAGCTTGGTCAATAATGATTTGAATGTTAGCCAAATTCTTTAGCCCCTGACCCGAACCAATCGGTGAACCCAAGGGCATCACGGTAGCACACCCGGCATCTTCCAAATGCTTCGCCAGAACTGGATCAGCGTTGATATAAGGCAGTACAGCAAACCCCTCCTTCACGAGTTGTTTTGCGGCTTCTAGGGTGCCAATCGGGTCCGGTAGCAGGTAGTGCGGATCGGGAATCACCTCTAACTTGACGAAGTTATTGTCCTCCTGACCCAGCAGTTTAGCCATCTCACGCCCCAACCGAGCAACCCGGACCGCGTCTTCAGCGGTTTGACACCCAGCAGTGTTGGGAAGCATCCAGATCTTCGACCAGTCAATGGCTTCTGCCAGTCCCTGATGTCCGGGGGCATTGGCCTGAACTCGCCGCACAGCTACAGTCACAATCTGGCTGTCACTGGCAGCGATACTCTCCTGCATCTCATCTAAGCTGCGATACTTACCCGTTCCCGTCATCAACCGAGATAGAAACGTTCGTCCTGCAATCACCAAGGGTCGGTCCCAGATCGTCGCCAAGGAGCGATCTTTTCTTTGTTGACTTTGTTGAACTGATTGATCTACAGTTTGCATTGATTTATTAACACTGTTCTTGACTGCAACGTCTTGCCTTTGGAGTGGCCTTGATTTTTACACATTAAGACTTTTGACCTTTGTTAATCTAACTTTGACTCAGGGGAACTCTCGATTGGTAGGAGGAACTTCTCCTTAATGCTAGCGTCTGGTTGAGATGGAAGCTTTTTTTACAGCAGATCCATCTATGACTCTTAGTATTACTGTATCTTGGTCAAGGGTTGAGGCTAACGTCCCTCAAGTGCAATTACAAGCTGCAAAACTCTCAAATTACGATCTCGTATCCTTGTGTCAGGTGGGTTTGCATCCTGAGCGAGCTGCTTTTTCTGAGCTGCTACGTCGGTACCAATCTCACGTGGATCGGGTGCTGTATCACTTAGCGCCAGACTGGGAAGACCGTGCAGACTTGGCCCAGGAAGTTTGGATTCGTGTCTACCGGAACATCAAGCGGCTTCAGGAGCCGACAAAATTCCGGGGCTGGTTGAGCCGGATTGCCACCAACTTGTTCTACGATGAGCTGCGTAAGCGTAAGCGGATTCAGAATCCACTCTCCATTGATGCGCCCCGATCGGTGGGAGACGGGCAAGTTGATTGGGAACTTGCTTCTGGAGAGCCGGGTCCGGCTGAGGATCTAGCAACCCATGAGTTTTATGATCAGTTACGCGAGGCAATTACTGAACTTCCTGAGGTTTTTCGGACTACGATTGTTTTACGAGAGATTGAAGGAATGGCCTACGAAGAGATTGCTGAGATCACGGGGGTTTCCCTTGGAACTGTCAAATCTCGGATCGCTAGGGCCCGCCAGCGACTTCAGTCACAGCTACAAGCCTATCTGGGTAGTTCTCATTAGTTTTAGGCTTCAGACTAAATTTCTCTCTTTACTTTTCTGTGACTTCTTTAGTGATTGGCCCCTGGTATTCATAAAAATGGTTCCCGAATTTCAGGAAGACTTCCAGAATCCTTACCACTAGCCCCTTCAGGCAACTACAATTCAGCCATGGACACACTAGATATTTTGAAACGCGATCGCTTTGAATTGCTGAGCTGCTACCTAGATGGTGAAGTAACGGCGGCTGAGCGCAAACAGGTTGAAACCTGGCTGGCCACAGACTCAGAGATCCAGCAGTTGCACGCCCGGTTACTTAAGCTACGCCATGGGTTACAGAACTTGCCGACTCCAGCCGCTACACAACCAGCAGAACAAACCATTCAGCAGGTACTTGATCGAGTTGATCGCAGACCCAAACTAGGATTGGCTCTGAGTCTTGCTGGTGCCGCAGTTGCAGCAGTCTTTGTCGGGACCTTAACCGGCCTCCTGCCCGGTCGTGAGTCCTTTACACCGCAGATGGTTGAGCAGCCCCCCGTAGAGCCAAACAATCCAGAAGCGCTGATGCTGGCCCTAGAAGAGCCCCCGATTGAAATTCCTCAGGCTCCAGCAGGCAAATCCACGGGTAAGTCCTCTGGAGGTTCTGTTTTGTATCCCAATCCTAACCAGAACGTTCGCTAAATTTAGAGCAGACACCCGGCGATCATTCCGGCCAGCAGTAAAAAACCAATCCCCACATTCTGCTGAAACATCTGACCATAGGCAGCATGAGGCGGATCTATCTGAGATAACTGGTAAAACTGTCTTGCCCACGCTACTACGCTTAGTCCAAGGGCTAGCCAAAAGCTGAACTGCAGATTCATCGCCCTACCGAGACTGGCAAACATTAGGGCTGTACCCGCAAAGCAGAGTCCAACAGCGTAAGCTGTGTAGTCACCAAAGAAACGGGCACTGGAGTAGACACCAAGGCGTTGATCGTCTTCTCGATCAGGAATGGCATAGATGGTATCAAAGCCCAACGCCCAAAGAACAGTCGCTGTCCAAAGTAGCCAAGCAGCAGAGTCTAAACGGCTAGCAACAGCACTCCAACTGATCAATACAGCAAATCCCCAGGCAATAGCCATAACTAGTTGAGGGACTGGAAAGACCCGTTTGGCTAGGGGATAGAAGACAATTACGGGTACTGCTGCCACGCATAGCCAGAAGCTGGTTGTGTTGAGGTAGAGAGACAACACCCAGGCGCAGCCAAAGGCAATTAGCGCCACAACTAGAGCTACCTTGACCGAGAGTGCCCGTGAAGCTAGCGGGCGACTCCGGGTTCGTTCGACGTGTGGATCAATATCGCGGTCCCAGAGGTCGTTGACAACGCACCCAGCCGCACTGGTTGCCAAACTGCCGACCACAACTACCCCAACTAGAGGTACGGGAGGCGTTCCCTGGGCGGCTAGAAATACAGCCCAGAGAGCTGGAATCATCAAAATCAGCCGTCCTGTGGGCCTGTCCCAGCGCAGGAGTCGAATCACGGTGTACCAGGTTGGTTGGGGATTTAATTCAGGCTGAGTCCACATCACGATCAAGCAACGGTACACTACACCAATATAAATACAGTTTTAGTCCAGATGCACCCTTTGAGCTGCTAGCTTGCCCGCACGAGTACTCTACAGTTAGCTGGTCTCACTTCCGCCTTCTGTTTTTCTTACGGGATTGCCTTACCATCTTTCGTTTAGATTTCGCTTTTGGATTTGCTCAGGTGCTCAATAGGGGGAATATCCTCTTCACTTCTACTTTGCCAGTATCTTTACAACATAGCCGCTGGAATTGTTGTTATGGAAATACAGGAGTATTGAGATCAAAGTTGACCTCTGTCCCCTTCGAGAAATACATTTCATAGCAGGAAATGATTTGGACTGCAAGTTGATGGAACCGAGCTAAGAGTGGACTGTGCCCCAAGGGCGACATTGATGGGGCCTGAGACAAACACGATTCTGAGACTACACCTGCAAACCCTGCCAGTGGGTGAATAAAATGCAAACGAACGGTTCAACGAGTCCTGCGGAGCCAGAGCGAATTCTTGCTGCTATTGACGTGGGGACGAACTCGATCCACATGGTGGTGGTGCAGATTCAACCTTCCCTGCCTGCCTTTACGATCATTACCCGCGAAAAGAATACTGTCCGGCTGGGGGAACAGGACCGCAAGACCGGGGAGTTGACCCCTGAAGGGATCAAACGAGCGATCGCCGCCCTGAGCCGATGTCAGGAAATTGCTCAAGGCTTTAATGCAGAGCAAATTGTTGCCGTAGCAACCAGTGCCGTAAGGGAAGCCCCCAACGGCAGGGACTTTCTCCGCTCCGTTAAGTCAGAATTGGGTCTGTCGATCAACTTGATCTCTGGACAGGAAGAGGCACGGCGGATCTACCTGGGTGTCTTGTCGGGGATGGAATTGAACAACCAGCCCCATGTGATTGTTGACATTGGGGGCGGCTCTACGGAGCTGATTTTAGGAGATGGCCATGAACCGCGTTGCCTCAGCAGTACTAAGGTGGGAGCAGTCCGGTTAACGGATCAGTTTGTCAGTACCGATCCGATTAGCGAAGTTGAATTTGAGCGCCTCCAAGCATACGTGCGCGGTCTGCTAGAGTGGCCGATTGAGGACCTGCGATCGCACTTGGGACCTGAAGAACACCCCTGTCTAATTGGCACATCTGGAACAATTGAAAGCTTACTCGAAATTCATGCTCGTGAGACGTTAGGGACCGTTCCGGCTCCCCTGAACGGCTTTGAAATCAGTCGTAAGGACCTGCAAGCTCTGCTTGAGCGACTGCGGCAGCTCGACTATCAGGAGCGATGTAAAATTCCCGGCATGCCAGAGAAACGAGCAGAGATTATTGTGGCCGGGGCAGTCATTTTACAGGAAGTCATGACTCTGCTGGACCTAGAGTCAGTTATGGCCTGCGAGCGTGCTCTGCGGGAAGGCATGGTGGTTGACTGGATGCTGACCCACGGCCTGATTGAGGACCGACTACGCTATCAAGGGTCTGTCCGGCAACGCAGTGCGATTAGTATGGCCCATAAGTACCAGGTTGATCTCAAACACAGTGAGCGAGTCGCCGCCTTTGCCCTCAGCTTGTTTGATCAGACCCAGGGTACGTTACAGGAGTGGGGACCAGAGGAACGCGACCTGCTGTGGACTGCGGCAATTTTACACAACTGTGGTCACTACGTCAGCCACTCAGCCCACCACAAGCACTCCTACTACCTGGTTCGTAACGGTGAGCTGTTAGGCTATACCGAAACGGAAATTGAAACCATTGCCAACCTGGCCCGCTATCATCGCCGCAACAGTCCCAAGAAGAAGCACGACAACTATAAAAATTTACCGAGTAAACAACATCGGCAACTGGTCGATCAACTCAGTGCCTTGCTGCGGCTGGCGGTGGCGCTAGACCGGCGACACATTGGGGCGATTCAAGCCGTTCGGTGTGAGTACAACGCAGATGCAAAGGAATTTTATCTCCACCTGCAAGCCTCCCAGCCAGGAGATGACTGTGCCCTAGAACGCTGGAGTTTGGATTACAAGAAAGACCCCTTTGAGTCAGAGTTTGGGGTGAAGTTAGTCGCCAAACTGGAGGAGTCCAGAGACCTGGCAGCTTCTAGTGTAGGGGTTGGTTAACTTCCACGCCAGACCTGATGAACTTAAGATTGGAGTGGCAAAAATTTATGATTAAACGATCGTGAAAGCAATTACTCTCCTTGGCTCTACCGGATCAATTGGGACACAGACGCTAGATATTGTGGCCCAGTACCCTGAGCAGTTTTGCATTGTTGGCCTAACTGGTGGGCGCAACGTGCAGCGGCTAGCCGCGCAGATCCGTCAGTTCCGGCCAACAATTGTGGCGATCGCCCAGTCAGCCCAATTGCCGGAACTCAAAGCGGCGATCGCCGACCTTGACCCCCAGCCGATTCTAGTGGCTGGGGAAGCAGGCGTGGTCGAGGTGGCCCGTTATCCTGGGGCCGAAGCCGTGGTTAGCGGAATTGTCGGTTGTGCTGGCCTGCTGCCCACCCTGGCGGCGATTGAAACTGGCAAGGACATTGCCCTAGCGAACAAAGAAACCCTGATTGCTGGCGGGCCAGTGGTCTTGCCTCTGGTGCAACAGCATGGTGTGAAGCTGCTCCCGGCAGACTCGGAACACTCAGCGATTTTCCAGTGCCTCCAAGGTGTCCCGCCAGGGGGATTGCGGCGGATCTTGCTGACAGCCTCAGGCGGAGCGTTTCGGGATTGGCCGGTAGAGAAACTTGCGGCGGCGACCGTTGCTGATGCCCTTCAGCATCCCAACTGGTCTATGGGACGCAAAATTACCGTTGATTCTGCCACCTTGATGAATAAAGGGTTGGAGGTGATCGAGGCCCACTACCTCTTTGACCTAGCCTACGACCAGATCGAGATTGTGATTCATCCTCAAAGCATCATTCACTCCCTGATTGAACTCCAGGACACCTCGGTGCTGGCTCAGCTCGGCTGGCCGGATATGCGACTGCCTTTACTCTATGCCCTCTCCTGGCCTGAGCGGCTGAGCACAGACTGGCAACCTTTAGATCTAGTCAAGGCTGGGGACTTAACCTTTCGGGCCCCGGACCACGCTAAGTATCCCTGTATGCAACTGGCCTACGCGGCGGGTCGGGCGGGCGGGGGGATGCCAGCAGTGCTAAATGCAGCAAACGAACAGGCGGTCGCTCTATTCCTAGAAGAAAAGATAGGTTTTTTGGATATCCCCCGGCTGATTGAGCGGGTGTGCGATCGCTATACAACTCATAACCAACCCCATCCCTCCCTAGAGGACATTTTGGCGGCAGACCAGTGGGCTAGGCAGGAGGTTGTTGCCAGCCAGGTCAAACTGCCTGTGTAGGGTTCTGTTATGCAAAATACCCGCCTGAACAACCTGGTTGATGGCGTCTTTGATCGGCTGCGGTACTGGTGGGTGAATTGGCCCCGCCTGCTGTTAACCCTGATCGCCCTGCTGTTGGGGATATACCTGGGAATTGCGATCGCCGCAATTTCAGGACAAGCTGGATACCAGGATGTGGCTGTAGCTGGAATTGTAGTCGTCTTGGCTGAAGTTGTTAGCTGGGCAGTCTACACTCGCCGTTGGACCTTCGGGCAGTCGCTCTTAGGAGAGGCTCTCAATGCTCTCAAGATCGGCATCATTTATGGCTTGTTCGTGCTTGCTTTCATCCTCAGCAGCTAAGCCAGCAGGCAAAGGATGGAGCGCTAAACACTCCTCTAGCTCACGCCCCTGTCAGCTCACCCAGACCCCAGTTTAGAAGCGAGTCCCAAAGAATGCCTGTTGTCTGGCTAAGGGAGGCTTTCCAGGCTTGATTCTAGCTTTCCAGGTTGCTTGCTTTTAGCAGCCTCTCGCTCAGGTAGGACAACCTTTTGGATCAAGTACTCAATAGACCTCTTGCAGGAGTCATAGAGACAGAGCAAGCTCGTAGTTGTAGAGTGCTGCAATCAGGTTAAAGCGCAATCCAAAGCGCCTTCTGCGATTTCTGTAGCGCTCCGCTAAGATCCTAAAGACCTTGAGCTTAC
>JBGTDT010000012.1:0-25149 GCA_041748155.1 Thermosynechococcaceae cyanobacterium | reverse complement strand
GGGTGACTTCTACCTGTTGCGGCGTCTGATAGTACAGTTGGTTGACGTACATCTGCAACCACCGCTCGGATACGCCTGTCACTCGTGCAATGGCGGCAAGCGCCAGCCGTTCGAGCAGCAGCTTATCAATAAGCCTCCGGGTCGCCTCGTCAATGGGTTGCCGGGTTGGGTCCTTAACGAACTGCCGTCCACAGCTCTGGCAACGGAAGCGTTGTTTGCGATGGTGAGTGTGCCCGTACTTGATGATTTGAGCCGACTCGCACTTGGGGCAGGTCATTGATTGAGAGGATTAGGTAACAACGCTTCCAGTCTATCGAGTTACCATCACTATTCATGACTACCTGTTTTTGTTTTGTATAGGGGTCTTCAGCTATGACTCAATCACCTTCAAAGCCTCAAGAACAGACAGTCCCATTTCCTGAAGAACAGTCTCCCTCACAACCACCTGAATCTAAACCGCTCTCTACCGCCCCACTTTCCGATGCTTCTACCGCTCCCCCACTCCCAACCTCAATGGACATTCCAACCCGCTATCATGATTTGATTTACACAGACTGGATGCTGATCGAATCTCAATTTGATCCAGCGCAGTTGCGTTCTAGAGAAACCGTATTTACGATCGGCAATGGTTATTTAGGAACGCGGGGCATCTTTGAGGAGGGTTACCCCGATGCATTGCCAGCCACCTTAGTGCATGGGGTGTATGACGATGTGCCTGGAGTCTATACCGAGCTGGCAAATTGTCCTGACTGGCTGTCATTGGTGGTGATTGTCAACGGAGAGCGGTTTCGCCTCGACCTAGGCAAAATTGTCCAGTACGAGCGAAAGCTTGACTTGCGTCACGGGCTGCTGAGTCGATCTGTGCGATGGCGTAGCCCAACTGGAAATAAATTGGATTTACGGTTCGAGCGCTTTTCCAGCTTGGCAGATCATCAGGTGTTGGGACTGCGCTGCCAGATTACTCCTATCGACTTTAACGGCACGATCGAGGTTCAGTCCAGCATCAATGGCTATCCCGACAATCAAGGCTTTGACCACTGGGAGCAGCTAGATCGGGGCAAGATGGAGCAGGGCGTTGGCTACAGGTTCGCACCCGCAGTTCTCACATCGAACTTGCTATGGCTGCTAGAATGACTGCGATCGGCACCGATGCGTCAGTGCAGGTGACGAATACTCTCGACTATCCCACCTTGACAATTGCCTTTGTCGCGACAGCAGGGCAGACCGTAGGCGTGGAAAAGGTTGTGACGTTGTTCACGTCCCAGGATGTGGAACTACCAGTTCAGGCGGCTCAAGCCAATTTGGCTGACCTGCCATCCTATGCGGTGCTACTCGAAACGCATCAGCAGGCGTGGAACGAAGTTTGGCAGCAAAGCGATATCGAGATTGGGGGAGATAGCAACGCTCAGTTGGCAGTTCGCTACAACCTGTTTCAACTCTTCATTGGTGCATGTTCACATATCATGGGTACATGCTCAAACAACAGTCGGGTCAGCGTTCCCGCCAAAACACTGTCGGGATTAGGCTACCGGGGTCACATCTTTTGGGATACAGAAATTTTTATCCTGCCCTTTTTCACCTTGACGCAACCCACGATCGCCCGCAGCTTGTTGACCTACCGCTATTACACCCTAGACGGAGCACGGCGCAAAGCAGCACATGGTGGGTATAAAGGAGCAATGTTTGCCTGGGAAAGCGCTGCCACTGGAGATGAGATGACGCCCCGATGGTCGATTCTGAACGATCCCTATGCGGAAGCTGTGCGAATCTGGTGCCGCGATCGCGAAATTCACATTAGTGCCGACATTGCCTATGCTGTCTGGCAATACTGGCAGGCAACGGGCGATGATATCTGGCTGCGAGACTACGGAGCCGAAATCATCCTGGACACTGCCCTCTTCTGGATGAGTCGGGTGGAGTGGAATGCTAAGCAGGAACGATATGAACTGTGTGGGGTAATCGGAGCCGATGAATATCACGAGCAGGTGAATAACAATGCGTTCACCAATCGGATGGTGCAGTGGCATTTAGAAAAGGCTGTTGCAGTCTATGAATGGTTGCAGCGCACGTTTCTTGATCGCGCTACTGAACTAGCACAAAAGCTGCAACTTACTTCAGAGCAACTGCTGCGCTTGCACGCAACGATCGCGCAGATGTATATCCCTTACGATGCAGAAACAGGGCTGATCGAGCAGTTCGAGGGGTTTTTTCAGCTAAAGGATATCGACTTAAGTGACTACGAACCCCGCAATCGATCAATTCAAGCTGTTCTAGGAATTGACGAAACAAATCAGCGACAAGTGCTTAAGCAGCCCGACGTGCTGATGCTCCTCTACCTGATGCGAGGCACGCAAGAATTCCCGTATTGCCATGACGTGCTGCAAAAGAACTGGAACTACTACGCTCCCCGCACAGACATCACCTACGGATCGTCCCTTGGTCCACCCATTCACGCTATCCTCGCAACAGTCCTGGGTTCAGCAGCCGATGCCTACGAACAGTTTATGCGGACAGCCCTGGTCGATCTCGAAGATACTCGCGGTAACACAGCAGACGGCATTCATGCGGCTTCGGCAGGTGGTATCTGGCAAGCAATAGTTTTCGGCTTCGCAGGTATCCAACTTAAGGACTGCGGCCCCGTCGCAACTCCCCATCTGCCTCCTACTTGGACTCGCCTCAAATTCAAACTGCACTGGCGCGGCACTTGCCACAGCTTCGATCTATCGCCCTCAGGTTCTCAAGCTCCTGACTCTCAAGCTCCTGGCATCCAAGGCTTCATCTTTGACCTTGATGGGGTTTTGACAGACACTGCCGAATTTCACTACCGGGCTTGGCAGCGACTGGCTGACGAAGAAGGACTGCCGTTCGACCGACAGGCAAATGAAGCGCTGCGGGGCGTGGCTAGACGAGAATCGCTGCTGCACATCGTGGGCGATCGGCAGTACTCAGAAGCCGCACTCCAAGAGATGATGGATCGCAAAAACCGCTACTATGTGGAATCGATCCAAACCATCACACCCAAAGTTGTGTTGCCAGGAGTCGTTGAGCTATTAGACGAACTCAGACGATCGGGGATTAAAATCGCGATTGGCTCTGCCAGCAAGAATGCACAAATCGTGATCGAGAAATTAGGGATTGCCGATCGCATTGATGCGATCACCGATGGCGATAGCGTCGAACGCCCCAAGCCAGCCCCTGACCTATTTCTGTACGCCGCTACTCGGTTAGGACTCGACCCTGCTCACTGTGTTGTGGTTGAAGATGCCTCCGCCGGAGTTAAAGCCGCGATCGCCGCAGGCATGTGGACGATTGGACTTGGTTCTGTCGATCGGGTTGGAGATGCACAGGTTGTTCTACCAAATCTGGTAGGTGTTCACCTAAGCGATCTACAAACCCAGTTAGGCAGATACTTAGAGACAAATAGCTCCAACAAAGTCGGAAAATAAGTCTGGTTGAGTCGAGGGAGAATATTCCTCCCTCGACTCAACCACATATAGAGGTCTTCAGCCATGACTCAATCACCTCCTAGGCCTCAAGAACAAACAGTCCCATCTCCTGAAAAACAGTCTTCCTCACAACCGCCCGAATCTAAACCGCCCTCTAAACCTCGTAAGACTTATTTGTTGATTGGGGCGGGTGTCATAGTCGTCACAGCCGGACTTGCAGCTTGGTACCTTCTCTCTCGTCCTAAAACAAACGAGCTGCAAATCAGTGGGCGAATTGAAGGATATGAAACTGATATCGGTGCTAAAGTACCGGGTCGAATTGCTGCGATCGCAGTGAGGGAAGGAGATGCTGTCAAAGCAGGTCAGTTAATTGTGCGCCTCAATGATGAAGAAATTCAGGCGCAGCGGCGTGGGCTACAAACACGTCTCACTGCGGCTCAACAACAAGAGCGTCAGGCTCGCTTACAAATTCAGGTCGTTGACACTCAAATCCAGGAAGCTCAACTAACCCTAGAACAATCTCAAGATGATCAGCAGGGGCGTCTCTTCCAAGCACAGTCTACTGTCGCAGTTGCAGAAGCTCAACTCAAGCAAGCTCAATCTCAGTTAAAGTTGGCACGGGTTGATCGCGATCGCTTTACTCAGTTAGTCAAAGATGGAGCCATACCCAGACAACGGTTTGACCAAGCACAAACCGCCTACGAGACGGCTCAATCCACAGTAGAAGCAAATCAGAAGCAAGTGGATGCTGCTCGTGGCGGACTGACTTTAGCAAAGACTTCCAGATTTAACCCTGGCATTCGCAATGCTCGACTTGTAGGGTTGCTGCAACAGCGACAACAGGCAACTGCCCAACTTCAATCAGCACAGGCAGATGTCAAAAATGCTCAGGCAGCCATTGAGCAAATTCAGGCACAGATTGATTACCTGAACGTGGTTAGCCCGATCGATGGTGTAGTGACGGCGCGGAGTGTAGAACCGGGCGCTGTCGTGGTCAGTGGGAAAACCCTGCTCTCGATCGTCAATCTCAACACGGTTTATTTGCGGGGATACGTTCCAGAAGGCAGCATTGGCAAAGTTCGAGTCGGTCAAGCCGCCAAGATTTTCCTTGATTCTAATCCTGGTCAACCTTTAACGGCAACCGTTGCTGCGATCGATCCCCAAGCTTCTTTTACACCTGAAAATATTTACTTTAAAGACGATCGCGTCAAGCAGGTGTTTGGCATCAAGCTCAAGATTGATAACCCGGCTGGGTTTGTCAAACCAGGAATGCCAGCCGACGGGGAAATCACTTTAGAGCCTCAATGATGCACCTTGGAGGTTTTGGTCGTGCGCCAAAGAAGTGTGGGCTTGATATCCTACAGGTATCGATTTGAGGAAATCGGTCATGGATTGTCCATTTTGCGATCATCCCAAACCTCATAAGCATGGATCTACCAGTAAAGGCAGTCAACGATATTTTTGCCCCAACTGCAGTCATAGCTTCACAGATACCTTTGATACCCTTTACTACCGTCGTCAACTTCCCCCAGAGGAGATAGAAACCATCCTGCAGTCCCATGCCGAAGGTAGTAGCCTGCGAGGAATGAGCCGCATTGGTAAACGAGCCTATGGCACAGTGGTCAGCATCGTTCGTGATGCCGGTCAAAAAGCTCAACTGGTTCACAACGAAAAAGTTCAAGACGTTGAGTGTGAGGAAATTGTAGCGGATGAGATGTGGTCATTCATCCAAAAAAGCAAAAGCAATGCTGCCCCAACGAATTAGAGGTTGGGGACTGCTGGATAGGGGTGAGTTTAGACAAAGGGAGTGGTTTGATTCTCAGTACCCGAGTGGGCAAGCATACTGATGAATTTTTAGCTGAATTAATTGCCAATACAGAAGGAAAAACAGATTGTCAGCTTTGGTATACCGATGATTGGGGCGGTTATGAGCGGGTGTTCACCCCAGAGGTGATTCATAGGGTCGGCAAGGAGAATACTCAGCGGCTAGAGCGAACTAATGGTATCCTTCGCCAACAGACTGGGCGATGGCACCGACGACAGAACAAATTTGGCAAGCTTTGGGAGCAGACCAAAGTCACGACGCGTTTAGTCATCAGCTACTTCAACTGGATATGGCAACATAGTCGAACAGGAGATAGCGCTGCTCAACGCGCTGGACTAGCCACTCGGCCTTGGTTTTGGCACGATATTGCCACCTGTCCCACGTTTTACTGAGGCACAACCGAGGTTTTTAATGACTCAAAAAACGGTGCCAAAGCGCCAGATTGCAGAAGCCCGACCGATTGATCCTGCATCTTCAGACGATGTGATTCGCGTTTTTGGATTGCACAAACATTACGATCGAGTGGCGGCAGTTCGAGGCGTTGAGTTCTCGGTAAAGCGCGGCGAAGTGTATGGACTGATCGGACCTGATGGCGCAGGCAAGACAACAACCTTTCACATTCTCGGCGGCGTGATGGAGGCGACCACCGGGGATGTGCAAGTCTTGGGACAACCGCCACGAGACGCGCGACTCAAAATCGGCTATCTAACTCAGCAATTTTCGCTCTATCTCGATCTCAGCATTGATGAGAATTTACGCTATGTGAGCGGACTCAGACAAGTGCCCGATCGTCAGTTTTCTAAGCGGCGCGACAAATATCTGCGCTAGATGAATTTAGAGAAGTTTGGCGATCGGCTTGCCGGAGAGCTATCAGGCGGCATGAAGCAAAAACTTGCGTTGTGCTGTGCGCTGGTGTCTCAGCCTCAAGTGCTGTTGCTCGACGAACCGACAACAGGTGTTGATCCCGTCTCGCGGCGTGAGTTTTGGGATGTGTTGGCGGCGCTATCGTCCGAAGAAGGGGTGACGATCGTGGTGGCGACTCCTTATCTCGATGAGGCAGAACGCTGCAATCGCGTCGCCCTGATGTACGACGGTCAGATTCAGCAAATCGGTACGCCCACTGAGTTAAGAAACAGTTTAGGATTGCATCGCCTCGAAGTACATACGCCGCAACTGCAAGCCGCCGAGCAAGTGTTAACTACGCCATCTGAATCCGATGAGATCGTAGATTTGCAAACGTTTGGCGACCGCTTAGATGTGCTGGTGAGCGATCCCAAAACGGGAGAAGCTGAGGTGCGAGAATTGTTTCGCCAAAATCACCTGCAAGCCACCACGATCGAGCTTGCTGAACCGACGCTAGAAAACGTGTTTGTGACTCGATTGCGTCAGCAGGGATCGGCACCGAAGTTTTTTGAATTCCCTCGATCAAGAGGTGGTAATCGAGACATTACGACGAATTCTCACTCCGATTTTGCAATCTATTCTCACAGCCTAAATCGAAGTTTTGGCAGCTTTCAAGCGGTTAAAAACGTCAACGTCGAGGTGCATTATGGTGAAATTTTTGGCTTACTTGAAGCCAACGGATCCGGAAAAACGACCACGATTAAAATGCTGTGTGGGCTACTACCCGCAAGTTCTGACGATATTGCCCTCGGAGGAGAACGCGGCAATCTCCACAGCAGCGAACTGCGGCGACGCATCGGCTACATGAGCCAAAAATTTACCCTCTATGATGACTTGACTACTCTGCAAACTTGGAATTCTACAGCGGCGTATATGGAGTGCCTCGCAAGCTAGGACGTGAAAAAATCGACTGGGTAATCGCCACCTGCGGACTCGAAGGAAGAGAAACCCTGATCACCGGACAACTTCCGGGCGGTCGGAAGCAGCGTGTCGCGTTTGGTGCCTCGGTAATGCACGAACCCGACATTCTATTTCTCGACGAACCGACTTCTGGTGTTGATCCTCTAGCTCGTCGTCAATTTTGGAAACTAATCAATGATTTTGCTCGCAATGGCACTGCGATTTTAGTCACCACCCACTATCTAGAAGAAGCCGAACAGTGCAATCGCATGAGCTTTATGGTGGGTGGCGAAATCGTCGCAGAAGGGTCGCCCAGTCAGATCAAAGCCGCACAACCCGGACATTTGATCGAAGTGATCGTTGATCAAACGCAGGCAGCTTCTAATCTACTCAAACAGCAGATAGAGCCTTGGCGAGTTTCGATTTTCGCCGATCGCTTGCATATCGTCGTGGATGACCCCGATCAAGACATTCCAACCCTACGATCGCGTCTCGACGCTGCCAATTTCACCCTTCATTCCCTGCGTCCAATTCCCTTCTCGCTCGAAGATGCCTTTATCGGAGTCGTGCAGCGATTAGCGCAGAGCGCAACTCCAAAGGAACCGTAGCCATCATGAAACGAATTCTAGTGCAGTGTGTGAAAGAATTGGTGCAGTTTCGTCGCGATCGCCTCACGGTGGCTCTGGCGTTTCTACTGCCATTGATTTCTCTGTTAATTTTGAGTTTTGCCATTCGGCTAGAGGCGAAAAATATCTTGATCGTCGTACAAGATCTAAACAATACTCCCCTCAGCCGCAGCTATGTTGAGCGATTGTTCGCGAACAATCAATTTCAGGCAACGCCCTGGCCCGGTGGTGATCCAGTTATTCATGCTCTAGACCATGGATTTGCAAAAGCGGTCGTGATCATTCCACCCAACTTCAGCAGTAAGATCAAATCAGGACAGGGCAGCGATGTGCAAATTTTGGTCGATGGCACAGACACCAATAACGCTAGAGTCATCCAAAACAGCATTCATGCCACGACCACTGCTTTCTTAGCGGCTACTGACTTAGAACCTGGACGCAATCCACTCGCGCCTCATTTGCGAATCTGGTTCAATCCAGGACGCAAAGAATCGCTCTACATTGTACCCGGCGTATTTGGCTTTCTCCTCTGGGTATTTCCCTCATTGTTAGCCGCAATGGCGATGGTGCGCGAAAAAGAGATGGGGAATATCATTCAGGTCTACTCCACGGGTATGACGGCTGCCGAGCTAATTTTGGGCAAAGGATTGGCGTATTTCATTGTGGCTTTGGGTGAAGCCCTTCTCCTCATGGTCGTTGGCGCTTTCATTTTCAAACTTCGCTTTGCGGGCGACCCAATTCCTCTTTTAGTAGGTACATTGCTGTATTTGGCAGCCAGTGTGATGTTTGGTCTGGCGATCGGCACACGAGCAAAAGATCTGATTTCTACTGTTCAAGCCGTCTCTTTAACAGGCTTCATGACCGCGCTGTTATTGTCTGGCTTTATTTACCCAATTAGCAATATTCCGTTTCCCTTAAACCATTTAGCTGACATTGTTCCAGCGCGGTATTTCATCCAAATTAGCCGCGATGCGTTTGTGCGTGGAACAGGCTGGCGCGGCATTTGGCTTTCGATGCTGATGATTGCTCTCTTGGGGCTGATTCTCTTTATCGTTGCCCGTTTGGGCTTACGCAAAATGCAGCTACCCGACTAAGCAAAAGTTACTACGGGTTAAAGCTGGAATGAAATAGGACTTAACGAAAGAGGTGCAGGATATGAAAACAATTTTTCTAGACACCGCCGTGTTACTTTTACTCTTGGTCGGGGTTAGCCTCTGGTGGCGAGGAGCTGTACGTGTTCTCTTTTTACCCTGTCCTGTCTGGTTAGCCTGGTTGCTAGAAAATCCCTATATGAATGCGGTTGCCAGTAGTTCAACAATTTTAGATCGGCTCAATCTGGCTCCTGGAATGCAGATATTGGATGTAGGATGTGGCTCAGGGCGACTGACTATTCCTGCGGCTGAAAGAGTAACGTCAAACGGGGCAGTAATAGCTCTAGACGGTCAGCTAGCAATGCTGGAAGAGGTTAAAAAGCGAGTTGCTGCAAAACACTTAACGAATGTGCAGATATTACTCAGCAGAATAGACCAGGACGAATTAGAGAAAAATGTGTTTGACCGCGCTTTACTTGTAACGGTCTTGGGTGAAATTTCAGATCGCGAGGCGGCACTGCATCAAATGTTTGCTGCACTAAAACCTGGTGGGTTACTTTCCATCACCGAAGTGATTCCCGATCCCCACTATCAACCGTACAGCGTCGTTCGCTGTTTGACTGGGGAGTATCTCACTAATGCAGTGAGTAAGAATACTCAGGCAATTGACTCAGGCGGTTGCGAGATTGAGATAAGCACAGCGCTGTTTCAAAACTTGAGCCACATTCTCTTGCTTCCATTGTGCTCCTGATAACTTCAAGCGCAGCCCAATTCGCTTAATGGTCGACTCGACTGCCCCAGAACCAATGCAAATGCCTTGGTGTTGGTAGGTCTGGTAATCTGGTAGACGGCAACGATGCTTTTGCAGATAGATTGAAAAGTTCTGTACTGGTGGTGCATTCCAGTCCGCAAAGTCAGACAGAGCTTGGTCAATGCGACCGTTCCACAAGTCGGTTTCTACTTGTCGCAAGCGTTGGAGTGAGCCACCGACTTTATGGAGGTTTTCGACCAGATGATACCAGTCGAGAATTTCGCGCCGATGCTCAGTAGGGGTGATGCCGGAGATATAGCCCTACGGAGCTGTATTAGGACGCTATAGTAGGGGGAAAAGAGCAACCAGGAACGGCTATGCCTGCCCCCTACAGTGATGATCTTCGCCAAAAAGCGCTCGCCGCGGTGAAACGCGGCGAGCGCAAAACGGATATGTGCCGGATGTTGAACATCAGCCGCAATACCTTAGACCTGTGGCTTAAACGAGAAGAACAGGAGGGAGAGTGTCGAGCCATCACTCACTACCAGCAGGGCTGTAGACATAAAATCACGGATTGGCACCGGTTTCGGGAGTTTGTTCAACAGCATGGAGATAAGACCCAAGCACAACTAGCGAAGTTGTGGGGAGACAACGTGACGCAACAAAACATCAGTGATGCCATACGCAAGATTGGCTTCAGTCGTAAAAAAAGACTTACGGCTATCGAGAACGAGATGACCTCAAGCGCCAAGAGTTTCAAGAGCAGTTAAAGAGCAAATCTGTCGGTCAAATTGTATATGTCGATGAAGCGGGCATTGATAATCGAGATGATTATGCCTATGGCTACTGCAAGGTTGGGCAACGCTTTCAAGCCCTCAAATCTGGCAACCGTAACGAGCGAGTCAGTTGGATTGCCGCACTCAAGCAAGGGAACATCTTTGCACCCATGACCTTTGTAGGTTCTTGCAACCGAGAATTGTTTGAGATGTGGTTAGAGAAGTGTCTCCTGCCACAATTGCAACCTGGTGATGTCATCGTCATCGATAATGCCAGTTTCCACCGTTCCCAGGCTGTTGATGAAATCGTGGCAGAAGTTGGATGTGAGTTATGGTATCTTCCCCCCTATTCTCCAGACTTGAACAAGATCGAGCCTTGGTGGTTTGTGCTGAAGAATTGGATGAAGCAACGGTGGGATGAATTTGATAGCTTTCGTGATTGTGTTGATGCCGCATTCAAGCAACGTCCTAACGTGCATGCGTAGGGCTATAAGATTCCACACGCCATCATGACCATCGCCCAGACAACTTACCACGGGTGCCAAAGGTTGCCCATTCACCCACCTGAGCAACGCCTCGTTCGCTTGCAGCCAGGCTCCACAAGCTTGCTCATGCAGTGTGACGGCTTTATAGTCTCGCCACTGACTGGCTTGACCTTTGGGGGTCCGAAGTCGGACCTTTCCGCCATCCACACTTAGCGTCTCAACTGAGTCGGTAGCTTGTGCCTCCTGCCACTGAGTGCGCTGAACCAGGCGCTGTTGGGTACTATGGCACACAACTATTCCTGTCAGCAGGGCAAGGTCTCGCGTGGCATTTTCATAGGACACATTGGCACTCAACAATAAGCAGCTTTTCTCAAGCAGCGGACTCAGACGGGTTCTCACTTTCAAGCCCAATTTCTGCGCTTGTCTTTGGCTCACCGCCAACACCCCTAGACAACTCTGAACCTGCCGCTTGCGACCCGTATTGGTTCCCGTGGCGCTGCGTAAAAAAATTCCCAATCTGTGGACTGACCTGCTCTAACAGATGATCACGGACACTGCGTTCAATGCTCTCGAAATCCTGCAATTGCTCCGCTGGTGTATTCTTGAATAAAATCGCCGCAGCGGCTTCAAGATACACTTGGAGTTCTGTTGTTTCTTCTGGAGTCATGGCTGAGGACAACATTACAGCTTCTCCATTGTCCCCATGGTTACTTGAACTTGGCTCTGAGTATCTTTACTCATCACCAGAATGAGATGCTCCCTTTGACTGGGGCTGCCGGATTTCAATTTGTTAGTCAATTTGGAAGTTGGTTTGCCTTCACTCTTAATTTTAAGAAGACAGATGAACCTCACGATAAAACTTTGCAACAACCCGTATAGAGTTTTTTTGCCTTTCTTGGTTTTTCTCAGATGCTTATTAAACTGCTCCATCGCATCTTTCCTGGGTCATTTCTAGCACTCATTGTTAAGGAGATTCACCAGATTCTCGGCAACAAAGAGATTATCGTCTTGTTGCCGATTGCCCCAATCATACAAATTTTGCTTTATGGGTTCACTCTTAACCCCGATATCACCAAAATTAATTTAGGAGTTGTAGACTACGCCAATGTCACCGAAAGCCGGGAACTAATTGCTGGACTCACTGAGAATAAAGTGTTTGTAGTGAAGCAGTATCAGCCCAGCCAAGCCAAACTCGGTGAGCAGGTGCGGGAGGGCAACATTACCGTTAGCTTAGTCATTCCGCCTACCTTTAAGCGACAGTTGGATCAAAGTAAGCCCGCAGATCTCCAAATTCTTGTCGATGGGGTGGATGCAAATACGGCAGGCATTGCCAGTGGCTATCTGCTTCGCATTCTTCAGCAACAGGGTCGTCAATTGTTGCTTGATGTTGCTCCACCTTTAGTTCGCCCCGCTCATACATTTTTGTATAACCCTGGCTTAATCAGTAGTTGGTTTTTTGTACCGGGAGTGATTGGAATTACCCTCACGCTCGTTAATGCCCTTATTTCTGCGCTCACAGTCATTCGCGAGAAAGATATAGAAACGTTGGAGCAGTTGTTTATGACACCTGCCGCCATCTGGGAAATTCTGCTGGCGAAAATTGTGCCGTTGTTTGTATTACTGATGGGAACGTTTTTACTCGCTTTGGGAGTTGCACGGCTCATATTTGGTGTGCCATTGCGAGGTAATTTATTCTTGCTTTTATTGCTGTCGGGTCTATATGTATTTGTTGGCATTGGGATTGGGATTTTGTTGGCAGCAGTTTCTAAAAATCAGCAGCAGGTTGTCTTGACTGCATTTTTTGCCAATATTCCATTGATTCAACTTTCAGGAGCGATCGCGCCGATCGACAGTATGCCCGACTTCTTCCGCTACTTGTCTATTCTTAATCCTTTGCGGCATTACATCAGAATTTTGCGCGGCATCTTGCTAAAGGGAATCGGAATCGATATGCTCTATCCTAACGTTTTAGCGTTGTTACTCTTTGCTATTTTTTTTCTTGACGATTAGCATTCGCCAATTTCGCAAACAGCTAACATAAAATTATGATTTAAGTAATTCTTATTCTAGATAAAAAACTAGCTTAATTGTCCTATAAAACGATCAATTTTTGTTCATAATAATGGTTTTAGTGTTATTAAATTACTTATTTTTGTATTGTTTAATTTATTTTATCCTGTTTCATTTTGTGTTGTTATTATTGTTAGTGAGCTTCTCTTTTCTCATTCAATTTTGAAATCGTTGAGAGGTATATTATGACAACTGCGACTCTAGACACTTGCACTCAAAATTGCTTAGATTGTCTAATAGAATGCGAGACCTGTGCGACCGCTTGCTTAGGAAGTGATGCATCAATGATGGCAAAGTGTATTCGGCTCTGTCGCGATTGTGCTGATCTGTGCGACGTTTGCGCCCGTCTGATGCTACGCGGTTCGAGTGTCTGCGCTGAAACTTGTGCTGCCTGCGCTAAGGCTTGTGAACTTTGCGCTCAAGAGTGTGAAAAACATAGCGGTCATGCTGATCACTGCAAGCGCTGTGCCGAAGCTTGTCGTCGTTGCGCCAAAATCCTCCAAGGACTGGCACAAGTAGCATAAACATTGAGAGCGATCAATTCTCGGCACTGTGGGGGTAGACTCCATAATCTGCATCCACTACCGATACCGCATTCTACACCTACAAACTCTCTAGTTTTATGAGTAAAAGGCTATTCTTACTATTTGTTTACTTATTTGTGGTCATGATTGGCTTCGGAGTCAGCCTGCCTGTACTTCCGTTCTACTTGAGACATTTACACGCAGCAGGGGTTTCGCGTGAGGAGATCGCGATTCACACGACCTTATTAACCAGCATTTATGCCTTCGTTCAGTTTATTGCAGCACCGTTTTGGGGGCAATGGTCAGATCGAGTCGGCAGACGACCCTTAATCTTGCTCGGAATTGCTGGTTCCGCCGTTGCCCAACTCCTATTTGGGTTTGCCTCTTCCGTGGCAATGCTGTACGTTGTTAGGGCAGTCGGTGGGTTTTTATCCGCTGCGATGCTGCCTGCTGCTACGGCTTATGTTTCTGATTTAACGACTGAGCACGATCGCGCCAAAGGCATGGCTTGGCTCGGTACAGCAGTGAGTCTTGGAGTGATTGCTGGTCCAGCTTTCGGTGGCTTGACAACTCGTGAAGACTTACATTTTACCTTGGGTCTTTTCGATATAAAAGTTGAAAACTATGCTCCTCCCTTTTTTCTAGCTGGGGTTTTGATGTTTTTGACGTTGCTAGTCGCTCTCCGCTGGTTGCCGGAATCGTTGTCATCAAAATCAGCAGCTGTACTCGCTCATCAGCCAGCACTAAATTGGACAAAGCTTGGTAAACCACTATTACTGCTGTTGGGTTTAACCACGATCTCACAGTTTGGACTCATGCTCTTTGAAGCTGTTTTTGCGTTACATGCTCAAGAAATAATGGGATATGGTCCCAGCCAAGTAGGCTTTGTATTCATGATGTGTGGCTCGGTCATGGCAGTCTTTCAAATCATTGCAGTGGGCTATTTGTCTCGATATGTGAGTGCGATCGCCCAAGTTGCTCTAGGATTTGCACTCATGGGAAGCGGAATCTTCCTGCTGCTAATGGCACGATCTCTTCCCATTGTGCTGGGAGTTGTCGGTATATTGGCATTCGGTATGGCATTGATCACCCCAAACTTAACTGCTTTGATTTCAAAACGGGGCGGTCAACACACGGGAACAGTGTTAGGAATTCAAAATGCCGCCAATAGCCTCGGACAAGTTGGGGGATCAATGTTGGGGGGCGTTCTGTTTGCATGGCAGGTAAGCGCCCCTTATGGCTTTGCTGGCGTTTTATTGGTTGGAACTGGCTTACTGCTGGGTTGGATGAAGCATCAGCATCGATGATTTAGGTAGAACACTACCCTTATTACCCAACAACTTGTGTGTACAAAACAGCAAGGCTGCTCATTTCATTGTGCATCAACGAAGAGTGGGATAAGTAGCAAAATCATGCGACTCCAAGGGGTCGCGGTTAAACCTGCCCGCTCGGCTGCTGTTGCGCTCAAACGACTGTGCTGCCAAATCCAGTTGAAGTAGCCAATGACCAGCCGTACTGTCACCTTGGTTTGCTCCCAAACCTTGCCAAATTTGTTCTGTCGTCGATGCCATCTACCTGTTTGTTGCCGCACAATTCCATTGGTGCGCTCGATCCGTTGAGTTTTGTCCTTGCCGATGTGATGGTCCACCTCAGGCGGCAAAATTCGTTCATAGCCACCCCAATCATCAGTATTCCACTCTCTGCAATCAGTCTTCCCTTGCGTATTGTTTACCAGAGCTTGGATGAGGAGGTCAGTGTGCTTGCCCACGCAAACACTAAGAATGAGCCCGCTCGATTCTGCTAAGCTCAGCCCAATCCAGCAGTCCCCGACTTCTAATTCTCCTGGTGAGCAGTGCTTTTTTTCGGTGACCTTGATGTGGTATCAGCTAGCACATCAAGGTGCCCCCACATCTCATCCGCACTCACCTCCTCTGTTGCTACCTGCTGCACCTGAGCGTTATGGACTAGTTGAGCCCGCTGACTCGCAGCTTGGACAATATCAACGATAGTGTTGTACGCAAGTCCAGTGATGCGACTGATACACCGCAGACTGCTGCCCTCACTATGAGACTGCAGGACAGTTCGCACCTGCTCTGGAGTCACCTGGCGACGATAGTAGAGAGTATCGAAGCTATCAGTAAAACTCTGCTGGCAGGCTCGGCAGAAGTAGCGTTGGCTGCCTTTACTGATTTTGCCATGTTTGTGAGTTTTACTGTGACCACATAAAGGACACTTCATAGACTTTGTGAGTAAAGTTCACCTCAGTCTGTTTTACTCAACCCAAACTTCTTTGCAGCACATCCGCTCATTCATATATTCGTTTGTCCACTTGGCTCAGTCTTGGGAATGTCATAGAAGATAACAACGCTATCTCCACCAAATTCTTTCTGAATCGTCTCATCTGCATTTTGCGTATAACCTGTTTGAGTACTGTGAAACGAACCAATTTCAGCCATATTTACTACTTGTTAATCGCTGCTAAAAAAGGACGGTTAGCATACCAGCTCGGCGCATATAGCGCTCCTTTTTGAAACGTGATGACTGCGATCTCGCCAATGATGATGCTAACCCACCCGCAATTTCCTATTGAGAATGCAAGGTGGGCAGCAGGTATACCGCTCGACTTTTTGGCATACAAACAATTAAGCTAAACCCGCGAGACTAGAAACCTTGCGGTATTCCTCAGCAGCCCCCCGACAAGCATCAGCGCACTTTTTACAATGCTCAGCGTCATGCTTTTCGCACTCGCTAGCGCAGGCTTCACAGATCTCGATACAGGAGTTCACAATCTGGGGGATGAAGCGAGAGCCGCGACTCATGTAGGCAGCAGACGTCCAACACATGTCGGCACAGTCGATGCACAAGCGGGCGCATTCGGCCATGTTACCCAGGCATTGATCAGCACAGTGTTCACACTCGTAGGCGCAGTGAACTGCAATATCTACACTAGATTGAGCTATTTTGTGAGCCATAAAAATTCTCCCTAGAAGTTTTGCTTCAGTAGCTTTAGGTTTAGACTAAACTCTCTACTTGGCTAGAGAGTCAAGGGGTTGGATCAAGAAAATGTGATAAAACTGCAAGAAGGAATTTATTCTGCGAGTTCATCGGACACTACCCCTACCCACACAGCAGCCAGCAACTAGGGTGACCCTACGCCATTGCTGCGGCCATTTGACGGCAGGACTCGGCGCAGCGGCGGCAGGACTCAGTGCAGCGTTTGCAGTGGTCACTGTCATGTTTCTCACATTCGCTCGCACAGTGATCGCAGGCTTCGGCGCAGACACTGCACATTTGACCATGGAGAGGCGAATTGCGAGCCATGAAACGGGCGCACAGATCGCAAGTGTCAGCGCAATCCCGACATAGTTTGATACATTCAGCCATCATCTGCACCATGTCGCTACTTAAGCAAGCATCGGCACAGTTTTCGCAGTCACGCAGGCAATCAAGACAAGCCTGAATGCAAGTCTCAAGCAGGAATTGATGATCTTGGGTTGTCGTCATGATTTAACTCTTAAGCGATAAGTTCAATCTGAGGTAGTAGATGCTTCTACGGCTTCACATTACCTAGGTCGTAGAAATAGTTGCCTCGTCCTAATTGAGGAATAATTATTTTAGGTATTTCTTGCTATTGGAGGACCAGGATTTCATGGTGATTTCATATTTTTGTGCAGTTGTTTAGGCGGCCACATTTAGCTTTTTCAAAGGCGTAGCAACCGCCAGACTGACAGAATGCTCGCAACCTTAATACTGATGAATAAAAAAGGAGGCGTGATTGCCTCCAGGTATATGAAGTGTGAGGTGTAGTTGCACTGACCCTGCAGGTGCCTAATAGCACCAAGACCTGTGTAACTACTTCAATCAGATTGCCATAAGAAAATGAAATCAGCGTGAAACCTCAAGGAAGGCTTTAAAGAATTTAGACGTGCAGTTTCTACAAGCGCAACCTTACCTACTCTGTGACCTTCGATAGCATAAAAGCTTTTTCAGAAATTAACATTTCATCCTGATTTCATAATTGTCTGTCAGTGTATTAAGTAAGGAGTACTTTGTATTAAGTAAAGAGTACTTTGTGTTCATTGTTCAAGGAAAAATAGATGAAGCTGACATATCTTGCCGCGCTGACTCTGGCGATCGCTGCGGCAGCGGGGGGAGCACTCACAGCCTGTTCTGAACCCACTCAAAACCAGAGCCAGACCCCAAGTGCCACTTCAGCAACTTTAACAAATGCTAGTGAGATGCAGGGGATGGACCATGGCAGCATGGATCACAGCATGGCAATGGACCTAGGACCTGCCGATGCTAACTATGATCTGCGGTTTATTGATGCGATGAGCTTGCATCATCAAGGGGCGATTCCGATGGCTAAAGAAGCACAGCAAAAATCTCAACGCTCTGAAATCAAAGAGCTGGCAGACAACATCATCAAAGCTCAAAGTAAAGAAATTGAGCAGATGCAAGAGTGGCGGAAAACCTGGTATCCCCAAGCTGGCAACGAGCCTGTGTCCTATAGCGGCGATAGCAAATCCGAGGTGCCGATGTCAGAACAACAGCGGCAAGGCATGGCAATGAGCCAAGATCTGGGAGCTGCTGATGCTGAGTTTGACTTGCGCTTTATGAATGGGATGATTCCACACCACGAGGGTGCTCTTCCCATGGCTCAAGACGCGCTGAGTAAGTCTAAGCGTCCTGAAATTAAGCAACTTGCCCAAGAGATTATTACTTCTCAACAGAAAGAACTTGACCAGATGAAACAGTGGCGGCAAGCCTGGTACAAGCAGTAGGAATCGTCGTAATTCCTATTTGAACCATTGGTCTACTCAGAGGTGCTAAGCAACTGGACCTGCCATCACTTAGACAGCTTTGCCAGTCTTACCTAACCTTACGAAAGAGAACGCCGTAGAGTCTACCGTCCCAATCATCAACTACACGCACTACCTGGAAGCCCGCTTGGGTCAATTCGTCAATCAACAATTCCTTTTTGATTCCGTGCCCACCCCGGTTCGCCGGAGCACCCTCCACTTTCCAAAAGGTTGTTAGCAGCCAACTAGGTGGAAAATCCACGACCGCCAGCAGTCCATCCTCTTGAACCGATCGTAGTAGGTTCGCATTCATCCGGTTTGGTTGCGTAAGGTGGTGATACACGCCTCGCATGAAGATTGCTTCACAACATTCGGGAGGCAAGCGGGTTTGATCTACTGCCCCCTGAATGACCTTGGTATTTGCCAGGTTGTGCTTCTTAACTTGACTTCTAAGCTGATTCAACTGCTTTGGATCTAGTTCGGTCGAATATATCTTCCCGTTCGGACCAATCCGCTCTGCTATGCGGACGGTCAACTCTCCGTTTCCAGCTCCAACTTCCGCAACCACAGAGCCCAGTTTTAAGTTCAACAAATCACTCAGCCGCTCTGCTTCACTGTCTAAAGACTGGCTCTGGCATGACACCGAGATAAGAGAGACTGCGACGGCTACAAGTCCATTAGCCCAGATCCGTCCTATTTTGCAGTAATTTCTAGTACCTTCAATCATGGTTGTAGCGTTCCTAGCGCAGCAGATTGCTGTTTGAATCCTACACAGGCAATACTGGTCCAGCGGGATAATCCAGCAGTAAACGGATAGAAATGAATGTCGGTTAATCCTGCCTCAGTCATCATTTCTGGCAGGACTTTCGAACTGAGGCAACCATTTCCCCAATATCACTGAATCAAGGAACCTAGTAAACCTGGACGAGTCACAGCGAGAATAAGCGGTGCTCCTAGACGTACTACCCTGACCATCTCTTGAAGCCCCTGCATAGGATTAGACAGATGTTCCAGCATATGAGCACTCATAACTAGGTCAAAGGTGTGCTCCTTTAGCGGTAGGGCCCTCGCATCCTCCTGACAAACTTGATGATTGATGCCTGCATCATGCAGAAGCTGGTGGGCCGTGCATAGCATTTCTGGGGAAATGTCTACCCCAATCACGTTGAACTTTGCCCTCACCGTTCTGGCTATAGCTAAGCTGAAAGCAGCCGGCCAATGCCGCAATCGCACACCGTTGAGTCGTCCTTTAGGCGCTCTAGCACCCCGGATTGTTGCAGAGATTGAAACAGTCTGGCGTAGGAGTGGTTATAGCCAAGGAGCTGCAGGTGATGATGCCAACATGGAGCCGCTGTATTATACATTCGGCTCAGTTGATTGTTTGTCGGCTAAACTCGTTGAATCGAGATTTGCCACCATCCGATTGTCCATTCCATCGACCAACCCCACTGAGCTACTGCTGTAGTTTCAATATCGCTCTTTAGCTGCGATTAGCCACTGTTCGAAGGGATAGGTGGAGGGATAGTTTTGGGAGAGGGATGCTAACGCAGATTTATTGATTCAGGATCTGAAGAAGATCTTCTGGAATGGACTTGTCTGAGTTGTCAATGTTCACTTTACCAGCTCGTAAGGAACGTTTCCGTCCAAATAAGAAGGTTAGGGGGACGGCAAACACAGTTGGGATGAACTGTCCAGCTATCTCTTTGGCATCCCGTTGCCGCCAGGCTAGTTTCAGCATTTCCCAGTGGGCGATCGCGTGAGGCAAAGGATAAGTCTGACCGAGAATATGTGCCCTTTGCAATGCTGTCCAGGCAGCTTCAAAATTTCCAGCTTTAATGGATGCCTGCGCCTTGCAGATTTCTGTTTTAAAATGCTCATGAACTATCGCTCTCATAAGTTCCTCTCGATTCATAGAATTGTCAAATCGTCAAATGATCTGGTTCAAGTGGATTTACGCTCAGCAGAGACCATCCTAAATCGCGAACCTTGACCAATAAACCGTAGAGCGCTGCCTGAGGTGGTTTCAGCACCTCCAGTATCCGTTTTCAGTGTCATGCAGTCAAACCAGTCTGCCCAGTCAAGAGACAAATATCCTCTGACCTTGATTTCATAGATTTGCGGCATGGGTGTAACTGAGCCCACTATCATGAATCTGAATCTTTCCCTAGCCTCGGTGCTTTGATTCTATTGTCGCACTTTTGCCACAATCAGCCACTAGCCAAAGGATAGTTGGAAGGATGGTGTTTGAGAAGCAAGGGATTTTGTATTCTCATAGAGACAACGATGCGGTGGCAATGCAGTGCGAGCCACGAGCAACGGTAGAGCAGTCTACCTCAAGCTACCAAGCCGGAATGTCAATCGGGAGGTAACTATGCTTCTGAAAACCTGGCGTTTCATCACGCTCATGCTCGTTGCACTTTTCATGGGGTTGGAGTTCTGCCATGTATTAGAGCTGCCAGCCAAGATGCAGTATGATGGGGCGCGCTACGTAACCATTCAAAACACGCTTTACGGGTACTTTGGGCTGCCTGGTCCCGGCGCGTTCATTACGCTCGGCGCGTTCCTCTCAGCAGTCATACTGACGTTCCTCGTGTGCAAACGTCGACCTACTTTTTACTGGACACTGGTTGGCACAATCTGCTTGGTGCTAGCTTTTCCCATGGTCTTCTTCCTGTTCATCGAGCCTGTGAACGTCGTGATCGAGCAGGCAACACCTGAGTCGGTGCCAGCAGACTGGATGCGGATGCGGGATCAGTGGGAATACTCACACGCCACAAACTTCGGCCTTAGTTTGATCGGGTTTAGAGTGCATTGCTACTCTCTGTACTCGTTGAGACTTCAACAAACCGCCCTCGTATCCGTGTGGTCTGACAACGGTGACTTGTAGGCGAGGGTGCTATCTACCCTCTACGCCAGAATCCTTAATTCTCTTGCTCTCGCCCTGCTTGAGTACGGTTGTTCACGTTCAGCTTACATAGATATTCCAGGCTTGCCATTTGATAGCGACGAGGGTAATGAAGAGTAGTTGGTTGGCGATTCGCATTAGGCAAACTCGAAAACAGGGGTTTCGATTACACGTTTTGGTTCTTTCTGTTCCCAAGTAATTTTTTGCAACCGCTCCACAGTTTCAGGTGAGAAAAATCGCTCACCTGTCTCTACACAAACTCTAGCCGGTACATTTTCAACAATGATGAATTTACCTTCAGTTTCGAGGGTGTAAGTTACCTTTTGCTCAATGTATGTTTCCTGCCAGAGGTTAGCACTCATCTGATATCTCTCCTGATTTTGAAGTCAATCCACAGTTGCAGGTTTGGTTCGTATAGCGTAATTACTTTGATCAAGGGTCGAGAAGGATAGCTACATTGAATATGTAAAGGTCTACCTGCCAGAGTAAATCCAAGGACTAGACAGCTTGGACCATACTTATCTTCAGGATAATCCCCGATAACCTCACTGTTGGCGATCGCTTCTCGCAGTTCTTGAACACTAATTCGACGAACAATACTTTGGTCAACTGCGTGTTGGGAAAATTCAAACTGGTTTTGGGCAATCTTCTCGCGGATCTCTTCAATCACAGAGCACCTATCTACCTCCTATTTCAAAATTCCTAACTCTCTTGCCTTTGTCACTGCCTGAGTTCGATTGCTCACGTTCAGCTTGCCGTAGATATTACGGGCGTGCCATTTGACCGTGGCGAGGCTGATGACAAGTTTGTCGGCGATCGCCTGATTAGAAAGACCAGCCGCAAGATATCGCAAAATCTCCAGCTCACGGTCACTCAGTGGCTCGATCAGAGGTTGAACCTTAGTGGAGACTTCCCTCTCAACCGGACTAAAGGCAGCTAACAAGCAGCTCACGTAGTTGGAACGAATTCCTCGTGAAGTAGCATGGCGCAATAACTCCGCCATCGGTTCGCCTTCGTCTACAAACAGACGGATGTAGTCGCCTGTACGGGGGATATCAAGAGCTTGTTCCAGCAGACTCAGCGCTTGATTTAAATCTCCTCGTGCTTGCCAGACTAGGGCTTGCAGCATCAATACTTCCATCACTCGTGCCTTGCGCCCACCTGTCTTGGCGAAATCATGGAGTCGGATCAGTAATTGCATAGCATCCTCCAGGCATGTCTCGGACAACCTGCCACGGGCAATCAGCACTCTTGCCAAAGTCAGGTAATTCAGCTCAGATCCGTGTGGGTGCCGATCTGTGAAACTATATCGAAGTTTGTCCTCTACACCTAGACCACTCTCTTCCGCCCAAGCGTTCGCTGCCTCTAGATTCCCCTGGGCCAGATATAATCTTGTCTTGCAAGCCTCAAGCGATAGAATGGTCGGCCACAGCCAGGTGGGAAGCTGCTCGGCTGCCCAAATTGCTTCCCAGGCTGCTTGAGTATCCCCCTGAGCCTGACGCACTCGTGCCAGGGTAATGTAGCCCATCATCACCCCTGGCTGTCGAATCTGAGTGCCCAGTTCAATACTCTCAGTCAGGTGTTGCGCTGCTGTCGACAGTTGATTCTGTTCTCGAAGCAGTTCACCCATCGCTACTTGCACTAAGACCCCGGCGTAGGTTGTCAACCAGCTTCGTTCTTTCGCTAGTTCAAATCCTTGCTGGCAGAGGGAGATCGCTTGATCGATTCGACCTCGCAATGCCTGAAACTGTGCCTGCAAATACAGTCCTGCAATTGCGGGATCTGCAATGCCTTTGGTTTGACCCATCCGGGTTACTTCGGTTAGCACTGGCTTGGCAAGGTCAAAGTTGTCGGCAACGAAGTAGGTGACACCCAAATTTAGCAAGATCATCGGTCGCAACCAAGAATCGTCTTGGGACAGAAGCCGTAATGCCTCCTCCATGAGGGCGATCGCCTCAGACGACTCTCCCTGGCGCCGCGCCTGCACTCCCTTAAAAGCAGTCACAAGTCCCCAAAGCTTCTCAGTACTCGCAGATGGGGAATCCTGCTCTTGCTGCTTCATTAGACATTCCAGGTTTTGTACTGCAGCCACAGCGGCCTCAAACTGAGATGAAGAAAGGAGTGCCCAGGCGTAGGCGAGCAACAACCACGGGCGATTCCAGACCAGTTCACGCGGCAGTGCTTCCAGCAACGTCAGCAGCATCGCAGACTCAATAAGTGGATGATCGGTGGCTGGCACCTCCTGCTCAATCAGGTCTGCTGCCCAATGGAACTCTTGAGCAGTGATAGCGTGCTGAATCGCTTCCGCTATAAATCTGTGTTGCTTATACCACTGGGCCGCGCGACGGTGGTACTCCGGCACCTGCTCTGGCTCTGCCCGGTGCAAGTAATGGCGTAGAAGTTCCTGAAACAGGTGGTGGTAGCGATACCACTTGCGCTCATGGTCGAGGGGCACTACGAATAAGTTACGCTGTTCGAGCTGTTCTAAAGTTTTTGTTCCATTGACCGAATAATTATCTCCTACAACTGCTTCACACAGGGAGCTGCACATCTGCTCCAAGATGGAGGTTCGCAATAGAAACGACTGGAGAGATTTGGGCTGGCGCTCTAGCACTTCCTCCACTAGGTAATCCAGGATATAACGCTGACTCCCTTTCAACGATTCAATGAATGTCGAGATATCTAGCCACATCCCGCATCGATAGTGCTGCTAACTGCAACCCCGCAATCCATCCCTCTGTCCGTACCTGAATAGCTTCTATCTGCTCCTTGGATAGCGGTAGCTGCATCAACTGGTTGAGGAATGCAGCGGCCTCTGCATTAGTGAAACGTAAATCTGCCGCTCGCAGTTCAGTCAATTGAGCCCGAGCACGCAGTCGAGCCAGTGATAGGGGCGGATCGATGCGACTGGCGATCGCCAAGTGGAGTTGGGGCGGCAGATACTCCAGCAAAAAGGTCAGTGCCTCATGAATTGGACGAGCCGTGATCGTGTGATAGTCGTCCAAAACTAAAGTAGTGCTGTCTTGGAAATCAGCAGTCTCGTTAATCAAAGGGATCAGGAAAGCCTCGAACGAGTTGAGCTCCGTTGAGCGGAGCATAGCCAGTGTCGATGCTCCGACTTCGCTATGAACCTGTTGCAGGGCAGCAACAAAGTAGGTCCAGAATCGAGAGGGGTCGTTATCCCCTTCATCTAGGGATAGCCAACTGACGGATCTCTTAGTTCGACTCAGCCACTCGCTTAACAAGGTTGTCTTGCCAAAGCCAGCGGTCGCCGAAATCAGGATTAACTTGCCTCCCATGCCTTGGTTCAACTGCTCAATCAGGCGATCGCGCCTCACAAGGGACGAGCGTACTGATGGAATATGAAATTTTGTCGATAAAAGCGAGCTACTCATAGGTGACGCCCCTAAATCCTAATTCACTGCCAGCCCCCCCAACTAGCCTAGGTTGCTCAAACTGAGATATCAAAAGTTTCATAATTTAATCTCACTGATGCAAATCTTTTTGCTCTTTCGTGAGGCTCAAGCAGCCATGTCGTACTAAGACTCGACCTCATAGTCTTTGTAGTAGAAATTTCATCCTGATTTCATTTTCTTATGAAAAACTGAAGTGAGTAGTCAATGCTGCCGTCTGGAGTTAAACCTCAGCCTCTACCTCTCTAAGCAAGGAACTTTCCAACCATGCTCTTCTCTAGCCGTTCTCAACCCCCCTTGGCAATTCGTGGTGTTTCTGGCGCACTCCTAAGTCTTCTCCTTTTGACTTCTCCAGCGGCAGTGTTAGCCCACGGCGGACATGGGGATGAGTTTCAAGGAGGGCACGAAGCAACACAGGCTGCTGGCTCTATTCAGGTTGATGCAGAAACCGCAAAACGACTAGGCATTAAAGTTGAGCCCGTCACCCGCAAGCCGCTGGCTTCTGGCCTTAAAGCCACGGGTCAGATTGAAGCTCTGCCCAACAACCAGGTAGAAGTCACTACTCCTGTGCAAGGGAGTACACTGGTCAAGCTTTTAGTAGCACCAGGAGCTTTTGTAAGTGCCGGTCAAGC
>JBGTDT010000011.1:0-90834 GCA_041748155.1 Thermosynechococcaceae cyanobacterium | reverse complement strand
TCTAATGCTTTTGTCTGAGAGGATAGTTGAGTGGAATCATCTTCAGGACGTTCAACAGTGGGGCTTGCACTCCACACCTGGCGGAGGGCTTCAATAATCTGCTTCTTTGTCCGACCTCGTAGTTGAAAGAGGATAAATGGGTCTTGATTAAAATAGTCCCCTAGCAGATAGTAAACTGCCCCAATATGCTTACAGGGGTTCGCCGGATCGGGGCAAGAGCATTTGGTGTGAATATCGAACTTGCTGAAGGGAAATAAGCTGAGACCGCTGGCTGTGAAAGCTTCCTCAATATTTTGGGGCATTTCTCCAGCTAAGAGTTTAGCGGCAAAAATTGCCCGCTGAGACATCTCCTCAATCACATAGCCCCACTGCTCATCACTAAAGGGGTCGAGCGAGAGGGAAACGTCGTAGGGGTCGGTCGCAGTCCCCTGAACCTTGGCAATCACCTCGGAACCTTGGAACTGTAAACTTAGCACCTTCCCCTCGCGGGCATAAATCCGGGCCCGTTCTAGACGCCGCCGCCAGCCAAATCCTTCTAAGACATCAATCCAGCGCTGAGCCCACCACTCTCGGCTTCCTGCAACATTGCCGGTTAGAGATGCGGGTGCTCCAGTCGGGCTGAGAGATTGACTTTCCTCAAGCTGCGGTCGTTCTGATTTCGAAATGATTTGCAACTGTTGCTTACCCTTTAAGGCAGTTGATCGATTGGAGGGGTGAGATGGGAGCTTTGGGTTCATTCAGTTTCCTCCTCAATGACGGCGCTGCGATCCATTATTAGCAGGTTGCGGAGTTGATCGGTATCTAGATCAGCAAGCCAGTTCTCACCGGCTCCAACAACCTGTTCAGCCAGTGCTTTCTTGCTTTCAATCTGCTCGTGGATCTTCTCTTCTAGGGTGCCGGTACAGACAAACTTGTGCACCTGGACATTGCGGGTTTGACCAATGCGGAAGACGCGATCCGTTGCCTGATTTTCAACCGCAGGATTCCACCAGCGGTCAAAGTGGAAGACATGGTTGGCTCGGGTCAGGTTTAGCCCCACCCCGCCAGCTTTAAGGGAGAGGATAAAGACTTTAGGTCCGTAGGGATCGTGCTGAAAGCGATCGATCATGGCTTCGCGCTGTTGTTTAGAACTACCACCGTATAAAAACAAAGTTTCCCGGCCTAAATCACTTTCTAGATATTGCTTCAACAATTTGCCCCACTGGGCGAACTGGGTAAAAACTAAGGCTCGGTCCCCTTCTGACAGCGCTTCTTCTAGCATTTCGATTAAGCGCTTGAGCTTACCGGAGCGATCGCCAAATCGGGATTTATTCCCGTTCAAACTCTCCTGCAAAAATTGGGCCGGATGGTTGCAGATCTGTTTGAGCTTGACCAGGGTGGCAAGAATAATCCCGCGACGTTGAATTCCCTCAGTTGCTTCAATTTGAGCCAGGGATGCTTGCACTGCCTGTTCATACAAACCAGCTTGTTCCGGCGTTAACCCGCAGAAGACCGTCATCTCCTGTTTTTCTGGCAGATCTTGGATGATGTCGCGATCGCTCTTGAGTCGCCGCAGAATAAAAGGCTGCACCAGCGATCGCAAGGTCTGGAGGGAAGCAGTGTCCCCATAGCGCTCAATTGGCACGGCAAACCGCCGCTGAAAGAAATTGCGCGCTCCCAAGTAGCCAGGGTTGAGAAAGTCTAAAATTGACCAAAGTTCGGAGAGACGATTTTCTAAGGGGGTGCCGGTCAGGGCAATGCGAAATTGTGCCTGTAACTGCCGCACTGCCTGAGACTGTCTAGCCTCTGGGTTCTTAATATTCTGGGCCTCATCTAGCACCACTCCCTGCCAAGAGATGCCTTGCAAGGCTTGCTCGTCCCGGTAGACCAGGGAATAACTGGTAATCACTAAATCCTTGCCTTTGACGGCTTTGGCAAGCGCTTTTCCTAGGGCCCGTTTATCACCATGATGAATCAGCACCTGTAAAGTGGGGGCAAACCGCCCTGCCTCCCGCTCCCAATTTCCCAGGACCGAGGTGGGGCAGACTAGCAAAGTGGGTCCCACCAGGGCATGCTGCTGCTTGAGGTGCAGCAGAAAAGCAATCAGCTCGATGGTCTTACCCAGACCCATATCGTCCGCCAGGCAAGCCCCTAGCCCCCAGCGCTCTAAAAATGCCAGCCAGCCTGATCCCCTGGCCTGGTAAGGCCGGAGTTCCCCGTGAAAGTCTTTGGGGGTTGCGATCGGTTCAATCGTTTGATTGCCGGTCAAGGTTGTGATCAATTCTTGCAGGGGTCCAGCAGCCTCAAAGCTAACAACTGGTAGCTTTTCCAGCGTCAGGGTATCACCAGTACTCAACCGCAGGGCATCCTCTAGAGATAGACTAGTTTGCTGTTTGCGAGCAGCAAAAAAAGCTTTAGCTGCTTTGACATCTTGAGGCCGGAGTTCTACCCATTCGCCATTAATTTCGACCAAGGGTGTATCTAACCGCAGGCGATCGAACTCGGCTTTAGAAAGATTTTGCCCGCCAATAGACAGCTCCCACTTAAAGTTCAGTAAGCTCTGCAATCCTAAGCGCCCTGCTGCTGACTTGGGTAATACAGGAGTCTCGGCGCGAACTTTGAGCCCAAGCCGATTTGCCCACCCCTCACGATTTGCCAAGCTAGGGGGCAAAATGATCCCAAAGCCGCTATCTTCTAGGCGCCAGGCGCTAGCTCGGAGAAACTCGTAGGCTTGAGGCGGAGTGAGATGCTGTTGCTGAGGACGCGCAGTTTGGAGACTGGCTTCAATCAGTGGGTAGATTCTAGAGGCTAAACCTAGGCCAAGGAGCAGCGTTTCCTGGGGACGCTCTACTGTGCGTCCTTGGTAAGTAAGGTGCTCGGCGGCAGTACTCCAAACGACTTCTGCCTCAATGATCAGGTCTGGATCATCGATCGCCTGGAGAAAATAGGCCAAACGCCAGTCGGTTTGTCCTGAGGTAGGGGGATGCAGGTAGAAGCAAGTTCGAAAACGTTGCTGATGCAGCGTTAACCGGAGTGGGGCTGTCCAGGTCTCAAGGGTTGACTCAAGTCGGTCTATATCCGCAGCCTCTGCTTTTAAGGTCGCTGCTTCAGGCCCTAGCGCTTGTAACCAGGCTGGCAAGACGGGGTCTACATTGCTCTCCTGCACGGTGAGTAAGATCGACTCTGTGTCTAGAACGGCGCGGATTTGTGCATCAAGGGCGTGTTTCAGAAATCCTGCCAAAATTTCTCCTGGCTCTGGTGGGATCTCAATCGTCACAGGAGTTGGTGGTTGCATTGACTGCTGGTATCGACAGACCGTCGGCATCCGCTGAGCAAAATTCTTGAACCGGACCCGGTCGATCGCACTGTCCAGCAAGGGCTGCCAGCAGGCCTGTCTGTGACTGTTTGCTCCTGGCGCTAGGGCAGGTAAAAACTTAGAGCGAGCGAGCAGATCTAAACTCCATCGGGCTACATGGGACCAAAAGCGTAGATCATCGCCCAGAGAAGCTTCTTCTAAACGGTCAGCCTTTAGCGGTAGAGCCGTGAGAAACTCAATCGTAACCAGCGGATCGAGATAGAGTCCTTCAACGCGCCACGGCTGTAAACAAGTCCTATCCTCGGCAATTGCCTCCGGCGTAGCAGAGTGCCAGGGTACGACGGTATCCCCTGACCGGTTAGAGGGAAGCGCTAGGATCTGTTCACTCCAGTGGACAGGACTATTAAGCCGCTCTGATTCACATTGAGACAAGCCTGCGGGGTTTCCCTTCTCTTTCTGGCCGCGCTTGGTTTTTTTTGGCAAGGTTTGCCCTGGAACCTCTGCCAACACAGCCAGAGCAGCAGCGGGTAGGGTAAGGCTGACGTTTTTTTGCAGTGAGCTTAAAAATTCAGCAAGTTCGGCTGGGGACATTGCAAAAGGGTGCGGTGGCACGGCCTCTGCTTGGGATTGACTTGGTTCTAGAGTGCTACCGCGCCAAGCTTCTCCCCAGATGAATAGGCGTCCTCCTGGGGTCGAAGCTAGCCAACTACCATGCAGAATTGCCATGCCAACACCAAAGCCTTCGGCTTATAGAATCAATTCCAACAAAAGCACGCGAATCAAGCGAATCAGCTTAACTTAAGACCCAGGCAAAATCATCTCAAGATCGACGGCTTAGCTTGAGGTATCCACACTTTATTTATGCTACCAAGTTCCTTTTGCGACCTTTGTCTAAAACCAAAGGACTTGAGACTGGATAGCTCCAGGAATCTACAAGCAAAATCCCCTAGCTTGACAAACCATAAACAGTTTCTGTCACCCTTAGTAGGACCGTTTGAGAGCAGCGTGGTCGAGTCATGGCAAAAGGGAGCGAATAACTTTGTGTTGTTTTGATCATGAGGGCTGTTGCTAGCAAAAGCAGCACGAACCCATCAGTGTTAGGATTGCCTCAGAGAAAAGAAGAAGGACAAAACGCTGAATGTCAGAAATAGAGAAGTCCATATCCTTCAACGGACGGGATATTCGACTTAAGGTTGGCCTACTCGCTCCACAGGCCGGTGGTTCCGTGTTGATTGAGTCTGGGGATACATCAGTTTTAGTCAGTGCAACTCGTGCGGCGGGTCGAGAAGGCATTGATTTCCTTCCCTTATTGGTAGATTATGAAGAACGCCTTTATGCAGCGGGTCGAATCCCTGGTGGCTTTTTACGCCGAGAGGGTCGTCCGCCAGAGAAGGCAACCCTGACTAGTCGCCTGATTGATCGGCCTCTGCGACCCTTGTTTCCGCAGTGGTTGCGAGATGACATTCAAGTTGTGGCAACGACCCTCTCGATGGATGAACTCGTGCCGCCGGACGTGCTGGCTGTTACTGGTGCTTCCATTGCAGTTTTGCTAGCCAAAATTCCCTTCAATGGCCCCATGGCTGCGGTTCGGGTCGGTTTAGTCGGAGACGACTTTGTGATTAACCCGACCTATTCAGAAATCATGACAGGAGAATTAGACTTGGTTGTTGCCGGGTCGCCCGATGGGGTGATTATGGTAGAAGCCGGGGCAAACCAACTGCCTGAGCAAGATGTGATTGAGGCAATTGATTTTGGTTATGAGATCGTTCAGGACTTAATTCAAGCTCAGCGGGATCTAATTGCGGAGCTGGGGATTGAGATTGTTCAAGCTACGCCACCGGAAGTCGATCCAACCCTGGAAAACTTTATTCGCGATCGCGTCGAAGGGTCAGTCAAAGAAGTTCTGGCCCGGCTTGACCAAGACAAACATTCCCGTGACACGGCTCTAGATCAGATTAAAGAATCTATTGCCAGCCAAATTGCCAAACTCCCGGAAGAAGACCCGGTTCGAGGGGTAACAACAGAGAACCCCAAGGCCCTGAGTGCCAGTTTTAAAGAGCTGACCAAGGTGTTAATGCGCCGTCAAGTCATTGAAGACGGCGTTCGGGTGGATGGCCGTAAGTTGGATGAAGTACGTCCGATTTCCTGTCAGGTTGGCGTCCTACCCCGGCGGGTGCATGGCAGCGGCTTGTTTAACCGGGGGCTGACTCAGGTGATGTCAGCAGTCACCTTAGGCACTCCCAGAGATGCTCAGGAAATGGATGATCTCCACCCGGACGAGCAAAAACGTTACATGCACCACTATAATTTTCCGCCCTATTCCGTCGGTGAGACAAAACCGATGCGATCGCCGGGCCGACGAGAAATCGGCCATGGTGCCCTAGCGGAGCGAGCAATAGTTCCTGTACTACCAGCTCAGACTGATTTTCCCTACGTGATTCGGGTGGTCTCAGAGGTGCTGTCTTCCAACGGCTCAACTTCTATGGGGTCGGTTTGTGGCTCAACTCTAGCCTTAATGGATGCCGGAGTACCAATCACAAAACCCGTTAGTGGGGCAGCGATGGGTCTGATCAAAGAAGGCGATCAAGTCCGGATTCTAACCGATATTCAGGGAATTGAAGATTTCTTGGGGGATATGGACTTTAAGGTAGCAGGCACTGAAGACGGGATCACAGCTCTGCAAATGGATATGAAAATCACGGGCCTACCCCTTGAGGTGATTGCCAAAGCAGTTCATCAAGCCAAGCCTGCTCGCATACACATTTTGGAGAAAATGCTGAATTGTATTCAGCAACCTCGCTCGGAGCCCTCCCCGTTTGCACCCCGGCTACTGACGATTCAGATTGAACCTGACCTGATTGGCTCAATTATTGGTCCAGGGGGCAAAACAATTAAAGGCATTACCGAAGAAACCGGGGCCAAGATCGATATTGAAGATAGTGGCGTTGTGACTATTTCCGCGGTGGATGCAGAAAAAGCAAAGCGGGCTCGAAGTATCATTCAAGGCATGACTCGTAGGCTCAACGCTGGAGATGTCTACGTCGGGCGAGTCACCCGGATCATCCCGATTGGTGCCTTTGTGGAATTTTTGCCTGGTAAAGAGGGCATGATCCACATCTCCCAACTAGCTGATTACCGGGTTGGAAAAGTGGAGGATGAAGTGGCAATGAATGATGAAGTGATTGTCAAAGTTCGCGAGATCGACAGCCGGGGCCGCGTCAATCTTACGCGCCTGGGAATTCACCCAGATGAAGCTGCCGCTGCCCGCGAAGCAGCAACTGTTTAAGCCAGTTATGATTCAGTTATTTAGGTTTGCTAGCCTCCAAGCTTAGGGGGGCTTTTTTCACCTCTCCAGCCGTAGCAAGGGGTTCGAATCCCTTGCTCTCGGTTTCCTGTCTTCTCTTTAGACTGAAACCAGGTGAGGATAGATTCTACTGTTGAACCCTGACATCTATCACACTAGCCTTGAAGTTGTAGGTTGTGCCTTCTAGCTCCACAGGCGTCCCAACTTTAATTTTGCTGTTGCCCAAAACTGGACCGCTAGCGGTGACTTGTCCCTTGCCTTCTAGGGTCATCAGCATATTAGCGCTGAAGTTTCGGCTGGCTCTAGGATCGGGCAGTGCCCGGATGGAGCCATCTGGTTGAGGGACCAAGACAGTTTCCGGCAAGAATTCTACTGACTTTATATCAATTTGGCCGTAGGGCTGATTACGAATAATAAAGGTTGCCTTTTCTCCTTCCTTGAGTAAATCTTGGGGGTTACGGACGCTTAACCCCCGAACGATCACATCTACCTCAACAGGCTTGGTTGTAATGCCCACTTGAGCAATTGAACTCCCGGTGGTGCTGGGAAAGAAAAAGATACCGATGATGACAAGCAAAATGACAAGGGCAGCACCGATGTCTAAAACACTGACCTTGCCAAATAAACGGCCTTGAGAATCTAAAATAGCCATGCAACTCTGTCCTAGCTTACAAATACCAAGGTTCAGTTAAGTCAAAAATCATTTGTCAATCGGAGCTTGGGGAGTATTCTTCTGGTGTCAGATTATCACGACTTCAATATGCTCAGAGGACTAACATTATTCGTGCACTCTGTGAGAATGGCAGTTCTTTGGAAACCTGAAGCCCCAAAAAGACGTCTTTAGAAACACTTAAGGAAACCTCTAGCTCTGCATAATAGTATCAAAAGCTACCCTTAAGTTAGCCACGGTATGATCGGCCCCAGGTTTAACGTCCTGAGCTAGTCAACTCTGGTATTGGTGATACCCGATCTGTTCTTATTTCTTCCTACCATGTCAAACCAGCTCTCTGACCGTGTTCGCCGTCGCTGTTCCTATCTCCTGATTTCTTCAGCGGCTGCCCTCAGTGTCTCTGTTGGTACACCTGCCCCAGCCCAGGCAATTTCTTGGTTCGATCTAATTTTCCAGGGAGTCCAGCTCATCCAGCTTTCGAATGTATCGGAGCGGCAAGAGGCTCAAATTGGTCAGCAAATTAATGGCCAGCTCCTCAAGCAGGGTATGAAGCTTCACACCGACTCAGGGATCAACCAGTACGTCAATCAAGTCGGTCAACGGTTAGCCGCCAAGGTCAATAGCGATCGCACCTACAAGTTTCAGGTCGTTAAGGACAAGAGTGTAAACGCCTTTGCCACTACAGGCGGTTATGTCTATGTCACCACTGGTCTACTTAAAGCTGCCGACAATGAAGCCCAACTGGCTAGCGTCATCGGTCACGAGATGGGTCACATTGAGAGCCGCCACCTGATTGAACAGATGCAACAAACAGCCCTCTCTCGCGGCTTGATCACGGCTGCGGGACTCGACCGGAATCAAGCCGCCAACATTGGGGCAGAACTGGCCATCAATCGGCCCCGTAGTCGTCAAGACGAATACGAAGCCGATCAAGCGGGGCTAAAATTTCTCCGCGATGCAGGCTACGCAGAGTCTGCTGCCCCTGAGTTTATGAAAAAGTTGGCAAAGCAAGGTTCTTCCGTGCCCACGTTTCTCAGTACTCATCCGGCCCCACCGGACCGGGTTGAGGCCCTAGAAGCAGCGACTCGATCAGATGACAGAAGCTGTACTCAAGCCTGTGGATTGGACAACGCCTTTTACAAGCAGAAAGTTCGCGATCGCATCGCTAGCAAGTAGAGCCCAAACATCTTGCCCTCAGTTAATCAAAAGGCTAGTTCAGCGGTAACTACTGCTAGTTATTGGCTTTCCCGTCAAGTAGCCAACCGCTCCAGAAACAATCGAAGTCTGAATTAGCGCGATCGCGGCCAGTGGCCTGCTGTTTGCCGTTGCCCACTTCAACCTCTCAGATATTTTGTCTCTAACCGCTTTGGGCACAGTCTTGGGGTTTGTTGATTTGCGATCTCCCAATCTGCTGGCCTCAATGCTGCTGCCTAGCATCTGGAACAGCAGCTCTTTACTTAGAGTCACTTTAACTATTGGATGCTTGATCTAGCTATCTTCTATCAGTTTTGACAGCAGTAAAAATTTTTCCCTAAGCGTTAAAAGCTTTGCTCAAGCAGCACTTGAGTTCTGATAAGAAGAACTTTGTTGTGCTATCTTGAAAAAGTTGTCTATTAATCACACACCCAGAATTTCGGGTGTTTCTCAAAGAATAGAACTCAGAGAAATGCACCTGGGTGAGGGGTCAACCCGAAATAGGAGTCTAAAAGAATATGCCCGTTGTTAGTTTGCCTCAGATGCTAGAGTCTGGGGTTCATTTTGGTCACCAAGCCCGTCGGTGGAATCCGAAAATGGCTCCTTACATCTTCACCGAGCGTAATGGAGTTCACATCATTGACTTGGTGCAGACAGCTCAACTCATTGACGAAGCTTACGACTATATGCGTGCTTCCTCTGAGCAAGGTAAGCGATTTCTATTTATTGGTACGAAGCGGCAGGCAGCGGGGATTGTGGCCCAAGAGGCTCTACGCTGTGGTAGCTACTACGTCAACCAGCGTTGGCTAGGTGGAATGCTAACCAATTGGACCACTATTAAGACTCGTGCCGATCGCTTAAAGGAATTAGAGCGACGTCAAGAGACTGGCGTGCTTGATCTGTTACCTAAGAAAGAGGCTTCAGTCCTGCGTCGAGAACTGGAGAAACTCCAGAAGTACCTAGGTGGCATTAAAACTATGCGGAAAATTCCTGACGCGGTAGTCATCGTAGACCAGAAGCGGGAATACAATGCCGTACAAGAGTGCCAGAAGTTAGGAATTCCGATTATCTCTTTACTGGATACGAACTGTGATCCGGATGTAGTTGATATTCCAATTCCCGCCAACGATGATGCCATTCGCTCGATCAAGCTAATTATCAGTAAGTTGGCTGACGCAATCTACGAAGGCCGTCATGGTCAGCCTGAAGGTGAAGAAGATTACGAAGATTACGACGGCTCTAATCTAGAACTTGAGCCGGAGGATTCCTTTCCTCCAGAACAGGACGAGCAGCCTGAACAAGCTTAATCGTACGTACGATGTGTATTGAAAACTACAGTATAGACTGAGGCAGCAAGATGGCAGAAATCTCAGCCCAAGATGTCCGAGAACTGCGTGAAAAAACTGGCGCAGGGATGATGAACTGCAAACGAGCACTCCAGGAAACGAACGGTGAAATGGCCAAGGCCATAGAGTATCTCCGGCAAAAGGGGCTAGCTTCCGCAGCTAAAAAAGCGGGACGTTTAGCAGCAGAGGGATTAGTTGATAGTTATATTCACACTGGAGGCCGAATTGGGGTCTTGGTTGAAGTCAATTGCGAAACTGACTTTGTAGCCCGAAATGATGCCTTTAAGGCCTTAGTGCAAGATATTGCTAAGCAAATTGCAGCTTCCTCTAACGTGGAGTATGTGCAACTCAGCGACATCTCACCTGAAGTGGTTGAACGCGAGAAGGCGATCGCCCTAGGGTCTGATGCTTTAAAGGGCAAGCCAGAAGCAATTAAAGAAAAGATTGTTCAAGGCAAAGTTGAAAAGACCTTGAGAGATCTGTGCTTGATGGATCAGCCGTTTATCCGGGACCAGAGTATTACCGTTGAGGAGTTGGTAAAGCAGGCCGTTGCCCAACTAGGAGAAAACATTCGTATCCGTCGCTTTAGTCGGTTTGTCCTGGGAGAGGGGATCGAAAAAGCTCAGAGTGATTTTGCCCAGGAAGTTGCTCAAGTTGCCAGTGGGAATTAGCTACTCTTTTAGGTTGCAATCCTAAGGGTTTGGATGGACAGGTTAGTTATAACTAACCTGTCCTAATCTATTTCTAGAGTGTAGGTTGAAGGTAGAGTTTTTCACAACGCTGTTCAGAACTCTCTAGCGCTAGAGTGCAAAACCATTCAGAGACTATGGCAGGAGCAATTGAGCAAGTTGAGCGAGAGATCACTGTACTAAAACAGGCTGTAGCTGCGATCGCTCAAGAAACCCGCGACCTTTACGTTAGCTATCTAAGCACCTTGGGGCAGGTAGCACCGCAACAGCTAATCGCAGCCAGTTATCATCTCTGTACTCAAGTTTATCCTGAAGCTTTTCTCCAGTTGTCCTGGGAGCAGCGGCAAGAATTTCAGCAAGCTTTACAGGAACTGGGTCAACAAGCTGAACAACGGCTACAGGATTGCCTGCAACTGCTTTCGGTGCTGGATTCTGACCCGGATGACCCAGCTCAGTTAATTCAGGTGTTTGAGCAGTTGGAGCAAGGAATTGTAGAGGAACTACAAGCTGTTTCTCACGCGGCAAACCAATTATTACAGAGCTGGGATGTTCTATCTAGTCCAGCCGTCGAGCTTATCTTAGAAGTGGCAGCAAAAGCCGAAGCATCTGGGGGAACAACAGCCACAGGTCCGCCCAATCTGATCACTGCGCTGATTGAAGCAGAAGACGCTGAGCGATCCTCAAGTTCGTCAATGCTCGACTCAATTGCAGAGATTCCCACCGATAAATCCTTGGACTGGCCCCCAAGCCCAACTAGGGAGCTACTCCCGCCAGGGAGGGCAAAGTCGAGGACAATGGCTGACGAGCTAGAGAGTGCGGCCGAAGACGAGATTGAGGCTGCCCTGGAGGGACATAGGTCAGAATTGCCGTCAACCGCGATCGTGGCAATTTACCTGCGTTTAGGAGAAATTGAATTTGCCGACTCAACTGTGATGGCTTGGCGAAATCAGATTCGTAAAATTGCCGCTCGACTTACAGGTTTGCAGCGAGAATTTGCTAAAAAGCAACGGGAACGGACCATTGCGGAAGCCGAGTCAGCCTGGCGCGCTGGCTGGTTCAATCACCAGGCTAAATCCTGATGCCTGCAAGCTGCAAAGTCAAATGCTCAAGCCTCCAAACCATTGCCCCATCTGCCTCGCCGACTGTTTGCCCCTGATAAAGACGAATGGATCACACTGAAATCAGGTTCCAGCCATCTGATGTGCCTCAGGAATTCCATCAAGTGGTATTGCCCGACTGGGTGCGATTGCAGCGAGCACTTACCGTTGAGGCAGCAAGAGGTTTTTGTGATGTACTGGGCAAGCAATACCGATTTAACGAGTTTCTCAGCCTCAGCTTTAGGCAATCACCGCCCCCTGGCCTCAGCACTGCTGACCAGCGTCGTTGGGGAGAAATTGCCGATCAGTTTACTCGCTACCCGGCGCTGGCACTCTCGCAACGGCAGCATTTAGTTGCTGAGACTCGGCGGTTTCTCTACCAAGTTCAGCAGACGTGGGTGCGGCAAAGCCAGCCAGCCTCTGAGCTGCCTAAGTCTCGCATCCCCCAGACGTGTCCTCTGGTCGCTGAGTCGCGGCACTCTACCTCCCTAGAACAGTCCTTGAGCGACTTAGCCTGCCTGGGTTCTCGCAGCGGCGAAAGGTTTGCCAAGCTCGGACTTTACACCGTGCGCGACTTACTCTACTACTACCCGCGAGACCACATTGACTATGCTCGCCAAGTGAGCATTTGTGACTTAGTTGCCGGGGAGACAGTCACCCTGGTGGCAACGGTTCGGCGCTGTAACTGCTTCAGCAGTCCCCGCAACCCCAAGCTGACTATTTTTGAGCTGGTGGTTAAAGACCGGAGTGCTCAGATTAAGCTCAACCGCTTTTTTGCCGGGAATCGTTACCGGAGTCGTGGCTGGCAGGAGCAGCAAAAGCGCCTTTATCCCCCAGGGGCTACGGTTGCCGCTTCTGGTTTGGTAAAAGCTAGCAAATACGGTATGACCCTGGAGGACCCGGAACTGGAGGTTCTTCAGCACTCAGGCGATGAAATTGATTCAATCAGCATGGGCCGGGTTGTGCCTGTTTATCCTCTGACCGAGGGAGTCAGACCTGATCTGGTCAGACAAGCTGTGGTAGCTGCCTTGCCAGCGGTGTCCCAACTTCAGGAAGCTCTGCCAGAATCCCTCCGGCAGCAGTATACCCTGATCAGTATCGCAGCGGCGATCGCCCAGATTCATTTTCCCCCTGACAGCGAAGCTTTGGCAGCGGCCCGTCGTCGCCTTGTCTTTGATGAGTTTTTCTTCCTGCAACTGGGACTGCTGAAACGGCGGCAAAACCAGCGCCAGTCCCAAGTCAGTGCAGTCCTGGCACCCCAAGGGGAATTGATTCAGCGGTTCTACACCGTGCTGCCCTTTGCCCTGACCGGCGCCCAACAGCGAACGGTGAATGACATTCTCAATAACCTCAACTCGACCGCGCCCATGAACCGGCTCGTGCAGGGAGATGTCGGCTCCGGCAAGACGGTGGTGGCAGTGGTGGCGATGCTAGCCGCGATTCAGTCGGGCTACCAAGCGGCAATCATGGCCCCGACCGAGGTATTGGCCGAGCAGCACTATCGCAAGCTAGTCGAGTGGTTTAATCAACTCCACCTTCCGGTTGAACTGCTAACAGGTTCGACCAAAGCAGCCAAGCGCCGGGAAATTCATGCCCAACTACAAACGGGTACTCTGCCTGTCCTGGTCGGCACCCATGCCCTGATTCAAGATGCGGTTACCTTTGCCCGTCTGGGACTCGTGGTGATTGATGAGCAACACCGATTTGGCGTCCAGCAGCGGGCCCGCTTGCAGCAAAAAGGCGAACATCCCCACGTGCTGACGATGACAGCCACGCCGATTCCCCGCACCCTGGCCCTGACCCTGCACGGTGATCTAGATGTCAGCCAAATTGATGAGTTGCCGCCGGGACGTCGCCCAATTCAAACTACTGTGCTGACCAAAAGTGATCGCACCCACGCCTACGACCTGATCCGGCGAGAAGTGTCCCTGGAGCGGCAAGTCTATGTTGTTTTGCCCCTGGTGGCCGAATCAGAAAAGTTAGATCTGCGCTCCGCGATCGACGAGCATCAACGGCTGCAAGACACCATTTTTCCTCGGTTTAAAGTGGGCCTGCTCCACGGTCGCATGACCTCGGCAGAAAAGGATGAGGCGATTTGCCAGTTCCAAAACCGTGAAACCCAGATTTTGGTCTCCACGACCGTCGTCGAAGTAGGCGTAGACATTCCCAATGCCACCGTGATGCTGATTGAACACGCCGAACGGTTTGGTCTGTCCCAACTACACCAGCTCCGGGGCCGGGTCGGGCGGGGCAGCTACCAGTCTTTCTGCCTGTTGATGAACAGCTCTAAAACGGAGACCGCCCGTCAACGATTGAAAGTTCTAGAGCAATCTCAAGACGGCTTTTTAATTGCAGAAATGGACATGCGCTTTCGCGGACCGGGTCAAGTTCTGGGTACTCGCCAGTCGGGACTACCGGACTTTGCCCTTGCCAGCCTGATTGAAGATCAAGACGTGTTGGAACTAGCGCGGGAAGCGGCAGAAAAAATTATGGCTAAGGATGAGACTTTAGATCGCTGGCCCTTAATTAAAGCAGAATTACAGTACCGCCACCAGCGCTTGATGGGTGGAGCAATATTGACGTGATTACGGAAGCTATACCATGTTGTTACTGCGTTTCCTTCAACCAGCGAAAATAGTCCTCTCTAGAAATGCCTGCTGTTTTCAGATTGTTTCTGATAATCGCGACTGGAATTTCACTATAAGTCGGAATCACAACGGGTCTGGAAATACCCGATTTGGTGTAGGAGCGATGGCTTCCTTCCTGTCTGGCAAACCGAAAGCCAGCTTTCAAAAATACCTTTTCTAAAGTCCTCCAGTGTACTGGTACAATTCTTGCCACTTTAGAGTCCGACAACAGCAGAATGTCTTTCAATCGACACCCAAAAAGGACTTACCCAACTTCCCTGTCTAAACTCGTAACCAGTCTCTTGAAGAATTTCATCCAATGTTCCACTGTCTGCAGCAGTTAGTAGAAAGAGACGTACTGCTTCGTCTAAAGCTTGCCTAGCTTCTTCTGCTGTCTGGCCTGAGCTCATCACATCTAATGGCATAGCATGGGCAATTAATTGACTGCCCTCCTGCCAAATTTGGACTGTGTAACCGACATCGATAGTCTTGTTCATCTGAGTCTAAATAGGTGCCTCAAAGTACTATGACTATAGGCTAAGGGATTATTCCTCAAAAACCGCAAAAAGCTTGCGCGAAATCAACCAAGCCCCTGAATCTTCTTGACTAGATGAGGAAAAACTGGGTTAAAGATTCATCGTTCAAGCCCAAAGGTTCACCATCTGACCTTGAAGGCTCATCGTTCAACCCTAAAGGTCGATTGTTCAAGCACAGAACTCGAAGCTTCAAGCTTAAAGCCTCAACTTTCTCCTTCAGAACCTCAACGTTCAGGCTGAGAACTTCAAACTTCAAGCTCGACACTCCAACATTCAAGCTCAAAACCAAAAGCTTCAGCCTCCAAACTTCAACTTCCGGGCTTAGAACTTCAAACTTCAACAATTACTTTGCGGTGCTCCAAGATTAACCAATCTCCGAGGGAGACTATAGATGTCTTTGCTACTATATGCCATTGGCTTAATATTGAGCGGGTCAGCCGTGAATATTCCGTATGGATTTACTCAGTGGGGAAGCGAGGATCTAGAGTGGTTTGAGTGGACTCGCTTCGTATATGCATCTGGTAGCTCCGTACTGTGGCTCAACTTTCCCGGCTTTGTCACCCTAGCTGTGCTACAGCAGCGTGCACAAACTAGTCTTCATGCGTTTCTCCTAGGGGGGCTGTCAGGCATGGTTAGTGGCAGTGCCACAATGTGGCTCACGAACGAGGCAACCTCTATCCCTGACCTCTCATTCCTCCAATTATTGATCTTCCTACTTGTTCAGGCCCCTCTTGTGCTCTTGATCATCTATTGGATATTAGGAAGGACAATCAGGCTCCGGCGCTCATATTTAGAAGAGTCTGAAGCTATACCCTTAATAAGATACACAACAAGGTCATTTGCTGCTCTGCATGTCTTAGTGGGTGTACTTCTAATTCCTTTATCGATCTTTGTTGGGCCTGGTTTGGGGTTATTTGTTGACATTGCAGGGGTATGGTTAATCATCTTAGGAACAAAGTTGTGGAAGCCAAAACAAGGAATTCAGAAAGCTATATTAGTTACGCATATGTTGTTGCTTATATTTTCTGCTGCTCTAGTAAGAGATGGGATGTGGTCACTCCATCAGGCTGAGCTAAGCGCACGAGAGGGTGGAGGATTACTCGGAGGAATTGGGCTAATTCCAATATATGCTGCCTGCGTCCTTGCTATTTTTTCTATCTTGTCGATAGCCACTTTTTTGCTTGTGAGGCGTACTTAATCACGATACAGATCCCAAACGCCCAAGCTTCATCACAGAAGATTTGCAAATAAACACCATTAGTTCTCTGGCTCGTAGAATGTGATGCAGACCCCAGCCGGATCAAGGATTGCAAACTCCTTTGTTCCCCAAGGTTTTGTTTGTAGCTTACCGTTCGGGTGAATCATCCCGCCGCCCTTCGCCTGAAACTCCTCGTAAAGTTGCTCAATGTGATCAACCTGGATGCGAAAGGTGGTCCACTCAGCCAGATGTCTATCGTCATTCTTTTGGAGAAAGATCCTGACTGAGTCACGTTCAACAATCGCCATCGTGACGGGAGTACCTTCTTTATGAACCGTTGTGAAGCCAAGCTGTTGCTCATAGAACGCAAGGGCCCTTTCCATATCGTGGCCAGCCGGAATAATTGGGCTGACGTTTTTGAGTACGGGTGTGTTCATACAACAATCCTCCTGCTGTTACAGGACAGTTTGGGGTGATTTTAGATACGGTAGTAATCATCCAAGTTTGCTGCTGCTATGTCTATTACTGCTCCTGACTCTAAGCTCTTCAGTTTTGGCAAGGTCGCAGTACGCAGGTTGTCCAGGCAGGCTAACCTATCACCTGAACTGAGCAGAGCTTTGCTACCATCAAAGCAACGCTCTTAACATTGCTAATGACGCTAGCAATCATAGCTGAACCTGCGCCACTGGAGGCTAACGCTGATGGTGTAGTTCTGGTGGGCAAAACTCGCATAACACTAGATACGGTTGTTACGGCTTTCCTTGAGGGTGCTACAGCAGAGGAAATCGTAGAGCAGTATCCATCGCTTCAGCTTTCGGACGTCTATTCAGCGATTGGTTACTATCTACGACATAAAGCTGAAATTGATGCTTATCTTCTAGAACGGCAGCACCGGGCAGCAGCGGTTCGGCAGGAAGCCGAGAGACGTTTCAATCCAGTTGGAGTCCGGGAGCGCTTGTTAGCAAGACGCAGCCAGTACAAATAGTTTGACGTGTTAAGCTTCTTGGTTGACGAGAATTTTAACAACCAAATTATTCGGGGTATTCTCCGCCAAAATCGAGATATCGATATTGTCCGGGTTCAAGATGTGGGTTTGTCCGGGGCGGATGATCCAACAGTTTTAGAATGGTCGGCAAAGCAAGGTCGAGTTGTCCTGACTCACGATGTTGCAACAATGACAGGATTTACCTACGAACGAATCCAAGCAGGTTTGTCAATGCCGGGAGTGTTTGAAGTAAGCCGTCGTGTTCCAGTTGGTTTGGCGATTGAGGAAATCTTACTGATAGCTGAGTGTAGTCTTGCAGGAGAATGGGAAGGACAAGTAAGATTCCTTCCTTTAAGGTAAGAGTTTCAGAGTGCGGTCTAAAAAATCATTGCACCGGAAAGCGAGAACCAAAACGTTGTTGGTAAAGACATCTAGCTTACCCTGCATCCGGTGACAACTGTTATGCAGTCAAGCTGTTGCTCATAGAACGCAATGGCTTCTTCCATATTGCTGTCGGCTGCGATCATTGGGCTAACGTTGCCCAGCATGGGGTGTTTATTCGTGATTGGACATTCCTTAGGACCAGTCCTACAATAATCTTCCTGCTGCTATAGGACAGTCTGGGGCGATTTCAGATACGGTAGTGATCATCCAAGTTTGCTACTGCTATGTCTATTACTGCTCCTGACTCCAAGCTAGTAATTTTGAAGCGCGTGCGATCGCTGAGCCGGTTACTCGATAACGCAGTTCGAATTCCGGGTACAAGCTTTCGGATCGGCCTTGATCCGATACTTGGGCTTATCCCCGGCGCTGGTGACGTGATTGGAACGGTGCTCTCCGCCTACATTGTCCTGGAGGCAACTCGACTGGGCCTGCCGCGTCAGACCTTGACGCGAATGGTTTACAATGTCCTGTTTGAAGCCGCTGTCGGGACAATACCCATCGTTGGCGACATCGTTGATGCGACCTGGAAAGCTAACGCCCGAAATGTGGCCTTACTGGAAGCCCACTTAGAAGCCCCCACGCCTCAACCTACAGCAAACCGATGGTTTCTGGCCCTGCTGTTGGCTGGACTGATGCTGACCGTTATTGGTTTAGTGACTATAGGTGTAGTTATGATTCGGGCGCTACTGGGCTTGATCAGCAGTTAATTTTGGTATTCATGCTTCAGCTTCACCGCCGACAACTACGTTGCGAATTCGGAGGCTGGGACCCCCACAACCCACAGGTAAACCACTCTGCCCACCCTTGCCGCAGCCTCCAGATTCATCCCAGAAAAAATCGTCCCCGATCGCCTCAATATCGGCAAGAGTTTTAAAGGCGTTGCCCGAAAGCGTGACATCCCGCACTGGCTCAGCAACTTTGCCGTCGCGGATCATCCAGGCTTCCCCGGCGGTAAAGGTGAACATTTCGCCATTCGTCATCCCCCCAAGCCAGTTGCGGGCATACACCCCTTGCTGAATATCACCAAACAGGTCAGTAACGGGCGTCTTGCCCCGCTCAATCCAGGTATTGGTCATGCGGACGATCGGGGAGTAGTGGTAGTTGAGACAACGAGCATTGCCCGTAGGTGCTTCCCCCAACTTCCCAGCAGTTTCGCGCGAGTGTAGCCGTCCAACTAACTGACCATCTTGGATCAGTTGGGTGACGGTTGCCGGGGTGCCCTCGTCATCATACGCGTAGCTACCGCGATGACCGGGGACAGCAGCCCCATCAAAAATTTGCAGATCTGGGGGGCCAAACTGCCGTCCCAAGCTCATCACTTCCAGCAAGTCCGGGTTTTCGTAGGCCATATCAGCTTCAGAGAGATGCCCAAAGGCTTCATGGACAAATAAGCCTGTGAGAATGGGGTCAATCACGACTGTATAGGTATTACCCTGAACTGGCGGGAGCTTCAAGGCATTCACTGCCCGCTCAGCGGCACTGCGGACTTGCTCGTCTAGTCCCGTCAAGTCTTCGTAGGCTTTGCGGGAGCCTGTGGTTTCTCGTCCGGTTTGAACCGTATCGCCATTCCGGGCAGTCGCGGCAAAGCGCATTTCCATATCGGCCCAGGATTGCTCTAGCAGTGTACCCTCAGAGGTAACCAGGAGAATGCGCTGCGTACTGTCGCCGTAGCGAACCGAGATGGTCGTGATCTGGTCAGAGGTTGCCCGCAAGATGTCGCCGTAGCGATCGCACAGTGCCTTTTTCTCGGCCAGGGAAACCTGCCGGGGATTAGTCCCACTCAAAGGGTGAATGTGGCTGGACTGAACCGGGTCAACAGCAGCGAGGATCGTTTCCTCATCTCCCACTAACCGGGCCGCCGCGATCGCCGCTTCAACTTGATCTTCCAGGCCAGCGAGCTGGTTAAAGCTAGCAAACCCCCAACCCCCTTTGTGACAGGCCCGTACCTGCCCACCCACGGAAAGACCTTCGCTTAAGGTTTCAATTTTATCGCCGCGCAGGAGAATATCCGTCCCCTCGGCCTCCTCTAAGCGGATGGTTAAAAAATCTACTCGCGATCGGTAGCGACTGATTAGCTCAGTCAGTAGACCTTTCGTATCTGCAAGCATTGGCATGGCAGGTTAGGTAAATCCATAGCTTCTATTGTGCAGTTGATGGAGTAAAGATTACTAGCTGCCTTAGAGAAGGTTAATGAAGTCATGCTTGAGGCTTTCTCTGAGCCAAGCACATTTCGTTCCAACTTTGTCTTGCAGATACTTTAGGCTAGAAAATAAGTAGATCGTGCAAATTAAAGCTTATGGTTGTTCGCTGGCTGGCTGGGTTGCTGTGCTCACTCATTCTCTGGTGCTGTTTCGTCCCTGCAAGTCGTGCGGAGGATGTGATTCACCCATACTCGTTCAGCAATGGGCAGCTCAAAGGCCGGGACTTTTCCGGGCAGGACTTGCGGGCTTCTGACTTTGCCAACGCCAATATGGAACGGGCTAACTTTTCGAGTGCCAATCTGCGCGGGGGTGTATTTAGTGCTTCTGTGATGACCCATGTTAATCTCCACGGCGCAGACCTCAGTAGTGCGATGGTTGATCAAATTGATTTCACCAGTGCTGACTTGAGCGACGCTATCTTGGCGGAGTCTATTTTGTTGCAATCTACCTTTAATCAGACAAACATCACCGGAGCAGATTTCAGTCATGCGATTTTAGATGGGGCGCAGGCTAGGGAGCTATGTGATCGAGCCAGTGGTACTAATTCAGTCACGGGTGTGGCAACTCGTGACTCCCTGGGTTGCGGTTGAGGTTCAGATATCAGTATGACCCAGCCGACCTCTCAAGCATCTCCTGCACCAGCTCCTAATCTGCCGACGTCAACTCACATCAAGCGAGTGGGGGTGATTGGAGGTGGACAACTGGCCTGGATGATGGCGAGGGCAGCCAAATCTTTAGGTATTGAGCTGGTCGTTCAGACCCCTGAGGCCACTGATCCTGCTGTGGCGATCGCGGCTGAGACAATTCTGGCGGCCCTTGAGGACACGGCAGCGACAGCTCAACTTGCAGCTCGGTGCGATGTGATTACGTTTGAAAATGAATTTGTTGATCTTGAGTCTCTAACTCAGCTTGCTCAACAGGGGGCTTGCTTTCGACCCAGCCTGGAGACCTTAACGCCGCTACTGGACAAATACCACCAGCGTTGCTATTTACAGCGGTTAGGATTGCCTGTTCCCAGGTTTGCCAGCTTTAATTTTGAACTCAGTCCAGCGTCTCAGGGTTTCCAGTTTCCCCTGGTGCTGAAAACCCGGCGTCAGGGTTATGACGGTCAGGGAACCTTCATTGTTCGAAATCAGACTGAACTTGAATCTGTTTGGCAGCGCTTGGGAGCTAAAGCGCAGACATTAACTGATGCGTTCTTGATCGAAGAATTCATTCCGTTTGAACGAGAACTGGCGATAATCGCAGCCCGCTCTAGCCGAGGCGAACTTGCCACCTACCCTGTGGTTGAGACTCAGCAGGAAGAGCAGATTTGCCGGCGCGTGATTGTTCCGGCAGATCTAAGTCCAGGAGTAGAAACTGAAATTGCCGCGATCGCCCACACCCTCCTAGAAAATCTTCAGGTTGTCGGCGTCTTCGGGATTGAGCTATTTCTCACCCCCGAAGGCCGGGTTCTAGTGAATGAAATTGCACCTCGGACCCACAACTCTGGACACTTTAGCTTAGATGCCTGTGAGACATCGCAGTTCGAGCAGCATTTAAGAGCAGTTTGTGATCTACCGCTAGGTAACCCAGCCCTGCGGAGCCGAGCAGCCGTTATGGTCAACTTACTTGGCTTTGAGCAGGCTCAATCTAGCTACCTGACTCAACGAGAGCGCTTAGCCGCACTGCCTGGTGCCTCTGTCCACTGGTATGGCAAAACGAAGACTTATCCCGCTCGCAAGTTGGGCCATGTTACAGTTTTGCTGGAGTCTCAACACCGGACTGAAATTTTGCGGGTTGCTGAGAGGATTGAAGCAATCTGGTATGGAGATGCTTTAAAAACATTTCAAGAATGAAATCTAGTGTTCCATAGATACAGCTGCCACGGGCCGATAGGCGTACTTAAGCATACCTTTAGCCCTCTAGAACCAGTGCAGTACTTATCTCTACCCATAGATAGGTAAAGATAAGTAATAACATGGTCTAGTCTTTACCAATCAACAACCTAAGCAGTAAAGCTGACATGGACCACATGCAGCAGTTGCTGAGTTAAGAAAAGCAGAGCCGAAGGTAGGTTAAATGAGACCGATTCAACTCAACACTTGACTAGTCAATAGACAGCTCCTTCAAGAGGTTTGGCTTTGACTCGTATATCCTCAAAATAGTTTCAATACTCATCTGAAATAGCTAAGCTTCTTCAAGCTATCAGCAAGCCTTTGTTATTAAAGCAACCCGAAATAATTTCACGGTAGTTGCGATCAGGAAACAAAGACATTTAATCGGACTGTTCATGAATTTAATACCTAAAATTTACCCCTCTAACAAGCTTAAATTACAAAGAACTGTTGTAGGAGCCGCGATCGCCTTGTCCTTAGGCAGTGTTGGAGCTATGGGCGTTGCTCAGGCTCAGTTAGCAGAGTCTAGTGGTTCCGGCTCTTCGGACAGTAAGATTCAACTCTATGGGGAAACGCCTCAGCCTGAACAAATGCAAAAGGGCTATGTGGTGTTTAGCAACCAAAACGGGAGAGTTGTAGGAGCATTTTACTCTCCTCGTTCTGAATTTACTTGCTTTACAGGTTCTCAAGACAGCAAATCCCTTGACATAAAGCCTGTAAGTCCTGAAGGTATTAAAAATCCCGAGGTCAAAGTTCAGCTAGAGGACCTTCACCGAATCCAGACGGTGACACCCAACGACCAGCAAATAGTTTCAGCTTGTCAGCAGACTGTTGCTTTCGCAAGTAAATAGCTTCTTCAACTTTCTTAGTTCGAGGGATGTTTACTCAGAACCTTCTAAGCGGCTGACCCAGTTTACCTGAGAAAGTTACAAAAAACGTAAGCCTACCCTTGTCTTGGCTAGGGAGACTGCTTTAGGCCATTTTAATAGTGCTAAAGGACTAATAACTATGTCTAAAATACAACAACACAAAACTGTAGCCCTTAATGATCGGTTCCGAAAGGGTGAGTCTAGTCTCGGTGTATGGTCTACTACCCCAAAGGTCCGTGCCCTACCAGAAGCCAGAAAACAGGCTTTGTTTCGAGCTGTGCAGAGCGTTGACAACTTTGTCAAATCCCCGCCAGTGAATCTATCTGCAGAGCATGACACTGGCATAGTCACTCAAGACGACACAGATTATCTCTGGGAGATTGACTACTGCAACAAAAGCCTGACTGCCAAATCTCCAAATCCGGCAGATCCTGACTGCACAGCCCGCATTTTAACGCTGATGAGAGTAGATGAATACTGAGCTAGTTGGATGAAGCAGGTGGCTAGTCGTGAAGCTCTCTGACACTTTGTTGGTAAGTCTTAGTAGTCTATTCAAGGTCTAGAACGGAGAGCTTGCAGAAGCGGAAGATAGCCAGTAGGGTCTTGCGCAACCCAACCGAGGCTTGAGTAAACTCGGATTTCAAAATGGAGATGGGGTCGGCTTGCTTGTCCGGTGGCCCCAACTCTACCAAGGGTACTGCTCTGCTTGACTGCTTGACCGACAGAAACCGAAATGCTATCAAGCTGGGCGTAGCGAGTTTGGCGACCTTCGGAGTGATTCACGACAACAAGATTCCCATAGCTTCCCTGCTTTCCGGCAAAGGCAATCGTGCCGCTGGCTGCAGCAAAAACTGGCGTTCCTTTTGGTGCACCTAGATCGACCCCACTGTGAAAGGCAACCTTACCTGTTGTTGGCTCCACCCCCCAGCCATAGCCCAGGGCAATAGGGACTGGGGTCGGTAGGGGATATTGCCTAAATCGCTCCGGCGTGTTCTGAAGGCTTTGGCGATCGCGCGTCTTGCTACTCTGGCCTGGAGTCGCAATTGGAGACCAATTTACCCCTGGCACAAACACAACTTTAGGGGTAGATTGGCAACCATTCACCTCATACAGTACATCCGGGCGAACCTTGTACGTTGCTGCCACATCCTTTAAGCGTTGGCCAGCGGGGACGGCCACCCGGATGCCGTTGTAGGGGGGGACTACGATTCTAGTTCCAACAGGTACTTCACCTCGCCGTAAAGCTGGATTCATACCCATTAAGGTAACGGGGACTAAGTTGTAGCGCTGGGCAATGTCGGCAAGGGTTTCGCCAGGAGCGATAGTGTGCTGGACCAGCCGGGATAGGGCGGGTTTGGGACACGAAGATTGATTGAGGGCTGTCCGAATTTGAGGGCGTTCAGAAGGTGTGACAGGGTGATGAAATCTTGAGGCTGGAGCGGACAGTATAGACCCTATTGAGCTAGGCACCATTGCCAAGATTGGACTAGCAGAGGTTCCCCAGATCACACCAACCAGTCCCCAGGCTGTAGATAGCAGCAGTTGTCGATGAGATGAAATCATCCACTTATTGTATCCAGGGAGAAAGTTGGCGACTAAGGTTATAGTCAGACGGTAGAGTAAAGAAGACAGGGGTGTTCCCAAGCTTGAAACACAACAATGAATCGATTTTCTAGGCAGCCTATCCTCTATTCTTTAATGCTCGTGATTGCTGGCAGTGGCGGATGCAGCGAACTTAGCAGAGGTAACAGCGCTGTTCAAGAACCTGCCGCTTCAGTGAACAGTCCTTTAGCCAACCAGTTAGAGCGAACGACAGCCCCTGTCAATCCTGGCAACTTCGTCGCTAACGTGGTTTCCGAGGTCGGACCAGCGGTCGTCAGAATTGATGCAACCCGGACGGCAAGTGACACAAACTCTCCGATTGAGCGTTTTTTTGGCGATCAGCTCCCGGCACCTGAGCAACGACGAGTCCAGCAGGGTACTGGTTCTGGATTTATTTTGACCCAGGATGGTCGTGTCCTAACCAATGCCCATGTCGTTGCCAATGCGGATGAAGTGACAGTCATCCTCAAGGATGGCCGTCGATTTGAGGGTCAGGTTGTCGGCACTGATCCGGTCACCGATGTAGCGGTGATTCAAATTAAAGCGACGGGGTTGCCGACCGTCAAGCTGGGTAACTCAGAAAATTTGGTGCCGGGACAGTGGGCGATCGCCATTGGGAATCCTTTGGGCCTTGACAACACGGTTACTCAGGGCATTATCAGCGCCACCGGGCGTTCTAGCTCTGACGTTGGGGTTCCAGACAAGCGGGTGCGTTTTATTCAAACCGATGCAGCAATTAATCCCGGTAACTCCGGCGGCCCTCTACTCAACGACCGCGGCGAAGTGATTGGAGTCAATACTGCAATCATCAGCGGCGCTCAGGGATTAGGTTTTGCGATTCCAATTGCTACAGCAGAGCGGATCGCCAACCAACTGTTGACAAAGGGCCGTGCTGAGCATCCCTACCTCGGAATTCGCATGGCTGAACTCACCCCTGAGATTCGAGCCGAAATTAACCAGCGTGACCTTGGTTTCAAGGTCCAGCAAGATCAAGGCGTCTTAATTGTTGAAGTGTTGCCTAACTCCCCAGCAGACCGGGCGGATCTCCAAGCTGGCGACCTAATTGAACAGCTGAATGGGGTTCCTGTTGAAAATGCCGATCAGATCCAGGCACAAGTTGATGCAACCAGCCCAGGTAATACTTTAGAACTGCAAATTAACCGGAACGGGAAGGTACAAACCAGCCGGGTCAAACCTGCGGAGTTACCGGCTGAAGCACGCTCTTGACGCTAGAATTCTTTGATATTTCTAAACCCAAATTTGGGCCTAAGTTTGGGCCTGAATTTGGATAAATTTCCTATAAGGGACATTCATCTAGTAAGTTTTTAGGGTGGTGTGACGCTTGATTTAAATTTAGTTCACTTACCAGGTACAGTCCATGAAAGTAACGGATATCCCACAGCCCTCGCCGATAGCTACCCAGGTTCTGAAGCTTGTCGGCGTGATCTTGATTCTATCCTTTGTTGTGGAGTTGCTGGTGTTTCTGATTACGCCCGACTTTTCTAACCTGCAATGGCAACTGGGTGTTCTAACTCAACTGGTCGAGCGAGGCGTTACCCCGCTGGTTGGGTTTGCTCTAATCTATGCTGGTTTTTGGGTTCAGTCCAGTCTGGCTTCTCTCAAGCCTGGACTTGCAGATCAAGGCACTTGGCAGAATCCTAAGTTTTGGACCTTTGTGGTTGCCAGCTTACTAGGCTTGCTGTTCTTGCTCCTGATTCCGCTCCATTTCACTACAACCAGTCAGGTGAGTCAGCAAAGTATCGAGGGGATTAACCGGCAAGCAGGTCAGGCTGAGCTGCAACTTGAGCAGCAGCAAACTCAGGTTCGCTCTCTGGTTGAAAGCGGGCAAATCGACCAGTTGATTAACAGTAATCGGGTTCCCCCGGAGCAGTTACCCCTCTTACAGCAACTCAAAGCAGATCCAACAGCCCTAGATCGACGAGCGGAAGCTGCTCGAACCAAAATCCAGACTGAACAGAACCAAGCCCTAGATCGCGCCGACAATGAAGCGCTGCAATCTAAGCTGCGGGTCGAGCTGCGAAGTTTACTCTTGGCGGTTGGCTTCATTACGATTGGCTGGAGTGGGCTTAGAGAAGCGAGATAATCCACCTAAGCCCCTTCTGGCTAAAGCTAGCTCTTTTGAGATGCGGCAACGCCAGTCCAGTTTGTTTCGACTTAGCTAAAGATTGTTAGGATTAGTGGGCTGAAGCTGTAACCCTTAGCAACACGCCTCTATGCAAGCCCGTCGAACTGCTCGCGAATTGGCTCTCTTAAGTATCAGCCAGCTTCCGGCTAACCCAGAGCGATTGGCAGAGCAAGATCTGCAACAGGTGCTGCTGGCAGCAATTCGCACCCTAACTGGCGAGGCTCAAGACACCCTGGAAACTGCTGTTGGGGAACTAAAGCGGGGCAGCGATCGCTTGCTCAGTAGCGAGATCCGAGCCCTAGATGTGCAAAGTGCTAGAGCGATGATCGATGAAGCGATTGAGCTGACACAAACCGCTGTTAACCGTCTAGGCACCGCAGTTGAATTACCAGAGTTTATCCAACTGGCAAATCAGCAGGAAGTTCGGGGCTACGCCCTCCAAATCATCGGCCTGCTCAATAGCAACCGGGCTCAAATCGACCAACTTTTGCAGCAATCCCTTGTAGACTGGCAGCTAGGGCGGCTGGCCCGGATTGACCGGGATATTTTGCGAATTGCCGTCACAGAAATTCTGTTTTTGGATATTCCCGACCGAGTCGCAATTAATGAAGCTGTTGAATTAGCTAAACGCTACAGTAGCGAGGAGGGGCATCGGTTTATCAACGGAGTTCTCCGTCGAGTCACAGACCAAGTGAAGGCCAAATCACCTTGACTGGCATCTTCTCATTGCTTCCAAGCACGAGGGTTGAAGATCAGAACTTGAAACTTCAAGATATAAGCTTGGGACTTTGACCTCAGAACGTGGAACGTTAAGCCTAAAACTTGAAGTGTCGAGAAAAAAGCTTCATCGTCCAAGCAAAAGCTCAAGATTTTGAGACTAGAACTCCATCGTTCGAGCAAAAAGCTTGACTGTTCTGATTTGGAGCTGGAAAGTTTGACCTCAGACCTGCAACATCTAAGATCTTGCGCTTCCTAGCCCCCAAGGGACATAAGGAGAGACAGGAGTGTCCGAGTCTCTCCATCTCCTAGCTATCAGTGCTAGGTATGGGGGCGACTCAACTGCATAAGTTCTATCTGATGTGCAAGATTTTCTTTAAATTAGGATCAGCAATCCAAATCAAGGACTGCCAGACAGGGGCATTAGGTAAATGTAATGGTTTTTAATTGGTTCCGTCGTCGGTTTGATGAAAAACCTAAGACACCCCAGGGTGAAGAGGTAGATGCTACTGCTGAGCCAGAACAAGTGGCCCAACCTCAAGCAGAGGGGCAATCTCAGGACGCTGCGGCAGATTACTTAAGTTGGGCCAAGTCGGCCTACCAAAACATTCAGAAGCAGCAGGCGCAACCAGCCGGAACAACCTCAGCAGTTCCAGAGCAGACGGAACCTAGCACTACTGAGGAAGAACACCGAGCTATAGAGGCAGTTGAGGCAGAAAAACCCTCAGAACTAAAAGCGGTAGAACCTATCGATCTGGTTGTCGAAACTGCTGTTGATCAAACCAAAGCAGTTCCAGAAACAGAAGATTCGGCTTCCTTGGCAGAGGCCACAGCAGTTGCAGAGACGTCTGAATTCCCTGAGTTGACCTCGACGGAAGTAACGCCTGTAGAGCCTGAAGAGGCTTTTGTGCCCGAATTTGTTGCCCAGGACATGAACGTTTCACCTGAGCAGGCGGCCTTGGAGGTTGAAATTCCCACGCCACAAGCTGCTGCGGCCACTCCTCCTGAGCCCGTTGTTCCAAGCTTCCTTGCTCGCGCAGGTGCGGAACGGCAAGCACGGCTAGAACGCCTCAAAGCCACGGCAATTGAGGAGCCCGAACCTGAGATTAGCCAACCCGTCACTGCCAAGCCCGAACTTGAGACACCAGAGCAGATTCCAGGCTTGGCCTTTGATGAAGGCTTTTTGTGGTCGGCGGAGCTATTAGCCGCTCAAGGTCGTCATCCCGATCAAATTTCGCTGGAAGAAATTACCTGGCTGAAGCGACTGCGCCAGGGTTTAGACAAAACTCGGCGGAGCTTGGTCAACCAGCTCAAAGCCATTGTTGGTCAGGGACCGCTGAACCAAGACGCGGTAACGGAAATTGAAACCCTGCTATTACAAGCAGATGTGGGGGTGGAGGCAACAGACGCAATTATTGAGGCCCTCCAGAGCAAGCTGCGCTCAGAAGTATTGCCCCCGGACGCCGCGATCGCTTACCTGAAAAAAATTCTGCGCGACATGCTCGATAACCCCCTCGGCCAAGCTTACAGTCCTACCTTTGCCCCAGAGAAAAATAGCTTAAACGTTTGGCTGCTGACGGGGGTTAACGGCGCGGGTAAAACTACAACGATAGGTAAAATCGCTCACATTGCCCAGGAATCAGGCTACCGCTGTTTAATTGCCGCTGCGGATACCTTCCGGGCGGCGGCGGTTGAGCAGGTCAAGATCTGGGGCCAGCGGAGCGGCGTCGAGGTGATTGCGAACCCAGGCAAAAATACTGATCCGGCAGCGGTGGTCTTTGATGCGATCGCGGCTGCTCAAGGCCGCGATATTGAACTACTGCTTGTCGACACCGCCGGACGGTTACAAAACAAGAAGAATCTCATGGATGAACTCAGCAAGATCCGGCGAATTGTGGATAAAAAAGCCCCGGATGCGATCGTTGAATCTCTACTCGTTTTGGATGCCACCTTGGGTCAAAATGGCCTCCGCCAAGCTGAAGTCTTTTCTCAGGCAGCCCAGCTCACTGGCGTGGTCTTGACTAAGCTGGATGGAACTGCCAAGGGGGGAGTTGCCCTTGCCATTGTTCAGCAACTTGGCTTGCCAATTCGATTTATCGGTGCTGGTGAGGGCATTCAGGATCTACGGCCCTTCTCCAGTTACGAATTTGTCGAAGCCCTGTTGAGTGGTTGAAGGATTGAAGTTCAGTTATACATTCGTGGGCTTGGGTCAGATTCAGCTTGAGCCTTAGTCAGGGAAACCGCTTGACCATTCTGGTTATAAGCTATCATGCCTCTAACCTTACCAGTCGAGTTGCACAGAAGCAGGAAAGTAGGGAGAGTGTCTGAGTCTCCTCAGCGTCATCTTTCCCCTCATCATCCTTGCCACAAGATCCACAAGTAGCTTGAACTGTTCGATTCAAGTCATTAGCAGTATCCTGGCAGCACAGTGGTGGCTATGGTCAGAAACTGCCATAATGGGTCGCAAACCAATCCCAAGATTCCCCCACCCATCACTGCTATCTCCTATCACCCTACCAAGCCCAGAAAACGACTGACTATCTCTGTTGTCCTGAATCTATGACCACCCTCCCGGCCCCCCGACAGCCTTCTCAACCTTCTGATCGCAATCGAGCAGGGTTCTCAGAAGTCACACCCGTTTTTGTCTTGAAGGAACTGGTGTCTCGTTTACATCGGGAACAGAGTAAGATTCAGGATTTGCTTAGTTCTCTCAGCTTTGCCCTGCGCAGCTTCAATAATTTAAATCAATTTCTGGAGCTAATTCCCCTGATCACCAGTCGGGTCACCGATGCAGAGGCAGCGGCACTGGTTTTATTTAAATCCAACGGTCAAGTTCGTTTAGAGCAGTTGTACTGTCATGAAACAGATCACTGCCAGCACCTTCGCAAAGCCTTCGAGATAGCAATTCGCCGCCTGGTGACTCCAACTACCGAGGTGTCAAGTAGTTCCCTGACTCTAGACAAACAGCTCAGCTATTCCTTGGAGACAAGTATGCAGTGGTTTGGCACAGCAATCTTGGTTAGGAATACGGAGTTGGGTCGGCTCTATGTCTTCAGCCAAGACTCTGAGTATACCTGGACAGAGACCCGCCAGAAACTGGCTCAGCTTGTGGCCGACCAGACAGCGGTAGCGATTGAAAATGATGAACTCACCGTTGAGCTACGCAAGAAAGAACGGCTGGATCGAGAGCTAGAAATTGGGGCCGAAATCCAGTTGCAACTCCTGCCTCGGCAGTATCCTCAAATTTGCGGTGTTGAGCTAGCAGCACACTGCCAGACGGCGAACCGCGTCGGGGGGGATTATTACGACTTTATCCCGATCCACTACGATCAACTAAGTCGAGGCAAAAAAACAGCTAGTGAGTCTGGTCGGTGGTGCTTGACTATTGGGGATGTGATGGGTAAGGGAGTCCCTGCGGGTTTAATCATGACTATGACGCGGGGAATGCTCCGGGCTGAGGTACTCAATCAGCACTCCCCCGCTCGAATTTTGCAGCATCTTAACCGGGTTATGTATGCCGATCTTGAGAACTCTAACCGATTTGTGACGCTGTTCTATTCAGAGTACGATCCCCAGACTCAAATCCTGGCCTATAGCAATGCCGCTCACAACCCCCCCTTATTGTGGCAAGCTGCAACGAACTCGATCCGGCGGTTGGATACCCTCGGCATGCTAATTGGCCTGGACGCAGATGCCCAGTACCAAGAAGCGCAGATCCAACTCTATCCGGGGGATACGATTATCTACTACACGGATGGGCTTACCGACGCTGCTAACCAAAGTGGCGATCGCTTTGATGAAGAGAACTTAACCAAGGCTTTTCAATGGGCCTGTGCTCAGCGTCAAGGACCTCAGGCGATTCTGGATTACTTGTTTAATCAAGTTCAGCAGTTTGTCGGCCATCGGAACCAAAACCGCGATGACATGACGCTGTTTGTGCTTCAGGTTAAGAAGGATTAAGTTTTGAGTTGAGCAGAAGTGGGATCACTAACTGCATTAACTTAAAACTTACAACTCTAAAAAGCACTCATCCAGGCTGATTCAGTTCACGCAAAAGCCATGCTTCAACTGGCTGCCCGTCCCGGCGACGCAGCTCGACTTCAATCACAAAAATTGCTTCCGAGCCAGGGGGAGAGGGTTTCTTGTGGAAAATAATCTCATAGGCTTGGGGATCTTCGTTGTGCTCTCGCAGCCAGTCTTGGACCTTGGTGACGGCAAAGAAGGACTGCCCTTCTGCAAACATCCGTGTCAACTGCACTTGGATAGCGTAGGGATTGAATCGAGCCATCGCTGACTCCTAAAAGCTAGAACTCGTCAGTATTCTAGCGTCTGAAAGCCCTCTCTAGCTCTCTAGATAGATTTCTGCTCTGATTCAAGCGGAGCCTAGTTGGCCGTGAAACAATAGGACCGTGGATACTCAGATTGCCAATGAACTTTAATTTTTTTGACTTATTCTGGATTTTTCTAGTCATTGCCTCCCTACAGCCCACCTGGCAGCGTCGTGCGATTGAATCTCGCCGAGTTCAGGCCTTGCGAGAGTTTGAAAGTCGGCGCAATAGTCGAGCAATTCTGTTAATTCACCGTCAAGAGTCGATTAGCTTACTGGGAATTCCCCTCTCTCGCTACATCAGTATTGAAGATTCAGAGCAAGTGCTGCGCGCCATTCGCCTCACCCCGTCTAATGTTCCGATTGACCTGATCCTGCATACCCCCGGTGGTCTAGTCCTGGCAACAGAGCAAATTGCCAGAGCCTTGATTCGCCACCCTGCTAAAGTCACGGTTTTTGTGCCTCACTATGCCATGAGTGGTGGCACGCTGCTGGCGCTGGCTGCCGATGAAATTGTCATGGATGAAAACGCAGTTCTGGGACCTGTCGATCCTCAATTGGGCAACATGGCTGCGGCCAGTGTGCTCAAGGTCGTGCAAGAGAAACCCGTGAGTGAGATTGATGACCAGACCTTGATCATGGCAGACCTGTCCCGCAAGGCACTGCGGCAGGTGGAACGGTTTGTTCGCACGCTTTTGGAGGACGCGGTTCCCCAGCAGAAGGTCCAGCCTGATAAGATCGACGGCATTATCGAGATGCTGGCAACCGGACGGGTCACCCACGACTATCCCGTTACAGTTGAAGAAGCCACTGAGTTGGGCCTGCCCGTCACTGCGGGCTTACCAAAGCTAATTTACAACCTGATGGATCTGTATCCCCAAGCCCAGGGCGGTCGCCCCTCGGTGCAGTATATCCCGATGCCCTACGAACCTCGCATTCCCCTACCTGAACCCAAGGGCAGACCGCTGCCAGAAAGCACTCAGACTCGGTAAGTTTCTATCGATGAACAATACCAGGTTAAGTAAACTTTGGGACTCATTGCACTCCAGCTACTGGTTTTTGCCAACATTGATGGCGATCTTGGCGATCGCCCTGGCCTTCGCTATGCTAAACCTTGATCGGGCAGTTCAATCTGGGCCGTTTGCTGAGTTGGGCTGGATCTATACAGGTGGACCCGACGGTGCGCGGACGCTGCTCTCAGCCGTCGCGGGCTCAATGATTACTGTTGCCGGTACTGTCTTCTCAATCACCATTGTGGCGCTCCAGCTAGCTTCCTCCCAGTTTGGCCCTCGGTTGCTGCGCAACTTCATGCGGGACACAGGCAATCAGGTCGTGCTAGGAACCTTCATTGCCACGTTCGTCTACTGCTTGCTTGGTGCTGCGAACTGTTCGTAATGGAGACACTGAGTTTGTGCCGCAGATCTCGGTTACGGTCGGCCTCCTACTGGCGATGGTTAGCATCGGGGTGCTGATCTACTTTATCGACCATGCGTCGACCTTGATCCAGGCATCACACGTAATCGCGGAGGTAAGTCGCGATCTCAATGATGCCGTTGATCGGCTCTTCCCAGAAAAAATTGGGCGTGGGCGACCGGAGTCCAAGCGCTGGGTTGGGGAAATCCCAGCAGACTTTGACTCTGAGGCTATTCCGGTTAGAGCTATGGGCAGCGGTTATCTTCAGGCAGTTAATGAGCAGCAGTTGATGAAGATCGCTAAGTCAAAAGATCTGCTGCTACGTCTCAACCATCATCCCGGCCAGTTTATCGTCCACGGCAGTGAGCTAGCAATGGTCTGGCCGGGGGAACGAGTCAATGACCAGCTTACTCAAAAGATCAATCAAGTCTTTAGTCTAGGTCGGGAGCAGACTGAGCAGCAGGATGTTGAGTTTCCCATCAACCAGTTGGTCGAGGTTGCCATCCGGGCAATCTCTTCTAGTATCAATGATCCCTTCACCGCTATCCGCTGTATTGACCAACTGAGTGTTGGGCTATCTCACTTGGCTGAACGGGAACTCCCCTCCCCCTATCGCTACGATGACGACGACACTCTGCGGGTGATTGCTAAGCCGGTGTCGTTTGGTCAGCTCCTGGATGTGGCCTTTAACAAGATTCGCCAGTACGGCACCTCAGATGTATCAGTAATCCTTCGCCTTTTAGAAGCGATCGCAGTGATTGCCAACCACACCCACCGCCAGAAGGATAGAGCAGCACTGCTACGTCATGCTCAGATGATCGAGCGGGGTAGCTATCAAGGGGTGTCGGAGGAGAATGATCAGCAAGATATTGCAGAGCGATACCGCAGAGTCTTGCAGGCGCTAGCGTGGTGATGTCTAAGATTTATCACTACTGCGAACGAAGTCTCTAGCAAAGGCTAACCCCGCCTGCGGCGTCGAGATTTCACCCTCAGCTTGAGCAACTTCCAAGGCACTCAGCAGTTGGCCTACTCTGGGTCCAGGCTGGAGGTCTAGGGCTGCCATCAAATCTCGACCTGTGAGCAGGGGAACCGGATGGGCAACGGGGTCATCGGAGCTGAGAAAGCGCTCAATTAAAGGCGCGATCGCTTCGACTGAACTTCCCCAAGTGATTGCTACAACTGCCAGGAGAGGAAACATCCGCCCAGTTTTTTGAAACAAGAAATACTGCTCCCGGCGGGAGAGGCTTGACAGCGATCCAACCGCTTGAATTTGCGGTAAGAATTGCAGCAGCAACGTGACTAAGTTAATTTCTGCTCGGCTATATTTCAGTTGTTCTAGGTCACTAACGGCTTGGGTGCGCTCTGGGGCTAAGAGTCCAATCAGTTTAGCGGTAGCCAGCAGGGTGCGGCGAGTGGTGTCCCCGCCGTGTGATCGCAGGTTTACAGGACTGCTGAAGTGTGTCTTCAAGGCCGGCCAGGTTTGTCCCAGAGTAGTAGCAGCGCGATCCATCGCCGCAATTTGGATAAAGCTTTGAGCGGAAGCTGTCGGCAGCCAAAAATCGAGTAGACCATCTTGCCAGGCCGCTGTTAGCCAGGGAGTTCCTGCCGCATGACTAAGGAGATAGCCAATTTCGACCCGGACCCGCTCGGCGGCAACCTGCCGCAACAGCGGCGCAAGTTCACCAATGACTCGCTGCGTCTCTGACTCTAAAGAGCAGTTCAACTGGGCAGCCTGACGATAGGCCCGCAGTAGCCGCAGTGGATCAGCGGCGAGGTTTTGAGCCGAAACCATGCGGATTAGCGCCTTTGCCAGATCGGTGCAGCCGTGCAGCGGATCAATAATTTGATCGGTATGGGGGTTGTGGGCGATCGCATTGATCGTAAAGTCACGCCGTTGCAGATCACTGGTGAGGCTGGGTCCGATTTGCAGGGCAAAGTCAACCGTGGCCTGCTCAAAAACTACGCGGGCAATTTGGCGATCAGCGTCTAGCAGCACAAAGCCAGCCCCGTAAGCTTGGGCGATCGCCTGGGCCGTCTCAACCGCCTTTGCCGGTACGACAAAATCTAGATCCAGGTAACCGGATACTGGCTGTCCGCGTAAAGCATCTCGCACTCCACCCCCAACCAGATAGATCGGTTGAGGTAACCAGCTCAGATCAAAAGGCCAGGTTCGGGTCGAAAGGGCTGATCGGTGGGATAAGTTCAAAACGGGCAACAACTGGATGATTTGGCTCTTTCATTCTCACCTACCCTGTCAAAAGGCCAGCACCACTTGAGCCAGAGCTTTCACGATGCTTTAGCGGAAATAGGGCTAAACCCTGGCGATGACCTACGGTCGGTCGGAGACCATCGCAGCTTAGAAGTTTACAAAAGTTTATCTAGCAACACGGATAGACAACCCATTAGTCTGAGTTATGATATTGCGAGGAATTTTTAATCTATCCAGGTGTAGAGGAGTCTTGATGAAACACTGGCTACTTCTGGCAGGCGCAAGTGTTCTGGCGCTTGGACTAACCCAGCAAATCGGCAAAGCCCTAGCAGAAGCCCAATCAACGGAAGTCGCAACCCGTTCGAGTTGGCAGCGTGCTTCTTTTCCGGTCGAGAACTTCCAAGGCTACACGTCTGCCTTTGGCTATCGAACCTCTCCGACAGGTGGCTATACTACGGAATTTCACAAGGGTCTGGATCTGGCTGCACCAGAAGGCAGCTACATTCGCAGTTGGTGGGCAGGCAAGGTAATTGAGGTTTCAGATCACACGCGCTGCGGCACCTCGGTCGTCGTGCGGTCTGGTGAGTGGGAGCATGTCTATTGCCACATGCAGGGTCATGTCGGTCGAGATTTCAACGGTCGCTACATGAGCGATCGCACTGGTGGCATCCAAATCTGGGAGGGTCAGCAGGTTCAAGCCGGAGCCCGGATTGGTCGCGTCGGCATGACGGGACGTACCACCGGACCTCACCTGCACTGGGGCTTGAAATATACCCGTCAACTTGTTGATCCTGCTTTAGTGCTGCGGGCTATGTATGCTGCTCAGACTCAACCCCAACCCATCTCTAGTCAGCCTCGCTCTGGCCCATCCCGTTTTTAATTCTCAGTTGCTTTGAATAACTAGTTTGTGAATTTCTTGACTATGCCGGCCTACTCTCGTAGTGAGCAGGCTTGGTTGCTTACAATGGTTAAACACTCTAGGGCTAGTGCCTTTCTAGCTGCCAGAAAAGCTGGTTAACTCGATTTAGATCCTTATCTCCAGGGGCGCGTTCAACTCCACTAGAGAGATCAATGCCACTGGGTTGCACCTGTGCCAAAGCAGTTAAAACGTTATCGGGAGTCAATCCACCTGCGAGCAGCCAGGGACAGCCAGGGCGAAAACTCTGGAGCGTCAACCAATCTAGTGTTTTTCCAGTTCCGCCTAATGCAGCGGGATGGTAGGCATCGAGTAACAGGGTATCGACCGACTCCTCGTACAGGCTGGCTTGAGCAAGAGTTTCGGGTGTCTTGATTCGCAGGGCTTTGATCACTTCGATTTGGGGTAAGGCAAGCTGGAGTTGGCGGCAGAATTGGGGCAATTCACTACCGTGGAGTTGGACCCCGCTCAAGTGAGCGATCGCCACAATCTGACAAATTTCATCCACACTTACATCGGCAAACACCCCAATCCGGTCTAGGGTCTGACCCTTAGATGAATTGATCGGCAACTGCTCCACAATCGCCTGGATTTGTTCTGGCCAGAGGTAACGAGGAGAGTAGCGGACACAGACAAATCCTAAAGCGTCAGCGCCTAGTTCGGCGATCGCTCGTCCCTGCTCAGGATTTGTAATCCCACAAATTTTGACGCGTATACCCACTGGCCGATATGTAAGTGAGACGTAGCCTGGTATCCTAGTTGAGTTTTGGAGCAGATATATCAGATCTAAAAGACCAAATCAGGATTAGGTTTACCTGGTCCAAACAGCCCAAACAGTAGGATCAAGCACTATCTTAGCGTTTAGGTAAACTTGGTTCTAGATATCAGGGTTGGGCCGCCGCTAAATAGACTTCGTTGTCTAAGCCGCGATCGCTCAACTTACTTAACAAAGACGTAATGGAGTTATTTATGAGTAGATTAAAAAGTTGGTTGAACAGCATTCAACTACGGCAGGCTTTAACAATCTTTCTGGTTGGAATTGTTTTCCTCAGTACCGCCTGTAGTTCAGATGTTCAGGCAACCTCTAGGACTCAACCCACCACCCCAGAGGCGGGTGCTTATCAAACAGGCTTGAAAGGAGCAAACCAAATTAATCCAAATAATCTCAGTCAAGCGCTGGGCAGAAGTGAGATTGCCTTGATCGGGAATGCCCAAATTGCCGCTGCGGACCTGCCTAGGAATCGGGATCAGGCAGCTAGACGGGCGCAGGAAAACGCTGCCAGTGCCGGGAAGAACCAATTTGCTAAGTCTAAACAGAAGACAGGCAACGCTCTGGAGAATGTTCGGGAAAAGCTGAATCTTGACGAGGCGACGGAGGGAACGAAACAATCAGTGCAGTCGATTGGAGATAAAGCTGGTCAGGCCGCAAAAAACACCCAGCAAGCCGTAGAGGATACTGCTAAGAGCACCCAGCGATCCGTGCAAGACACTACCAGCAGTTCATAAGTAGCCGATAGGACCGCTGGAAATTCTAAAATACTAGAACAGTCCGGGTACTGTCGGGGCGACGTTGGTTCTAACCAGGTTGATAGCCAGCGTCGCCAGTTCTATTAGCCCAGTTTGACTTCTGCAATCCTGCCTGAAATAAAGGGCAATATCGCTTTACTTTGGGCTGCAAATTTACCTTCAGTGAAGACAACGAGCAAGTAAGGCTGCTTACCTGACAATTCAATATAGGCGGCATCGTGACGAACGCTGCTAGTGTCTCCTGACTTGGACCAGAGTTGAGCCTCCGCCGGCAGACCTTCTCCTAGAAACCCAGCCACTCGGTTTTCTGGATGGACTAAATCTTTTGGCTTCAAGCTTCGCTTCATTAAGGTCATCATGGCGCCCGATCGCTCTGGAGAAACCGTTACTCCGCCAATAATCGCGTGCATTAGCCGTGCTACTGCCTCTGTCGTCAGCATGTTCCGGTTTTCTCTCAGTTCTCCTAAAAAAAACTGTTCCCGGCCATAGGCACCATCACACCAGGTCTTCTGGTTGACGTTGATTGTTTCTAGCTCTGGCCAGTTGAGGGATTTCAGGTAGCGGTTCACCAAGTTGCGTTGCTGTTTCCAAGTCTCAAACGGACCTGGAGGTAGTTCAGGACCACTCGTAGTACCCGTCAAGATATCGACAACTAGACTTGTTGCGTCATTGCTGGAGTCAACAATCATGTCGCGCACGGCCCGCTCTAGTTCGGCTGAGGGCAGGGCCATACCACTTTCCAGCCACTCGTGCACGGCGACTAAGTAAAACAGCTTGACGATACTGGCCGGGTAGATCCGCTCGACACCACGGTAACTAAATCCCCGCACGGGATACTGCCAGAACTCAGCCGGACTCAAGGCTCCGCCAGTATTCACGGGCACCGGATCATCGTAGACAATCCAGGTCAGGGCAATTTGATTCCGGGCTAGCCCGGAAAACTCGGCCCATACCTCCGCTAAGATGCGATCGCCGAGGCTGGTCAGTTGCTCATCTTTACGAAAAAAAGCCATTCTGTCAGCATTGCCGAACTTGCATTCAAGCAGCCTAACACTTTGACTTGATCGGGCGTACCCGTAAAACCAACCCTAAGGTAGAGTCGAACTAATCTTATCTCTGTCAGTAATTTTGAAGAATCTTGAAGGCGCAAGTAAAGCTGGGAGGGTGCAGGTTGAGTAGCCAAGAGCAAAACGTCCGTCAGACTGCCTCGTGGGTCCGGGACCATCTCGCGAACGAGCGTACCTACTTGGCCTGGATGCGGACTGCAGTATCTTTGATGGGGTTTGGGGTGGTAATTGTCCGGCTTCGCTACTCCTACCCAAGTGCACCCCAGGGACAGGGTTATAGTTGGAAACTAGGTTTACTCTTTGCTTTCGTTGGCCTCTTAGCCGTGCTGCTTTCCACCTTGCACTACTTTGCAATTCGCCGGGCCATTAATCAGAATTCCTATGAACCAGCAAGTTGGTGGGTGATTCTCTTTAGCCTCTCCATCACACTGATTGGGTCAGGTGTCCTGTATTTCCTCCTGGTTACTCCCCTTAACTCTTAGCTCAATGCCTGCCCTTGTGTCGGAGTGGATTATTAACTACGTCTTTTGAGGGTCCAGGTGTTAAGTCCTAGATGTAGCGTTTGCAAATCCTATAGACTCTACAGGTAGAGAAACTGTATTCTTGCTGTGACGGCGACCGTAAATCACCTGATGATTGTCGGCATCCTAACTTGAGGAGCTTGGGGCTTATGTCTTTTGTCGGTTTGCACATCCACAGTGACTATAGCTTGCTGGATGGCGCTAGCCAGCTTCCGGCCCTGATCGAGCAAGCCGTGCAGTTGAAAATGCCCGCGATCGCCCTGACGGATCATGGGGTCATGTACGGTGCGATTGAACTGATTAAGGTCTGCCGGGGCAAGGGCATCAAGCCAATTATCGGCAACGAGATGTATGTGATCAACGGCGACATTGAAAAGCAGGAGCGCCGGCCTCGCTATCACCAAGTCGTGCTGGCGAAAAACACCCAGGGTTACAAGAACCTGGTCAAGTTGACGACAATCTCTCACCTCAAAGGCGTGCAGGGGAAAGGTATTTTCTCCCGGCCCTGCATCAATAAGAAACTGCTGGCCCAGTACCATGAGGGCTTAATTGTCACCAGTGCCTGTTTGGGCGGAGAAGTGCCCCAGGCTATCCTCCAGGGTAAACCCGACATCGCCCGCCGGGAAGCCCAGTGGTACAAGGATCTATTTGGGGAGGATTACTACCTAGAAATTCAGGACCACGGCTCTCTGGAAGACCGGATTGTTAACGTTGAGATCATCAAAATTGCCCAAGAGCTGAATATCAAGGTCATTGCCACCAACGACTCCCATTTTATTTCCTGCTTTGACGTGGAGGCCCACGATGCCCTGCTGTGTATTCAAACGGGCAAACTGATCTCCGAGGACAGTCGCCTGCGCTACAGCGGCACCGAATACCTCAAGTCTGCCGAAGAGATGGCCCGGCTGTTCCGCGACCACTTGCCAGACAATGTGATCCAAGCGGCGATCGCCACCACTCTAGAAATTGCCGATAAAGTTGAACCCTACCAAATCCTGGGTGAACCCCGGATTCCTAACTACCCGGTTCCCGCCGATCACACCGCTGATACCTACCTGGAGCAAGTCACCTGGCAGGGACTACTGGAACGGTTTAACCTAAAGTCCCGCAGTGACGTAGACCCCATCTACCGTCAACGGCTGGACTATGAACTAAAAATGATGCAACAGATGGGGTTCTCGACTTACTTTTTGGTCGTCTGGGACTACATCAAATACGCTAGAGATAGTGGTATTCCTGTAGGTCCGGGGCGAGGAAGTGCCGCCGGTTCCCTGGTTGCCTATGCCCTAAAAATTACCAATATTGATCCAGTCCATCATGGGCTCCTGTTCGAGCGGTTTTTAAACCCAGAACGAAAGTCCATGCCAGATATTGACACAGATTTCTGTATTGACAAACGCGATCAGGTGATTGATTATGTCACCTGCAAGTACGGGGCAGACCGGGTAGCCCAGATCATCACCTTCAATCGCATGACCTCCAAGGCTGTCCTCAAGGATGTCGCCAGGGTATTGGATATTCCCTACGGGGAGTCAGACCGGATGGCAAAGCTGATCCCGGTGTCCCGGGGTAAGCCTGCCAAGCTTCAGGTGATGATCTCCGCCGCAACTCCGGCCCCGGAGTTTAAAGAGAAATACGACAAAGAGCCAAAAGTACGCCACTGGGTGGACATGGCAATCCGGATTGAGGGCACTAACAAAACCTTTGGGGTCCACGCCGCTGGCGTCGTGATTGCCGCTCAACCCCTAGATGAGATTGTACCCCTGCAGCGCAACAACGATGGCTCAGTGATTACCCAGTATTTCATGGAAGACCTAGAGATGCTGGGCCTACTGAAGATGGATTTTCTGGGTCTACGAAATCTGACCATGATCCAGAAGACGGTGGATTTGATCAAGCAAACCCAAAACTTTGAATTGGATGCCGACCAGCTCCCAATGGATGATCAAAAGACCTTTCAACTCTTAGGCCGGGGCCAACTGGAAGGAATTTTTCAGTTGGAGTCTTCCGGGATGCGTCAGGTTGTGCGGGATCTGAAGCCCTCTAACCTGGAAGACATTTCCTCCATCCTGGCTCTGTACCGCCCTGGTCCGCTGGATGCTGGACTGATTCCCCTATTTATCAATCGCAAGCATGGCCGGGAAAGAATTGAGTACCAGCATCCCTTACTAGAGTCAATTCTCAAGGAAACTTATGCTGTTCTTGTCTACCAAGAACAAATCATGAAAGTCGCTCAAGAAATGGCTGGCTACTCCCTGGGGCAGGCCGATCTGCTACGTCGAGCCATGGGAAAAAAGAAGATTTCCGAGATGGAAAAGCATCGAGAAATCTTCGTCGATGGAGCGGCCAAAAATGGCGTAAAGCCTAAAATTGCTGAAGCTCTGTTTGAGCAGATGGTCCTGTTCGCCGAGTACTGTTTTAATAAATCCCATTCCACCGCCTATGGCTACGTCACCTATCAAACTGCTTACCTGAAAGCTAACTATCCCGTTGAGTACATGGCGGCCCTACTGACTGCCAACAGTGGGGACCAAGCCAAGGTGCAGCGGTATATTGCCACCTGTGTAAGCATGACTATTCAGGTAGAGCCGCCGGATGTTAATCGCTCTGGGGTAGACTTTACACCCTTAAAATCCAGTGTCTTATTTGGGCTGTCGGCAGTGCGTCACGTTGGCCAAGGAGCAATTGAGGAGATCCTGGCAGCGCGAGAGAGTGGCGGCGAGTTTCAATCTTTGGCGGACCTGTGCGATCGCGTAGATTCCCGCGTGGTCAACCGCCGTGCCCTAGAAGCCTTGGTTCACTGTGGGGCACTAGATTCCCTGGAAACAAATCGCAACCAACTGATTCACGACCTTGACCCGGTAATTGCCTGGTCCCAGGGCCGGGCTAGAGATCGCGCGATGGGTCAGGGCAACTTATTTGATCTGTTCGGTGGCAGCACCGCTCAGGATACGTCTACGTTTGAATCTGCTCCCAGTGCCACGACTGTGGCTGATTTTCCCCAAAATGAGAAGCTGCGACTGGAAAAAGAACTTTTGGGCTTCTACATTTCTGACCATCCCCTTAAGGCAATTCAACGCTCAGCCCAAATCCTGGCTCCCGTTAGCCTCCTAGAGCTAGAGGAGCAGCAAGAGAATTCCCTGGTCAGCGCCATTGTTCTGCTCACGGAGGTGAAGCCGATTGTCACCAAGAAGGGCGATCGCATGGCAATTGTCCAACTGGAAGATCTCACCGGCAAGGCGGAAGCTGTTGTGTTTCCCAAAAGCTACGAACGAATTGGCTCTTACATCGAGCCAGACCGTCGTCTCATGATCTGGGGGAAGGTTGATCGACGGGATGACCGAGTGCAGTTAATCCTGGAGGATGCCGAACCGATCGAAGCAGTCCGGCTGGTGCTGGTGGAACTCAGCCCGCAAAAAGCCGCAGATATTGAAGCGCAATACCATCTGAAAACAATCCTGCTGGAACAGGGCGGTGAAGGCGAAAATGCCAAAGTTCCCGTAGTTGCAGCAATTACCGGCCAGTATCAACGCTCCTTTGTTCGCCTGGGGGCTCGCTTCCGGGTAGAAAATGACCAAACAGCAGTTCAGGCCCTGATGAACGCAGGGTTTCAAGCCAGGGCTTCTTCCTTGACTACAGGGTAGTGATTACGCTGGTGTAACCGAGAGCCTGGAGATTTTAATTTTTCCCAATGGTCAGAAGTTGGAGGATATTTGCCGCCACTTAACTCTGCTGTTCTACAGTACAGGATCAGTAGTCTAGATCAGGTTAAAAACTAATCGGTGATCGCAAGGCGGTAGAATAATTAGCTGATCTAGCATCCAGCTTGAAAATTAGGTCTACTGCTATGGCTGCCCTTGCAAAGCTCTACGAAGGCAAAGCAAAGATTCTCTACCAGACTGAGAATCCAGCGGTGTTGCTGGCCCAGTTTAAAGATGACGCCACTGCCTTTAATGCCCAAAAACGCGGCGCGATCGCCCGTAAAGGGGAAATAAACTGCGCCATCGCCGCCCACTTGTTTCAGCAGCTTGAAGCGGCTGGAGTGCCGACGCATTTCATCGACCAAGTAAATGCCAATCAAATCCGGGTCCAAGCGCTGAAGATTTTACCGCTAGAGGTGGTTGTCAGGAACATTGCAGCCGGAAGTTTATGTCAACAGACTGGATTAATACTTGGAACCCCTCTGAAGCAACCCTTGGTCGAGTTCTACTACAAAAATGATGCATTGGGTGATCCTTTATTGACGCGCGATCGCCTCTTGCTGCTGGAGCTAGCGACTCCTGAGCAAGTAGAACAGCTCAAAAATATGGCCTTGGAGATTAATCAGATTTTGACCAGATTTTTTCAGCAGTGCGGTATTACCCTGGTCGATTTTAAGCTGGAGTTCGGTCTAGATCGCAATCAGCGACTCCTCCTTGGCGATGAGGTTAGCCCCGATACCTGTCGGCTCTGGAATCAGTCTGAAACTGATCCCAATCATCGCGTTTTGGACAAAGATCGCTTCCGCCACGATCTCGGTGATGTTGAAGCAGGTTACCAGCAAGTACTGGAACGGGTTTTAGCCCAAACCGTAAAGCTATAGCGGGTCACCAGTGGGGTAAGCTGTTGCCAGGTTGCTCTAGAGAAAGTCGTTTCTTCGTTTCAGCTAGTTCTATTCACGTGTGGTGTTTGCAGTGCCTAAAGCTAAGGACATAGATCTAATGGGCTTGTCGCCCCTAACAGTAGCTGTCTTTGCTGCTGTAGCAACCCTAAATCTCTCTACCCTAGCCAGGGGACAAACCCTTGAGCCCGTCGAAACTAATGCAGCCCAGCAAGCTGACTCCCAGCCAAGCTTTGCTCCCTCCTCCCTGAAACCATTAGCACCAATGAACACGGCCTCTCCGGCACCTGCTGCTGGCCTGGCCCAGACACCTGACCAGCCTGAACCAGCACCAGAATCTCCTACGGAGCCTCCCGCCGACGCAGCACCCCAACCTGCTATACCCGGCCCCCAAGAAGAACCTGCCCCAGTGGACAGCCCGGCTGCACCGACATCTCCACAGCCTCCTGCCGGAAGTCCAAATGAACCGACCCTTCAATTTCCCCCCGACGAAGCACCCCAACCGACTGCGCCCGCACCCGGCGTACAGACACCTACCCCTGACAATCAGACCGCACCCACGCCGCCCCCTGCTCCAGATCAAGAGGAAGCGGAGCCAGCCCTACCCGTCCAGCCAGGACCGCCTGTGCCTGGACTACCCATTCCCCCAGATCAACCTGCTCAACCTGCTGCGCCAGAACCGCAAGTCCTGGTCTCAGAGGTTCTGGTTGAAGGGGTGGAAGGCGCACTGCAAGAGGAAGTCTACCAGGCGATTCAAACCCGGCCCGGTCGGACTACAACTCGATCCCAGTTGCAGGAAGATATCAACGCCGTCTTTGCCACGGGCTTCTTTGCCAATGTCCGGGCAGAACCCTCTGATACCCCTTTGGGGGTGCGAATTACCTTTGCGGTTGAACCCAATCCGGTTTTGAATGCTGTTCGCCTCGAAGGTAATCAAGTCGTAACCCAGGAAGCGGTTGATCAGATTTTTCGTTCCCAGTACGGTCAAACCCTCAATCTGCGGCGCTTCCAAGCGGGCGTCAGGCAGCTCAACCAGCTCTACCAAGACAGAGGCTTTGTCTTGGGCCAAGTGGTCAGTGCCCCCAGGGTAAACCCAGATGGGACTGTCGTATTAGCGGTCGCAGAAGGCGTAATTGAGGACGTTCAGGTGCGCTTCCTGACCGAGGAGAATCAACCCACAGAGGGGAGGACACGCCAGTTTATCATCACCCGCGAGTTTGCAAATTTGGAGCCTGGGAATGTACTGAATCGGAATGAAGTCCAGCAAGACTTACAACGTGCCTTTGGCTTGGGCCTGTTTGAGGATGTGCAGTTAGCTTTAGAACCCGGTAAAGACCCGCGTCAGGTGGTGGCGATCGTCAACGTCAAGGAGCGTAAGACAGGCTCAATTGGGGCGGGAGCCGGGTTCAGCTCTAACAGCGGTATATTCGGCTCGGTCAACTATCAGCAGCAAAACTTAGGCGGAAATAACCAGAAACTGGGTGCAGCCGTCCAGGTTGGACCGCGCCAGCTCGACTTTGACGTCAGCTTTACCGACCCCTGGATTGCCGGGGACCGCTTCCGTACCTCTTACACGGTCAACGCCTTTAATCGCTTCACCCGACCTTTTATCTTTGATGGCGGCGATCCCGAAGTCAATCTTCCACCCGAGCCGGGCGAAGAGGAGGGAGACAGCCCACGGGTTTTCCGCTTGGGTGGGGGTGTTAGCTTTACCCGACCCCTGGGCAGAGGTTGGTCAGCCTCCCTGGGAACCCAGTACCAGCGTGTTTCTCTCCGCGACAATGATCGTGACCCCAGTCCTGTCGATGAGGAGGGTAATCCCCTCAGCTTCAGTGCCTTTAGAGGTCAAGAGGAGGGACTTCCGAATAATGAACTATCCGCTACAGATGACCTGTTCCTACTGTCAGCCTCCGCCGTGCAGGACCGCCGGGATAATCCCTTAACCCCGACCAGAGGTTCAGTCCTCCGGGTCGGCATGGAGCAGTCTGTTCCAATTGGTTCCGGTAATATCTTGCTGAACCGGTTGCGAAGTAGCTACAGCTTTTACGTTCCAGTGCGATTTACTCGCTTTACAGAAGGAGCCCAGGCCCTGGCTTTCAATTTACAAGCTGGAACCATACTTGGGGACTTACCCCCCTACGAAGCCTTTTCTCTGGGTGGAACGAACACAGTTCGGGGTTACGGCGAAGGAGAAGTTGGGGCTGGCCGCAGCTATGTCCTTGCCTCAGCGGAGTACCGATTTCCGGTTTTCTCAGCCATTGGGGGTGCCCTGTTTGCTGATTTTGCCTCCGATTTGGGCACCGCTAGTAGTGTTCCGGGTGACCCGGCTGGCGTACGGGGTAAGCCCGGTACTGGTTTTGGCTATGGAATTGGGGTGCGCGTCCGGTCTCCTCTAGGACCAATTCGGGTGGACTATGGCCGTAATGATGAAGGCGAAAGCCGCATACACTTTGGCATTGGAGAACGCTTCTAATGACCCTAGAGACCCAGACTGAGCAGGTAAAGACCTCGCTGCCGCAACAGCATACCTTAAAAGCAGCCTTTTTTCGCTCTGGAACTGGCCTGCATACCGGGGTTTTAACCCAGGTGCGGGTGTTGCCTGCTCCTCCAGGACGAGGCAGATACTTTGTCCGGACGGACTTAGCAGGCTCTGATCCAGCAGAAATTCCGGCGCGGGTAGAGGCTATCAGCCAAACGATGCTTTCGACTGAGTTGGCCCAAGGGGAGGCTCGTGTCCGAACCGTGGAGCATTTACTGGCGGCCTTGGTCGGGCTGGGAGTTGACAATGCCCGGATTGAACTGGACGGCCCGGAACTGCCCTTACTGGACGGCTCCGCTCAGCCATGGGTTGAGGCCATCACTGAAGTTGGGCGGCTAGCTCAAGCTGCCGAGCGGCCAATCTGGCAGATTAGCCAACCGTTCTGGGTTTATCAAGCGGATGCCTTTGTAGCGGCGCTCCCAGCTCCTGAAACTCGTCTCACCTACGGCATTGACTACGAGTTGCCCGCGATCGGCTGCCAGTGGTATAGCTGCACTCCGGCTGAGTTTGCCACGGCGATCGCCCCGGCCCGGACCTTTGGTTTTGCCGATCAAATTGAACAGTTACGCGCTAGGGGCTTAATTAAAGGTGGTAGTTTAAAAAATGCCCTGGTCTGTAGTCCAGAGGGATGGCTAAACCCACCGCTAAGATTTGCTGACGAACCTGTACGTCATAAACTTCTAGATCTGGTTGGAGATCTAAGTTTACTGGGATCTTTGCCCCAGGCTCACATCCTAGCCTACAAAGCCAGCCATACCCTCCACACCCAACTGGCTCAGCAATTAGCTCAACATTGCTAGGGTTCTTTGGCTTCAATCCTCAACTATCTTGCTTGCAATCGCTGAAACTCACACCATGCCTACTTTGACTAATGCAGCCACTCCCCCAGCGCCCATAGCCCCGGAAGACAGACCTACAACTCTCACGATTGAAGAGATTCAAAAGTTACTTCCCCACCGCTACCCATTTTTATTAGTTGACCGGATTATCGAGTACATACCGGGTCAACGGGCAGTGGGAATTAAAAATGTTACCTTCAATGAACCTCAGTTTCAGGGACATTTCCCCGGTCGGGCTATCATGCCTGGCGTCTTTATCGTAGAAGCGATGGCACAAGTGGGGGGAATCGTTCTGATGCAGCGTCCGGAAGTGCAGGGAAAACTTTCCCTGTTTGCCGGCATGGATAAAGTCCGCTTCCGTCGTCCGGTCGTGCCGGGGGACCAACTGGTGATGACCGTGGAACTGCTCTGTGTCAAACAACGTCGCTTTGGCAAGATGCAAGCCCGTGCTGAGGTAGACGGTCAGTTAGCGTCTCAAGGCGAACTGATGTTTTCCTTAGTAGACTAGTGACCAATCCTCTTGCATTGGGATGGTGCCTGGAGGCGCACCCTTGACAACCTCGATTCACCCCACAGCCATAATCCATCCTAGCGCTGAGTTACACCCCAGTGTAGAGGTCGGGGCCTACGCAATCATAGGCGCCCAGATCAAAGTTGGTCCTGATACGAAGATTGGGGCCCACGTTGTTCTAGAAGGGTGTACGGAAATTGGCGCCCGGAACCAAATCTTTCCCGGAGCGGCGATTGGCCTGGAGCCGCAGGACCTCAAATACGATGGTTCACTTAGTTTAGTGAAGATTGGCGATGACAACCGGATTCGGGAGTATGTGACCATCAACCGAGCTACCCGTGCTGGTGAGGTGACACGGGTTGGCAGTAACAATTTGCTTATGGCCTACGTCCATATTGCCCACAACTGCCGGATCGAGGATCAGGTGGTGATTGCCAACGCAGTTTCTTTGGCGGGGCATGTCCAGATTGAGTCACGGGCGGTGATTGGTGGCGTTGTCGGAATTCACCAGTTTGTGCATATCGGCCAACTGGCAATGGTTGGGGGAATGAGCCGGGTTGACCGGGATGTACCGCCCTACATGCTGGTGGAGGGAAATCCCGTTCGGGTCAGAGCCCTGAATCAGGTAGGGCTGAAGCGAGCGGGTTTGAGTCAGTTTGACCAAGGGCAGGTGCTGCGATCGCTAAAGAAAGCCTACAAAACGCTTTACCGCTCCGGCCTAACTTTGAAGGAGGCGCTGGAGCAGTTAGATCTACTGCCAGACAGTGAACCACTCCAGCACCTGCGGCAATTCTTGCACTTGTCCCAGGGAGAGGGACGGCGCGGACCCATTCCTGCCCAGCGGTTTACCGCGCTTGAGCCCTAAATCGATGGTACGGCTGTTTATCAGTACGGGGGAAGTTTCTGGCGATCTCCAAGGAGCCCTATTAATTCAAGCCTTAAAGCGCCAAGCAATCGCGGCTGGCCTGGACTTAGAGATTCTTGCCCTAGGGGGGGATCGCATGGCTCAAGCGGGAGCTACCCTCCTAGGCAACACAACCACAATTGGCGCCATCGGTGTCGTCGAAGCCCTCCGCTACGTCTGGCCGACGCTGAGAATTCAGGCCAAGGCCAAGCAGGTTCTGCGCCAACACCCACCAGATTTAGTCTTATTAATCGACTACATGGGCGGCAACCTGTCTATGGGCAGCTTTGCCCACCAGCAGTTACGGGTGCCAGTAGTTTACTATATTGCCCCGCAGGAATGGGTCTGGTCATCCAGCCTCAGAACCACCAGCCGGATTATTCATTTTACCGATCACCTGCTGGCAATTTTTCCAGGGGAGGCAAACTACTACCAGGCTCAGGGGCAGGCCCTCGCTGCCCCCCTCAAAGTTTCCTGGGTCGGGCACCCGCTGGTAGATGCCCTCCAAGCTGCCCCGGATCGCCAAAGCGCCCGTGACAGCTTAGGTATCGGCCCAGAGCAGATCGCGATCGCCCTACTCCCAGCTTCCCGCCAGCAGGAAATGAAATACCTATTGCCTGTGATCTTTCAGGCCGCTCAACAAATTCAAGCCCAATTGCCCCAGGTACACTTCTGGGTTCCCTTTGCCTTGAAAACCTATCGTTCCCAACTGGAACAGGCGATTCAGTCCTACGGGCTCCGGGCGACTCTGGTATCAGACTCCCAGAGAGCACTGGCAGCCGCAGACTTGGCGATCGCCAAGTCAGGAACAGTCAATCTCGAAGCAGCACTTCTGAACGTTCCTCAAGTTGTGGTCTATCGATTGAGTCCTCCGACAGCCTGGGTCGCCCGTCGCCTGCTCAAGCTTTCGCTCCCCTTTGTTTCCCCAGTTAACCTGGTAAACATGAGTCCTGTAGTGCCGGAGTTACTTCAGGAACAAGCCAATTCAGCCCAGATTGTTCAAACCGCCCTAGAACTCCTGCTTAATCCTGCTCGTCGCCAGCAAATGCTAGCGGGCTACCAACGGATGCGCCTATCCCTAGGAAACACTGGTGCAGCCGACCGCGCCGCTCAAGAGATTCTGCAACTTTTAGCTAAAAAGTTATGAGTTGGCGGTCCCCTAACTCATAATGCTGATAACTCACAACTCTGCACTTTCACGACATTCCTTGGCAGAGGGTTTAGCGACCCTGAGCAATATCTCGGATCAAGGACAGTCTAGAACTGGCGTAATCATTCAGGACACTGGTCTCATGACTGTTGAGCAATCGCTCTTGCTGGAGCCGGCCCAACAACCAGTGGATTAAACTTGCATCATCCAGCCCTAGCAAAACATTAGACTGAGTTGTTTCAACCAAAGTCCAGAACTGACGAAGTAGGAAAGGATTCATCGAAGTTCCCTCTTAAGCTTTTCTTTATCTTTCCGACTATATCAACTATATCTAACATCTAGATATGCCGGACGAGTTAGCACACAAGACGACATAAAAGTTACAAAAACCTTAATACAGTGACGGGGTAAACATCAACAACATTCTGTTGAAAACAGACAGGCGCTAGACTCGGTGGGTTTGGTTCTATAGGCTTAAAACATCTAGCTAGAATCGGCTGTACCAAATCCTACAGTTTTAGCAGCAGCCCGATGGGGAGGGCAGACTTTCTTGACACCCCTAGGGAATCATTGCTCAATAAGTGACAATCAGAATCTTCCCACTTTTGCACAGTCATGACTGAACTTTCACCACCTGTTGCTGAAAAGCTGAGTTTCAGAACTAAACTGGCCTACGGCGCAGGGGATTTAGGACCGGCGATCACGGCCAACGTCATGGGCTTTTTCCTGCTGCTCTTTTTCACCAGTGTGGCAGGAATAAATGCCGGATTGGCTGGCACCATTCTCTTGATTGGCAAAATTTGGGATGCGGTGAACGACCCAATTGTAGGGGTTTTGAGCGATCGCACCCGCTCTCGCTGGGGCCGTCGTTATCCCTGGATCATCTTTGGGGCGATTCCCTTTGGCATTTTTTATTTTTTGCACTGGATTGTGCCGCACTTTAGTGCTGATCCCGTCGCCAACCAGTGGGGGCTGTTCTGGTATTACGTGGTGATTTCAATCCTCTTCAACACGGCCTATACGGCGGTCAACTTACCCTACACAGCCTTAACCCCAGAACTGACGCAAGACTATAACGAACGGACTAGCCTCAACAGTTTCCGGTTTGCGTTCTCGATTGGGGGCAGTATCTTCTCCCTGGTTTTGGCTCAGGTCATTTTTGGTCTGGTTCCAGATCAGGCCCAACGATATGTTGTTTTAGCGGCTGTCTGTGCTGTGTTGTCAGTGCCAGCGTTTTTTTGGTGCGTTTGGGGGACCCGCGCCCAGGCAGCACCTGCCAGGGCCGTCGATACACCTGAGTCTATGCCCTTGCTAGAACAGCTCCGGGTTGTCCTTAACAACCAACCTTTCCTATTTGTGATTGGTATTTATCTCTGTTCTTGGCTGGCGGTGCAGCAAACCGCCGCGATCATTCCCTACTTTGTCCTTTACTGGATGGGACTCAAAGAGCAGGATTTCATCTTGGTTCTGCTGGCGGTCCAAGTCACTGCCCTGATCATGCAGTTTGTCTGGAGTGCAGTCAGCCGGCGAGTGGGTAAAAGAGCCGTGTACTTTATGGGCATGAGCCTGTGGATTATCGCCCAAGCCGGACTCTTATTTATTCAACCAGGTCAAGTAGGCTTAATGTATCTTCTAGCCGTAATGGCGGGCTTTGGCGTTTCCACCGCCTATTTAATTCCCTGGTCAATGATTCCAGACGTGATTGAACTAGACGAACTGAGAACCGGGCAGCGACGGGAAGGAATATTTTACGCCTTTATGGTCCTGCTGCAAAAAATTGGCTTAGCCGTTGCGCTTTTTCTGGTCGGGCAAGCCCTGGAGAGATCTGGATTTATGGAGACCATTCCCGGAGAGCCAGCGCCGACCCAGCCCCTTTCAGCACTTTTGGCGATTCGCTTGGCGATCGGCCCCTTACCAACCCTGGCTTTAATCTGTGGCTTAGTGCTAGCCTATTTCTACCCGATTACGCGCGAGGTTCATGCTGAAATTCTCTTGAAACTAAAGGAGCGTAAAGCCGGCGAAGGTCAGCCTAACAGATGAGCCAGAAATTCACCAGGCTAGGATGACGCGAAGGCTCAATCTGAGAAATATCAGGAGTCACGCACTTGCCCCGAGGGCGGCCCCCAAGCTGGGGGAACTGGAATCTTCTCCTCCCAAGTTTGAGCGGTCGGGGAGGCTAGATCAGGTGAATTAGCACTCAACTGCGTAAGTCCTGTGATAGAAATGGCCGAGTAGAGAGATTTTAACCCTACCTGCTATGGGAAGATCTGGTAAGTACTGCTTGAGGGTCTTGCCAAGACTTAGATACGTCATCATGAAGACAGCAGCCATCCCAGTCCAACTCAGCCAAGTTGAGTTAGATTCCCTAGGCTGAGCTATGGCACAACTCGTTCTTTTGATCCCTGAGAGCAAGCAGACTGATGATTGATCCTGGATCTGCAATTCTTCTAGACTGTATCGCTGCTGCCGCGATTCTAGTTTATGCTCCCTTTACCGTTGTCGCCTATGCCCGGTTGCGGGTTGGATACGACCAGGGTGCTCCCCGTGCCATGTTTGACAAACTGCCGCCCTACGCTCAACGAGCAACTTGGGCCTGCCAAAACACCCAGGAAGCTTTTATGCTGTTTAGCGCAGCAGCACTGACAGCTTATGTCACAGGTCAAGATAGTTCTCTAGCCGTTGGAGCGGCGCTTACCTTCGTTGCAGCGCGATCGCTCTACCCCGGTTTTTATATTTTGGATGTGCCCCTGGGGCGATCGCTCATGTTCGCGATTGGCTCCCTTTGCACTGCAACCTTGTTCGGGCTCAGCCTGCTGAGTATCAACTAAGAGAAACTCAGTTATACAAACTGAGATGTTGCTCGATTGCGACCGTCAAGCTTGGCCCGTAGCTCATCTTTGATCCGGTTCACGATTGATGTTTCATCTAGGGAAGCCAGAATTTGACTCACAACGGTTTTGGGTCCTTGGGGTCCCCAGGAAGCACCGTTGGCGAGATAGACCTTGGTGACTTGACCAATACCATAACAGGCTCCACCTGCCACCCCTGCCTGCGTTAGGGCAATCGACAGGTAGGGAACCAGGGAAGCCCCACCCGTAGCCGGAGCTGAAAGGCCAAGTAACCCCTTGAGAGAACCAAGACCCAGCGTTGCCAAAAGTTCACTGGCGCTAATGCCACCCATACTAATGGCGATTTTTTGCAGCAGACCCACAGCCCCCTGTTGGGTCATCGGAATGCTATAGAGCTTTGACAGGGCCAGAATCATCGTGATGTCAATCACCACACCGCTAAGTAGATCTACTACTGTCACCGGATTGAGGGCGATCGCCAAAGCCTTTGCCATCACTGCCTTCCAGATTATCTGATTTGCACTACTATCTCGAATCGCCATTTTACGCTGCACCAGTTGCTCATTGACATCATCGGCATAGAGCATCGTATTCAGGGCAACTAGGGATTTTCCCTCCCGGTGTAAAATCTCCAAAATTTTAAGTTTTAGGGCCTCTACTTGGGGCAAACCCGTGCTAACCTGAGCCGTTATCGTACCATCAGGACGACGAACAGCCCGCGCGACTAAAGGTGATGCGGCAGCCATCACAATTTCATCCGGTGACAGCAACTCCCGCACCCGTTCATCCCGGATCTTGTGGTAAATCGCCATCCGGTCTGCGTCAGGATACTGATCAATTTTGTTAAAGACCAACAAAATTGGCTTACTTGCTTCCCGCAGTTTAGAGAGTGCCTCGTACTCCACCTTTGTCATATCGCCAGAGACAATAAACAAGATCAGGTCGGCTTGTTTGGCAACATGATTTGCCAGGGCTTCACGAACTTCACCGTCAACTTCGTCAATCCCCGGTGTATCAATTAATTCAATTCGGGAATTACCCACCCCAGGCAGCGCGACTCGCAGAATGTCGTAGCTGCTCCCCTCGACACTGTCACAACTGATGATCCAGTCACTACTCTGGCTTATTCGAGTCACACCATGAATAGGACCTGTTTCAAAAATGCTTTGACCGAGTAGGGCATTGAGGAGTGAGGATTTTCCCCGACCGACCATACCAAAGGCAGCAATATGAACAACCATACTTTCTAGCTTGTCGAGCATGTCCTGAAGATCTTCGATTTCTGATTCCAGTCCTGCTTGTTCCATTGGTGTTAGATCTAGGTTCTTGACTAGCTCTTGTATTGCCTTGTGCGCTTGTTTGTAATTTAGTTCTGCCTGAATGTCTTCAAAGCTAAAGATTGCACTATCAAGCTCAGCTTCTAGCTCAGTTTGACTTGAGTCCGCAGACGGTATATTCCTGCTACCCCGATCTGGGTCAGAGACTGGCTGAGATGGATCACTCATCTAGAGTTAAACTTCTCCAAGATTCAGAGGGATGCACCTCTAGCGTAGCGTCTCGACCTTCAATTAATCTTGAGAACTACCCGAAAGCCTGCAGTGCACATCACAGTACAACAGGGAGACTTACTGCGTTCAAAATCTATTCATGAGTTAGGGGCCGAGTCTTCTGCTAATGAAAGCGCTTTTTACGCCGCGCAACTACTTCGCGCTTGTGCTTTTCCAGCGGTGTTTCGAAGTGGCGATGGCGTTTTAGATCCGCTAATATTCCTGCTTTGGAGACCCGGCGCTTAGATCGGTGCAGAGCCAACTCTATTCCTTCATTTTCCCCTAAAACTACCTGAGTCATCCTACATTTACTCCTTGGTCTAAATCAAATGTAAGGTTGTCGTAGTCAAGCAAGCTAACTATTTGAGAGGGTTGGTAATAAGTAGGTACACCTAAACAAACTCAAGATACTAATCAACAGAAGTCGTTGTGTAGAGTGGCTTTCATAGTTTGTACATTTTGGGTTTAACTAAGTTGATCTACTTAATAAGTTACGTGTTCTACCTAACAAAAAGGTCTTTGTCTTAAAGCTTAATTGTGTAGGAGCCTTCGTGCATACTATTTTTCCTGAGCTATTACCAGCTAGGGTTTTAGCCTGCCTGGTACGCCCTCTCGCTACTCACTTCCAAGTTTCCAACCCTTCCCTGACCTGCCGGACTAAACCTTAGCGGAAGTATCTACATAAAAGCTTGCTAGTATAAGCTTTCTTACAATAACTTTGAGCTAATAGATAAAAATACTTCAACCCCAAAGACGGCTACCTGTGCGATCGCAAAAGCTCAAGATCTAATTCAATCCTGGGATATCCTAGCCACAGAATCTCCTCAGGCCAACTGTAGCGGTTGAGCAACGCAACGTATCCTAGAGTAATCGGGCTTCCTGGCCCTATTTAAAGATTGTCTAGGCTCTTGGCGGAAACTATCCTTAAGATAGAAGCACTTAATCAAGGAGCTCTACGTTTTTCCATTGCACTTGCCTCGTAAGTTAACAAATGTCAACTAAAAGGCATGCAAGTTTTGTGAGAAAGGCTACAATCGGGAAGGTCTTGGAGAAAAGACCTAGCTGCAAATCCGGTTTTAGAAGCAGGTCCAAGGGACATTGGTTTTTACTGAGAGGGGAACCGCATCCCCGCCAGTTTGTGAGCAACCCTCTACAACTCTCCAAGTCTTAAAACTCGACCGTCTGTTTTGTTCTGCAAAGATGTACAACGTTCTCCTGTAGTTTATTAGGGAGTATGAGGAATTCGGCATGACCCAGGCCAATAGCTTGCTTGAAACACTTACCCAAACCGATAGTCAGTTAGAGAGCCTTCTAGTTGAAGGACTAGAGGAAGATGATCAAGAGGACTCTTTAGATCCTCAACCTGACGAGGATGAAGGTAAAGGTAGTAAATCCCGGACCGCCCGCCGTCGAGGTCAAGCCAAGAAAAAGCATTATACAGAAGATTCTATTCGTCTCTATTTACAGGAAATTGGTCGTATTCGTCTACTCCGAGCCGATGAAGAGATTGAGTTAGCCCGAAAAATAGCTGACCTGCTGCAACTAGAGCGCATTCGAGACGATTTATTTGTTCAACTAGAACGAGATCCCTTCGATCAGGAATGGGCTGGTGCAGTTGATATGCCAGTCCAAGCCTTTCGGCATCGCCTCCATCTGGGCCGACGTGCTAAAGACAAGATGGTGCAGTCTAACCTTCGCCTAGTTGTCTCGATCGCCAAAAAGTATATGAACCGAGGGCTGTCTTTTCAGGATTTAATCCAGGAAGGCAGCCTTGGTTTGATCCGGGCCGCGGAAAAGTTTGACCACGAGAAGGGTTATAAATTTTCCACCTACGCAACTTGGTGGATTCGCCAGGCTATTACTCGCGCGATCGCTGATCAGTCTCGAACTATTCGCTTACCGGTTCACCTTTACGAGACAATTTCTCGAATCAAGAAGACAACCAAGCTATTATCTCAGGAAATGGGTCGCAAGCCGACTGAGGAGGAAATTGCCACACGCATGGAGATCACCATCGAGAAGTTGCGTTTCATTGCCAAGTCAGCCCAGCTTCCCATCTCCCTAGAAACACCAATTGGTAAAGAAGAAGACTCCCGCCTAGGTGACTTTATTGAAGCGGATGGTGAAACACCAGAAGACCAGGTTTCGAAAAATTTGTTGCGGGAGGACCTAGAAAGCGTTCTAGATACCCTCAGCCCTCGTGAACGTGATGTTTTGAAATTGCGTTATGGATTAGATGATGGCCGGATGAAGACTTTAGAGGAGATTGGACAGATCTTCAACGTTACGCGTGAGCGGATTCGCCAGATAGAAGCTAAAGCCCTACGCAAGCTACGCCATCCCAACCGTAACAGCGTTTTGAAAGAGTACATTCGCTAGGCAATGCTTGCCTAGTCTATAATTCTTACTTTAAAAAGTAGGGAACCCATCACGGGGTTCCCTACTCCATGCTATCTGTACACGGATGTAACATATGCCAGATAGAAGGCTTACATCAAACCCCAGAAGTGGAGTAGTCCTTGACCGCTGACTAGCTCAATAATTAGGGCAGCAGCAAAGCCAAGCATAGCTAGACGACCATTCCATAGCTCAGCACTAGGGTTAGACCCAAACTCAAACTTAGTGCCGTACTCACCGTATTCGCGGTTGAACTGTTTCTTTGCGTAACTCTCTGTGTTCTGCATAATTCAAGCTCCGAATGACTCTATTTGTAAACTAATGTAACTATATTTCCGCTTTAATCGCAACATTTTTTTACAATCTCTGCCTTAGGGTGAGGAGATCAAACAAAACGCTGCTGCAACTTATCCAAATTCAGGGGCTTCAACGATTATTTTGTAATCATCTGGAGGCAAACTCTAGGGACAACCCAGGTGTCACCGCTGTAGGTCGATAAAGTTTGTCAACTGCGACAACTCCAAGTCCTGATCCTGATTCTGAGTGGAGGGTGGATCAGGCTAAGATAACAAGGCACCTGTGAACTGTAGCAGACTAGGGAAAATCCAGTGATTTTACTTTCTGGAAGTACGAGAGCTTGGTCAACTTCAAGAAAGTGGGAAAGTCTGGTGCTGTGCCGCAACTGTAAACCAGTTCTGGATTTTAGATTGAGATTGAAAGTCCTAAACTTGAAATCGAAAATTTGAGCTCCAAAATTGAGTAAGCCAGAATGCCTGTCTGCTGCTCATTCACTCTATTTCCTGCGTCGCACAGGAAAGGAGAACCTGTCTATGTCCCCTGCAAGCCCAGTCAGCCTGACGCAAGCTCAGTACCAACCTGTACCCTCTACTCAGTTGGCTCCCCTACCCCTTCCCCGGCCTTTGTTAATGATCGGGCACGGTACTAAAGACCCGCAGGGATGTCAAAGTTTCTTGGATTTTGCCGCTACCTACCAATCCCTAGACTCCTCGCGGCCTGTCTTGCCTTGTTTCCTAGAGCTAACAGGCCCGACTATTCAAGCCGGAGTGGATCGGTGTGTAGAGCAAGGCTACACAGATCTGTCAGTACTACCGGTTCTGTTGTTTGCAGCCCGACACAACAAGTTTGATATTACCAACGAGCTAGACCGAGCTCGGCAGCGTCATCCTCAGCTAACGTTTCATTATGGTCGTCACTTTGGGATCACGCCTAGCATTTTAGACTTGTGGCGATCGCGGCTGGCCGGGCTAGACTCTCCGACCGTGACTCGCTCGGAAACAGTACTGCTGTTTGTCGGGCGGGGCTCTAGCGACCCCGATGCCAATGGAGATGCCTGTAAGCTGGCGCGAATGCTCTGGGAAGGCAGTGGTTACTACGCAGTTGAGACTTGCTTTATTGGCATTACCCACCCGCGCCTAGAAGAGGGTTTTCGTCGCGTCCGGCTTTACCAACCCAAGCGGATTATTGTCCTACCCTACTTTCTGTTTACGGGTCTGTTGGTGAAGAAAATTTTTGATATCGTCGTTCAACAACAGGTGCAGTGGCCTGAAATCTCGATTAGCTGCCTGCCTGAGATGGGGAATCATCCCCTCCTATTCTCTCTACTCCGGGAGCGGGAGATTGAGACCCAACTAGGGCAGGTCCAGATGAACTGCGAAATGTGCAAGTTCCGCTTGGCAGCAACAGAAACCAATGGACATGATCACTCCCATGACCATTCCCAGTCGTCTAATAGTCACAGCCATACCCATACTAGCGATTTGGACCTAGGAACTTACCATGATCGGATCTGGCAAACTCCTTAAGTTAACTAGCTTGGCCAAAATATCTAGGCCAAGCGCTGTGACAGGGTTGGAATAGGTTCACCTATGCGGTTTTGAGCATCTAGAAACTTCAATTGCTGGTAGAGCAGGGCAATTGCAGGCAAGTCGGCACCAGCCTGCTGGGCTGCACGAAGGGGATTGCCGAGGATCGCCTCAACCTCTAAGGGACGGCGTTCTTCGTAGTCAATCTTCATACTGGTTCGGTAGGGCTTCATTTTCTGCGTATCATCTAGCATCTGTTTAATGAAACGATCTGGAATCTCCCGCTTGCAGCTTCGAGCGGCAGCAATAACCTCACCCATGAGCTGCTTAATCAGGCACTGAGTATGAATATCAGCTATAAGCTGGGCAGTCGTCGCGTTCAGCACAACGGAAAGCCCGTTGAAGGGAATGTTCCAGACTAGCTTGCGCCAACGGGCCAGGAGCAGGTCTTCGCTCAGCTCAACTGGGATGCCAGCCTGGGCAAAGTCCGCAGCGATTTGACGTAGACGCTCACTAATTTCGCCGGGGGAATGATCAGCAGTGTATTCAGCCAGGAGGATGGCGCTGTAGTCTAAGTGACGAATATGTCCCGGTCCAACCTTGTTGGAGCAGACAAAGCACAGTCCACCTATAACGCGCTCAGGTCCAACAATTTCAGCGACTCGATCCTCAATCCCCAGCCCGTTTTGTAGGACCAGAACAACACCGGCTTCCTTTAGTACCGCAGGTAGCAGTTGCGAGAGTAAATGATTTTGGGTTGTCTTGAGCGTGACAGCCACCACATCGCACCGGGGCATCTCCCTGACGGTGCTGTAAGCGTGAATTTGGGGAAGGGTAAAGTCACCCTCTGGAGACTCAATCACAAGCCCCCGTTTGCAGACGTGCGGGTAGTCTTGGTGGAATAGAAAGTGAACCTCCAGGCCAGCCTGTTGTAAGCGAGCGCCATAGAAGCCACCCAAGGCTCCAGCTCCGAGGATGGCGTAGCAACGGTTAGACATAAAACTTAGCCAGTACTTCAATCTCAGAATACTTGAGCTATACCATTGGTAGTACTGAAAAATGCCCCTCGCTCAGCCAAGGAATTGACGATACAAGAAACGGTTGCCCCAATGACAGCCCCAACCACAGTTATGATTCACAGGCTTCAACTTGGCCTGTCAGCCTTGCTCCTGGCTGGATTGGCTGGCTGTGGCAGTTTGGCTCAGTTAGGGATTGGGACCACACCAATTAAGCGAGTCAAACAAGAGTGGCATCGCTACTCGAAGGTTTATATCCAAGGTAAGGTAGTGATGCAAGTCAATTTGGTGGAAAGCTGGGTCTACAAAGTTCAAGATTCAACCGGAGCAATTTGGGTCCTTACTGACCAGCCTCTGCCTAGGCCAGGAGACCAAGTTTCAATTGAGGCCAAAGTCCAATACGAGCCCATCCCCTTAGGAAACCAGGATCTGGGAGAAGCCTATCTTCAAGAGCAAGTACGCCTGGGAACAAAGCCAGCTTCAGTCGGTGCTCAAGAATAAATGGGTCGAAAATTGTTAACCAGATGCAGGTTAGCTTTGAAGCTAAGGGAAGGTTAAAGTGCGATCGCAAAGGAGCCTAGAGCGCTACTGTCCCTCCAGGTCTTCTGTCCAACGCTTGAGCAAAAGTAAAACCCAGCAAACTAGGCTAGTTTACCAGGTTCGATTTGAGGTCAGCGTTTGGAACTAAATCCTACCTAAAATCCTCGATCAACAACGTCTTTTGCTGCATCTTTGACATCTTCTTGGGCGTGCATAGCAGCAGCCTGATCTTGCTTAGCTTGACCCTCTACTTTGTCTTCAGGATCACCAGTAACATTACTGAGAGCTTCCTGAGCCTTACCCTCAATGTTCTTGGCAACTGCTTTAGCTCTATCTTCAATACTCATGGCAAACTCCTTAAAGGATGGCCTGTCAACTATCCAAAAGCATAACAATGAAATCGTAAATCTACCTCTTTCGGAGGCTAGATTTTGGATAATGTGTCTAAATCCTCCGGTCTGTTGCAGTTAAACAGCATCTGAGTATCGGCCAAAGGAAGCTCCTGGACTGAGTGTCGAGTCAGCCACTGCTGAAAGGACCGCCCTCCCTGGTTAATAAAATCAGTCAAATCCGGCAAACAGCTACGGCGGTAGAAACCACACAGAGGGTCCCATCCCCTGGCCTGCCGAGACAAAAAGGCGATCGCCTCTGGCCTATTGATAGCACCAGACGCTGTAGAACGGTTTTGATCAGCCGCTGCTTCTGCCTCTGCCAGCATTGCAATCCAGTCCTGCAAAACCTCAAGCCGCAGTCGGGGTAAATCGCAAGCAAGAAGTAGAATCCAATCAGTCTGAACCTGAGCCAGTCCCTGGGCAAATCCGATCAAAGGACCGTGAGGGAGATGCGGATTGTCAGTTGTTTGGCCTGAACGTTTGACCGGCAAAGAAGTTTCCCGCACTAGTATGCAGGAGCTAGGCAGAACGTCTCGATAGCGTTCTACCCAGGGTGAGACGATATAAACGTCAGCAACGCACTGAAGGGCCAGATCGCAAACCCGCCGTAGCAGAGGTATGCCCTGAATTGAAATCAGGGCTTTGTCACGGCCCATACGGGAACTCCGGCCTCCTGCTAAAACAATCGCAGACAGCGGTAGGGTAGTTCCTGTTTGCCCGATTTCGGCTTTCATGCATTCTCTGAGTCCTGGCCAGGAAATGCTATTGCTTCTAACGCCCCTCAGACTGTCTGATGATGGGCACACGTCGCTAGCTCCTCTGTATTTTGTGAAAACAACACCTTACTTTGAGCGAAGAGTGCTGGATCGTCCCTACCTTCGACGCGAATGGTGTGAGCGAGTCCTTCAAAATCCTTTGGCAACAGAGGTACAACCCAATGGGCTAATACGCTTTTGGGGTATTAGCCCTGAGTTTGGAGGAAGGGCGTTACGTGTGGTTACGCTAGAAGATAGAGGAACCATTGTGAATGCCTTCCCAGATCGCAACTTTTTGAAACGATATCAACGGGAGAACCTTCAGCCATGAAACTAGACTATGACTCTCAACACAGACTCACTTTACATCAAGCTCAAAGAGGGTCCAGGGGCTGACACGGACGAACTTGTTGATGGTTTTATAGTTGATTTTGATGCTGAGGGTAACGTTATTGGTTTTGACATCGAGCAGGCATCTAAGAAGGTTGATTTAAAAATACTGGAAATGATGGGCGTATCGATACCGATTGTGGCTACAGAGCAAAAAATTGCTCCCTAGAGGCGACAGAAGTAGCCTCGGTACACCTTGTTTCTAGTTCAAAGCACGAGAGGTGGAGCTCAGGGCTCGGAACTTTCAGCTTTAGACACGGAAAGTCAAGCTTTTTTCTCGGAACTTCCTGCTTTAAATAGGGAAAGTCGAGCTTTTTTCTTGAGACTTCAAGCTCAAAGCTCAGAACTTCCTGCTTTGGGTAAGGAAAGTCGAGCTGAGAGCTTGAAAGGTCTAGCTTAGAACTCCGCGCTTCAGGCTTTGATTACGGAAGCTAAACCCTGCTATTGCTACGCAACGTTGCACGGTAGTTGTTAGGTTTGAAACCTAAGCTGCTAGCGGGATGGCTCAAGTTCTACCTTAATCCAACCAGGTTGACGTTTATCAAAGGCCTTGTAAGCCTCAATCACCGAAGTCAGGGGTTCCCGCTGGGTCAGGACCTTTGTCGGGTCGGTCGTACCGCCCTCAACCAGATCAACCAGCATTGGGATGTACTTACGGTGGTTACAGTTCCCCATATTAATCGTCAGGTTCTTGTTCATCGCCATGCCAATCGGGAAAGATTGAGCGGTGGGGGGATAAACGCCAATGATTGACAAGGTTCCCGCCTTCGCCAGGCCCTGAACCGCCCAGGTCAAGGCAAGGGAGGGCGCATCTCCAGGGTGCCAGTTGTCCCCCTGAGGATTTGTTTCTGGCGCAATCTGCTCCACTTCCTGCTGAAATTGAGCCGCCTGCTGCTCAGCCTGCTCCGCTGCTGGCCCTTGCTGGGGGCGGGTGGAGTCTACACCCACTGCATCGATCGCTCGGTCAACTCCAATTCCTCCAGTGAGACGGCGTAGCGCCTCCACCGGATCTTCTGCATTGAAGTCAATAATCTCTGCCCCTTGGGCCCGGGCCATTTCTAAACGGGAGGGAATGGTGTCAATTGCTAAAACGCGACCCGCTCCCAGGAGCTGAGCACTGGAGATCGCAAACAAACCCACAGGACCGCAGCCAAACACCGCTACAGTGTCTCCCGGACCCACTTCCGCTAACTCCGCCCCGAAGTAGGCTGTAGGGTAAATATCTGATAAGAGGATGGCCTGATCTTCACTCACCGATTCTGGTAGCTTGACTAAGCCAACGTTGGCGTAGGGAATCCGAGCATACTCAGCCTGGAGACCGTTGAACGGTCCACTCATCTCCGGTCCGCCAAAGAAAGCAGTGCCAGCCTGGGGACCGTTGGGATTGGCAACATCGCACTGGGCATAGTAGCCGCTGCGACAGTAGGAGCAAGAGCCGCAGCCAATCGTAGAGGGAATCACGACGCGATCGCCAACGTTCAAGTTGCGAACATCAGGCCCAATCTCTTCAATCACGCCAATTCCCTCATGGCCCAGGATTGTTCCCGGCTTCATTCCCGGCAAAGTCCCCCGAATCATGTGTAGGTCGGTGCCACAGATGGCGCTGGAGGTTATCCGTACAATCGCATCCGTAGGCTGCTGAATTTGGGGCTCAGGCACTTGGTCTAGGCGAATGTCCCCAACCGCGTGGAAGACAACTGCTTTCATGTCTATTTTCTCTCCTTAGTACTGGTTAACGCTGAAGCCAGATTTGGCAAGAACCCTAATCCGTACCGTCCGTATTTGCGAACTTAAGGCTGATCCCGTCCATGGACTTCCGCTGGGGGAGATGTTGCCTCCACTGCCGTAAAGGGCTCCAGAATTTTGTAGGTGTGGGATGAATTTTTAGGAACTACCCAGGAGTCACCGGGTTCTAGCAGCACCATCTGGCCTTCGATATGTAACTCTGCTCTGCCACTAATTACGTAACCTACGGTTTCATAGTCCCGTTGAGCTTCGGGTTTGGGCTCCTCAGGAGGCTCGTTTTCCCAAAGGCGCATTGAAACAGCCTTGCCGGAAGCCAGGTACTTTTGGCCCATTTCCCCCTTGGGTGAGGCAGCAGAGCTAACTTTCTTGACGCTGGTATCAGCCATATAGATCTTCCTTTACTGAAATACACTTACTGTTACAGGCTCGACAAGGCTGGTGCTAAAGCCTACCGTAGGAGAACTAGCCTAGGATCAAAGCAGAACACTGTCTTCTCAGGAGTAGCTCGGCTTGGTGATTTGCAGACCTACTCTCTCTAGTCTGGTGCTAAAACTGGTTGAGCATCTGCGATCGCAAGGCAGAAGCAGATTATTTTGTCCCTCACCCGGTTGAAGCCTCGACTTAGGTCCAGATCTAGGATGCTAAACTACCCGTTTACCACAGCCCCACCGTTGGGATGCAGAATTTGGCCTGCCATGTAGGAAGCGTCATCCGAGGCTAGAAATACATAGCTAGGGGCAATCTCTTCCGGCTGGCCTGGTCTTCCCATCGGGGCTTGCCCACCAAAACCCTCCACTTCCTCTGCGGGAAATGTGGCCGGAATCAGCGGCGTCCAGACAGGTCCGGGGGCAACACCGTTGACACGAATCCCCTTTTCCAGCAGACCCTGGGATAAAGAGCGAGTAAATGCGACGATCGCACCTTTTGTGCAGGAGTAATCAAGCAGACCTGCGTTGCCCTTATAGGCCGTTACTGAGGTGGTGTTAATGATGGAACTTCCTGCCTTAAGGTGGGGCAGCGCCGCTTTAGTCAGGTAGAACATTGAGAAGATGTTGGTGCGGAAGGTACGCTCCAGTTGGGCGGCACTGATCTGCTCAATACTCTCTTGCGGGTGCTGCTCGGCGGCGTTGTTCACCAAGATGTCAAGCTGCCCCAAGCCATCTACCACTTGCTGTACCGCCTGCTGGCAGAAGGGTTCATCTCCGACCATCTCCAGCAATGGTAAGACAGCGGCGACCCAACTGCTCCACCCGCTGCTTGGTTTCCTTGGCATCCTCATGCTCGTTCAGGTAGGCGATCGCCACATCAGCGCCCTCCTTGGCAAAGGCGATGGCAACAGCCCGACCAATGCCACTATCTCCACCCGTCACCAGGGCAACCTGATTCAAAAGCTTGCCGCTGCCCCGCTGAGCAGAATCTTCTGCTTTGGGTTGCGGTGTCATTTCAGATTCGCGACCCGGCTGGTTTTGCTGAGACTGGGGTGGAATAGCGGCTGCCTGTGGTTCAGGCTGGTCCAATGTCATAGGATCTCCTTGGCAGTCAGACGGCAGAATAGATGCATTTTATCTTGGCCCCATCCCGGCAACCCCTGCCTCTTTCCCTGGAGAGAGATGTGCTTAGCCGCGCTCCCGCCGCTTTCTTCTTCTGCCTGAGCGGTTAGAGCTCCCCCGCAGATTAGCAAGTAACCCCGACAGCCCCCGTCTCTGGTTCGGTCGATTCACCCGGTTGCTGCGCTTAGGCGGTGCTGACCGGGCCTGTTCCTGCGCTGCTTCCACAGTTTTGGGGCGAGGTATGCCCTGCTGGACCCGGTCCTCCTGCGTCAGTGCGACTGCATTTTGGGTAGGGACAATCCGGGAGCCAAACCGGCTGGCGTAGACCTGAGTAAACTCAGCCCCAATGAAGAGAATCTGAGCAGAATAAAACACCCAGGCCAAGATGATCACCAGGGAACCCGCTGCCCCGTAGGTTGAACCGAAACTGGCATTGCCAAGATACACACCTAGGGCAAACTTGCCGATCGCAAACAGCAGTGAGGTGATTGCAGCCCCAATCCAGACATCCCCCCAGGCAATTTTGGCATCGGGTAAAAACTTGTAGATCAGGGCAAATAGGACTGTGATTACGCCAAAGGAAACCACCAAGTTGAGTACCTGCCAGAGGACATCGAATCCTGGCAGCAGGGCACTTCCATAGCTGCTCAAGGCAGCCAATGCCGCACTCAACACCAGGGATGTCAGCAGTAAGAAGGCGATCACCAGCACCATGGCAAAGGATAGAAACCGTTGCACAACCAAATTGAACAGCCCCCGCTCCGGCTTGGGAGCCACTTCCCAAACGGTATTCAGGGCATCCTGAAGTTGGGTAAACACCCCCGATGCCCCAAACAGCAGCACGCCAATGTTGATCACAGTGGCGATGATGCCTGACTTAGGCTGGCTGGCATTTTTAATTGCAGTCTCGATGATTTCCGCTCCATCTCGGCCCACCAGTCCTTGGATCTGCCCGACGATCTGTCCCTGAGCCGCCTCTTGACCAAACACCAAGCCGGCGATCGCGATCGCAATAATCAACAGGGGGGCGATCGAGAACACGGTGTAGTAGGCCAGTGCCGCAGCCAAGCGTGAAACTTTATCCTCGTTGTACTCGGCGAAGGTTTGTTTCAGTAGTTCTAAAAAAACCTTGAGGTTCATAGCCAGGGTGGCTCCTTCCTGAAGTGTGAGCAGTAGACAGTTACTTACTAACCGACGAGAGTGATCTAGTGCTAGGGATGCACCAGTGCTCCTAGACTCTAATCTTACCGCCCAGCTTCGCCATAGCACTGGTAGCCAGGATACGTTTCAGACTAAGTTAGTACCAGAATAGTGAAGGGGCAGCGGCCTATTCTCGTTAGCCCCGTTGCCTACTCCAGCTTGATTCGCACTGTTTGCACCCCCGCCTCCACATTAACTTCAATCACTTGTGGCTCCTGCTTCTAGGGAATAACACTGATCTCGCCGCTGCGCTCAAGGTGAGCAGCCTGAACTTGACTTGGATCGGAGAGTTTTCCATGGGCGCGCAGCGCTTCAATCAAGTCCTCTTTGCTGATGTAGCCCTGGTGCAGGGTATCCCACTGGATCTGCCCCTCTTTAATCAGCGGCTGGGCAGTCCCCTTAATCAGGATGCCAAAGGGCTGAGAGTACAGGGCGATCGTGGCAAAGAGCCAGTGCAAGCTGGCAATGATAAAGCCTGCCCCCAGGGTTGCAAAGAAGGGTGATGAACCATTTACAGCTCGACTCAACACTGACCCGAAGATAATCCCCAGGACTACGTCAAAAGCAGCATGCTTACCCAGAAAGCGCTTACCGCCACCCAGACGAATAATCAGCAGTGCTAACCTGTAGACGATCAGGGCTCGTAGAGACATTTGTCAGAATGTCAGGGTTTGGGCGTTCAAACCCAGGACCCGATTAACACCTGCCCAAAGATCCTGGAGGTAATTCAGACTACGAATGTTATGCCAGCGGGCAAGTATCTCTGAGTCCAAACTCAATCATGAACTAAGGCCCTCCAAAACTGCTTGAATCATGAACAACATCCTTGCTAAGACTTTCTCTGCTGCTTGCAGTCAAACTTTGATCGGCTACCATCTGGGTCGTTTCTGCTCACCACTGTGGCCATGCCATGATCAGCGCCTCTGCCGCTTCAGTGTCCAACGGCCGAGAGAAAAAGTACCCCTGCCCGTATCCACAGTTTAAGCCTCTCAGTTGTGCAAGTTGCTCCGCTGTTTCTACCCCTTCTGCCGTTACCTCCACACCGAGCTTTCGGGCCAGGGTCACAATGGTCTCGGTAATCTCAAGATTTTTTCCGTTCGCATCTATCTTGCTCACGAAGGAGCGATCAATCTTCAAAACGTCAACGGGAAGGCGGTGAAGACGTCCTAAGGATGAGTAGCCGGTCCCAAAGTCATCAATGGCTAGCTGAACTCCCAAGTCTCTTAGCTGTGAAAGCATGGCAGTGGTAGACGCATCATTCTGCATGATGACATTTTCTGTGATCTCTAGCTTCAGACTGGATGGCTCTAAGTTGGTCTCCTGGAAAACTCTATTGATATTTTGCAATAGCTCAGGTTGTCTAAAATAGGGGCCGCAAAGATTAACACTGATGGTTAAGGGCCGGGCGGGTGGTAGCTCCGCTAGGTTAGGGAGATGTTCTTGCCACTGCTGCATCTGGCGACAGGCTTCCTGCAGCACCCACTGGTCAATCAGAATGCTCAGTCCGATTTCTTCCGCTATTGGCATGAACTCCCCTGGCAAAATAAGCTCCCCGGCAGGGTCCCCGCTTTTAGTAGGGCGTTGCCAGCGGATCAAAGCCTCAAAACCGATCACCCTACCCGTTGCCAGTGACACAATCGGCTGATAGTGAATTTGAAATTCCCGGCGCGCGATCGCACGCCGTAGTTCTGTTTCCAACTGCAGGCGTGCGACTGCGCGATCGCGCATGTCTGAATTGAAGATTTCGTAGCGCGCTTTGCCCAGGAGCTTAGCCCAGTACATGGCAATATCAGCATCCCGCAAAAGCTCTTCTGGCTGGTTATAGGACTCGCCCCCGACACTGAAAACGATGCCAATACTTGCTGTAGTGGACACCTCTTGCCCATCAAGAACCAAGGGCGATGTTAGCTCCGCCTGGATTCGTTCGACCACGCGGATGACATCGCTAGTGTCTCCAACATCCTCTAGCAGGATTGTGAACTCATCTCCCCCAAATCGTGCCGCCGTATCCGTGGGGCGTAGACACGCCTCTAACCTGCTAGCAATGGCGATGAGAAACTGGTCCCCCAGAGTGTGTCCCAGACTGTCGTTGATCACCTTAAACCGATCTAAATCCAGAAAAAGGACCGCAAATAAATACGGGGTCGGGGTTCGATCAGCTTCGCCTATGGCGGCGTCTGGCGGGTCGGCGTTGCGTCGTTTGCTGTGCTCAACTGCATGCTCTAGACGGTTCATGAACATTGCCCGGTTGGGCAGACCTGTGAGAGCATCGTGAAACGCATTGTGCAGCAGTTGTTCCTCTGCCTGCTTGCGCTCGGTGATGTCGCGGCAAATCACGTGCAACTCAGTGGGGCTGCCATTCTCGTCAAAGAGCAGTTGGCCGCGATCGCGCACCCAAATAGCTGAGCCATCTTTGCGAACTTTACGCAGTTCGTGTTCACTGGTACTCAGTCTTTCCCGAAAGACTCTAGTTAACCACTGTTGAGCCCACTCCCGGTCTGCTTCATAAATCGTGGTCCAAACTGGTTGAGCGATCAACTCTTCTTTGCGATATCTCAGAAAATCAGCACCAGTCTGATTGATCGAGCTAATAGTTCCATCGGCTGCAATAGAGGCGTAGGAGTCAGGCGCAGAATCGTATAAGTTTTGATATTGCTGTTTGCTCTCCTGAAGGGACGCTTCTACCCACTTGCGCTCGGTGACAACAGCACCCACAAGCAAGCCTGTGTACGAGGCCGTCATCAGGCAAAACTGCAAAGCCAGTGTACTACTGACGCCAGATTTAATCTGAATCAGGAGCGTGACACCAACATTGATTAATAAAACTGCCAGCACTGCTCGTTCAAACCCGTGCCGCACAGCAATCCAAATCAGCGGCAGAAAGACAAAGTAGCTGAACTCCAAAGACGGCGCTGCGGGAAGGCCATAGGCAAGCCAAATTGCGCCAGCTAAAGCGATGAACTCCGCACTGCACTCTAGTACCTCCCGGCTCCTGGGCGAGCCTAGGTTGATGGGTGGTGCTGGCCTTTCCAGGGCAACGCGCGATCTAGCCCAGGGTGCTACACGCAGCAGGAGCAAAAGCGGTGGTGCCAGCATTGCAATGCCGGTTGACTCTCCGGCCCAGTCACGCACTGCCAGCATTCCCCACTCGGACCAAGAAATACTGCCAGCTTTCGCAAGCGTCGCCACAAAAAGCCCAGAGACGGCAAGCGGTGCGACAAGGGCCACGATCGCAAACCTAAAAACATCATGAAAACGATGCAGGCGCGGATCGATACGGAGCTTGTGCAGTAACAGGGCACAGGCCGTACTGTAGCCCAGCATGGTCCACAGGGCACAGATCAGCACGTAGAAGGGAGCAATGTCTAGTGGCCTCACCACCAGCATATCCACTAATGGGATGAGCAGCAGCTCCGGGGTATAGCGCAGACCAAATCCTAGTAAAAGCACGAAGTGGAGACCTGCCGTCGGATCCCACGGAGTAACTTGCTTCGCTATTTCAAATACAGCAGATGCTTGTTCCAGCCCTAGCCCAGCCAGGACATAAATCGTCACAAGCATTACGGTGCGGACACTTGAGGGTACGTTTCCCAGCCATCTTAATAATGTCTGACAAATATGTAGGTTACTTAGCCTTGATCTCACTGCCTCACCTCGTCGCCCCTACTAAAGTAGTCTAGTAGTAGGAAGGGCCAGAATCTGACCCAAGGTGGGAGTTTCAAAAGTATTTACGATTCCATAAAACCTTTATGGTCCTCGGTAGAGATCTGAGTACGCCCCTGTTTCAGGTCATCACTCGGGCTCTGGTCGCAGACTTGTGCGATCGCACTTGCAGGACGAGCAGCAATCGGCATTCGCCAGCCGGAACCAAAAGCGCGATCAGTGATCTTCAGTCCTGGTGGTGCTTGACGGCGCTTGAACTCAGCCCGGACCACCATTTGGACAACTTTTTGGACAGTAGCCGGGTCATGACCGGATGCGGCAATTTGGGCTGGAGACTGGTGCTGGTCAATTAATCGCTGCAAGATGTCATCCAACGCGTCGTAGGGTGGTAATGAGTCCCGATCCACCTGGCCGGGTTTGAGTTCGGCACTGGGCGCTTTCGTCAGGATATTGGCAGGAATAATTTCTGTGCCATCGTGGGGAGTCGCTTGTGTATTCAGCCAGCGACAGAGAGAGTAAACCCGGGTTTTTGGCAGATCGGCGATCGCCGCTAAGCCCCCACTCATGTCGCCGTATAGTGTACAGTAGCCCACGGCCAGCTCCGACTTGTTGCCGGTGGAGATCAGCAAGTAGCCAAACTTGTTCGCGATCGCCATCAGCAGGTTGCCCCGAATGCGGGATTGAATGTTTTCCTCGGCGACCCCAGCCGGAGTTCCAGCAAAGACGGGATCGAGGATCTGCTCGTAGGCTTGCATGGCCTCGGCAATGGGCAAGATGCGGGTGGCGATGCCCAGATTCTCTGCCAGGGCCAGGGCATCTTGAATCGAGTGATTGGAGCTGTAGGGCGAGGGCATCAAGACGCCCAGGACATTTTCTGCCCCCAAAGCTGCTGTGGCGATCGCCGCCACTAGGGCAGAATCAATCCCGCCGCTTAAACCCATCACCACTTGAGTAAAATTGCACTTGTGAACATAGTCTCGCAACCCCAATACCAGAGCGGCCCAGATTTCTGCGTCTTCACTTTGCGGTAGCGGTGTCACGTAGTCCGGCAGTAAATCCCGCCGGGTCTGATCCAGAGTCAGGATTCGCAGATCCGGTTCAAACCTTAGGGCACGGGTCACAACAACACCTTGACGGTTAAAGGCCACGCTACTGCCATCAAAAATCAGCTCATCATTGCCCCCGACCTGGTTAGCGTAGATCAGGGGCAGGGTGTAACGGATGGCAAAGTGACGTAGCATTGCTTCTCGAAACTGCTGCTTACTGGCAACGTAAGGGGAAGCAGAGAGATTGACGAGCAAATCTATGCCTTGCTGAGCCAAGTCGGCCACCGGGTCAACCCCATAGTTCCGCCTGCCCCAGAACTGCTGATCATTCCAGAGGTCCTCGCAGATGGTGACGCCGATCCGCCAGCCCGCCAGAGTCAGGACGTTGGGGTGCTGGCCCGGTTCAAAGTAACGGTTTTCGTCAAAGACATCGTAGGTGGGGAGCAGGCGTTTATGAAATTTCTGCTGAACCTGACCATGCTGGAGCAGGGCAACACTGTTGTGCAGGGGCTTACCGCCTTGGTGGTGCGATCGCGGGTTTAATCCCACAGTCCCAACTAAAACGGCCAGGACTGGTGGCAAGTCCTGGGCCAGTTGCCGCAGGGTCACAGTCATTGCCTCGACAAAACCAGGGTTGATCAGCAGGTCGCGGGGTGGGTAGCCACACAGGCAAAGCTCCGGGGTTAAGAGTAACTGAACGCCTTGATCTGCTGTTTGCTGGGCAACCGCAAGAATCTGAGCGGCGTTGCCTGCTAAATCCCCGATGACCAAATTCAGTTGAGCGATCGCGACTTTCATAAAGATGATAGTTAGTTACAAGTGTTGAGTTTTAAGTTATGGGTATTACAGAGATGAATAGCAAGTTGAAAGGCGAGCATTGACTCTGCTAACTCAGTCAAAACGCCTAGCTCACAACTAAACAAATACCAGCGGCTTGTCTTTCAGCGGGGCAAAGGCAACCGGGTCAAAGCGGTAAAGACTGGCCGGACGCCCAGCACCGCGCGAGACTTTTTTGCCGGTGTCAGACAAAAAACCCAACTTGAGCAGCCGGGCCCGAAAGTTTGAGTAGTCGGTGAAGTTCTCCCCCAAAACCGTACTGTAGAGCTGGTAAAGGTCTCCCAGGGTAAAGGCTTCTGGTAGGATATCAAAGGCAACCGGACTATATTCCAGCTTGTTCCGCAGGCGGCAATAACCATACTGGAGAATTTGGTTGTGGTCAAAAGCCAGTTGGGGGACTTGTTCCAGGGGATACCAGGCAATTCCACCCACGCCATCGGCAATTAGTTCTGCTTCATCAAACCGCACCAAAGCAAAGTAGCTGACAGATAAATAGCGCACCCCGAAGCTGTCGGGAGATTCCCTGGGATCGCGATTGGGGTCGCCAAAGGTATATAACTGCTCTAGATAAAGGTTCTGAACCCGGATCTTCTCCGCTAAAATTCGGTAAGCAGCATTTTCTAAAGATTCGCCCTGGCGCACCAGCGTACCCGGAAGACACCACTGGCCGAGAAAGGGCTCATCGTGGCGCATTACCAGTAGGACGAGTAGGTGGTTTTGAGCAGTGTCAACGGAGAAGATTACACTATCAACGCCGACTTTGAATTCTGCCAGTCGATGCTTGCTCACGGCCTCATTGCTGAGTCCGGGCTGGTTCCGATGTTCGGACCTGCGTTTAAGCATGCGTACAACCCCTCCTGGTGGATGTAAGCTTTAACAGAAGCGGTTAAGCCCACCCAGTTTCCCTGATCCCGATAGGCGGTTGAGGAGGTATCCGGGCCAGTGAAATCTGCGATCGCAACCTCCGCTCCTTGACCGCTAAGCTGCTGTAAATCCTGCGCTTCTAAGGGATAACCCGGTCGGGGAATCACCAGCAGTTCTACCTGAGAGAATACCGCTTCAATCTGGTACCACTGCAGTAACTTGGGCACCAAGTCTGACCCAATCACAAAGGTAAATTCAGCATCAGGCCAGCGTTGATGGGCACGCTGCACCGTTGTCAAGGTTTTAGGATCACTTAATTCAGGATAAAGGGCAACATTTTGACTCAGGGACTGGGTATCTCTAATCAGCAGCCGCAGCATTTCCTGGCGCTGAGGTAGCGAAGATTGGTGGGCTTTGAAGGGATTATCAGACGCCCAGACCGCAACCTGGTCAAAGTGTTCTGCTAGCCATTTTAGAATGGCCTGGTGGCCGACGGTGGGCGGATCAGCACTGGTTCCAAATAAAGCAATCATGGCAGAAGCCTAAAATCGGGATGATTCTGACATCAAATTGGGCTCTATTTATTGAAGACTGCCATTTTGCCGGGTTAGCTCCAGCAAAGCCGCAGAAATTTCTACAGCTACGGAGATAGGTTGGTCTAGCCGTCGGGTGGGAGCCGGCAGACTGGCAACAGAAGCGCGAGTTCGCTCAGCGATGACGGCCAGGGTTTCTGGGGACTGTAAGCATTGACCAGCCTGGATGACTAACTGCAGTAAAGGTTGCTCAACCTGAGTGACTTCATCAACCAGGCCCAGACGGTCTTTCTCAACTTGACTCCCCTCCCAAGTACGAAAAACTTGTTTACGACCAGGATAGGTTTGTTTACCTTGAGAGGTTTTAGCAACCGGAATGCCATCTACCTCTACCAGTTTATACACCCCACCAACGGAGTTGCCGCTCACCAGCCGAGTGCCGATTCCATAACCGTCGATGCAGGCTCCGGCAGCTTGGAGCCGTTGAATCTCCCACTCATCAATATCACCGCTGGCAAAAATAGCAACTTCCGGCAATAGGGCGCGAACTTTTTGCGAGAGGGCGACCAGATCTCCTGAGTCAATCCGGACCCCCTGCAATTGGGTCTGCCCAGCCCGGACCTGTCGAGCCAGATTTTCCGCAGCAGCAACGGTGTCGTAGGTATCAATCAGCAGGGTTGCCTGAGGGAAATAGCGGTGGAAAGCGCTAAAGGCTTGAGCTTCGCTGCCGGAGGTTGCGGCTAAGACCATCACAAAGGAATGAGCCATAGTACCATTCGGTATTTGCCCTAGTTTAAAGGCCGCTAAAACATTAGAGGTTGCATCTAAGCCAGCCGCTAAAGCGGCGCGAGCAGCCCAGAGAGAGGCTTGAGGACCGAAAGCGCGGCGAGTGCCGAACTCCAGTAGGTTTGCTTGTGGCCCAGCAATGTCCCGCAGGCGAGCCGACCGAGTGGCAATTAAGGTTTGGTAGTTAATCGTATTGAGCAAGTAGGTTTCGATCAGTTGGGCCTGCCAGAGGGGAGCTTCAACCCGCAGTAAGGGCTCATTCGCAAACACTGCGGTTCCCTCCGGCATCGCCCACAGATCTCCTGTAAACCGGGTCTGTGCCAGTAGGGTCCAAAATTGCTCAGGGGCGCGGGCAAAAATTCCCGTTGCCTCGAGTTTGGCAATCTGCTCCGCCGTAAACCGCAGGTTTTGCAGGTAGTCAAGGACTTGCGCTAAACCCATAGTAATTAAATAGCCAAACCCCTCTGGTAAGTGGCGCACTGAGAGTTCAAAGCTAGCCCGCTGCTGGTCGACTCCCTCCCCTAGGTAGCCCGCCATCATGGTCAGTTCGTAGAGGTCGGTCAGCAGACTATAGTCCTCAGAGGAAACCGTCAGTGCCTGATCTGCTTGAACGCTTGAGGCAGCTTCCATTGGCCAGCTCCAACTGCTGAGATTTATTGCTTTAATTATAGTCTTAGCAACCAAAATTATGTCAACAAACTCTCAGGCATGAAAATTTATAGAGAACCATTCAACCCTGAGGGTAGGAGCTTGAGCTGTCAGATAAATTTCAATTTTAGTAATGTAAACCATAACACAAGAAGATTCTGGTTCAACCTAGGGCAAACTGACCCTGCCATACCCCGCAGGGAAAGAGCGACTTCGACTCAGCCAGCGATCGCCTAAGCCCTCAAATTTAATGTCGTTTACAGATTGCTTTCAAAACTTGGAGTAACTGTGCAGCCTCCTCTGGGTCCGTTAAGGTCAGCTCTGGCAGAAGTTGATAAGTAGGGGGAGTTCCCTGCTGGAGATAGGTAAACAGGTATCTTCGACCGTTGGTCACTAACCCCCAAGTAGCAGCTTGCTGCTCTAAGCGCTTAAAAGCATGGGTCAATAGCTGAGGTAACCCTGCAAACACATCTATTGCGCTATTTTTAACCTCAATCACCAAAATCCAGAAGGGAGCGGTTGCTGTTTGTTCAGCTTGACTGACCGCTAGAATGTCCAGCCGCCCAACAATGGTTTGGTCCTCATCTTCCACTACAATAGTGATGCTATCTTCCATCGTCAGTTGGATCGGGAAATCGTAAAAGCCAGCTAATCGTAGCAATGGAGCCAGGGCGAGAAACTTGACGAGTCCCTCAGAAACTTTAGCGGCTGAGAGATAGCGATCAAAGTCATGCTGGATGTGTTGCAGCTCTTGAGTTTCAATCTCTATTAAAGGCTCCAAGGATAACAGTGGTGAGAAGGTCCCCTTAGCTTGCTTCTCTAGGCCAAGCAGGCGATGAACGTCTTGTAAAGAGAGGCTATTCGCATTCTGAATCATTGCTATCCCTTGCTGACAATGCCTGACCACTGGACCTGCTTGCGATTGTCCCGCCGATAGGAGAAAAAGTATTCTGGGTTTTGATAGGTGCAGTAAGGGGCGATCGCAACTTGTTCGGGTTGGATTCTAAGCTGCTCCAGTTGCAGCGCGTTGACCTGCCGGACGTCCAGGCGGGCATGACCGGGTTTGCTGTCAGTATATAGCGGTGGGTTCGGCAACTGGTACAGGGCTTCCAGCAGCGACTCTACGGGGTGGGGCGCGGGGATGACATCCAACATTTGCGATCGCAGAGCGGTGGCCCCAACCTTGGCGGCAACTTCGGTTGAGACCTGGTAGACTTCCCCAGCGATCGCCGGACCCATAACTATCCGTAGATCAGAGAGTTGACTGCCCTGGGCTTGCAGCCGATCGATCGCCCGGGGCAAAATTTTGGCGGCTGTGCCGCGCCAGCCAGCATGAACAGCGGCAACCTGGCCCGTTCGCCCATCGGCAATCAGCGCTGGTGTACAGTCAGCCGTACAAACCCAGACCGACTGGTTTGATTGCTCACTCAACAGGCCATCTGCCGTTGGTGGAGAGGGCACTGCGCTGTCAAGGATCTGATCAGACTCAAGCTCAGAGGGACTCAGGATTTGACTACCATGTACTTGCCTGACCTGGTAAACCTGAGCGGTTGGTTGCAGAATTTCTCTGAGTTCTGTCGGCGATCGCGGCCAGAATTGCTGGGTGAAGAAGCCGTGTTGCCAAGGTTCTAGAAGGCTACAAGTCAAGTAAGGCAGTTCCTGCCAGGTACGCCAGTGCCAGGTATGCATAGAACCCAATAAACTACGCTGCAATCAGCTTTTTTTGCCAAAGATCATGTTTTGGACAAGCTTAGCCTTTATGCTAGCTTGAGCCGTTAGTAGACGCACGGCAGGAGCTTAAAGGCTGTGGAATTTGACCGCCAGAAGTTCGAGATCTGTTTGCAGACCCGTCAATTCGGGCGACCCCTATACGTTTTCAACATCCTTGCCTCGACAAATTCTACCCTCTGGGACTTGCTTGATCAGGGGGCTGCCCCTGGAACAACGGTGATTGCAATCCAACAGGAGGCTGGACGGGGGCAGTGGGGTCGCCAATGGCAATCCCCGCCGGGAGGACTGTACTTATCCTTGGCGATCGCCTCTGCCTCTGTTAACCAAGACAACGATAGGTCCCTGGCTAGCACGCTTAAGCTAAGGGCTGAACAAAGCGGTCAGCTTACACTGTGTAGCGCCTGGGGAATTGCCGTAGCCCTACGGAATTATGCAATTCCCATTCGGCTAAAGTGGCCCAACGATCTCCTGCTACAAGGGCGCAAACTTGGCGGTATTTTGACGGAAACTCGCGTCTCTCACGGGCAAATTACCGCAGCCGTGGTTGGGGTTGGCATAAACTGGTCTAATCCTGTGCCGGAAGCTGGAATTAGCTTGCAGGGCTTGGGGCCATTACCGATCCAAAGTTTGGAAATGCTGGCAGCAGTCACCCTAGCAGGACTAGAGGCCGGATACCAGTGCTGGCAAGCTTCAGGTATCGAGAGCCTGCTTCCTGACTACTTAAAACTACTGACCCATACCAGTCCACAAGTTCAAGTAGAAGGCTAGGTTGGAACAGTCGTGAATACTTCTACCAGCGGAAATGAAAGTCCAGCTTGAGGTAAAGGATACTGCGTCAAATTCCGCAGAACGCTGACAGCCTGGTGAAATCTGTTTAGACCCCCTTGATCTGTAATGCTTTATTCAAGATGGGATCTTGGGGACAGCAAGCTGCAAAGTCTGGAGGAATACACAAAGTCTTGTAAACATCGTAGTATCAGAAGGCATTAATTTTCTTCCAGGAGCTAGCAGTCCCCGGATGCAGCAAGTCAACCCCCCAACCTTTCTTGGTTTCAAACTGATCCCTCTTCTGCTGACACCGCTGTTGGGGATGAGTATTCTAAAAATTCCAGTTCGTGCCCAAGCTTCGAGTTCCCTTGATGCCTCGACAGGTTCTGCTGAACCCTCTACTGCTTCCCCACTAGCCACCGAATCACCTGCTCTAGCGGTGCCGAAGCCAGCTTCTACGGTTACTTCAGCCCCTACTCCTACTCCAGCAACGACTTCTAGTAGCAGTTCAGAAGCGGGCAGCGGTGCTTACATCGACAAGACTGACTACAGCATTGGCGCGACTCAACCTGCCCGGGTAGAGGCAACAGCCGGGTCTCCTAAGCCCAGAACGCGTCGAACTGCTTATAAGGGGGAACAGGAAATAAGGAGTAGTGTCTCTGGTTCGGGCAGGTCTGTGGGCGATCGCCCGCTCAAAACAATCACTGCCTCGTTGATCAGCCGTGCTGCTATCCCTCAGGCAGGATCGTCTTCTGGTTACATCAGGTCTGCTACCAGTCCAGCTAAGGTAGGGTTTTCCGGCTCGACGACGGCGACGACTCCGGCAAAAATAGTCTCCCACTCTCTCAGTTCTCTCAGCGTTCGTTTAGTTCCTTTAGAAAGACCAAATTTGAAACCGGGCAGATGGCTCCCCGGGGATGGTTACCTGACTTTTCCCTTAGCAGTTCCAGCCGCAATCACCTCCGCCTTTGGCTGGCGAATTCATCCTATTACCGGAACGCAACGGTTCCACTCCGGCACAGATCTGGGAGCGCCTATGGGCACCCCTGTGCTGGCTGCCTACGCCGGAAAAGTGGCGATCGCTGACTTCTTGGGGGGGTATGGGCTATCCGTCCTTTTGTCACACAACCATGGTAAGCAGGAAAGTCGTTACGCCCATCTTTCCGAGGTTCTAGTTCAGCCCGGAGCCTGGGTTGAGCAGGGAAGTGTGATTGGTCGCGTCGGTAGCACCGGAAATTCCACTGGCCCCCACCTTCACTTTGAAATGCTACAGGCTACACCCCAAGGTTGGGTTGCCGTAGATCCAGGAGTAGAGCTTCAATCTGCCCTAGCTCGTTTAGTGCAAGCCTTACAAACAGCCCAGTCCAAACCTCAGTCTGGAACATAAATTCAAAAGTAGGCAGCGCCACCCGTGCAAACGGGGAATTGATACCTTTGCCAACATAAAAATAGGTACTCCGTAACCAGTTGTGCGGGCACCACAGACTCCACCTCTAATACTTCAAAGTAGGGGTCGAAAGTTACTTGTTAGGCTGAGGAGTCATCCGCAGATAGGGTTTCACTTCTTGATAACCTTTGGGAAACTTTTGCTTTAGTTCTTGCGGATCTTTAATTGAAGGAATCACAACACAATCCTCGCCATCTTTCCAGTTGGCGGGTGTTGCCACACTGTAATTGTCCGTCAGTTGGAGAGAATCGAGCACCCGTAGTAGCTCGTCGAAGTTACGACCGGTACTGGCAGGATAGGTCAGGGTCAGTCGCAGTTTTTTCTTGGGATCAATGATAAAGACAGAGCGCACCGTCAGGGTGTTGTTGGCATTGGGGTGAATCATGTCGTACAGGTCAGAGACGGTGCGATTGGGGTCCGCCAAGATGGGGTAGTTCATCGAGATCTTTTGAGTTTCCTCAATATCTTTAACCCAACCTAAGTGGGAGTCAACATCATCAACACTGAGGGCTAACACCTTAGTGTTGCGCTGATCAAATTCAGGCTTTAAGCGAGCAACTTCACCGAGTTCTGTAGTGCAAACAGGGGTAAAGTCACTGGGATGAGAAAATAGAATCACCCAGCTATCTCTGGCCCAGTCATAAAAGTCAATCTTGCCAGTCGTAGAATCTTGGGTAAAATTTGGGACTGCATCCCCTAAGCGCAAAGTCATAACAAAACTCCTAAGTATTGAGAAAGGCGTTCACCATATAATTTGATCATGCCATAAAACCCCGGTTTTCCGGTCGGGATATAGAGCTTGACTTCAAACGCGGGGGAATCCCTTGATCTTTTGCCGCAGTTATAGACGAACAGGTTCCCAAAAGATGTAGTCAGGAGTGAGCAGGCTATCAATTTCCCATCCGGTCAAGGTCAGTAGGATAACAAGTAACGAACTAATTCACAGAATCCTAAACCTTCAGCCGCAGCAGTGATAAAGGTAGGGTGATAAACCATCTGACTGCTGTAAACCACGACATTCGCAACCCCGACTGAGCGGGGAAACAGATCAGGGTTAAACAAACTTTCATCATTGGGACTATCCCCCACTGTGAGAATCTGCTCCGGGGGATGTTGCAGTTTTTGAACTAGATTCAGAGTTCTCAGGAGACCACCTCCCTTACTTTGCTGAAGCGGCTTAATATGGCACTGGACATTGCTGTAGGTAAAGCCCCATCTCTGCTGTTCACACAGTGCCGCCATCTGCTGTATTTCAGTCAAGGTCAGATCTTGATTGTCAAGGGTCCAATCGGTGACCCGAAAGCAGTTGTCCCTCGACACTTGAATCTGAGGAAACTGGGTTTGCAGGTGGTGGAACATCTCGGCTAACTTCTGTCGATGCCCAGCTAGGTCTGGCAGAGGAGTAAGCAAAATTTCTCCTGCGTCACCACTACCGGAGTAAAACAGACCCCCGTTCTCTGCGATCGCCCCGCTAATTGGCAGGTAGGTAGCCAAGCCACTGACCCAACCAGCAGAGCGCCCGGTGACAACTAGCACCTGAATTCCGGCTTGGGCTAGGCTCTCTAGGGCTTGCAGTAAGCTGGCTGTGAACTTTCCCTCCTGCGTCAGAGTACCATCCATGTCGGCGGCAACCAGGCGAATATCCTTGAGCCAAGTTGTTGTCGCTTCGGAAAGGGGGAGAGAGGGCATAAGTTAGAGATCCGTAGACACAAGCCTTCCCGTAGTGTAGAGCGTGGCCTGTATCAGGCTACAAGCAATTCTCTGAAATGGTATTAGCCCAGGTTGGAAGGTTAGGCATTAGCATTAATCTCTTAACTTTTGGGTCCAAATCCCAATTTTTTTTGCTGCTCCTGCCCCGACTTGGGCTTTGGAAATTGGGAGTCAGATAACCTGAGGTGGTCGAGTGACTGATTTAGTTCGGGAGGCACTTCGGCCAACGCCTCATCCGGCAACACGTAGGAAGTAGCAATCAGGGTTTCATCCCAGTCGATAATTTCTGGAAAGCGAATACCGGGCAGCACCTGCACCGCAAAGATTTCCTGCACCGCCGCTTCAAACTTCAAGAAAGCGATCGCTTGACCCGTCTCGATATGCACCACCCACACCCCACAGGTGCGTTCCTGCAATCGCTCTGTTAGGGGAATGCCACTGAAGACTGCCGTCTCCCGCACCTGGGAAAGACCGACAAACGCTAAGGGTCCCCAGAAATCTAGACCACGAGTGAAGCCGGGAAGCTGAGCCACTGTCTCAATTTTTCCGGAAGCCAGGTCAACAGTTGCCAGACTGCCATGACCGGATTCTAGAACCCAGAGGCAATTCCTGTACCAGCGGGGTGAGTGGGGCATCGACAAATGGCCTGCCACTCGCTCGTTTGTCTCCACATCCAGTAGCACGCCGCCATTAGCTTTATGCGATCGCCAGCCTCCAGCACTATCCGTTGTCCCCAAGGCAGTGACGTATTTGGGCTGACCTGCCACCAGGCCCAAACCATTCAGGTGACAGCGATCTTCCGGGGTGAGGGCACTGACAAAATCGGGTCGCCAGCGGGGGACAAAGCTGTGGTTAAAGTCAAGGGTACAAAGGCAGGAAAAGCGGGTATTGACAAACCAAAGGTTTGAGGTTCCCCAAGCCATTTCGTGGATGTCGATGTCTCCGGTGATATGGCAGTTGCGGGGCAGATAACAGGCGTCATGCTTGCCCTTGGGTTCTAGCTTCTGGGCGACAGCGGGCACATTGCGGAGTTCCCAGACTTGGTGAGCCGTGCCAATCGCTAAGCGACCTTGGTCAGCAGCTAGACCCATCGGTTTTTTGAAGATGCGAAAGTGGGTGTTAATTGCCTCTCCATCGGCACGCAGGACGATTAGTTTACCAGCCTGGTAGGTGGAGACCACGAGGGAAATTCCCAGTTGGCTCAGGATGTGGGGAAAGTTGGTGGTGTGGACACTTCTCAGAGGGGCGTCTTTGGGATCTGAAGGGGGAGAGACACTCATGCGGTTGGGGATTTAGCTGATCGGCTCTAACTCTACAGCAACTTGACCTAAATCTTTATCAAAGCTTTATCAAAAACTTAAACAGAGTGTGGTAAGTAGTTGTTCAGTCAGGTCAACAGCTCAGGGGGTAACAAAGTGGCTACGTTCACCGTCATCAATTTAGATAATTCTGGCGTAGGCAGCCTTCGCAATGCCATCTTCCGCTCTAACAGAGTAGAAAGCACAGACATCATTGACTTCGACACCTCCTTAGGTGGCGGCACCATTGGCCTTACCAGTGGCGAGTTAAGAATTAGGGACGACCTTAGCATTAATGGTCTGGGGGCAGACCTGCTGAGCGTGGATGCAGGTGGCAACCCCTTCCGCGTCTTCAATGTGGATGACGGAGATTTTGACAGCAACCTTGAGGTAGCCATCAAGGGGCTGAAGATTACCGGGGGAAATGTGTCAGGTGATACCTACCCGTCAAACAGCGGCGGTGGCATCTTCAACTATGAAAACCTGACGGTAAGCAACAGCACTATCTCTGGCAATACAGCGAGCAACGGTGGCGGTGGTATCAGGACCTTCGACAGCGACCTAACGGTCCTCAGCAGCAGCATCTCTGGTAATACAGCGAGCAACGGTGGCGGCATCGCTAGCGTCTACAGCCGCCTAACGGTGAGCAACAGTACCATCTCTGGTAATACAGCGGAGGGGGGCGGCCCCTTTAGCAATGGCGGCGGCATCAATAACTACTTCAGCGGCCTAACGGTGAGCAACAGCACCATTTCTGATAATACAACGGAGGGAAGCGGCGGTGGTATCTATAACGACGGCGATGGCCTAACGGTGAGCAACAGCACTATCTCTGGTAATACAGCAGAGCGAGATGGTAGTGGTTTCTATAACTCCGACGGCTCAGACACCATCACAGTCACTAGCAGCATCATTGCTGCCAATACGGATGACAACGACATTGGTGGTGTTGCCCCCCTCACCAGCGGGGGCAACAACTTGATTGGCAATGGCGATGGGGCAGAGGGTTTCACGGATGGAGTCAATGGCGACATTGTGGGCACCGCTGCCAACCCAATTGACCCCCAGCTCGGTCCCCTGCAAGACAATGGCGGTCCCACCCAGACGCAAGCCCTCCTGCCTGGTAGCCCAGCGATCAATGCTGGAAGTAACCCCCTGAACCTGGAGTTTGACCAACGGGGTCCTGGCTTTGACCGGGTTGTAGGGACTCAGCCTGATATTGGCGCGGTTGCGGTGCCTGAGCCTGACTCGACAGCGGGTTTGTTAGGACTAGCGATTCTGGGAGGTGTCTTAGTGCTGAAGCGCCAACGGCGACAAAAAGTCAAAGTCATGAAGGCGATCGGCGATTCTTTAGAGACGCTGCATGATCGCACCAGCCCTGTCAAGGTAGGTCTAGATTAGCTGTCCTTTAGAATCTGAGCGGCCTATGCCCTTTAGGCAGAAAGCTACGGCGCACACCCTCAGGACATCCAGAATTGCCTAATGACCTAGAGAGAACTAGTCAATTCCCGAATCAGCGAGTCAGGTGTCAGAATCCGAGGTATGGTTACTGGAAAATCTTGCGGATTGCGAGTGACAATTGCATCCAGTTGATCAACCACAGCAGTACTGTACTGGACAGCATCTTCAAAGTCCCTGAAGTTGGCAGTTAGCGCCATTGAGATCACAGCCTGATCTACAGTGGCAACTTGGCAGAAGCTGGAAATCTTTCTGAGAAAATCAAGGGCAAGCTCTCGACCTTTATCTTTACGAATAATGTAGTAGAAGTCACCAAAGGTAGATGCCGAAATGTAGCCTGCAATCTGTCCCTGTTCCGCAAACGATAGAATCTGCTCACTGGCCTCAAAGTAGGGTTGACGTTCTAGGGCAACATCTAAAATGATGTTGGTGTCCAGCAAAATTTTCACAGGCTGTGCTTTTCTTGCATAGCTTCCCATCTAGCCCGATCTGGATCAAACTCTGGTGGGACAGGTTCGGTTTTGGCAAACCAATCCTGGAGGGCCTTGATTTTAGATGGGCGTTTCCTTCCGGGTGTCTCGGTTGGTGCTTTGGTTACTGAAGCTGGGGCCTCTGCTGGCACTGGCTGCAAGATGATGACTTCCACCTCTCCAGGTGTCAATTCGGTGGGTTCTGTAACAACTAAGTGACCCGACTGATTGATGAGCCCTTTGAGTTTGTAAGCTCGCATCTTACTTCTCCTGTGCTTTACTTGCTGAATAGAAATCGCTGGTTGCATCTTAAGCTCGCCAAGCAGTCCGGTTCAATTTAGGTGCCCTGTATTTTGGATTTTGCCAATCTGCCTTAACTTTAGGTAACTTGATCCAACTTTACAGAAGCTTTAGCTAAAGCTTAAACGAAGTGTGGTACATAGTTATTCAGTCAGGTCAACAACTCAGGGGTAACTAAATGGCTACGTTTACCGTCATCAACCTCGACAACGCTGGGGTAGGCAGCCTTCGCAACGCCATCTTTCGCTCCAACAGAGCCGGAAGCACAGACATCATTGACTTCGACACTTCGTTAAGTGGCGGCACCATTGGCCTCACCAGTCGGGAGCTAAGAATTAGAGATGACCTCAGCATCAATGGTCTGGGGGCAGACCTCCTGAGCGTGGATGCGGGTGGTAACCCCTTCCGCGTCTTCAATGTGGATGACGGAGATAATAGCAACGACCTTGAGGTAGCCATCAAGGGGCTGACGATTACCGGGGGAAATGCAGCGGAGTACGGCGGCGGCATCTTTAACTTTGAAAACTTGACAATCGCTGACAGCACCATCTCTGGCAACACAACGTCTGGCACTTTCGGGAATGGTGGTGGCATCTATACCAGCGGTGGCAATCTGACAGTCACTGACAGCACCATCTCTGGCAACACAGCCTCTGGTTTCTTTGGGAGTGGTGGCGGCATCTATACCAGTCGTGGCAATGTGACAGTCACTGACAGCACCATCTCTGGCAACACAGCGGCGGAAGGGGGCGGCATCTATAACTCATCTGGTACCGATGGCAACAGCACAGTCACAGTCACTGACAGCACCATCTCTGGCAACACAGCAGAGGAAGGGGGCGGCTTCAGTAACTCAGCCGGTACCGATGGCAACAGCACAATCACAGTCACCAACAGCACGATCTCTGGCAATACAGCCTCTGGTAGCTTCAGCAGGGGCGGCGGCTTCAGTAACTCAGCCGGGACCGATGGCAACAGCACAGTCACAGTCACCAACAGCACGATCTCTCGCAATGCAGCGGAGGCAGGGGGCGGCTTCAGTAACTCAGCCGGGACCAGTGGCGATAGCATAGCCACAGTCATCAACAGCACGATCTCTGACAATACAGCCTCTGGTAGCTTCAGCAGGGGCAGCGGCGGCGGCATCTATAACTCATCTGGTACCGATGGCGATAGCATAGCCACAGTCATCAACAGCACGATCTCTAGTAATTCAGCATCTTACGGTGGCGGCATCTATAACTCATCTGGTACCGATAGCGATAGCATAGCCACGGTCACCAACAGCACGATCTCTAGTAATTCAGCATCTTACGGTGGCGGCATCTATAACTCATCTGGTACCGGTGGCGATAGCATAACCACAGTCACTAGCAGTATTATTGCTGCGAACATAGATGACGAAGATATTGAGGGTGACCCCTTCACCAGCGGTGGCAACAATTTGATTGGTAATGGCGATGGGGCGAATGGCTTCACGGACGGCGTTAATGGCGACATTGTTGGCACTGCTGCCAACCCAATTGACCCCCGGCTTGGTCCGCTGCAAAACAATGGCGGTCCCACCCAGACGCAAGCCCTCCTGCCTGGTAGCCCAGCGATCAATGCCGGGAGTAACCCCCTGAACCTGGAGTTTGACCAACGGGGTCCAGGCTTTGACCGAGTTGTAGGAACCCAGCCTGATATTGGCGCGGTTGCGGTGCCTGAGCCTGACTCGACAGCAGGTCTATTGGGAGTGACAATTTTGGGAGCTGTCTTACTCTGCAAGCGTAAGCTGAAACAGAAAACTAAAGTGATGATACCGAAGAGCGGTAATCAAACTTGAGAGCGTTGAAGCACTCCAACCCCCAGGTTCCTTGTCTCAACCTCAACGTTCCGAGCTCAGAGGTCAAAGCTTTGAGTTCTGGTCTTGGCTGTTTGAGTTCCAAGCTCGGCATTCCAAGTTCTGATGTCGAGATTTTAAGTTCTAAACTCGACTTTTCGAGTAAAAAGCTCGACGTTCCAAGCTCTGGGGTGCAAGTTTCAAGTTCTAAGCTCGGCGCTCCAAGCAAAAAGCTTGACGTTCCGAGTCAAAAGCTCGATGTTCCGAGTTCCCAGGTTGAGCTTTCAAGTTCCAAGGCGCAAGCTTCGAGTTCTGAGTTTGGCAGTTAAAGGTTGGAGGGTATCAATGTAGCCCCTCTTTTGTTGACTGTACATTAGAAGTAACCAACCTTGTTAGAAATGCAATGAGTCAAATCATCCAAGCTAGGGACCTTTCTCTACGCATTGTCAAAGAAAGGTTTGACCTACAACAAGTTTGGAACAGCCAGTTTTTCCTAGAGTGGCAGAAAGATTTGCCAGCGATTACTGATTTTGAAAAACAGTGGCTAGACCAAATTAGGGCTGATTTTCTCAGCTTGGCTGAAGATTCGTTGCATGAAGAAGTAGTGAAACTCTTTGTGCTAGCTCCTTTGCTGTCATTGGCAGGCTTAGCTCGCTTTCCCTTCCTCCCGGTGGCAGAAAAGCAAGTGGAGATTGTGCTTGAAGATGAGGATGAAATTGTTCGAGGAAGGATCGATCTGATGCTACTCCATCGTCGGTTGTGGGCAATCGTGATTGAATCTAAGCGCAAGGGGTTGAGCGTGACAGAAGCACTGCCGCAGGCATTGTTTTACATGATGAATAGTCCCAATCATGATCAACCGACGTTTGGGTTTGTTTTAAATGGGACTGAATTTCTGTTCGTCAAACTTGTCAAACAAAACCCACCGCAATACGCTTTATCCAGGTTGTTTTCCCTGATCAACCCAGGCAATGACCTGTATGAAGTCTTAAGTGTGCTAGGGAGCTTGAGGGAAATTGCTCTCACTACCTGAGGCGATCGCTACCCTCAACTGAGCAGGCAGAATGCTGACGCCACAACTCAGACTCTATTTCAGTGAATTGAAAGCTGTTATCTTCTCTCAGTTACTGGCCTAGCAACACCTCTGAGGACGGTCATCGGGCCGTGGCGCTTGAGAAACTCCAATTGCTGTTCGGTTCGGACTGCCAGGGTACCTGCAAAGCCCAAGGCATTGACCGAGATTGACTCAAAACACTCATGGGTGCGGGGGATAAGCAACATCCACTGCCGGGTGATCAAAAGATTGTAGGCCCCCGTTTGGCGATCGCTGCCCTCAGTGCCTGAGAGACCGACTGCCTGCAGCAGATCCCAATAGAGGGCAGAGGTTGCTTTAGCCGCCTCCCGTGGGGATCTTACCCAGCCGGGATCAAGGTGAGCGATCGCGTGGATGAAAGGCAAGTCCGGGGTCCTCCCCACAGAACCCTGAAACCTAGCAGTGGTGAGTAGAGGTGCGATCGGGACCCTTGACTCAGCCGGTGTAAGGGGTAGAGGAACAAGCTGCAAGTGCTTGTGTCGTTGACTGGCACCGGCAGTCTGACCAGCGTTGTAGAATACCAAGCCCTCGATTTCTCCTAGGCAGGCCCAGAGCGCCTCAAAGTCTGGCAAGGTCAACCAGGTTTCCTGCGCCTCAAATAAGCGGGTGACAATTAGCAGGTGATGGTCAACTACATTGAATTTGTTTAACAGGCAGACGTGAGTCTGAGAAATATCTGCCACAAACAGCTCTTGGTCGTAGGGCAGAAACGGGTTAAATTCCTTGGCAGGGGTGGCACTCTGCTCAGCTTGCTGTTTCTTGGCGTTATCCTTGCGGCCCAGGGTGGGCAAGATCCGAATCAGAAAAGAAATGCTACCCTGTGCGATCAACTCGCACTCCGTTGGGATCGGCTGGAGGGCTCCGCTGCGGAGGGCGTGCCGCGTTTTCTCTCTTACCCGTGTCCACAAACTACCGGGCTCCAGCATTAGCATCCCCTGTGACATTGTTTCTCCAGCCACAGTACTTACCAAAGGTCACGGTAGGCTGGATGCCAAACTCTGCCCTTGTGCAAGATGATTGAGCGCTCTGCCAGAGCCAGCGCCTTAGCAGGGTCGACTAGGGTGTACTGGTTACGCCAAAGCCGTTCTGCGATCGCAGAGTCAGGGCAGTCCACCAGCAAGCATAGTTTTCCCTGTAGAATTCGTCGCTCCAGCCGGCACTCATCAGGCAGGGCAGCCAAAACTTTAAATCGCGCCAGCGCGTTAGCTTCAACGCTCATTGCCTCACCATTTCTTTGATAACGGTGGCTTTAACCTATCACCAATCCTAGCTTACTGGTTAGGAGTACCCCGCCTGCACCCTAAACAGGCTGAGGTTGCCTCAGGTGGAACTCAATCTTGACCCCCCGCGCCTGCATACTCTGCTCAAATAGCGGGGTGGGCAGGACCTCTTCCACTGGCCAGACACCTGGCTGCTTGAGCTGTCCCGACAGAAGCAGTTGGGCAATGCTACCCGCACCATACCCAGCGGCGATCGCCGTGTCCGGCTGGACAAACGTAGAGTACACCAAGACGGGCTGCCCATCTTTTTGACCGCTAACTTCCAGGCGAATCGCCACACCAATTCCACTGAAGCGATCCGTGATGCGGGTCATGCGGTGGCTGACGTGAGCCAGAAATTCGATCGCCTTGGGGTGTTGTATTAAGCGCTTGGGAAACCAGTGGGCGGCAAGCCAGGTCAGGTAATTGTAGAAGTTTGGAACTGAGCCAAACTTGGTAATTACGGTTTTGACCGGAAATGCCTGGGGCAGGGTAAAGGCTTCCGGCATATCGAACCAGTAGACAGGAGTACGACCGTAGGGGGCTGGAAACTCTACCGTTTCTGGCTGACTGTAGGGTTGCACAGTTTGCCACTGGCCGTCTATCCAGACCTGAAAGGGCCGTTGTAATCCGAGAAAGGTGGTCCGCATCACAGTTACCCCGGCACCGCCCGAACTGGAGACAATGTAGCTGAGATGAATCCGCTCAGGCTGGTCCAGTTGCTCTACCCCCTGGCGCACCATACTGTTAGAAATGCCAGGAAACACACCAGCGTGAATCACCGCCGTGATGCCCGCAGCCTCGGCTGCGGCTTTACAGGCTAGGGCTTTTGTCGTGAAGGAGCGATGATCACTAACATCTAGGTAATTGACCCGCGCTTGAATGCAGGCTCGCAGCACACCAGCATCCCGGTAATGAAAAGGTCCAGCGCAGTGAATAACCAGGTCTGCGGCGGCGATCGCCGCAGTTAAGCTACCCTGGTCAGCCAAGTCGAGCTGGAGGAACTGAACGTTGCTCCCCAACCCTTGGGTTCGAGCCCCTTGGGGGTTGCGTCCTGTGATCGTCACCTGCGCCTGGGTGTGAGTAATTAGATCCGCAGCCACACTCTGGCCAATTCGGCCAGCACCGCCAAGAATTAAGACCCGTTCCATAGTTGATTAGGACATGTCTCCATTCCTAATTTTAAAGGCCATTCCACTTGGACTTGTCCGCCGCTTCTTATCGATTTGCGATCGACTGCCTGGGTACAGGAGGTAGAGCAACTTGAGATTTCTTCGAGTTCGGCGATGGGGTATCAGTGAGTAAGACTTCCCGAATCAGCCGAGCCGCAGTTCGCTGGGCTAGGCCACTGGCAATGCGCTGGCCCATGCGCTGGGTCTCCGGCTTCATCAATAAGCGGCTAATCACCGGCACAAACTTGAGGGGATCAAACCCAGGCGTTTCCTGGAGTAAGCCCCAGATCCGCTTCAGGTGTTCTAAGGTCTGTTGCTCATCGGTTACCAGGGTAGAGGGTTTATGACCGTTCAGTCCGACCTGCTGGCGGAAAGTATAGGTGACCCGCTGAAGAGCATTCCGACCCAAAGCGTCTAAACCTTTGACCAATTCGTCCGTCAGCCGAACCCGAATCAGTTCACCGCGCTCTGAGAACAGATACTCAAGCGCTTGATCGAGGGCGGCATCAAAGTCGTAGTCACTACTGTCACGGGCGTGTCTAAGCAGATTTTCGAGCCGGTTCCAGCGAAATTTCCCTTCCTTAAACAGCAAGTCACTCAGAGATTTCCGCAACTCTGGGGAGGGATCGGTTAACAACCGCTTGGCAACGTAGGGGTACGCAGCACTCAACACCTTAAAGTTAGGATCGACCCCAATGGCAATGCCCTCTAAAGTGACGAGGGAACGAATAATTAAGGCGTAGTAGGCCGGGACTTGAAAGGGGTACTCGTACATCAACTCCGAGAGCTGGTTAACAATGCTCTGGAAGTTGAGTTCGGCAACACTAGCTCCCAGGGCGTTATTGAACACCTGCGACAGGGCCGGGACAATGGGTGTCAAGTCAGTTTCAGGGGACAAAAAGCCCAGATAGACGTAGTCATGCACTAATCCCTCAAAGTCCCGGTTGACGATGTGAACAATGGCGTTAATCAGCCCGTAGCGTTGCTCGGTCTTGATCTGGCTCATCATGCCAAAGTCCAGGTAGGCCAACTTCCCGTTAGGCATTGCCAGGAGATTGCCCGGATGGGGGTCGGCATGAAAGAAGCCATGCTCCAGCAGTTGCCGCAGGGAGCACTGCACCCCTACTTCGATCAGGTAGCGAGCATCGACACCATGAACCCGAGCGGCCTCCGGGTGAGTCAGCTTTGTCCCGGTAATCCACTCCATTGTCAACACGCGGTGATTCGTGTAATCCCAGTAGATCTGCGGAACATAGATGTCTGAAAGATGACCGTAAAGCTTGACAAACCGCTCTGCGTTTTTGCCTTCATGGACGTAGTCCATCTCTTCAAATAGTCGCAGGGCAAACTCATCCAGGATGCCCACCAAGTCACTCCGAACGGACTTGATATTCTTTTGGGCCCAGGCAGCTAAACTGCGGAGGAGGTAAATATCAAGACTAATGCTTTGCGCTAGCCCTGGTCGTTGGACTTTGACGGCAACCGCTTCTCCGGTTTTGAGCTTGCCTTTATAAACCTGACCGAGGGAAGCTGCTGCGATCGAGGCAGAACTCAACTCAGCAAAGATTTGGCTAGGAGGTGCGCCAAGCTCTTCCTTAATAAACTGATAGGCTAACTCGTTGGAAAAAGGAGGTAACTGATCTTGCAGCTTAGCTAATTCGTCCAAGTAAGCTGGAGGCAGCAGATCAGGGCGAGCAGATAGAGCTTGACCAATTTTGATATAGGCTGGCCCCAGCCGAGTCAAAATCTCTCGCAGCCAAGCGGCTCGATGCGGCTGTTTTTTCTCGGTTTGCCCGGTTCTGCGGTCCCACCAGCGGCTAACCGTAAAGGTGGAAAGTGGCCAGAGAATCTTGAACCAGCGAGCAATTACCTGCGGCAGCCGCCGACGGTAGTAAGCAGTAATCGCAACCGGGTCGTAGCGCAGGGGTTCTGACTCTGAGCTGATAACTCTTGCCGGGGCAAGAGGTTCTGCTTCTTTCCGCCCAATCGCCTCAACACTGACTGTTGAGGCAGGACGCTCTAGCACTTCATGAGCTGTCATTTGATCCTGGTAGGATGGAGAACTAGAAGGCTTACGGTCTGTCAGTTTCATGACTATAGATCTGCAAGATCAGCGCTGACGTCCATGTGAAGCATTGTAACAATAAGCTGGCAACACCCATTAAACTTAACCGATGTTGGCTTGGATCGGGTTTTAGGGGCAGGGCAATGAAACTATAGACATAGACGAAGTATTTTTATGGCCTGGAACTATAGATCTTAGGCTAGGGAGTGTTTTAAAACTACAACCACAACAAGATAGAGGCTAGAGTCAGCATAGCAAGGTAGTTTTCAGCCTTCTTTTCATAGCGAGTTGCGATGCGACGAAACTGCTTGAGCCGATTGAAACAACGCTCAACCTGAT
>JBGTDT010000010.1:0-8031 GCA_041748155.1 Thermosynechococcaceae cyanobacterium | reverse complement strand
AACTCAGAGCATAGCGGCAATACCAACGGACATTGAGTAGGATGGTCTCAGATTGGAAATGTCGCTACTTGAAAAGCTCAGAAGTTTTCATTTGCGAGAGAGAAAAACACGGGCTCTCACATTATCATCAGCACACTGACTGACCCCTGCTTTTGCGACACAACCGGTTCTGCAACACAACCGTTTATGCTACATCGAAGCATATCCAGGAGAACCTAGACCACAACATAGACAAGCTTGTCACCACTGTGGTAGGGCTGATACCGAACATTGTTGTACTCATAGTATTGAGTACCGCTGACTGTGATTACCTTGGCGCTGTCAGGTAGATAGGGTAGAATCGCCCCCCTGGGAGCAGCAGTAACCCGGTAACCACCACTTACTTGGATGTAGAACGTGCCGCCGTAGTAGGAGTACTCACCATCATCCGCTTTAACAATAATGGCATCGGTCGGCAGCGTAGGAATCACAACCCCAGTTGGAGCCGGCACAACCGCATACCCGGAGCCGCTGGGCTGAAAGTAGGCTCCACCGTAGTAGTAGTAATTGGTGCTAGGGATGGTGTAGTAGCCAGAGGGCAGTACCGAGAGAATAGCCGCAGTACCAGCAGCATATCCTATGCCTTGCAGAAAAGGAAAATCCCAGTCATCATCCCAGTCGTCATCCCAATCATCCCACCGGTCTTGCCAGTCAAAGTCTTCCAACTCATCCAGACGGTCTTCTCGGAAATCCTGGCGATTGGCTTGGCGCTCCGTCCCCTGTTCCTGGCGGATATCAGTCCGGTCTGTTCGATTTTCCTGTCGGGCTTCAATCGACTCAGTCTGTTCTTCATCCAGATTACCGCGGGTTTCCTGCCGACTCTGCTGGGTACCCTGGCGACTTTCCACCCGATCAGTACGCCCTTGCTGGCGATTACCCTGATAACTGCCTACCGACCTTGACGGTGAGCCTCCTGAATAACGAACACTGCCACGACTGGCACCTCCAAAAGAACCACTACTTCGAGCGGCACGGGCACCGCCGCCACCTCCCCTCCGTTGGGCCTCAGCCTGGTCTGCAGGAACTACCATCCCAACGAGCAATGTCACAGCACAGGCAGCGACAATACGCTTGAAAGTTAACTTAGCTAAGTACTTCATGGTGTTCTACTCTTATCTCAGGGGCTAAAGCTATTCTCCAGTCTTGGTAGCGGTAGAAAATCAATCCTGGTAGCTTGTGGGGGTCTTACAAAGGTAAACTGTTGTTTCTCTGCCGCCGATGCACCAAGCTGCCAGTTGGAGAACACTGCTGTGTATTGGGGGGAGTCGGATTCAGTTTTATAAGTAATTAGCAACTTACAGGGCAGAGCTTGAGGTCTGTCCTCGACCCAGATTTGCCAGTCAATCACCTCTTGGGTGAAAGCAAGATGATGGCACTTCTTGCCATTAACGGTATGCAGTCCGATGTAAGAACCACTTTCTATCCGACTCGTCAAACTGGCATAGGGGTCGCTGTAGACCAGGTCAGCCAGAGGGAAGACCAGACCGTACTGATTTGCTAGCCGGTCAACTAGGGCATCGATGGTTGGTGGGGCCACCAGGGTGGAGTAGAGTTTTCTACTCGGGTTCAGAATGGCAAAGGTTTTACCATCGTAGTAGAGCCGCAGATTGCGTCGGTCCCCATTAGTTTCGGCCCATAGACTATTGGGTCGGCGAACGACCACTTCAGTCCTAGTGCCGTACTGCAGCTTCTGCCCAGTCTGCCTGACTGTATCAATGGTAATGTCAGCCTGGAACCTGAAGGCTGGTGCAGCTTTAAGAGCCTTGCTAGTCTGCCGCAAGAGTTGGTCTGCCCGAGGAGCAATGTTAGGAACCGTCTGAGTAGGCGTCGTCTGAGTAAAACCTGGTACATGGGAGTCAGCAACGGTGATACAAACTGCTGCCAGGGATAATGTCAACAGCCATTGCCAGCACTTTCTTAGCTTGGACATTATAATTCCGACACTATCTAACTAGATAATATTACAAGTTTAAAGCGCGGCATACAGTAAAGGATTATATCGGGCTGGTAGTGATGCGACTTGAATAGGCTAGATTTGGACATGGAGAGGAGAGTTAAGGAGGTAGGCTACCTACCCCATCACCTCTTACTCCAGTTTTTGCAACACAACCAGTGCAGGCGTCTCGACCAGTCCGCCAAAGCTCGATAGCTGCCCATAGCCCACGTCGTCCAGCACAAGGAAGATGACGTTGGGTGCCCCTTCGAGCGCCTGCACCGGCTCTGGCCATGCCGGCGAGGACTCCTCGGTGGTGCGTCCAATAGTGCCAATGAAGGGTGTTCCATCCACATAGGTCTTGAGTTTTGTCATTTGACTTCTCCTCAATGGCTAAACCGGTGAGTATTTCGAGAACAGATCCCAGACCGAGCAACGTTTTCATCGCAATTTTTCTTCCTTATGAGAAAAAGCTGTGACCCCATCTGAGATGGCATCATAGAAATTTTCAGCGCCGATCGCCGCTTCCGCTCCCGACCGTCTCAACATTCCTCGCACCCGACTATGCACTCGGGCAAACGTGAGCGTTATCCCTTGTCTGTTCAATTCCTGATGCAATTTGAGCAACTGTTCAATTCCCGTCGTATCGATATCGTTCATCGTTTCGGCACTAATCAAAACCTGTTGCACCGGAGTATCAGACTCAGCACTGTATTGCCGGAGTTGAGCGACAAAATGAGGGGCATTGGCAAAGGCCAATGCCGCATCAAAGCGATAGATCAGCAAACCGGGAATCGTTTCGACCTCAGGATGCAAGGTACGGTCAAGATAGACCTCTTTCCCAGGCTTTTTGCCCAATACGGCTGTACCGGGGTAACTCCCGCGCCGAATCACTTGCAGCAATGACAGAATCACGCCCAGGGCAATGCCCGGAAAAACGCCCAGGAACAACTCACCCAGAAAGGCGATCGAGAACAGTCGGAACTCTTCAACCCGGATGCGACGCAACTGCTGCACGTATTGGGGTTTGAGTGATTGCACCATCGCCGCAATCACCAGTGCCCCCAAGGTTGCCTGCGGGAGATTACGAAACAGGGGCATCAGCACCAGCAGCGTCAAGATCACCAGCACGGCATTGACCAGCGAGACTACCTGACTGCGCCCCCCTGCCGCCAGGATGACCGACCCTCTCGACAAGCTACCCATGCTGACGAATCCAGAGCTAAAGCCAGCCCCCAGATTCGCCGCCCCCAATGCCCCCAGTTCTTGATTGGGATTGATCTCTTCCCCCGTGGTTTCCGCTGAGGTTTTGGCTACTCCCACAGATTCGGCATAGCCGACCAGGGCGATCGCCAATGCCCCCGGAATCAGCATTTGCAGTTGCTCCAGGGAAATCATCGGCAGGGTCAGGGGGGGTAAGCCGGTTTGGATCGTGCCCACGACGTTCACGCCCAGGGATTCCAGACTTAGAAGGGACGCTGCCACAATGGCTACGATGACGGTTACAAGCGAGGCAGGGGCTTTCGATGCAATGCGCGGCAAGCTAAACAACAGCAGCAGGCTGAGTAGCCCAACGATCACCGTCATCGGATGGGACTGGGGCAACCGAGTCAGAATCGCCCAGAGCTGTCGGAAAAAGTAACCTTTTCCCCCCTCAATGCCCAGCAGTTTTGGGATCTGCCCCAGAATGATGATCACCGCTAACCCCTGGGTAAATCCCTTCAAGACGGGTGTCGCTAGAAAATTAGCCACCCAGCCTAGACGCAGCAGCCCAAACAGCAGAAAGAACCCCCCGACCAGCATCGCCAGCACCGCCGTCAACGTGGCATACTCACTTGTATTTGCTGCTGCCAAGGTGCTGATGGTGGTGGCAGAGAGTAAGGCGGTGGCAGAGTCGGGGCCAACGCTCAGCGTCCGGGAGGTACCCAGAAAGGCATAGGCGATCATTGCTAGAGGCACCCCATAGAGTCCGGCAACGGCAGGGATACCCGCAATTCCGGCATAGGCTAGAGCCTGCGGCACGGTCAACGCCCAGATGGCTAATCCGGCGATTAGATCCGATCGCAGCTCAGAGCGAGGATACTTGGGCAACCAGGCTGCGATCGGTAGGAACTTCTGCAAAGCGCCCTGTCGCGATCGCTTTACACGGGGAAGTGGAGAGGGATTCACCATTTAATTACTGCTTTCCAAAGCTGCACACAGAAGTGGGGCGTTAAGGGGCATCTTGATCCTGATTTAGAGAGGGGAGCAGCGATCGAGTGTCCTTGAACAGCGACCGTTGCTCCCAAATCAGCGATCGCCCTACTGCCGAGCCATTACCACCCGCAGCCGTTCTTCATGATCGATGAAGTGGTCTGCATCCTTGGCATCCTCGCCCAGGTCGATCTGCACCCAGTTGATCTTGCCGTTGAATCGACTCGTATGGGCGTTGTAATCAGGTGACACTGGCGTGCCAGACTCATAGCCCAGGTCCGTTGTCTCATCCGCCGAGAAGATGAATCCCTGCGTTTGTTCAACCCGACCCTTGCCGACTTCCTGACCGTCATAGTAGAGCGTGACATTGCCGCCCTTGCCCAAGCCGCCGCCGTCATAGGCAAACTCCATCCGCACCTGGTGTTTGCCAGCAGGAATCGGCTGGGTGGACTCGATCGCGAACTCCTTGATGCCCAGCACGTTGTAGACGAACTTAGCCTTGCCGGACTTGGCATAGAGGCTCCAGCCACCGAACCGACCGCCCTGAGCGATCAGCACCCCATTGGTGTCTTGCTCCGGCGCAACGATGTCCGCAGTAACCGCAAAGGACTTATTCTTAATACTGACCACGCTGCTTTCCGAAAGTCTCCCCATGCCTGCAAACAGCAACTGCTTGTTGCCCTTGATCAGCGAGGGTCGTCCGGCCATGTCGGGGTTGATGCGCTCGATCTGGCGGTCGTCAAGCGGCAGCACGTTGTACTTGGTCGCTTCGATCAACCACAGCCGCTGCAACTCGTGGAGCTTCTCGGGCATCTCTTTTGAGAGATCGTGGGCCTGTGTCCAGTCCTTGCTGCCGTCGTAGAGTTCCCAAACGTCATCATCGTAAGCTGGCATCGCTTGCCCCCCCATCAACCACGGTGTACGGTGCTTCGTTACCGCGCTCCAGCCCTTGTGGTAGATGCCCCGATTGCAGAACATCTCGAAGTACTGGGTCTCGTGCTGTTCAGGAGCCGTAGCGTCATTGAAGCTGTACACCATGCTGGTGCCCTCGTAGGGGCTTTGCTGCACGCTGTTGACAATCATTGGCTCAGGGATGCCTGCCACCTCCAAAACCGTCGGAGCGACGTCGATGACATGGGAGAACTGGTTGCGGATGCCGCCTTTTTCCTGGATGGTTTTGGGCCAGTGCACGATGGTGCCGTTGCGCGTGCCGCCCCAATGGGACGCCACCTGCTTAGTCCACTGATAGGGGGTATCCATTGCCCAAGCCCAGCCCACGGCGTAGTGTCCGTAGGAGCCTTCGCCGCCGAATTCATCCAGCTTAGACATCAGGAATTCCGGGGTTTCGATGTCCGCCATACCGTTGAAGTTAGCCATCTCGTTGTAGCAGCCATTCAGGGTGCCTTCAGCCGAAGCGCCATTGTCGCCGATCATCACGTAGATTAGCGTATTGTCAAGGATTTCCAAGTCTTCCAGCGTATCGATCAGCCGTCCCACGTGGTAGTCGGTGTGCTCCATAAAAGCGGCGTAGACCTCCATTTCGCGCTCCAGCACGGGCTTCAGCTTGGGATCCATCTCATCCCAGGCCGGGATCTCGGCGTGGCGGGGGGTGAGCACGGCATCGGGCGCAATCACCCCAAGTTCCTTCTGTTTGGCAAAGGTGATCTCCCGTTGTGCATCCCAGCCGTGAGCAAACTTGCCTTTATACTTGTCGATCCACTCCTGGGAGACATGGTGCGGCGCGTGGGTCGCACCAGGCGCAAAGTACATGAAGAACGGCTTATCCGCCATCAGCGCCTTTTGCTGGCTCACCCAGGCGATCGCTTTATCCGCCAGATCCTCGGTCAGGTGGTAGCCTTCCGCCGGGGTTTTGGGCGGCTCGATCGGGGTTGTGCCTTCATATAAGGCTGGGTCCCACTGGTTATTCTCCCCACCGATAAACCCGTAGAAATACTCGAAGCCACCGCCGCCCGAGGGCCACTTGTCGAACGGACCTGCTGGACTCGTTTGCCAGACGGGCACCTCGTGGCATTTACCGAATTGGGCTGTTGAATATCCGTTGAGCTTGAGGGTCACCGCCACGGGTGCCTTGGTGTTTGGGCACAGGGAGTTATAACCGGGGGCAGCCGTGGCAATTTCGGTGATGCCGCCCATCCCCACCGAGTGATGGTTGCGTCCAGTCAGGAGCGCTTGCCGGGTTGGAGAACACAGGGCCGTGGTATGAAAGCGGGTGTATTTTAGCCCCCCTGCCGCCAGCTTCTCGAAGTTAGGCGTGTTGCAGGGACCACCAAAGGCACTGGAAGCACCAAAACCCACGTCGTCGATCAGAACAATCAGCACATTGGGCGCACCCTCTGGCGGACGCACATCCCGGATCGGCGGGTACTTCGTGTCGAGATCTTTGGCATCGTAAGTTGTTAAGCCGACATGGGGCTGATCTGGAATCGGGAGAATCTGCCGTTGAACTTTATCGCTTTGAGTCATGGGTAATCTCCAGTTTTGGCAAAGTAAAGCTACCACAGATTCCTGGAACAAGCGCAGGAAACCTAAAGTTCAGTGTTACAGATTTCAGAAAGGGGAGTGTTTAAGATAAGCAAGCAAGGAGAGAGCTTAAGCAAAAGATAAGAGGCGTTGCTAAAAAGTGGAAGGATTTGAAACGAAGTTGCCAACAGGTAGCGCCCACTTTTTTCATCCCCCGAATCTAGCAACGCCAGGTAAAAGTCAATGGATTGCCCAGTGCCAAAGCGGGGCTAATTTCTCGCTCTCTAAGTAGCGATCGCCATCACCCCACCAACAATATCCTCCTTTTTCATCGGAGCTATGTCGGCGAAGCCAAGGGCTTCCTGCGGTAGTTATCAATCAGGATATAGACGCTAATCAGGAGTACCCACAGCGGAAAAATCAGGGAGACCCAGCCAATTCGATCAATATGGCCGATTCTCAGCAGCATGAGCAACGCTAACGCGTAACCCAGCAACGCCATCCAGCGGGGAATAACCCTGGTGCGGATGAAGAGTGTGCAGGTCGAGATCATAAATACCCCCGACATCTTGACTACGTAGGTGTTCATAATCTCGTGTGCGACAGTATAACCGAAGTCGTAAAAGCCAGACGCTAACAGACGGTTGGATTGGGTTGCGTGCAGCAGAATGACGCTCCCCGTCACCGCCGCAGAGGCGAACAGCATGGCGAGGAACAACAGGCCGCTACCGAGAAATACGGTAGCAAAGAACTGGTCTTCATCCTTCCCAAGGCGATCGCGCACCACGCCCATGAACCAGAGAAAGGCAATACCTGAGAAGGGCACCAGGTTAAGCGCCAGGAGAACGGTGTTTCCACTGGCGGCAAGCCAGGCCCCGCCATCGCGTGGATTGGCGGGGACGGAAATCAAAAGGAGCACCAGACTGATGATCAGCAAAACCGAAAACACGATACCGGCGACGGCGGCGGACTTCGGCGCTGTTAAGCGTACACGGGTCAAGGGTTCTTCTTGCTTCATGGCTTCCTCCAGGAAAAATTAATCTGCCCCACCATACTCATCACTACCTCGGTATTCTCGATTCGGTTTCCGCTCCCATACGGGGGACGATCGCCCTGCTCCCGCGCCATGGCGATGCAACCAGGTGACGTCATTGTCATCGATAACGCTAGTTTCCACCACTCCCAGGCTATTGATCAAATCGTGGCAGAGGCAGGATGTGAGGTATGGTATCTTCCCCCCTATTCTCCAGACTTAAACCAGATTGAGCATTGGTGGTTTGTGCTGAAGAATTGGATGAGACAACGGTGGGATGAATTTGCTAGCTTTCGTGATTGTGTGGATGCCGCCTTCAAACACTGTCCTAACGTACATGCGTAGGGCTATA
>JBGTDT010000009.1:0-38532 GCA_041748155.1 Thermosynechococcaceae cyanobacterium | reverse complement strand
GAAGACCTCTCGATACGCAACCATGAATTGTTGGAGAGTTGAGCCTATTCCCACTAACGGCCAATACATTGTGTTGGCTGGTCCGATAACAACTTCATGATTCTCTCAGAGGTCCGACTTCAATAACCTTCCAAGTCGTGTCTATTCAATCGTTCCCGGTTTCGGCTTGCTACAACATGGTAGATTTACAGCATGCTAGGCTGACTCCCAGCTACGCGGCTCTACTACCAGAATTAATGATGGTGACAGTACTGCAAATCTCTCAGCTAGGGCAGCCGGTACTGCGGAGGCGATCGCAGCCGATTCAGAAGGTTCAGTCAGGCCAAATTCAAACCCTGATCGACGATTTGATTGCCACTGTGACAAGTGCGAACGGTGTAGGCCTCGCTGCACCTCAAGTTGCTCAGCCCTATCGCTTGCTTATTGTTGCCTCTCATCCCAATTCTAGGTATCCCCATGCTCCTGATATGGAGCCCACAGCGATGATCAATCCCAGAGTTATAGCTAACTCAGGCGAAATCGTTAAAGATTGGGAAGGCTGTTTAAGCATTCCTGGAATTCGTGGGTTGGTTCCCAGAACTAAAACGATTGAAGTTGAATACATCAACCGCCGGGGTCAGCAGCAACGGCAAGAACTAACGGGATTTGTGGCCCGGATCTTTCAACACGAACAGGACCACCTGGATGGGATCGTATTTTTAGACCGACTAGAAAGTACCCTTGATATCATGACCGAGCAAGAATACCAAAGACAAATTATCCAACAACAGTAAACTGGTGCACCGCTTCTGGGTCACTAATCTTTTGGATAAACAAAGTGCAAGTCGAGGTCTAGCCTTCAATCATCTCTGCATCTAAGTTTTGTTTAGACTTCACCTCTAAGTTAGATAAACTGCACAGGGGACTGGTATCCTCAATTCTGGCAGCAGTCGTGTTTGACATTATTTAATCCAGATATGCCCTTGAAGCCCTCTCAACTTCTGACCCTTCTGCAAACCAAGCAAGCTGACTTTAAAGCTTATAACCAAAAGGCTTACGAGGCTCTTCAGGAGTATCGAAAGGCCCTTTCTCAAGCTTCCCGGCAGTCTGAAGCAGCACTTGTAGAAGCTTTAGCCCACCAATCGAATCCCGGTGCCCAACCCCTAGAGCCTCTGGGTCATCCCAACTGGGTTATCGCTGCAAATCTGGCCTGGCAAAGTCGTGAACAGAGCTTGGAGTGGGTGCGCGATCGCCTGACCGGAATTTCGACCTTTGCGGTGGACGGCTCCCAGGTCTTCCCCAGCAAGGATCTCTCGATTCCTGTAGCGCTGGTGCAAGTCGGTTGGTTCGAAAATCCCCACCTCCCCTTAGGAACCTACGACAAAGATGTGGCGCTAGACATCGTTACCCCAGCAGAGCTACAAGCCTGCAATGGCAGCACGATGATGGAGCGCCAAGTGCATAAGCGCCGCTTTGAAATGGAAATCGAGCGGCTGATCAAGTATATGCATGCCCACTCCGACTGTCAGGACTGTTTGGTTTTCTTAGATGGTTCCCTGATTGCTACCTATGCGGAAGCCTTTGACCCGGAGAGCCGTAGGTTCTATGTTGAGTGCCTACTGCAACTGTTGCGAACTAGTCAGGACCAGCGTGTCCCCTTGGTAGCCTATATTGATACCTCCTACGCCTGTGACTTGACCCGGATGCTGCAACGGCTATTCCAGTTGCCGGAAGTGCCCTCCCTGCACGATGCTCTCCTTTTAGGACCAAACATGCAGTGGGGCGATCGCACGCCCTTATTTTTGTGCGATCGCGGCGGCGAGAACGCCCACAGCGGCATCCTGTCTGAATATCAAGAACATTCTGACGCGATCGCGTTTACCTACCTCAAAACGACTGGTGACGGCCATCCCGCCCGACTTGAGCTACCCGTCTGGATCTACGAAGCAGGTTTGTTAGAACGAGTGATTGACTGGGTGCGGGGCGAAGTTGTGATTGGCAGTGGCTACCCCTACGTGATTGAGACAGCGGACCAAGTTGCAGTTCTCCAAGCCCAAGACCGTCAAATGTTCTACCGGATCTTGCAAGATTGGGCAGAGGGCGAAGATCTGAACCTGCGCTTTTCGCGCAAAATGGTTAGCAAAGTTCACCGTCGTTAGTGGCAATCGTAAGGTTGCAGTTAGTCAGGAAATGCGGTGTGCTCAGGAGAGGAGATACTATAGCTTTAAGCCCGGAACTTGCATAAAGCGAGCGCACTTGCCTTGTCCCAATCTCTAGCAACTGAGGTTGTCTTACCAGATATCAGCGGGCAGAACGGCTTGCAGAACAGCTAAGGGCTTTAGGTGTTAACCCTGAGGACTTACCTTGGTGATAGAACGATTATCTATCGTCACTTGCTGTGATACAGCTTTAGGAATCTGCGGATGTAGCCTGCTATTTCTCTTTGCTGTTTCAGGTCGCTGCTGGGAAACCAGTTGACAGGCAAGTGCCTTCCCGATGTCAGTACCAGCCTGACTTGATAAAGGTGGGTGCCGAGAAATATTGACTCTTCTACCCGAACATCCGAAATTTTGTGAAGCAAACGCTCAGTGACCTGAGTGCCCAGCCAGCCTTGCCGTTTAAGGACAACCTGATCAAGGGTTTTATCAAAGGCACAGGTTTCAACTGGAGCAAATAGAACTGCCAGGTCGGCCAGCACAATACAAAAAGCCCCGAAACCATCCACAGGCCACTCAGAGGAGATGTAAATAAAAAGTCCTAAGGCTGCGATAAGGCCTCCCAGGAACCAAATTACTATGGGCCGCTCTCGCAGCGTCAGCGTATTTTCGGTTCGATGGACAACTTGCATTTATTTACTAGATTTGGGAGGGTGATGCTAATTGGAATCCTAGCCTAAGCAGACGGCTCATCCTAACAAGATTCCCTCAAACGCCTTGCTGCTAGCTAAACAGAAAAGGGGCAGTGGAAATTCTCTAAAATATGGAGACAGACGCAAGTAACGCAGTAGGAGTTTTTTTCTTTGGAGTCCCGTTACAACCCCACCGCAATCGAAGCTAAGTGGCAACAAGTTTGGGCACAGGGCTCAGATCAAACGCCTGACGACCCGCAAGCGGGTACCCCGGATAAGCCTAAATTTTATGCCCTGTCTATGTTTCCCTATCCTTCGGGGAACCTGCACATGGGCCATGTCCGCAACTACACGATTACCGATGTGATTGCCAGGGTGCATCGGATGCAGGGCGATCGCGTGTTGCACCCGATGGGTTGGGACGCCTTTGGCCTCCCGGCAGAGAACGCTGCCATCGACCGGGGAATTCATCCCAGTAAGTGGACGTACCAAAATATCGAGCAGATGCGATCGCAGCTCAAACGCCTGGGGCTCTCTTACGACTGGTCACGGGAAGTTACCACCTGTTCGCCAGACTACTACAAGTGGACGCAGTGGTTGTTCTTGCAGTTTCTCCAAGCGGGATTGGCCTATCAAAAAGAATCGGCAGTGAACTGGGACCCCGTTGACCAAACCGTGTTGGCAAATGAACAAGTCGATAACGAAGGTCGCTCCTGGCGTTCTGGGGCTAAGGTGGAGCGGAAACTGTTGCGGCAGTGGTTCCTCAAAATTACTGACTATGCCGAGCAATTGCTGCATGACCTGAACAAACTCAACGGCTGGCCGGAACGAGTGCGGTTGATGCAGGCCAACTGGATTGGCAAATCTGTGGGGGCGTACCTGGAATTTCCTGTTGTCGGAATGGCCGAGAAAATTGGCGTCTTCACGACACGGCCCGATACGGTCTATGGCGTTACCTACCTGGTCCTGGCTCCCGAGCATCACCTCACAGCTCAGGTGACAACGCCGGAGCAGCAAGCAGCCGTTGAAGTATTTGTTCAAGAGGTTTCTAACCAGAGTGAGCTAGAGCGGACAGCAGAGGATAAGCCGAAGCGGGGAATTCCCACTGGAGGCAAGGCGATCAACCCCTTTACGGGCGAAGAAATTCCGATTTTGATTGCCGATTATGTGTTGGTTGAGTACGGCACAGGGGCAGTGATGGGTGTGCCTGCCCACGATGCACGAGACTTTGAGTTTGCTAAACAGAAACAGCTACCGATCAAAGCTGTGATTGTCCCCCAGCCGGACACAACCGTTGTCGAATTAGAGGCAGCTTATACAGATCCTGGGTTTTTAATAAACTCCAGTCCTTTCGATGGCATGGCTTCAACTGAGGCAAAGACAGCCATTATCCAGGCAGCAGCAGAGAAGGGAATTGGTAAAGCTCGGATTCAGTATCGTCTGCGGGATTGGCTGATTTCCCGCCAGCGCTACTGGGGTGCGCCAATTCCTGTGATTCACTGCCCCGCCTGCGGTACGGTTCCGGTGCCTGAGGCCGATTTACCTGTCCGCTTGCCAGAAGATATTGCCTTCTGCGGTCGAGGTCCTTCTCCCTTGGCTCAACTAGAAGCGTGGCTTCAGACTAGTTGTCCGGTTTGTGGTGGGCCTGGGAAACGGGAGACGGACACCATGGATACCTTTATTGATTCCTCCTGGTATTTCTTGCGCTACCCGGATGCCACTAATCAGCGGCAGGTTTTTGATCCTGCCAAGACTAATGATTGGATGCCCGTCGATCAGTACGTGGGCGGCATTGAGCACGCCATTTTGCACCTACTCTACTCCCGGTTTTTTACCAAGGTGCTGCGCGATCGCGGTCTACTTAATTTTGATGAGCCGTTTCAGCGCTTGTTGACGCAAGGTATGGTCCAAAATAAAACCTACAAAAATCCGGTTACGGGGAAGTACTTTCTGGCAACCGCGATCGATCCAGCCAACCCCAGAGACCCACAGACAGGTGAATCTCTGGAAGTCTTCTACGAAAAGATGTCTAAGTCCAAGTCCAACGGGGTGGACCCTGAATCTGTATTGGTCAAATATGGCGCAGATACGGCCCGGATGTTTATTTTATTCAAAGCGCCGCCGGAAAAAGATTTGGAGTGGGACGACGCAGACGTAGAAGGACAGTTCCGCTTCTTGAATCGTGTCTGGCGGTTGGTGGCAGAATTCGTTGCAAAGGGCGGAAATACTAGGAACTTCTCGCAAGCGTCTATCTCTTCAAACCTGGCCAAACCGCAAAAAGACTTGCGCCGGGCGATCCACACGGCAATCCAGAAGGTTACGGAAGATTTACAGGGTGAATATCAATTCAATACGGCTGTTTCTGAGCTGATGAAATTGAGCAACGCCCTCAGTGATGCTGCCCAGGACTCGCCCGTTTATGCTGAAGGGATTCAAATGCTGGTTTTGCTCTTGGCTCCGCTCGCGCCCCACATCGCAGCAGAACTCTGGCACGTCTTGGGCAACTCCGCATCAGTTCACACTCAGAAGTGGCCCACATTTGACCTGGCAGCATTAGTTGTGGATGAGATTACGCTCGTGATTCAAATTCTGGGCAAGACGCGGGGAACGATTCAGGTTCCGGCCACTGCTAACCGGGAAGCCCTGGAGCAGTATGCTCGTGAGTCTGCCGTGGGGCAACGGTATCTTACAGATAAAGTCGTGAAGAAAGTGATTGTCGTTCCGGGTAAATTAATTAACTTCGTTATCACTTGATGGCCTGAATCCACTCATAGACTTCATAGGCGGTCCAGATCTCGTTTTGCCAGTAGGGGTCTGACTCAACTAATTGGCGGACTGTTCCTTCATCCGCTGCTTCATACAGGCCAAAGACTTTTGTCAGATCCTGGGTGGGGCCAATTGTGATCAGGGTTCCGGCAGCTTTTTGAGCTGCTAGGCCATCTAGGTGGGCTTGGCGATAGGGAGCCCGTTTTGCTTGAACATCCTGGCAGTAGGTTCCCCACATGACGTACTTAGGCATCGTTCAATTTCCTGCTAGTGCTTTCGTCTATGCTTAAGTGGACTGATGACGGAACAGAAGTTGTCAAGATCCAGCCGGGCGATCGCATGAAGTTCGATTACACCCGTGACTTTAAAGCCCTTAATTTTCGCGCCCACCCTGAACTTTACCAGATTGGCAGAGGTGAACAAGGGGTATTGAGCGTTGAACCCTATAAAAGTGAAATTTTACCCCACTGGCGATTTAAGACCCCTGAGCTGGCCCGCCAGTCTGCTGACGCCATCTATGCCATGTTTCTGGGCTACAAGCGCGCAGGTGATTTTGTCGGCATGGATATGGCTCGCAAGTTCCTCCAAATGGGCTACACCCGCGCCCGGCGCTATGCCAATCACAAAGGGGGTCGAAAGTATTCCCAGCAAGATCACACGCTTCTGCCAGTCCAGGTTGATGTACAAAAAGCTGAATCAGCAGCCATCTTCAAGCAAAAGTGGCAACAGGCCAAGGAAGACCCGGAGTATTTACGGCTGAAACAGTGCCACCGCGAGCGAGAACAGCCATTAGGGGACACGAACGGCTAGGTTAGCTTCTCAAGTTTACGCTTAGCTTTTCTTCCAGAACTTGCCGGACTTTTTGGTGTACGGGGTCAACGACTTCATCCGTGAGGGTGCGATCGCCCTGCCGATAGATTAACCGAAAAGCCAAACTGCGTTGCCCCACTGGAACGTTCTCGCCTCGGTACTCATCGAACAGTTCCACGGATTCAAGTAACCTGCCAGCAGCCTGTCGGATCACCCGTTCCATCTCTGCCACCGAAATCTCAAGGGGTGCAAAGAAGGCAATATCTCGATCCACTGCCGGATAGGGGGAGTAAGGCTGGAAGAGAGACTGGGTTTCCTGGGCTTGAGCTAGATAATTTAAGACCACGTCCAAATCCAGCTCAAACCCATACACCTGATCTGGTAGCCCCCGCTCCTGACGCAGTTGGGGATGGAGCTGCCCGAAGCTGCCTAATCGGGTCCCCTGAATCCACAACGAGGCAGTGCGTCCCGGATGTAGACGAGGGTCGCGGCGGTCTGGTTGGTATTCAACGGGTAAATCTAGGCGCTCAAATACAGTTTCCAGCATGCCTTTTGCTTCAAACCAGGTGATTGGTTGGTCCCGGCGACTGCCCCGCAGCCATTTTCCCTGGGCCGGATCTCCGCCTAAAATTCCGGCGATCGCATCCACTTCACAGTGACCGTCCTCTGCTTGCCAAAAAACCCGGCCAATCTCAAATCCATTCAAGGCCCCATTACCCTGTTCTAGGTTGTACTGGAAGGCGTCAATCAAACCTGAGAGCAGATCGGTTCGTAGGGCTGAGTACTCAGTAAATAGGGGATTGATAATTACAACCTGTTTCTCACTGGTTGGCTTAACCAGAGAGTAGTGCATCAATTCTGTTAGCCCGGTGGCCCGAAACGCTTCCCGAAGTTGGCGGATTAAGCTTTGATCGATTGAGAGTCGGCCCGGTTCAGTTTTGGGGGGTAGGGTTTCAGAGAAATGGTTGTAGCCGTGCAGTCGGGCGATTTCCTCAATCAAGTCAATCTCCCGCTCAATGTCCCGGTAGCGGTGGGGCGGGACCGTTACCTGCCAGATCCGCTCCTGAGCAGTCAGGGCGATCACAAACCCCAAGACCTTAAGAATCCGCTCAATCTCCCCGGCTTGGAGTTCATCTCCATCGGCTTCTGATTCTATCGGTCCCAGAACCTGATTGACGCGATCTAAGCGCAGTTCAATTGAGCGCTGGGCAGAACTGCGATGATCCCTGACTTGCTGAACAACAGCCACACCGCCAGCTAGGTCCTGCATCATCTGGAGGGCATGGCAACAGGCAATTTCCAGTTCAGTCTGATTCACCCCTCGTTCGTACCTGGCTGAAGCTTCGGTTCGAAGACCTTGAGCGCGGGCCGAGCGCCGAATACTGGTGGGATTGAAAACTGCCGCTTCTAACATCAAGCTCTGGCTTTTCCCATGCACCTCTGTTGCTTCCCCCCCCATCACCCCAGCCAGGGCAACCGGGCAGTCATTGGCTGTAATCACCAGTGCCTGTTCCTGGAGAGTCCGCTTCTGGCTGTCTAGCGTGATTAAAACTTCTCCGGTTTGAGCGAATCGAACCCCTAGGGTTAAAACATCATTTCCACCATGACTGCCAATGCCAACTGCCCGTAGCGCATCGCAGTCAAAAGCATGGAGCGGCTGGCCCCACTCCAGGAGAATGTAGTTGGTCACATCCACAATATTGTTGATTGGCCGGGTTCCCGCTGCCTGAAGCCGACGTTGCAGCCATTCAGGGGAGGGGCCAACTTTGACCTGCTCGATCACTGTACCGATGTAGGCAGGACAAGCTTGCGGCTCAGAGATCTGCAAATCTAGACCCTCTCCAGAAGAAATCTGGCTGTCTGGGACTGGCGATAGCTTCAGGGGTGCTCCTGTCAGCGCCGCAACTTCCCGAGCAATTCCTACCATACTCAGGGCGTCTGCCCGGTTTGCCGTCGAAGTCAGGTCTAGAATCACATCATCCAGACCCAGCAGGGGTCGAACATCACTTCCTAAGGGGGGGTAGGGCTCAAAACTGTGAATCCCTGCTGATGCCTTAGCCAAGCCCAACTCAGCTAGAGAACAAATCATTCCTTCAGAAGCGACTCCGCGCAGTTTTGAGGCTCGAATCTTTTGGTCAATCTGAGGTAGGTATGTTCCTACGGTGGCAACGGGCACACAGAGGCCAGCTTGAACATTCGGGGCGCCACAAACAATGTTTAGTGGGTTGCCCTGGCCCACCTCCACCTGGCAGACTCGCAGTCTATCGGCGTTTGGATGGGGTTCGCAGCTCAAGACTTTGCCCACAACAACACCCTCAGCCCAGGTCCGACGGTCTTCGATGCCTTCGACCTCGAACCCAGCCATAGTCAGCGCTTCAGCCAACGCTTCCGGGTCCATGTTAAATTCCACCAGTTCCCGCAGCCAGTTTAGAGAAATACGCATTTTGATTTCAATCAGGCACTCAGTTTTGAAGGCAGGAATCGTTGAGGTAACTCACAATGACTCATCGTAGCAAATGCCAATCAATCAATTTTGTATTTTAGATGCTGGACTTGAGATTCTTCGGGAGTCTTGGGCACAGGGTTACAAGGTGCGTCATCGTTCTTGCCTTAGCTCAGCTATCAAGTCACGGATTGCATTTTGATTACTTTGGGCCGGGACCCAAGTGTGCTACGCTTTGCGCCATCGGACCCCACTTGGGTGCCCCGCCGCTTCACTAGCCTGAGCAGAGCGCTCGGCGGCATCTACGAGTCGAGTAACAGTTTGGGATAAAGACGCGATCGCCCTGGCTTGTTCAGTAAAAGCACTAGTCAGGTGTTCGATAGTTTGCTGTTGGCGATCAGAGGTATCAGCCAGCCGATCAATACGTTGAGACTGCTGCTCAGTGATAGTAACAAGGCGCTCAAGTCTACTGTCAATCGAGTCCAAGCGTTGCTCTGTGGTCATTTATTGAGTTACGCTTGTTGGCCAGCTCTAGATTCCTGATCCACCCAGAAATTGCTCAACAGCCTTGTCACTCAGGCGGCAACTCAGGTGATTACGGGTTGAGTGAGCTTCAGCCCTAGATACCCCAAACAACGTGGGTTGGAGTCCTTCCCTTTGAAGCATGGGAGTTTGCTGGAGATCCTGAAGTCGCTGCTCTAGCATTTCAATCCGGTCAACCAGGGAGCGAATCACTTCTGCTTCTGCATCAGGCAAGCGACCGTGCTCTAGGGGATCAACTTTCTCCCCGTTTCGATAGACGATCCGGCCTGGCACTCCCACGACGGTGCAATCGGAGGGGACATCTCGCAGGACCACCGACCCAGCACCAATCCGCACGTTGCTCCCCACTTGAATGTTGCCGAGGATTTTTGCACCGGCGCCAACAATCACATTTTGACCTAGGGTTGGGTGACGTTTGCCGAGTTCTTTGCCCGTTCCACCTAGGGTCACGCCTTGGTAGATCAGGCTGTAGTCGCCCACGATCGCCGTTTCACCGATCACGACGCCCATGCCGTGATCGATAAACACCCCTTTGCCAACACTGGCCCCAGGGTGGATCTCAATTCCGGTGAAAAACCGAGCTAAGTGAGAGATAAATCGAGGTAGAAAGGGAATGCCCAGCCTGTAGAGTCGATGGGCAAAGCGGTGAAACAACAGGGCCTGCAAACCGGGGTAGCAAAGCAGAACTTCCAGCCAGTTGCGGGCGGCAGGGTCACGCTCAAAGATGATCTGAAAATCTGTTCTGAGAGTAGTGAGCACAGCATTACCCAAGGCGAGACAAATCACTTAATATCCTAGCGTTCTTAGGGTTCTGACTTGAGATCTCCCTGAAAAAATCCCAGAGTTGGTCACGGCAGCACAGCAGTGAATAACCTCGCCCTAGTCAGGCTGCGATCGCAACCAGAGTTGATCAAAAGACCCAGCCAGCCGCACTGAGGGCTGACAGTAGTCCTCAAATATACGTTCAGGCAGATCCGTAGCAGTTCTGCTGGACTGGATGTAGTTACTGTCCACCCTGGTAGAGAAAGTACGTCACCATAGGGATAATTGTCGCGGCCAGCAGTAAGCCAATGACAATATAGGTGGCGCTCTTAGAGTCAGTTTCTGCTGCTGACTTGTAGGTACTCTCTGGCAAAACTACAACTTCTGCCGGGGGAGGACCTGGATCAGGACGACCAGCCAGGACAGCCGCTAGGCGATCGCTGGCATCCAGCAGGGCCTGGTTGTAGTTTCCCTTGCGAATTGGCACCAGCATTGTTTCTGAAGCAACACTTTCAGCAATGTCATCCGGCATGATTGATTGGACTGCACTACCCGTCTGGATAGCAGTGCCGTTCGTTACGGTGTCAAGAACCAGGAGCGTTTGATGAGCTTGGTCTTCCGGTGTAGGAAACCATTTTTCAAATAGCTTTGTGGTAAAACTCTCTGGCGTTTCACCATAATCTAGGCGGTGAATCGTGACAATTCGGGCCTCGTTCTCTGTATTTTTAGCTAAGTCTCCTAGGGTTTGATTAATGGTGCCCTTATTAATTAGACTTAAAACCCTATCTTGATCAACAATCCAGGTTGGATCACCTACCTTGAGGGTAGGCAGATCCCGAACACCAGTTGCCATTGCCGGTTGTACCGCCAGTTGAGCGACCAGAATAATCAACGCTACCAATAAAACCAGGTGCTGAAGCCGTTTTCTCCAACTGAAAATGGGGTTGAGGAACTGTCTCATACACACTTAACCCAAAGACTGATATTTTCAAAATACTATGATTGGGTAGGCGATGGGTGGGTGCTTCTCTAGTTCGCTGCATGCAGCCTGCGGAAACATCACCGAATCAATCTCTATCAGTCTTGGTCACTTGGTCAGCGCTCTGCTCAACATCCGTGACCTTCAGCTTGTTCGCGATAATTTGTAGAGATTCTCATCTCACTGCAATACACGTGCTGTAAGGGCGAACGGTGGTTCGCCCCGACGAGATGTATCTCACTCAACTGCAACCCGCTGCATTTGTGCTCTCGCTTAACTCTAGGCACCAACAAAGATGTCAGCACTGGTCATAGCAAGACCCGGAGAGAGCTGTGCAAACTGCACTGGTCCGATCCCACTCTTACCATCGACATCAAAGAACAAACCACCTGTGTTCTTGTTGTAGATAAAGCGATCGCTGGCATCAGCCGCCGCAGTACCCAATCTAAATTCACTCACGTTGATTGCCTTGCCAGCCGTAAGCTTACCCCCAAAACCAGCTTTAGAGACCTCGATAGTATCATCCGCAACTGAGAAGTCGGTGAGGGTGTCTCGGCCTTCCTTTGTACTGTTGAAGACAAAGCGATCATTACCTGAGTTGCCAGTTAAGGTATCTTTGCCATCCCCACCTTTGAGGATGTTGTTCCCGTCGTTCCCTGTGATGATGTTCTTGCTAGGGTTACCTGTACCATCAATATTGCCTGTCCCGGTCAAGGTTAAGTTCTCCACGTTCGCTGGCAGGGTAGCGGTGACAGCAGACTGTAAGGTATCCGTAATGGTACCAGTACCAGTGGAGCCAGCTAAGGTCGCATTGGTAGGATTAGACAACTCGACCTTAAAGGTTTCATCAGGTTCATTAGCGCTGTCATCGAGAATAGGAATGTCGATGGTTGCGCTAGTCTCGCCGGGAGCAATAGTGAGGGTGTCTGATGCGGCAGTATAGTCCGATCCAGCAGTGGCACTACCGTCAGTAGTGGCGTAGTCGACTGTAACGCTTTGACTACTGGTGGCAGAAAGGCTGACAGTGAAGGTGGCGTTAGCATCAGAGCCTTCGAGAGCTGTGGTGTTCTCAGTGATGCTAATAGTAGGGGTAGAGACGAGCAATTTCCACAGCTCCCGGCCATTATCCCCATTATCGGCAGTGAAATAGAGAGTATCCTCGATAACGGTCAGCTCCTCAGGTCTTGAGCCATTAGCCCCCTTGAAAATGTCTGCGACTTGGACAGTACCAGCCTCAGTGCCATCGCTCTTCCACAGCTCCTTGCCGGTCTTGCCATTATTTGCGCTAAAGTAGAGGGTGCCGTTGACGTTTTTCAGCTCAGTAGGATCTGAGCCATTACCCCCCTTGTTGAAGATATCCTTGACTTGGAAAGTTCCTGCTTTGGTACCGTCGCTCTTCCACAACTCCCTACCCTCGTTCCCATCATCTGCGGTGAAGTAGAGAGTGCCATTGACATCGGTCAGCTCCTGAGGATCTGAGCTACCAGCCATTGCGTTGATGTCTTCGACTCGGAATGTCTTGGTAGCATTGCCGTTACTCCTCCACAACTCCCTACCCTCGTTCCCATCATCTGCGGTGAAGTAGAGAATATTGTTGCTGACCTTCAGCTCCTGAGGATTTGAGCCAGTATTAGCCCCCAGGTTGATGTTTCGAACTATCTCCGTACCCTCCTCAGTGCCATCACTCTTCCACAGCTCCGTGCCATCGTTCCCATTATCTGCGGTGAAGAAGAGGGTGCCGTTGAAGTCAGTCAGCTTGTCAGGATTTGAGCCATTGCTAGCCCCCCCAAAGATATCTGCGACTTGGACGGTACGGTTACGACTGCCATCGCTCTTCCACAGCTCCGTGCCAGTCATCCCATCATTTGCGCTGAAGAAGAGAGTATTGTTGCTAACGATCAGCTCAAAAGGAAATGAGCCATTAGCCCCCCCAAAGATATCTGCGACTTGAACTGTCTTGGTAGCATTGCCGTTACTCTTCCACAGCTCTGTGCCAGTCATTCCATCATCTGCGGTGAAGAAGAGGGTGTCGTTGAAGTTAGTCAGCTCAAAAGGAAATGAGCTATTGTTAGCTCCCTGAAAGATATCTCGGACTCTCTCTGTACCATCCTTAGTGCCGTCACTACTCCACAGCTCAAAATCGTTGGCCGCGTCAGTAGCGCTAAAGTAAAGGGTGCCGTTGACGTTGGTCAGCTCAAAAGGATCTGAGCTATTGTTGGCCCCCCGGAAGATGTCTAGGACTATATCTGTACCAGCCTCAGTGCCGTCACTACTCCACAGCTCCCTGCCTCTAGTTCCATCATCTGCATTGAAGTAAAGAGTGCCGTTGAAGTCAGTCAGATTCAAAGGAATTGAGCCACTAGACCCCTGGTTAATGTCTTGAATTAATTCCGGCTCGGTGGATGCCATATTAGTTAATCCTTTGTTGGTTATTGGTAAAACCCCTCCCGTGGGCGTTTTTGCAGCCAGTCACGCTTTGAGGATGGAGATTGAAAGTAAGCTTGAGTCTTACCGGAGATTAAGCGGTTTGTATCAGGTCTTACAATGCGAAAAAGTGATAGGATGTGACATGTTTCAGGAAATAATTGCATCAACACTCAAGCAAACGCGTGAGTAAATCCTTGTAAGACTGTTCATACCAAGAAGGGGGATTTACTAGAGGTACGTTTGATTGATGACTGTTGAAGAAGCACTCAAGGTCTTAGATACACTGCTTAAGCCAAAAAGCTTAAACAATGTTCAAGAACGAGTATTGCGTGGGGTGTGGGAAGGACGCGCTTATTCACAGATTGCTGAAAACTATAGTTATGACCTAAATTACCTCCGGCATGTTGGCTCTCAGTTGTGGCAGCTACTCTCAGAAAATTTTGAGGAAAAGGTTACTAAGAGTAATCTCCAGGCAGTCCTAAGGCGAAGAGTGGAACAGACTCAAGGACACGCAAAACTAGCTACACACTCTGACGCCGGTAGCCAGCGGTCAGGGCCTGAGGATCGGCAGTTAGTCCAAAATCCAACAATCCATCGAAGTTGGATACCCGGAATTCAAAATCAAGTGGATTGGGGGGAGGCGATTGATGCCTCCCTTTTTTATGGTCGTAGTGAAGAATTAGCGACCCTAGAGCAATGGGTTGTGCGAGACCGTTGTCGATTAGTGGCCTTGCTGGGTATGGGTGGGATTGGAAAAACGACTCTGTCTGTGAAGTTAGCAGAACAAGTCCAGGATCAGTTTGAGTATCTGATCTGGCGATCGCTACGGAACCTCCCACCTGTCGAAGCTATCCTGCTAGAGCTGATCAGGTTTCTGTCCAATCAGAAGACAAACATACCAGAAACGATCAACGGTCAATTATCACGACTAATTGAGCAGTTGCGTTCCTCGCGCTGTCTGCTGCTCCTGGATAACGCCGAGTCGATCCTTCAAAGTGGTGGTTATGGGCAACGCTATCGAGAAGGCTATGAGGGTTATGGTCAGTTGCTCAGGTGTGTGGCAGAAGTCTCTCATCAAAGCTGCCTGATGATCACTAGCCGGGAAAAACCTTCAGGTCTGGACTCGAAAGCGGGCAGAACGTTGCCTGTTCGATCTTTACAATTAGCAGGTTTGCAGGAAACAGCAGCACGAGAGTTACTTGATGTAGAGGGCCTTTCTGGATTAGAGGCGGAAAAGGCCAAACTGATTCGATGTTATGGCGGAAATCCACTAGCATTGAGAATCATCTCTAACTCGATTCAAGTCTTATTTGATGGCAATATTCCTGAATTTCTAGCACAAGGCACCATTGTTTTCAATGAAATTAACCGACTTTTAGATCAGCAGTTCAGTCGCCTCTCAGCTTTAGAAAAGCAAATTATGTACCGGTTGGCAATCAATCGGGGGCCAGCTTCGCTTTCAAAACTGCAAGACGGTATCGTACCACCTGTATCAAAGCCCAAGTTACTAGAGGGACTGGAATCTTTGATAGGGCGATCGCTGATCGAAAGAGGCTCAGCCGGTTTTATGCAACAACCTATAGTTATGGAGTACATCACTGAACAGTCGTCAGAAATTCATGTTGAAAGCTTTAGGAACGGTGAAACTTGAACACTACAGGGGTGTTCACAGGCTGAGCGGAGAGATCAAGCAATGATGAGTTGCAACGAATCACCAGGGGAAACTTCGCCCTAAAGCAAACGCAGTTGAGTTTCTATATCCCCCAGGAGTACCTGGTGTTGATAACCGGACTCCAGCTTATTTTCGCTACCAACTGAGTCTAGCCATGCTTCCCCGTCAGCGGCCAACAAGTTTTGGGCTGCCTCACGCATCTCAGTGGCAATGTCTTTGAGATCTTCTCGGCTAGCTAGGTAAGTTTGCAGGACTTCTAAGGGATCAATGCTGCTACCAATTCCCACTCAGTCCCGTCATCAACTTTAAGGCGTAGGACCTCAGAGGCCGGACTACCTGCATCAGCCGTAAAGCTAGGCGACGCACTACAACCAGAGGCAACAAGTGGTTGGAGAACAGCCGGTCCAAGAAATCTGTGAAACTCAAGATCGTCAGATTTTCAATCCGTCGCCAGCGTTCGTAGCGTTTAAGCACCCGAAAGTCACCAATATTTTCACCCCGTTGATGGGCAGACTTGACGACCTCGGCCAGGGCAACAGCATCCTGGATACCTAAGTTTAATCCTTGACCCCCGACGGGATGACAGCAGTGAGCGGCGTCCCCAATCAAAGCCAGACCCGGCAGGGCGTAGCGATTAGAGTGCATCAGTTGAACTGGAAAAACGTAGCGCTTGCCAACCAGAGACAACTGACCCATCTGGTCGCCATAACGACGACGGAGTTCTATCAGAAATTGAGCGTCGTCTAGGGCGGCTAGCGCTTGCGCTTCAGCGTGGGGTGCGGTCCAGACAATGCGGCAGCGATCGCCCGTCAACGGCAAGATCGCAAAGGGACCGCTGGGCCAAAACCGTTCGTAGGCAATATTGTCGTGTGGTTTCTCTGACGCTACCGTTGCCACAATGCAGGACTGCCAGTACGGCCAACCGTGAGTTTTAATTCCAGCATTCTGGCGAGTTTGCGATCGCGCCCCATCAGCAGCAACCACCAGCCGGACCCAGATCGAGCCAGGTAGAGGCTTAGAAGCATCACTGCTGGCAGCAAGCGCTAGCTCTACACCCCCAGGCTGATAGATTACGCCCTCTACCTGAGCAGGGCAAAGCCATTCAACCTCAGGACAGTCCTGCAAGAAGTCCTGAAGTGCCTGGAGGAGTATCCCATGTTCAGCGACGTAGCCCAGTACTGTGTCCGTTTCGCGCAAGTCCTGCGGCAAGAACTGCACAACCTGTGGGTAATCAGCATCCGAGAGGCAAATTTGCCGGTAGGGGGTAATCTTTGGCCTAATCCTATCCCAAACCTCAATTCCCTCGTAAATACGACTGGACATCAGGGAGATTGAGTAGGCTTGGCTCTTCGCAACTGCCTCAGATTGGGGTTGAGCTTCAATCAGGGCAACTGTGAGGCCAGAATTTTTCAAGGCGCAGGCAAGGGTTGCTCCGACAATGCCCCCACCGACTATGGCCAGATCATAATCGTAGTTGTCAGCAGCCTGCCGGACCTGCGATTGGCATAGCCGCTCTAGATCGATTGACACAGGTTTAAAATCAGGCTGAGCGAGCGGTTTTAACACCATCTAAACTTGCCGAGGATTAAGCAAAGCGTAACATTCCTTTATTTTTACCTAGGCCACCCAAGTGGATCAAGCCAAGTTGCCAAATGGCTTGTCTTGGTTGAACTCCGGTTTAGCTTGCATTTCCAGCGGCTGGGAATCTTGGTCTTGCTGCACCGGTGTCTCAGGCGTTCTGGTTTCAATCACTAGGGCTGCGAGCTGCTTTTGTTCCCGTTCTTGAACGAGCAACCCTGCTAGATGGATCAGGGCAAGGGCGATCGCGCCAGCCGAGAGTACATAGCTGTGCAGGGCATACAGGTGCTGAACAGTAACGGTGCTGATCGCCCCGCCCCCGACTAGAATCTCTCGCAGTTTCGGCCCAATCAGGGGAATCGCTTCGATGGTTCCCAGTTCCAGATTTAGCCGCCAATAACCGACCTGGCTCCAGTCTAGGGTCATCGCCGTCCAGCCTAGGGCAATCGCACTCAAGGTTAAAAGAATGCCGCTGATCCAGGCAATTAACCAACTAGGGCGAAAACGCTCTCCCAAAAACATCACGACAATCTGCACTAGTGAAATGGCAATCAGGCCATTCCCAGCCACGTCGTGCAGACTTCGAATCAACCAACCGTTCGGAACTTCCGTTGTAATCCGCTGAATTGATTCAAACGCTCCAACTGCAGCAGGTCCGTAGTAGAAGGCAAGCAGCAGTCCTGTTAGGGCTGCCATCAAACTCAGAGTCAGGGTTGTGACGGCTAAAATAGTTGCCAATCGCCGCAGGATAAAGGTGTAGCGAGTGCTTTCCATTGCGACTACCTCTATGAATTTTACGTTACTAACTTTAATTTTACGTTTAGTAAGTATAAATACTTGAAAAGCACAGGAAAAGAAATTTAATATTCTTTATTTCATTTTATATCGAACATTTGGTATAAATAAAAAAGTTGTTCAATCTAGAAATCCTCTGGGAGGGATGAAATTAGGGGGGCAGGCTTTTAGCCAGCGCGGGCAAGATGCCCACCTCACAACTGACAATTCAAATCAGATTGCCCGATTTAGATAGCTATGCCCAAAATTGTTGACCACGAACAGTACCGGAAAGAACTACTCAGTCAATGCTTTGACCTGTTTGCCGAAAAGGGCTACGCCTCAATCACAATGCGGCAGATCGCTCAGGAAGTTGGCGTTTCTACGGGAACGCTATACCACTACTTTCCCAGCAAGGAGGAGTTATTTGAGCAACTGATTGAGGAGATCAGCCAGCAGGATATCTTGAGGGCGGCGGCTGAAATTGAAACCTTAGAAACCTTAGAAGAGAGAGTCTTGGCCCTGGGCAACTTTCTAGCCGAGAACGAGGACTATTTCCTGAAGCAGTGGTTTCTTTACGTCAATCTTTATCAGCAGCAAGGGCTGGAGGAGACTCAGCTTAACCGGGCTGTGAAACTGGCAGATCAACGCTACCGGGAGGCGATCGCCCAGTTTCTGGGAATTGACGATCCAGCGATCGCCATTCATGTGCTGTGTCTGATCGATGGCCTAGTTCTAGGGCGAGCCTTTGACCCAGAGAGGATCTGCTGGAGGCAACAGGCCCAACTGCTGGCACAACTGCTATCCGCCTATCTGGAGAAGTTGTCATCAAAGAGGTCAAGATGAGTGTGCCAGGGTTCTCAAAGCCAATTAATCGCTGGCTGATGGGGTCAATGGTTGCCGCAACCGCAATCACTGGAGTAGCCGTCCTTTACGGATTCCAAGTTGGACTGATGAACAGAAGTGACTTGTCCCTGCCCGTAGAAACGGCTCCCCCCGTCAGGAAGGTGACTGCCCTTGGACGACTGGAGCCCCAGGCAGAAGTGATCCATCTCTCTGCTCCGGTGACACTAGATGGCGATCGCGTGGCCCAGTTGTTAGTAGAGGCGGGAGACCGAGTCCAAGTAGGACAGGTCGTAGCAGTTCTAGATTCGCGCGATCGCCTCCAAGCTGCCTTGGCAGAAGCTCAAGCCCAGGTCAGCGTCGCTCAAGTCCGACTGGCCCAGGTCAAAGCCGGAGCGAAGACAGGAGAGATTCAGGCCCAGCAAGCCGCCATTACCCGACTCCAGGCAGAGCGAGCCGGAGACATTGCCGCCCAGAATGCTGCCATCACCCGCTGGCAGTCGGAAGTTGGCAATGCCCGCGCCGAGTATAGCCGCTTTCAGCAGTTGTATCGAGCTGGGGCGGTTACTGCCTCAAGCCTGGACAGCAAGCGTCTGACAGCGGAAACTGCCCAAGCTCAATTGAGCGAAGCCAAAGCCACCCAGCGTCGAAGCGCAACAACGCTGCAAGCCCAATTAAGGGAAGCCAGAGCGACCCTGGATCGAATTGTCGAGGTTCGTCCGGTGGATCTTCAGGCGGCTGAGGCCGAAGTTGAGAGTGCGATCGCTGCTGCCAAACGGGTTCAAACTGACTTGGAACAGGCATACATCCGGGCACCAATCGCAGGGCAAATTCTCAAAATTCAAACGCGAGCTGGCGAAAAGATCAGCGATTCCGGCATTGCTGACCTGGCTCAAACCGATCAAATGGTCACTGTTGCAGAGATCTATCAAACCGACATTGGCAAAGTCCAGGTTGGACAGCAGACTGTGATCACAGGTCAAGCGTTTCTGGGTGAACTGCGGGGAACAGTGTCTCAAATTGGCTTACAGGTAGACCGCCAGAATGTGTTCAGTAACCAACCAGGAGAGAATCTCGATCGCCGCGTTATTGAGGTCAAAATCCGCCTCAACCCAGCAGATAGCAAGCGTGTTGCCGGTTTAACCAACCTGCAGGTGCAAGCAGCAATTCACTCAGGAACAGGGCTGGACTAATTTATAACGAACGTTTGATATGCCAACGCCCTTCCAGTTCTAAATGGTTTAGTCATGTTCTCTAAATTCCTGGTTTGGCTCCGATTCCTGCGACGCAAGACTAACTCCTAGACAACGCTAGCTGTCACTATTGGCAAAGTGGTTCGATTGCGCGGCGTTGAACGCAATCAAGAAAAAGCCCGTCTTGCCGCAGCTCTTGCAAAAATTGATTTTGTCAGGGTTTATGCCTTCATGAATGATTTGTTGTGGTGAACTATGAATCCATTTGTTTCCCTGCTACTGGCGATCCTCAGCGAGGTTATCGCAACTTCCTCCCTGAAAGCATCAGCCGGATTTAGCCGACCGCTACCCAGTCTGCTTGTTGTTGCTGGATATACAGTCGCATTCTACCTGCTTTCAATCACTCTCAAAACAATTTCCATCAGCACCGCCTATGCAATTTGGTCAGGGCTTGGAACTGCCGGGGTTGTGATTGTGGGGGTAGTTTTATTTGACGAGAAGCTAACTGTAGTCCAGGCAACGGGTATCGCGCTGATTGTTTTTGGCGTCGTGATCTTAAATTCTGCCGGAGCCCGTACTCACTAGCAAAGACTTCACGTTCACAACGTTTGGAGGCTCAACTCATGCTCTGCAAACCGTTCCGCAAAACTCCCCTAGCCTGGCTTCAGTTGATCAAAGAGAAAACCCGCCTTGCGGTTGCCCTAGCAGGCATTGCCTTTGCGGATATGCTGATGTTCGTGCAACTGGGCCTGTTGGATGCGCTGTTTGATAGTGCAACGCAACCGCACCGGAATCTCAAGGCCGATCTGGTTTTGATCAATCCTCAGTTTAAAACACTGATAGATGTGAAAAGCTTTGCCAGGGAGCATTTATACCAGACCCTGGCCTACGAGGGGGTTGAGGCTGTCCAGCCTTTGTATGTCAGCATTGCACCGTGGCGTAACCCCGAAACTCAACTTAGCCGCGCCATCTTAGTCTGGGGCATTGATCCACTCAACTCCCCCTTTGACTTTGCTGAGGTAAACCACAATCTAGATCAGCTTAAACTGCTGGATCGTGGGCTTTTTGACCGCGCTTCTCGACCGGAATATGGCCCTATCGCCGATCTACTCCAACAAGGAGCCGTGAGTACAGAGGTAAATGGTAAAACCCTCCAAACTGTTGGCTTGTTTAAGCTGGGTGCTTCTTTTGGTGCAGATGGCAATTTGATCACCAGCGATTCAACCTTCCTTACCCTATTTCCAGACCGTCAGCCTGATCAAATTGAAGTGGGGCTGATCACACTTAAACCCGGCGCAGATGTGCAAAGAATACAGTCGCAACTTCGAGCGGGACTGCCAAATGCGGTGCAGGTAGTCACTCCCCAGGAATTTGCTCAAGCTGAAATTGATTACTGGGAAAGCGGCGGCATTGGATTCATTTTTGGTATGGGAGCGGCGGTGGGGTTTGTTGTTGGCATTGTTATTGTCTACCAGATTCTTTACGCTGACGTATCCAACCACCTGCCAGAGTACGCCACCTTGAAAGCGATGGGTTACAGCGATCGCTACCTGTTCAGTGTGCTACTCCAAGAAGCCTTGATCCTGGCCCTGTTGGGCTACCTCCCCGGTTTTCTGCTCTCCTTTGGGCTCTACCAGCTCACCTATGCCGCCACCCTGCTACCCATTGCGATGAAACTTGAGCGAGCCGTTTTTGTGCTGCTGCTGACAATTATCATGTGTAGTGCTTCTGGGGCGATCGCCCTGCGTAAACTCCGTGCCGCTGACCCTGCCGATGTTTTCTAGTTTTGAGTGAGAAATTCCTGGCTTGCTAAAAGCTCAAAACTAGGCTTTTCATTCTTTAACTCAAAGGTTGCAAGAAATGACTCGACAAATTCAAAACTCTCTAGCGAAGCGGCGTGAAGCGCTATTCAAAACTCAAAACTCCCTCCCACAGACTGTTATCTCTATTCGCAATCTCAACCACTATTTTGGTCAGAGGGCACTTCGTAAACAAGTCTTATTTGATATCAACCTGGATATTGCTCCGGGAGAAATTGTGATTATGACAGGACCCTCCGGCTCAGGCAAAACTACCCTCCTGACCCTGATGGGTGGGTTGCGGTCTGCCCAGTCAGGCAGTTTGGAAATTCTGGCCCAGCAGGTGTGCGGAGCCAGCAAGCAACAGTTAACCAAGATCCGGAAGCAAATCGGCTATATTTTTCAGGCCCATAACCTGATGACGTTTTTAACTGCTAAACAGAATGTGCGAATGGCCCTAGAATTGCACGATGAAAATCTCGATCAAGTGGATACAAAAGCGTTGGCAATGCTGGCATCAGTTGGGTTAGGGCATCATGCTAACTACTACCCAGAGAAGTTGTCCGGGGGACAGAAGCAACGAGTGGCGATCGCCCGTGCTTTGGCCAGCCAGCCTAAAATCGTCCTGGCGGATGAACCGACTGCGGCCCTTGACAAAAAATCTGGTCGGGACGTAGTAGAAATAATGCAACGCCTTGCTAAAGAGCAGGGCTGCACCATTCTGCTCGTGACTCATGACAATCGCATTCTTGACGTCGCTGACCGGATCATCCACATGGAAGACGGTCGTCTAGGGTAGGGTTTCCTCCGACCCAACCAACTCTTGCATCCGCTGAAATTCTTCTTCCTCTGGTTCTGGCACGTTTGCAAGGTATTCCCCGGCGTTTTCCAGTAGCGATGCAACTGCCTGGCGTTGCTGACGTTCCTGAATCAATAAACCACCTAGGTGAATGACTGCTAGGGCGATCGCAGCTACGGGTAAAACATAACTGTGAATAGTGTACAGGCGCTCGACTGTGGCTGTCGCGATCGCTCCCCCTCCGGTCAAGATTTCTCGCAGTGTCGGACCCAGCAGAGGAATTGCTTCAACCGTGCCCAACTCAATGCTTAACCGCCAGTAACCGGTTTGGGTCCAGTCAAGAATTATCGCCGTCCAGTCAAGGGCGATCGCGGTTAAGGTCAGCCCAATTCCGCTAATCCAAGCAGCTAACCAACCAAGGCGGAACTGCCTCCCCAGAAACATCACGACAATTTGAACCAGAGAAACGACAATAACTCCATTACCCGAAATGTCGTGTAAGTTCTTGACCAGCCAGCCGTTGGGGATTTCACTGATGATGCGTTTGATCGATTCATAAGCGCCACCTGCAGTCGGTTCGTAGTTAAACGCAATCAAAGTTCCCGTTACCGCAGCTATTAGGCTGAGCGTTAAGGTTGCTACGGCTAAAAGCGTGGCTAGTCGCCGGAGTACAAAGAAGTACTGAGTCGTTTTCATCGCTATTGCTCACGGCTGTTATTTACTTCTATTAAGTATCATAACGAAATGTTAAGCCCCAGGCCCATTCTTTAGGCTGAGATCTGAGGCTAGGACCGACACAGCTAAGCCATAATTCGTGTGGTCTGGCCCCCCGGTGCCTCGACAAGCTCGAATCAGACTGTTTTAAGTATTGTTTACTTGACAGGATCAGGCTCTGGTCGTTGGCTTTTGTTTTTTAGCAATGTAGTACGGCAGACACTGCAGATGTAATAGCAGCAGTACAACGAGCACAAGAAAGGGTATATGCCAAGGTGGTGCAGGAATTATGTTTAGTGCTGCGCTGAACTTAGGTTTTTCCCTCAAAAAGACAAAATTAGTTTCGAGTATAAAATTAATCGGATAAATAACCGTGCAATATGAAGCTAAAGCCCCTGCAACAATCCAAAGATATTTATAAGTCATTCTAATTTTTTCGACCCAACATATGTAACTAAGACTAGTCAATAGTAGTAAATAACCAAAGAAAAATTCTAGAAACCTGGGATGAGGAAAATTCTCTGATTGTTCAGGAAGCAGTATTGCCAGCACAGAAGACCAACCTGCCCAAAAATAGATAAACTGGTAAAAAAAGTTTCTATTGATAGAAAGAGCAACAATCATTAGAATAATTGAAAGTTGCGATATGTGAAGAGGCAAATGTCTTTGCAGGCTTAAGTTATGTTCGAAAAATATTTGCCAAAGGTGATACCACAAGAGTTTAATAATAAGACCCAGTGTCAGTAGCTGTCTGAGCTTCTTTGCTTGCCTTTTATTTTTTACTAGCTTGATACATAAAAAACATGAAAGTAAAGTTAGACCTATCGCTGAAAGGTGGGGCAGACTATAGTGACTGAATGATCCCATTAGCAATAGTTGTGAAATAGTTGCTTTAAGTATACTGTTAGGTTCAAATGACCCAATTACCTGCACCTTTAAAAATTATTTATTTTATCGGTCGTACAAAGGTTGACAACTCAACTGCCCTGCCTAAGAAATTTTATTAGTGGTGTTTGCTCTACTGGCTAAGAGTTCTTCTTGCAGTCAATTAATGGTAGGAGGTAACTACTCAGGCTGGTTGACTGACAGAACTTCCAGAAACCTAGTCCGATGAGGACTCTAGCGTTTACAGAGACAGACTAGCGAAAAGCACATCTGGCGGTCACTTTAGCCACTTAGTTTGCCTGAGTGATGCACCGCCAAAGTAGCAGACTGGAATACGCCCTTTTCCAGGAACCTAAAATGGTTGCATGGAAGGCGATTGGAGCTTCACCCCCAGACTTTTGTCAGTCAACCAGGTACTCAGGTTGAAACTCAGGGATAGCAGGATTACCCATAAAAACCTGTTTTAGTGCATCAAGCACATCTTTGAGGGTAGTAATGTATTCCCGAATGCGACAGGACATCTGGGCACCCTCCAAGGAGCGAAAACCTTCCGAGATTTTCTGTTTGAGTTTGATCATGCGGATGTGTCGTTCTGCGGCTCGACTGAGCTTCGCCGAACGTCCTGATTGTTATCAAACGGAACGCGGAAGTCATACATGAACGCCAAGACAGCAGATTGCCCAGACTTGAGACGCTCGAGCAAGTTTTTGGCTGGACTTTGTTTTGGTCGTCCCCGTGGCTTGGGATTTTCTCTGTCAGGCTTCGGTGGATTTACGCGAAGTGTGCGAGGGGAATTATTCCTCTCGCACACTTCGCACTTTAGCCCTTGCCCAATCAGCAATTGATAACGTTCTTCAAACTGCTGTACCTGGTCGGGCTCTAATGCACTCCGACCCGATACTTTTGCGTATTCTACCCGATGTTTGATGTCAACCAGCAACGTCATCATCTGCTCCGCCCACTCTTGCTGGTAGCGTTTGACAATAAAGCGTAATTCTCTCAAATGATGAGCATTACACAGCCCATGTTCACACTCATAGCGAGCATAACCTCGCCACCCATCATGCACGCTGATGCCCTGAAATTCGGGCAAAATATTCATCTGAATCCATTGCCAATTTGCCCCATTTGGCATGAACGAAGTAGTAAGTCAAGGCGTCCGTACAGGCGACATGCAACCACCACAGTTTGCCATTCACCCGCATCCCCGTTTCATGCGAGAGTTGCCGGGGGAATAATTCCTCCGGCAATCTCTCATCAAAATGCCCTACCTCAACCCCTTGGATTGCCTCAATCGTTTGAGATTCGACAGATGCTAATTGCTCATAACAGCGTTCACGGGCATTGTAGAGGGTGCCTTCTGAAACCTCACATCCCACCACTGCTCGCAATAGGTCACACACGCGTTCGGATGGCAACAGTTGGGCACCAAGCAAATACACCATCAACGCGGCAAATTGTGGGGGAATAATTCCTCCGCAATATTGCCTTCCCTTCAAGGTCGCTCCATACTGCACCACACTATTGACCTCGACTAGGAATTCCCCTCGATTCAGCTTGCTACACACCGGATAAACCTTGACTTCTGCCTGATGCTCGATGACTTGCAGACCAATAGGGGGCAAATCCTGTACCTGCCGCAAGTCCCACTCCATCACTGGACTCTCCACGAGCGATGCCCCACACTCCTGACATTGGTTCCCTCGATGCAGCACAATGGTCATCGACTTCCTCCATCCATTCCAACGTGCTGCCTGGATGTCCCTTTTGTCCTCCACTCTTTCGTTCGCTTTTGCCGCGCAGACTTTTTGTCCGTTGTCCAAATCCATCACTGGCAGGCGGCTTGCTACTGTTACAACTATCCTTGTGCTGCCGATTCTCTAACCCTTCTACCCTCGCTTCGAGCGTCCTTGACGCTTTCTGTTGAGTAGCAAGTTGCTGGAACAGTCCTATCAACCCAATCACCGCCTCCTCTCCTTGCGCGTATACTGCTTGGATCTCTTCAGGGGTCATGAATGGTTGCTCTGGATGGTTCGACAATGACTAAGCCTCTCGGAACGTGGCTTCTCACCCTTTGAAATCAAACTCTAGCTCGTTTTCGCGTTCTCATACCTGCTATCGCAGCAAAGTAAGACTGAATAGTTATACGAAAATTTGTTAGATCAACATATCCAACTAGGAGCGGTGGTTGACGAGATTTGCCTCAACAATTTCTTGCTCAAAGCGGAACAGATTTGGATCTTCAGGGTTTACGCTAGCCCTTAGCCAATGTACATCCGGTGTACCGAAGGTTTCGACGCGGGTGAAATTTTCGAGCCGACGCTTACTCTTGGTACTCCGCAGCGGCTTATCTATTCTGAAGTAGTGGCTGTCTCCATGCACCAGTACCACAGGTTTTTCAAAAGCTAGCGTCTCGGCTTCCAGGGAGGCTAAAAAGTCATTGAAGCCAGTGCGGTTTTCATCATCAGAAGGCAGCTCGAAGCCAGGATTGGCCTGAATGACCAACATTATCCCTCGGCTCTGACTGCGCTTGGCCTCCGCGAAGCCTTCTCTTAGCCAGACTAGATCAGCCGCATTGCGCTCTCGATACTCTGCATCCGCTTCCCGCGTCCGGCCAAAGTTGTTGTTACTTCCGGTCACATTTAGGCCGACAAACATGACGTTGCCGTAAGTCCAACGAACATTCTCGCGAAATTTACTGTATTGAGGCACTTCGCTTTGACGGGTCAGCCGCAGTGTCCGTCTTCCCAAGCTTTGATCGTCCTGGAAAAAAATTTCCCGTAGCTTTGCCAGTCTTTCTACCGGATCGTAGTTGCCACTGTCCTCTCGGTGACAATCTGTCCACTCGTTATCCCCCGGAATTAAAATAAAGGGTGGTTCAAAGCTTTGAAATAGATCCCGGCGCTGAAAGAAGGTTTTGTCATCACAGGGTGCTGACCCACTCTTGATATCGCCGTCATGGACCACAAAGGCTAGCCTGGACTTGTTCATCTCCTCAACTAGACGGGGAAATTTGGCGTCTTCCTCCGGCGTGTAGGGTAAGTCCCCAATCAAGCCAAACTCAAACGTTGAGGTGGGGGATTCTCCTGACCCGGAAAACTGAGCAGAGACTAGAGAGCCCAGTCCACCGATAAGTAAGACAGTTAACAGTGCAACCAGGAAATACCTTCTGTACATATCTTCCTCTAGATTTTCTGCCTGCGCTCACACCTTAGTCGATGGTCATGGATTCTAAGAGGCTGTTTGTAAAGTCTGCCCAGAGGTTAAACGCCTCAACATCAACCGAATCATGGCTTGGTAGCTGTCTGCTCATGGAAGTACCCCTGATTTCAGCTTTTATCCCTACTTTATAAACAGCCTCTAAGTCGGGCGAATAAGGCGGCAAAAATGGCAGCTCACACCCGGCTTGCTCAATCAGCTCTCGAATCCCAGCCGACTTGTGAAAACTCGCATTATCCATGATGACCACTTGGCCGGGTCTCAAGTCTGGAATCAGGTATTGCTCGACCCAGGCTTCGACCCAGGCCGTGTCGCAGTAACCCTTGAAGGTCATCGCGGCTAACACCTGCCGATTGCACCACCCTGCAATCATGCTGATACCTTCTGTACGATGTCCCATCTTTACCGCATGAAACCGCTGTGAGGTCTCACACCAGCCGTAAGAATAATCCTCTGTATTATCAGTCCCTGCTTCATCAATATAGACAAGCTGTTCCGGGACATACGCTTGCAATTGCCCTAGGAAGGCTTGGCCAATGGTGGGGTCACTATTGGGCTCGCACCACTGTTGAGCCATCTGTTGCTGGGTCAGATGTCCATGTGTTTGAGCAAAGGCTCGAAACGCTTCGAGGTCATTAATCTTGGGCTGAGGACCCCGTCGATAGTCGCGAATCGAACGAATCGAACCTGTTGCTGCGCGACGCTGCAGCCACAAATCCAGGGTATTACGACTGATATGGAACATCCGGCATATGTGGCTTTTGCGCTCACTACGCTCAACCGCGGCAACGGCTTTTTGCCGAATGTCATCACTGTAGGGGGCTGGCATCGATAGAACTCAGAAGACTTATTCCACTTTGTCCCAACCACCCCCTCGATTGCAATATACTCGTTCTGCAAGTCTTAAAACCCTGATTCAACCTCCTCTATTGAAATCGCATTGGGGATGCTGTGTGCTAAGTCTTCATCAAGTGGACTTTTATCATGAACCGTCCCTTCCCGTGCTTGGTTGAAGACCAGCACTCGCTTATTTTGACTGATTGCTGCTAAGTGCTAGCGGGTGTGCCGTTTCTTTTTTCCAGAGTAGATGAGAAACAGCTTCTCTTCGATTGCTAAGAGTTGTGGCTTGCGAGTACCCCCAATAGCTCGTTTGCAAGACCTAGGGATTGATGCTGCTTAGTTGTATAATGCTGCAAAGGCGACAGGCAGTTATTCAAGCGCTTCAGAGTCTAGTCAATACCCTGAGCAGGTGGTCATCCTCCAGTGCTGGTTGGATGTTTAGTATTGTTCTGGAAGTGTTGAAGTTCTCATTGTATCTAGAAAACTGGCGACTGAAATCGTTTTCAAGGAGCTGATCTTGATATGGTCAGCGTCGAGTTCAAAGGACTGGATTGATCGAATAGCTAAACTCCCTCTCTATAGCTGTCTTCTAAAAAACTGGCTGCTAACCGAGACTCTAAACCTAAGCTTTGATCAGTATTCCAGCCTCTTTCATATTGCAAGCACACGATCGCAGGTGTGAGGGTTAACTCCGTGCTGAATGCAGTGGATGCTACTAGTGTGAAGCTAAGCATGACTTGCTGCTTCGTGCCAGTGAGGGCCGATAGCTGTAGTGGGGCAAGACAGCAGTATGTAAAATTGAAATCTAAGGCGAAATTCATACCCTACTTGCCACTCTCTACCTGTCCCTATGACTGCAACCTATCCAACTCTGTCAACCCAGTATGATCCCGCTGTAACCGAAGCCCGGTGGCAAAAGTGGTGGGAAGAATACCAAATTTTCAAAGCCGACCCGGAACGTGGTGGACAACCCTATTGTGTAGTCATTCCACCCCCCAATGTCACGGGTAGCTTGCACATGGGCCATGCCTTCGAGAGTACCCTGATTGATGTGTTGGTTCGCTACCACCGGATGAAAGGGTGCAATACCCTCTGGTTGCCGGGAACCGATCACGCTAGCATTGCGGTGCAAACAATTTTAGAAAGGCAACTCAAGGCGGAAGGCAAAAGTCGTCACGATCTGGGTCGAGCAGAGTTTCTGCAGCGAGCTTGGCAGTGGAAAGTAGAGTCCGGTGGCACAATTGTCAACCAACTTCGGCGTTTAGGCGTTTCCGTAGATTGGTCACGGGAGCGCTTCACCCTGGATGAAGGTTTGTCCAGAGCAGTGGTGGCAGCCTTTGTCCAACTTTATGATGCAGGATTGATTTACCGGGGAAAGTACCTAGTGAACTGGTGCCCTGCCACCCAGTCTGCTGTCTCCGATCTTGAGGTGGAAAACCAGGAAGTAGAGGGACACCTATGGCACTTGCGCTACCCGCTGACGCAGGGAACGGGGTATGTGGAGGTGGCGACCACCCGTCCAGAAACAATGCTGGGGGACACTGCGGTTGCAGTACATCCAAACGATACCCGTTACCAGCACTTGATTGGTCAGACCGTGACTTTGCCAATCCTAGAGCGGCAAATTCCTGTGATCGGCGATGAGTCAGTTGATCCAGAATTCGGTACGGGTTGCGTTAAGGTAACTCCGGCCCATGACCCGAATGACTTTGAGATCGGCCAACGGCACCAGTTGCCGATGATCAATATCCTGCACAAAGATGGCTCATTGAACGAAAATGCCGGACCATTCCAAGGTCAAGACCGCTTTGAGGCCCGGGGCAACGTGGTGGAGCAACTGAAGGCAGACGGGTTCCTGGTGAAAGTGGAGAATCACCGTCATAGCGTACCCTACAGCGATCGCGGCAAGGTGCCGATAGAACCCTTGCTCTCAACCCAGTGGTTTGTCAAAATTCGGCCTCTAGCAGACCAGGCTTTAGGGTTTTTGGATCAAAAGGCTGCTCCAGTGTTTATGCCGGAACGCTGGACCAAGGTCTATCGTGACTGGCTGGTGAGCTTAAGAGATTGGTGCGTGTCCCGCCAACTGTGGTGGGGACATCAAATTCCTGCCTGGTATGTGGTGAGTCTGACGGAGGGACAGATCACGGAGGAAACTCCCTTTATCGTTGCGACCAGCAAGGCAGAAGCCCAAATACAGGCTGAGGCTGAGTACGGGTCTGATCTCCAGCTTCAACAAGACCCTGATGTTCTTGACACCTGGTTTTCTTCTGGACTTTGGCCGTTTTCCACCCTGGGCTGGCCGGAGCAGACTGCTGATCTGGCCTTCTACTACCCCACGACTACCCTGGTCACTGGCTTCGATATCATTTTCTTCTGGGTCGCCCGGATGACGATGATGGCCGGATACTTTACGGGCCAAATGCCCTTCCAGACCGTTTACATTCATGGCCTGGTGCGGGATGAGAACAACAAGAAGATGTCCAAGTCTGCTAACAACGGCATCAATCCGCTGGTGCTGATTAAAAAGTACGGTACCGATGCCCTGCGCTACACCCTGATCCGGGAGGTGGCAGGTGCAGGGCAGGATATCCGCTTGGAGTACAACCGCAAAACCGATGAGTCTGCCTCCGTAGAAGCCAGCCGCAATTTTGCCAACAAACTGTGGAATGCTTCCCGGTTTGTGATGCTGAACCTAGACGGGCTGACGCCGGAGCGGTTGGGCAAACCCGCTGTCAACACGCTGGAACTCTCTGATCGCTGGATTCTCTCCCGGTTTCACCAAGTTGTGCGTCAAACCGCTGACTGGATTGACAACTACGGCTTGGGTGAAGCAGCTAAGGGACTCTACGAGTTCATCTGGGGCGATTTCTGTGACTGGTACATTGAGCTGGTCAAATCCCGGCTACAGAGTGGAGAGCAAACATCCAAACAAGCGGCTCAGCAGACCCTAGCCTACGTTCTAGAGGGAATCTTGAAATTGCTCCATCCCTTTATGCCTCATGTTACCGAGGAGATCTGGCACACCCTGACGCAGGTTGGTGACGAGCAGAGCTTAGCGCTGCAAGCCTATCCAGATTCCGATCTCGTCTGGATTGACCCGGACCTGGAACGGCAGTTTGAGCTGCTAATTGGTACTGTTCGCACCATTCGCAACCTGCGAGCAGAGGCAGGCATTAAACCAGGACTCAAGGTCCCGGTTATTTTGCAAAGTGAACGTGGTCATGATCGCCAGACCCTTACTGCCGGACAATCCTACATTCAAGACCTAGCCAGAGTAGACTCCTTAGCCATCACCCCAGACTTAGCGGATCAGGGCGATCATCAACAAACCATTGTCGGCGTTGCCGGAACAACCCAAGTTTTGATTCCCCTAGCTGGTGTCGTAGATGTGGACGCACTCCGTGCCAAGCTGGAGAAAGACTTGAGCAAAGTGGAAGCTGAGATTAAATCCCTATCCGGTCGCCTGAGCAATCGGGGTTTTGTAGATAAGGCCCCAACGGAAGTGATCCAGGGAGCCCGAAATGCCCTAGTAGAGGCGGAGAAACAAGCTGAAATTCTCCGTGCTCGGCTTGACCAGCTTCGCTGAGCATTTAATCCTCCAACTCAGGCCATGAGGGTTGTACAGTCACTCTCTAAAAACACCTCAGGTTTCACAGGAAACTCGCGAAGCGTGGCTTCAAATTACTTTTTGCAAGTTGACGATGGGAACTGAAGGATTGTTGAGGCATGGTGGAACAATAAACCTGATAGTTATTTGTCCACAACCTAAAACGACTGCTAGGGTAACGACTGAGTTATTCAACTATGAACATCAAACAAGCTCAAACTCTCTCAAGGTGGGTGCGCCTGAGAGAGGTTCTGGTGACAACAGCAGTAGGAGGGCTACCAACAGTTATGTTGGGTGTAGTGTTACGGAGATTGCTGTATCGTACTATTTTCAAGCAGTTGGGTACAGCCGTATTTATTCAACATGGCGCTGAATTTATAACTGCTTCTCATATCGAAATTGGAGATGAGGTCCATATTTTCCGTGGGGTTCGGATAGACGGACGAGGCCAGAATAACCGGATTTGTATTAGATCTCAAGTTGCCCTTGAGCGGGGGGTAGATATCGGTGCTCTAGAAAACTCCTCTATTGAGATTGGGGAACGAACATTTATCAGCTCCTACACCTGTATTGCTGGTCCAGGCGACGTCAAAATTGGCAAAGATTGTCTCATTGCAGCGCACTCAGGAATATTTGCCAACAATCACACGTTTGTCGATTCCATGCAGAGGATCAGGGACCAAGGCGTTACTGCAAAGGGAATCGTGATTGGAGATGACTGCTGGCTAGGTCATGGAGTAACTGTAGTGGATGGAGTCACCATTGGTCAGGGGAGTGTGATTGGAGCCGGAGCAGTTGTAACTAAAGATATTTCCCCTTACTCGGTTGCCCTTGGTGTCCCCGCACGCGTAGTCGCCAACCGTAAACCCAATCAACAAGTGAACTCAACCCGTCAGGCAACCAACAAAGAGAGTAACTGCCTTCCCATCGCGCTCCATGCCCCCCTTGTCGAGATTGAGAAGACTGCCGAGCTAATCCACCAGCTTCTTCAGACGAATAATGACAACGCACCTGCTCATTTGGTGCTTGAAAACCTATTTCACCAGCTATTCGATTGCATCCGCCAGGTTATGGCCGTCGACACTATCACAGTCTTGCTGCGGGCTGAGGGCGGACATCAACTAGCTGTGCGTGCCACCCTTGGACTTGAGGAGGAAATCATAGAAGAGGTCCGAATTCCAATTGGGCGTGGTTTTGCTGGTTCCATTGCAGCTAGCTGCAAACCACTGATTGTAGACGACCTGTCGGCAATCGAGGTTTCCAGTCCAATTCTCCGCGACAAGGGAATCCAGTCAATGATTGGGGTGCCGTTGCTAGGCGCAGACCAGGTGATCGGGGTTTTCCACGTTGGTACGGTTCATCCCCGCCAATTTACCCAGGATGATGTACAGCTACTGCAACTCATTGCTGATCGCCTTGGATCGTCGCTCAATCAGATGGCGACTGTTCTACCCCTTTGAACACATATTTCACACCAACAAGGCACCTTCCAGCTATCACTAATTTAACAAGGCTGCTGGTTGTGAAACCTACTCGCGCTGAGGACAGCAGGGGGAGGTGATAACGCTGGAGCTTTTGTTCAGCCCAGCAGTGCTGGGTTAAATGGATGTCAATAATCGACCCGCTCTATCCTGATCTCGTAACTACCGTCTGGGAACAAGCTAAAGAGTCTAAATCCGGGTTGAGTTTGGGGGACGATCGCAAACTTGTTAACTTGAGGCTGAAACTGTACACAAGTTGAGGGCGAGCCGAGGTAACTCACCCCTCGACGCTGATCTTCGAACGCTTGGTGAATGTGACCAAACACAACAAGCTTTACGTGGGGGTAGCGGTCAATAATGCCCAAAAATCTCTCTGGATCTTGTAAACCAATCTTGTCCATCCAGTCTGAATTAATGGAACAGGGCGGATGATGCAAGCTAACCAGCGTCGGTTGATCACCAAACTGTAACTGCTGCTCTAGCCACTCTAAAGTTGGCCCAGAAAGCTTACCGTGAACGCATCCTGGCAGCCAAGAACTAAGCAGGAGAAAGTGCCATCCACCTGCTCGAAAAGACTTCTCAGGAGAAATTGGCGGCTGGTATAACACCTCTTCCATGATGGGTAAGTTGTCGTGATTGCCAGGAAGCCAGTACGTGGGAATTCCCAAGGGTACTAGCAAATCCTGAAGCCACTGGTACGATTCCGCAGTTTCGTCGTGGGACAGATCTCCTGTCAGTAGCAGCAGATCTGGTCTGGGTTGAAGCTGGCTCAAGCGCCTCACAACAACTCGAAGTGTATCAGCCGTAGTTACACCCATAAGCTGCTGGTCAGTGCTGGCAAATAGGTGGGTATCTGTGATCTGAGCAACCAGTAGGGAGGAAGGGTTGATCATGGCTGCTGGAGTCTGTTCATGGGCAGGGAGAGACTCGAACTCTCACGACCGAAGCCGCCACATTTTGAGTGTGGTGCGTCTACCAATTTCGCCACCCGCCCTTGGGTGCTGTCTCACCATTATACTGCGCTGGCGGCTGGAGCAGCGTCTGATAGGTCTGAGTGCTGGCCCACCGATCAATTTCCCGCGCCCGCAAAACTGGAAGCGGGTGCGTCAAGTCAGCAGTTCGAGCCTGCTTGAGCAGTTCCCCTAACTGATCATTAACCGCATCATAAGCCCGTGCCTGGGCTAGGAAGGCTTCTAGGTTAAGTTGAGGCGCTAGGGTAGGAGAACCACCCGCTAACTTCATCAGTACAGAAGCAATCACCTTGGGATCTTGAGCCACCAGCAGGGCAGCGCGATCGCAGGTAAATTCAGCACAACGAATCCACTCAAGTATCTGCGCTTGTAACCCTTGGGCAATCCAGCCACCTAACCTGGGAAGCTGCCCCGCGGCTAAGACTACTAGGTTAGCCAGTGTTAAGTAAACCCCGTGATCACACTTGAGATGGCCTAACTCATGGGCAACTACAGCCTGGATCTCCTCTGGGTTGAGCATGTCAACCAAGGAAGTATGCAGCACAATAAAGGGCTGTTTACCGCGAACCGCAAAGGTATAGGCGTTGGGGGCTGGATGCTGGCGAATATAAAGCTGGGGAGGCTCCAAATCCAGAACTTGGCAGGCCTCCAGCAATAGCTGGTGCAAGTGAGGCAGTTGTTGCTCCCCCACAAGAACACTGGAGGCAATGTTATCCAGGTAGAACAACTGCTCTGCCATGGGTCCCAGTAGGTTCCGAATCATCATATCCAAGCCAGGCAGTTGCTTCAGGGCAGCGGTGGCTTCTAGATCAAGGGGGTGACGAAATTGATCCGCTTTGAGGCCAATCAGTAAAGTCTTTGAGGACATGTAGTAACCTTGATCAGAATTTTTTTGCCCAGACCTCTAGCAGATCTGGCGATCGCTTACCCAACGGCAGCTAAGTTAACCAGATCTACTGATCTATCAGTATATCCAGGAAACCTACCCCTAGAGTCCAAGTATTATTCTGAACTCAAACCGACACGGATGGGCTGACTGATTGTGCTTCAAGCGTATCTACCTGAACCCGCTCCAAGCAAGCTCCCAGACCTTGCAGCTTTCGCTCCAGTTTGTCATAGCCCCGGTCAAGGTGATGTAACCCTTGAATAGTTGTTTTACCCTCCGCAGCTAGCCCAGCAACTACCAACCCAGCAGCGGCTCGCAGGTCAGTGGCAGCAACAGGTGCCCCAGATAGCATCGGGACACCCTTGACGAAAGCATGGTTGCCCTTAATGACAATATCTGCTCCCATCCGCTTCAGTTCAGGAACATGATTCAATCGATTTTCAAACACTGTTTCAGTAATGACGCTGTTACCTTCACTGAGTGCTAGCAAGGACATAAATAGTGCTTGCATGTCCGTGGGAAAGCCAGGGTAAAAGTAGGTCTCAATATTTGTCCCTGTGTAGGGTCGTCCTGGGACAATTCTTAAACAGTCAGGGGCATCTACAAAGACGTTGGTACCAATAGCTTGAAGTTTGGAGATGACCGCTGTGAGATGCTCAGGTACAACAGGAGAAAGACTGATTTCTGAGCGCGTAATCGCGCCCGCAACTAACAGGGTTCCAGCCTCAATGCGGTCAGGAATAATCGAGTAGTCTGCTCCATGGAGCCGTGGGACTCCGGCAACTACGATTGTATTAGTTCCTGCCCCCCGAATCTGGGCTCCCATCTTCAAGCAAAAGTTGGCTAGATCAACAACCTCAGGTTCTTGGGCAGCATTTTCAATCACGGTCTCCCCATCCGCTAGCGTCGCTGCCATCATTAAGGTCTCAGTTGCGCCGACGCTAGGACAGTCAAGGTGAATCCTGGCTCCTTTAAGCTTGGGCGCGTAGGCCAGAATCACGCCGTGCTCGAACTGGACATCAGCTCCCATCGCCTGCAAGCCGCGCACATGCAGATCAACCGGTCTTGCCCCGATCGCACAACCTCCTGGCAGCGGGACGCGGGCAACCCCCAGGCGAGCCAGGAGTGGACCAATGACAAAGAAGCTAGCGCGGAGCTGACTGACAAGCTCGTAAGGCGCTTTAGATTGACTGATATGACTGGCGTCTATTTCTAAAGCATCACCATCCTGCCGCGACTTCACTCCCAAGGTGGATAAGATCCTGCCCATACGTGTGATGTCAACCAGAGCAGGAACGTTGCGGAGACAACAACCCTCAGAGGCAAGTAGCGCTCCAGCCATCAGTGCTAGAGCTGAATTCTTGGCACCGCTGACGCTAACGTGACCATTTAGAGGAACCCCACCCCAAATCTGGAGTACAGATGCATTTGACTGGGGTAAAGAATTGTTATCTGTCAAGCTTGGAGAGGGAGTAATTTTTCTATCCTCCTAGAACTGAATCGAGTGTAAACTCGTTGTTTGGTTTTGATTCTACCGTCAGATTTTCATTTTTCAAGATTTTTATAGAATAGACCTATTTAACGGTTCTGCCCTCCTTCTTATACACATCCTTGAGGTTTGTGATTTGCAGGTCATTGACGGATAATAGGAATTGCTAGATGATTATAGACCGCAGCGTTCACTGTTTCAGGCGGAACTGGCGGAATTGGTAGACGCGCTAGATTCAGGTTCTAGTGTCTGCAAAGACTTCCGGGTTCAAGTCCCGGGTTCCGCATCCATCTAGTTTTGACTCCAACAAACTAGGTCGAATATTCGGGTACCAATTACTCCAACTTAGATCAATGCTGACTAGTCGGCAAAATTCTCTAGTCAAGCAAATCCGCAAATTGCATCGTTCTAGCTACCGCACTGAACAGCAACTTTTCTTGCTCGAAGGCACTCATTTGTTAGAAGAGGCCTGTGCAGCGAAATGGCCGCTATCAGCAGTTTGTTGTACTCCATCGTGGCAGCAAAACCATCCTCAGCTTTTTCAGCAGGTTCAATCTCTTGCTCAGCGCCTAGAACTGGTTAGCCCAGATCTGTTGCAAGCGATCGTCACAACAGTACAGCCTGACGGGGTTGTTGCAACGGCCCATTCTCAGCAGCATCCAGTTCAGTTGACCAGCCTAGGCTTGGCTTTAGAGACCGTGCAGAACCCCGGTAATTTGGGTGCAATTATTCGCGCCTGTGCGGCAGCAGGGGCTGAGGGCTTACTGTTAAACGATGACAGTGTAGACTTAGAACATCCTAAGGTTCTACGAGCCTCAGCAGGACAATGGTTTCAGTTGCCCATGACTGTGAGCCCAGACTTACAAGCGGAAGTACGACGATACCGAGATCAAGGGATGCAGGTTATTGCTACTCGGCCAGATGCCGATTCAACTTACTGGGATATTGATCTGTGTCAACCAAGCCTAATTCTATTGGGAAATGAAGGAGCAGGACTCTCTGACGAACTTATTCGGTTGGCGGATCAGCAGGTCAGAGTTCCCTTACATTCAGGAGTAGAGTCACTAAACGTAGCGATCACAGCAGCCGTAATCCTTTATGAAGCGCAACGTCAGCGAGGTTGGGAAAATCTGGAGAACTCCCGTGATTAGATTGACACAATTGGCTCTTATCTCCATCAATTCAATCCCGCTATCACTTCATCTCCACTTGTTTTGTAGCTCGGAAGCAGACCAGTAGCAGTATACTTGCACTATTTACCATTTCTGTTTTCCTATCTTTACCTATACTGAATCAAGGTATCGTTACATGTTGTGGTCTTCCTTTAACGTTCCCCTACAGAACCTCCGTATCAGCTTTGCTTTAACCTCATTGTTCATATTCAGCAAACTCACCACTGCTTACTAAGGTCGGCATGGATTCCTTGTAACGCTGTCAGATTGTAGATTTACTGCTCAAACATTTTCCAGTGTAGCTTCAACAGAAAAATGAACTACCCCGCCGCAAGCGGACGGGGTATCAGCATCAAAAGAGAGCCAATTGCTCATCTCTGTGCAACTTGAGATAGTCATTGCCCTGGGCTTTGACGTATCTGGCAATCATCCCCTCGTCGCCATGTTTTCCCACCGTACTCGCAAAGTACCCGTCGCTCCAAAACCCTTCGGCTTGAGCTCAGGTCGAAAGCTCCCCACCCCAGAGCTGTTGTTTCACCTGCGGACATTGCTTGAACACCTCGCGCGCCGTCAGGCTTTTGAGCATCCTCACCAGTTTAGTCACACTGTAGGTCAGCACCGACTGGATTAAAAAATGCACATGGTCTTTGTCCACGCCGATTTCCACAAACTTGATCTCGTAGCGTTTCTCGATCTCTAAGCACACCTCTGCCAAGGCCGCATCGACCTGTTTATCGAACACAGCCCGTCGGTACTTCGCTGGAAATACAAGATGGTATAGCAAAACTGTGACGTTATGACTTTTATGGATGTACTCGCTCATCGCTGCATTTTACGCCGCAGAGCAGCGGGGAATTGACCCTCAGAGACTAAAAGAGTCCCTCGTCATACCCATGATGACAAGGGACTCTTCTACAGTATCTATCCTGGCACCGAGTTATTTTCCCAGAAGGCTACCCTTCAAGTATCTTCACCGCTGCAACGTTTCACTAACCGAGTTCGGGATGGGTCGGCGTGGGTCCACTGCGCCCTAAGCACCAGGAAAGCTTCTTA
>JBGTDT010000008.1:0-5203 GCA_041748155.1 Thermosynechococcaceae cyanobacterium | reverse complement strand
AGAAATCCCCGGCGTCAGTAACCTGGATTTTTTGCGAGTGGCCTACAACTCAAAGCTCAAGTATCAGGGGTCAGAGGAGCTAGATGCTTTTGACTTTGATGACTTAGTGCGCGAGAAGCTGGAGGTTGTCAAGATGGACCCGCGGTTTTTAGAGCGCAGTGTTAATGAAGGATTCTCCGGGGGTGAGAAGAAACGCAATGAAATTCTCCAAATGGCTCTACTGGAGCCAAAGTTGGCCATCCTGGACGAGACAGACTCTGGCTTAGATATTGATGCTCTGAAGATCGTTGCCAATGGGGTCAACCAGTTAGCGAAACCGGAGAATGCAACCCTTCTAATCACTCACTACCAGCGGTTGCTTAACTACATTGAACCTGACTTTGTTCATGTCATGCAGGATGGTCAGATTTCGACTACGGGAACCAAAGAACTGGCCCTGGAGCTAGAATCTCGCGGCTACGAATGGGTGCAAGGAGAGACGCTTGAGGCTGGGATAGGGGCATCATGAGTATTCAGGCTTCTCCTAGTTTTAGTTCTATAGAAGTAGGGATTAAACCTCTGCTTCAGTCTGATGGCTACCTAGCTCAGTTGCTGGGGCAGCGGCAAGTCCTAAGCACTCAAGCGCTGGGACCGATGATCGCGCCTTGGCTAGAGCAACTGCGCGATCGCGCTGCCCACCAAGTGCGTCAACTAACCCTCCCCACCAACCGGGACGAAGAGTGGCGGTTCACGGACCTGTCCCCCCTTGAACAAGTCAGCTTCCAGCCACCTGAACCAAATACTGCGCTGGCAGCATCGGACATTGCTACCATTGCTGCGCTCACCCTGCCGGAAGCCGAACACAGCCGCTTGGTCTTTGTCAACGGCATTTATGTTCGTGACCTCTCAGCCGTCGCCCACCTACCCGCTGGCCTGTTTGTCGGTCCCCTGGCGCAGTTGCCGCTGGAGTACCGCGATCAGCTCCGGGAGTATCTGGATTATCAGCAGGGGGAGGATTTGTCCGGGTGGAATCCTTCCCCCGGCACAATCCGTGATGTGTTCACAACACTAAATACTGCTGGCTTTCTGGATGCTGCGGTCGTCTGGGTACCCAAAAACCAGGTTGTGAAGCCACCGATTCATTTGCTGTTTGTTTCCACTGCCAGTGAAACTTCAATTATTTCTCAACCTCGCAGCCTGGTCGTTGCCGAAGCGAGTAGCGCCTCGACCTTAGTTGAAGACTATGTTGGAGTGGGTGAGGGTGTCTACTTTACCAACACCGTCACGGAGCTGTGGGTGAAAGAAAACGCTCAGATTAATCACACCAGATTACAACGGGATAGCCGCGTTGCCTTTCATGTGGGTAGGACGGCGATCGCCCAGGCTCGCGATAGCCGCTACACCTGCAACGCGATTAGCGTCGGGGCCAAACTTTCCCGGCACAACTTAAACGTCACCCTGACGGGTGAGCAAACCGAAACCGTACTCAACGGTCTGACCTTAGCCACTGACACCCAACTGGCTGATACCCATAGTGCGATCGCCTTTACTCAGCCCCACGGTACCAGTCGCCAACTGCACAAGTGTATTGTCAACGATCGCGCTCACGCTGTTTTCAACGGTAAGGTCTTTGTGCCCAAGGCCGCCCAACTCACTGATGCCGGTCAGCTAAACCGGAACCTGCTGCTCTCCCCCAAAGCTCGCGTTGACACCAAACCCCAGTTAGAGATTGTCGCTGACAATGTGAAATGCACCCACGGTGCCACTGTTGGTCAACTTGATACCGAAGAAGTCTTTTACCTGCAAAGCCGGGGATTGGACCTCGCCAGTGCTCGTAACCTTTTAGTCCAGGCATTTGCCGCAGAGGTGATTGACCAGGTTCCGGTCGCTTCTCTGGGCAAATCCCTCTCTCGGTCTGTCCAGGCTTGATTGCCTGACTGATTTACTTTACCCACCCCTAAACTATGATTGTTACCCAGGAAAAAACCCTTGCGGCTCAGGTGCGGCCAGACTTCCCAGTCCTGCACCAACAAGTCAACGGTAAACCGTTGGTCTACCTGGACAACGCTGCAACTTCCCAAAAGCCTCGGGCAGTCCTAGATGCTCTGCAACATTATTACGAACGGGACAATGCCAATGTCCACCGGGGTGTACATACCCTGAGTTCGCGGGCCACCGATGCCTACGAGGGGGCGCGGGATAAACTTACCAAGTTCGTCAACGCGGCCTCTCGTCAAGAAATTGTTTTTACTCGTAATGCCACCGAGGCGATCAACTTAGTTGCCTACGCTTGGGGCATGAGCAGCCTTCAACGGGGAGATGAAATTATTCTCTCCGTGATGGAGCACCACAGCAATTTAATTCCCTGGCAACTGCTGGCCCAGCGGACTGGAGCAGTTCTCAAGTTCGTCGAGCCAAACCAGAATGAAGAGTTTAACCTGGAGCAGTTCAAATCCCTAATCTCTGACAAAACCCAGTTAGTTTCGATTCTGCACGTCTCCAATACCCTGGGTTACATTAACCGGGTGCAGGAGATTACCGCGATCGCCCACCACTACGGAGCCAAGATTTTAGTTGATGCCTGTCAGAGTGTGCCCCACATGCCGGTGGATGTGCAGGCGATCGACTGTGATTGGCTGGTTGCCTCCGGTCACAAAATGTGTGGACCCACAGGCGTCGGTTTTCTCTACGGTAAGCTGGATTTGCTACGCGCCATGCCCCCGTTTTTAGGCGGTGGGGAGATGATCGCGGATGTCTACTTAGATCACGCCACCTACGCGGATTTGCCCCACAAGTTTGAAGCTGGCACTCCGGCAATTGGAGAAGCGATCGCCCTGGGAGCCGCTGTAGACTACCTCACTGGCCTGGGAATGGACAAAATCCACGCCTACGAAGCGGAACTGACGGCCCATCTCTTCGAACGACTCCAAGAAATCCCGGAACTGCGAATTTATGGACCTCAACCAACCCCAGAGGGTAGAGGCCGAGCAGCCCTTGCTGCCTTCACTGCTGGAGATGTACATCCCCACGACCTGTCTACAATTTTGGACGAATCCGGGGTAGCGATCCGAGCAGGACACCACTGCACCCAACCCTTACACCGCTATCTTAAAGTTCAATCAACTGCACGGGCAAGTCTTTACTTCTACAACACGCGGGAAGAGATTGATGTCTTTATTGCTTCCCTGAAGGAAGCGGTGGAGTTTTTTAGCAGTATCTTTGGTTAGGCAAGGCTGTAAGCTATAAGACTGATACCCTGGGTTCGATAATGATGTCAAACTAGCTACAGACTGGTTGCATTCAGTTGTGTTTAGAGGCTCAGTTAAGAGTAAGAAATGATCAAAGCCTGGATGGTGATTGGGGCTGTAACCCTACTGGTTGGGCTGGGCAGTAGCTTTATTCGACCTCGGGATACCCAATGGTTTAAAGGTTTACAGCGACCGGACTGGCTGGTTTTTGAAGCGGCAATTCCAGTTATCTGGACAATTATTTTTGTTTGCGGCGCCTGGTCAGCGGTGATTATTTGGGAAAACGATCCTGGTAGCCCAAGAACCTGGTTGCTGATGGGGCTTTACCTACTGCTGGAGGTGGTCACGTCGTCCTATACTATTGTGATGCTTAGACGCCGGAGCCTAAGAACGGGCACGTTGATTGGCGGAACTGGCGCAATTTTAGGGATCTTGCTAACCTTGGTTGTCTGGCCAATTTCTGGCTGGGCTGCGCTCCTGTTGCTCCCTTACGATCTCTGGAGTCCGATTGGCACCTTTACAACCTGGCAGATGACACAACTCAACCCCGAGGCTGCTTGACGCTCTTAGTGCCAAAACTCCTCAGACAAAATCACATCAACATCGCGGCTGAATTGCCACTGATCGGGAATCTGAACTTTTCTATACTCCTCATTAAGGCTCTTAAGGGCGTACTGCCAAGCCTCGTCGAATACTTTAACAAAGTGTTGATTTAGACTTGGTGACTGCTTCAGAAGTACCTGTAGCTGATCCCGCTGCTCTCTGAGGGTGTTCTCCCAACCCCGATTGCCGCAAGTAGAATCGATATAAATGCGCTTGAGCAGGTGAACCAGTAGCACTTTCAGCCGCAGCCGTACTTCTCGTCGATCTCTACCCGCCAAGCCTTCAATCTCCTCAACCAGGTTGTCGACGTCCAGCCCGTCAAGCTCCCGCGCTTTTAGCCTGGCAATGGTGTCCTCAAACTATAGCTGCAAGTCTTGCTCATACAATGCTGTTTTCTGGGTAGTTTGCGACACGGCGTTCCTGCTGATAGGCATTGTGTCAAGCGCTGGTCATGGGGTTTCTATACCAAATCACAAAGAGCTTGACCGAGGTATAGCAAGAAGTAGTAAGGTTAGGACGAAGCCGCAACAGCTTTATCTACTCTTTCTCGGAAAGTTACATCGCTACCTGCCATCTTCCTCACTCGATTCTTGATAGGGAACCAATAATGTTCTATCTCATTCAAATCAGGAGAATAGGGAGGCAAATACTTAAGTTCACAGTCAACACTCTCAATCAATCCCTGGATTTTTTCTGACTTATGAAAGGTGGCATTATCCAGTACAACAGTTTGTTTGGGCAATAAACATTGGATTAACATTTCTTCTATCCATTGCTCCAAGACTTGACGGTTGCATGATCCTTCAAATGTCAATGGAGCTATTAACTGTTTCTGTTGCAGTGCCGCTATTATACTTACTCTTACACTTCTTTTTCCTTCTTTTAGAGCGTAAAACCTTTGGCCTTTCTCATTCCACCCATAACCATAGTCCTCTCTATTATCTATCCCTGATTCATCCACATACACTAGACTTTCTGGGTCTTTTAGTTGAAGCTCATCTCGGAACTCTTGGCGTTTTAGTTCATCTCTTTCTTTGTACCCATAGGTCTTTTTTTTCGAGTAAAGTTAATCTGTTTTAGTCCTCGACCAATGGTATAACGACTCAGCTCTCCTTCCCAGGCTTGGGTCATCTCAGCTTGGGTTTTCTCTCCATTCTTTTGAGCAAACTCTTGAAACTTTTTCCAATCCGTTATCTTGTGCCGATTTCCTTTTTGATAGCCTACACTGGCCTGGTAATTCCCTGTTTCTTCTCTGCGCTTTAGCCACAAGTCCATAGTATTGCGACTGAGATTGAAGACACGACTCGCTTCGCTCTTTCTCATCCCTTTATCGATTGCCTGTATCACTTTTTGCCTTAAGTCGTAGCTGTAGG
>JBGTDT010000007.1:0-2337 GCA_041748155.1 Thermosynechococcaceae cyanobacterium | reverse complement strand
CGGTTTTGCGCTCTCCTCGTTTGAGCGCAGCAAGGGCTTTGCGGCGCAGGTCATCACTGTAGGGGGCAGGCATAGACACTTCTTGTTGCGCTTTATCTTTACTACTATACGTCCTAACGCAACTTAGTAGAGCTATAGTCTCTAAAGCCTTGGTGTTCTAGTTTGGGTCCTTGTAGAACCTTCCTACAGTCTTCCTCCGATAGAATCCTAAAGCTGTAGGTTAACGATACTAATTTTGAAAAAACGGGTTTCTATAGGACTGAACGGTTTTCAGCATCCTGTAAAAGGGGTGTCAAGTCCAGGTGATCTGCAACTGCATCAGTGACGGCATCTAGGAACACCGCTCGCTGCTCCGGGTAGTTGGCAACGTCTGTAGGTAAAGGCTTTAAGCCTCTCCGCTGCCGGAGGTGGTTGAGCCAAGCTCGTCGCCAGGGGCCATTGTCGAATAGGCCGTGCAGGTAGGTGCCCCAAATGGATTGGTTGTGACTGACAATGCCAAGACTGGGATCATCAAAGAGAGGCTGGAGGTTTTCTAGGACCGTAGTCTGACCTTGATGAATTTCGTACCCAGCTACGGGGACGGCTTGGGGGTAGAGGGCGATCGCCTGTCGCTGCCGCGTGACTTTTTCGGCTGTAATCAGGGTGTTCAGCGGCAGAAGACCAAGACCGCTGTACTCTCCAGCTATGCCTTCTAACCCTTCGGCATCACTGAGGGTTTGTCCAAGCATTTGAAAGCCACCGCAGACTCCCATGATTGTGCCCCCTGTTGCGGCATAGTCTTGTAATTGCATTGTCATGCCCGATGTTTGTAAGGTGATCAGATCAGCAATAGTGGTTTTAGAGCCGGGTAGGATCACGGCGTCCGGCTCCCCCAGGAGTTGGTGCGGACTGAGGTAGCGGAGGCTAACCGTCGGCTCTGCTTCTAGGGGATCAAAGTCAGTGAAGTTGGCAATCCGAGGCAGGCGGATCACGGCAATATCCAGATCCCCCTTTGAATTGGAGCGGCGCTCAAATAAATCTAGGGAATCTTCAGCAGGGAAGGTATGTTCCAACCAGGGAATTACCCCGACGACTGGAATGCCAGTCCGCTCCTCTAACCAGGTGATCCCCGGTTGAAGCAGCGATCGCTGGCCCCGGAACTTGTTGATAATTACACCCCGAATTAAGACTCGCTCATCGGGATCAAGTAACTCCAAGGTCCCAACCACGTGGGCAAAGGCACCGCCCCGGTCAATATCGACAACCAGCAGCGTAGGAGCATGCAGGTATTTCGCCACGCGCATATTCGTTAAATCTCGGTGCTTCAGGTTAATCTCTGCCGGACTGCCAGCCCCTTCACAAACAATCCAGTCAAAGTTATGGCTCAAGTGCTGCAAAGCATCTTGAATGGCTTGCCAACCTACATCGAAATACTCTTGGTAGTAATCCGCTGCACCGACCTTACCTACTGCTCTGCCGTTCAAAATCACCTGGGAAGTCATGTCTCCCTGCGGTTTTAAGAGAATGGGGTTCATCTCCACTACAGGTTCAACCCCAGCAGCCCAGGCTTGAACTGCCTGAGCGTGACCGATCTCACCTCCGCTAGTAGTCACGTAGGCATTTAGGGCCATATTTTGCCCTTTGAACGGTGTAACTTGCCAGCCCTGCCGCGCCAAGATGCGGCAAATTGCTGCCGTAAGCAGGGATTTACCCGCGTGGGAAGTGGTTCCCACCACCATCAGAGCTTTTACCATCTAGGCTGGTAACCGGAGCCAGCGACGATAGGCATTTAGAAATCGATCTGGCAGGGAGGGCGAGTTCCAAGTGTTCTCCTCACTTTGCCACTGCTTAAGTAACTGGCGACCCAGGGGCGTGAGGCGAAAGCTATCCGTGATCCCTTGCCCATCCACTTCTCGACGGATTACACCAACTTGAATTAACCAGAGTAGGGCATTCTCAGCAACCAGCTCAGCAACCGGGTGCAGAGTATACTGTTTCTGCATCCCTGTTCTTCCAGAAATTTCTTGTAAAGGAACACCCTCTAGACGCATCGCTGCAAAGAGTTTCTGCTGAAAAGGACTACAGCGCACTGCCCGCATCGCCCGATTGATTATTTGACTGGAATATTTCATCAAAGATTGGAGAACCCGGCCCTTACTCTCTAATCTAACCGTTTCCAATGCCCCAATGGCCTAGAAGTAGAAAAGCTCTCATAACGCTAGGGAGTGTTTTAAAACTACAACCACAACAAGATAGAGGCTAGAGTCAGCATAGCAAGGTAGTTTTCAGCCTTCTTTTCATAGCGAGTTGCGATGCGACGAAACTGCTTGAGCCGATTGAAACAACGCTCAACCTGAT
>JBGTDT010000006.1:0-36330 GCA_041748155.1 Thermosynechococcaceae cyanobacterium | reverse complement strand
GAAGACCTCTCGATACGCAACCATGAATTGTTGGAGAGTTGAGCCTATTCCCACTAACGGCCAATACATTGTGTTGGCTGGTCCGATAACAACTTCATGATTCTCTCAGAGGTCCGACTTCAATAACCTTCCAAGTCGTGTGAGGAAATTTTAAGAATTTCTAGTCAGCACTTTCGCTGCACCCGTGAGCTTCAACTTTTGAGACTCAAACACTCAATAATGGAGTTCTGATACTCGTTCACGCAAATCAAAGACTCGAAAACGAGGTTCCGATACTCCCTGACGCAGATCAAAGACTCAACGACGAGGTTCTAATACTCGCTGGCGAGGTTTCGATACTCGTTCACGCAGTTCAAAGAGTCGCTGACGAAGTTATAAGACTGAATGACGAAGTTATAAGACTCACTTGTGCCGCTCAAAGACTCAACAATGTTTAATAAGGGGCAAGACGTTAAAAATTTTGATTAGAGACAGGAGTTACACACTCGCCCCTAAGTTTAGGGGATTGAAGGAGCCGGATGAGGCAAATTAACGCTTAGCTGTGTAAGTCCCAAGAGAAATAATAGTTGCTTAAGGAGTTCTAGATGAAGGTTGCGCTGATTGGCACGGGGTTGATGGGGATGCCGATGGCTCAAAGATTGCTAAGTGCCAAGGTCCCTCTGGTAGTTTACAACCGCACGCAAGATCGGGCGGAACCTTTGAGAGCTGCTGGAGCGGAAATTGCCGGATCTGCTCAGGAGGCAGTCCAGAATTCAGATTGTCTGATTACGATGCTAACCAACGCCCAAGCTGTGCGAGAAACCTTGCTGTCAGAACAGGTGCGATCGCACCTCTCCGGGCGGACAGTGATTCAAATGGGCACGATCGCCCCTCAAGAAAGCAAGGCCCTGGATCAAGCAATAACGACTGCTAAGGGTGAGTATCTGGAAGCGCCGGTGCTAGGAAGCATTCCCCAGGCAGAAGCGGGGGAGTTGATTGTGATGGTGGGAGCCTCCCCAGAGCAATTTGAGCGATGGAGCGGGCTATTAAAATCCTTTGGACCGGAGCCGCGCTTGGTTGGGGCTGTCGGTCAGGCAGCCAGCTTGAAGCTGGCGATGAACCAGTTGATTGCTTCCCTGACGGCAGCTTTTGCCCTCAGCCTGGGGTTTGTTCAGCGCCAAGGGGTTGAGGTAGAGCAATTTATGGCCGTGCTACGGCACAGTGCCCTCTACGCCCCAACCTTTGATAAGAAGCTGTCCCGTCTGGTCGATCGCAACTTTGCTGACCCGAACTTCCCCACTAAACACCTGCTCAAAGATGTCAACTTGTTTCTGACCGAAGCCGCAGCAATTGGACTAGAAACGAGTGGCCTGGAGGGCGTCAGGCATCTGCTGGATCGGGCGATCGCTCAAGGATTAGGAGATGCCGATTACTCAGCCCTATTTGCGGCTGTCAGTCCAGAGGAGTCCTAACCTGGCGATGTCAACAATTCTCAGAGACTGGAGCTATCGCTACCAGTGGCTATACGACTCAGTCAGCCGGATTGCCGCCCTCAGTGTCGGCGGTGAAGACCGCTTTCGCCGCTTGGCACTCAAAGATTTGTCCATTAACGCTGATACGCAGGTCCTAGACCTCTGCTGCGGCAGCGGGCAGGCTACGCAGTTTCTGGTGCAGCACTCCCAAGCCGTAACCGGGCTAGATGCTTCACCCCTTTCCCTCAAGCGAGCCGGCCAGAATGTTCCTCAAGCAGACTATGTGGAAGCCTTTGCGGAGGCCATGCCGCTTCCAGACCATCGCTTTGATCTGGTTCATACCAGTATGGCTCTGCACGAAATGCAGCCAGATCAGCGCCAGCAGATTGTCCAAGAGGTTTACCGGGTGCTGAAACCAGGCGGACAGTTTGCTCTGGTAGATTTTCACTCCCCCACCAACCCCCTGTTCTGGCCGGGGCTATCCCTGTTTTTGGCTCTGTTTGAAACCGCAACCGCATGGCAGCTTTTGCAGTCAGATCTGACTGAGCTGTTGACAAGCACTGGTTTTCAGATCAGTCGCACTGCTCTTCATGCTGGGGGCAGCTTGGAGGTGATTCAGGCTCAAAAACCAGTCCTGTCTTAGTTGGGCTGCGGCTAAGACTAGAACTCAGCTAATCCCCTGCTCTTGATTAAGGGGCTGTTTTTTCCTTCGCGCTTCTCCCTGCTCTAAGAGTTTGCGTCGATTCTCGGCATTGATCAGATAGTGGTAAATAAACCAGAGGGTGTAAGCAAAACCAATCAATTTCAAGATTGCAGACAGAAAGGGAATCAGATGAATCACCTCTAGCAGGGTCAACGTCAGAACCAACAGAATCGGAATGGCTAGGGTTAAGGCGAGGGACATAGGCACAAACTCAAATTGACTTCTTGATTTTAGTTGAAGTGGATCTAAAAATAAGTTCACCCCGGTATTGATGCAGGGTCGCTTACTTCAGCAACAAATAGTACAGCTTGCCGCTAGAAACCAGGTTTCCGGCCCGTTCACCGGCCTGAGGACCTGTTCCCATAAAAATATCAACCCTTCCAGGCCCCCGGATGGCTGAACCTGTATCTTGATCAAGGGTGTAGCGGCTTACCAAGCGCTGTTCCACTTGGCCGGAGGCATTCAGGTAGGGAATTTGGGTTTGAATCAAGGCCAAGGCTCCGGGTGGCATTAAGGACTTATCTGTGGCGATCGATCGCTCAGGGGTCACAGGTACGCCAAGACTACCCGTCGCCGCAGCCCCATTTGTCTCTCGGAAGAAGATAAAGCTGTGATTCCGGGGTAAGTATTGGTTCAGCTCGGCTGGGTGCTGCTGAAAGTACTGAATCAAGGTAAGTAGGGTGAGATCTTCTAGGCGAACTTTGCCATCTTTGGCCAGTTCTTTGCCCACACCCGTGTAAGGTTGGTCGGTTTTACCCGCGAAGCCAACGGTCATGGTGCTGCCATCCGTGAGCTGTAATTGGGCTGAGCCTTGAACCTGGACCAAAAAGGCTTCCAGGCGATCGCGCAGCCAGACCAACTCCAATCCTTGCAGCAGGCCACTTGACCCTTGCAGGCCATCAACACCCTCCAATTGAGTCCGGGTCGGGTGAGGATGAGACCACTGATCAAAGCGGGGCGGCAGCCGGTACAGCGGGTAGCGATAATCTGGTGTCGGCACCCGGCTAGCGGTATAGGTGGGCTGAAAATATCCGGTAAAATTCACCGTACCCTGACCGTCATTGCCAATAGATTGGTAAAAGACAAACTCTCGTTTGACAGCCGCTTGCAGATCTGCGGCAGATTTGGCCTGCTGAAGTAACTGCCGGAATCGCACTAGACTGCGCTGGACACGACTGTGAGTGATGCCGGGGACCGTTGATTTCTGGTAGTGTGCTTCAGCCGTGGATGTTCGAAGATAGCGCAGGCTGTGGTCAATTGCTGCTAAAAGAGCAGCTCGATCTGGATTGTCGTTACCGGCTGGTTCCCAGTGTTGATCTCCTAAGCACGCTGGCACCTGAGCTGGTGGTACGGGTTTCAGGGGAGGAGCCGTTTGGAGACTTGAAGCCAAGACCATCCCCAGACTGAGGGATAAAATAGCAATCCTGATCACAGCAGCTAACTCCAGGGTATTAACATTGTTATCTGCATGGAGTTACTTGCATGGCCAAACTGGCCTTTTTCAGGACCACAACATCAATTCAGCCCTTCAAACCTGCCCTTCAAACCTGACAGAGGCTGGGGCGTTATCAATACCGCTCGACGCTAGAAGAGAACAGAGGTTCCACTCGGATCGCCAGAATTCGAGAGGGCCGAATCACCATGTACTCCCCTTGAATATTTTTGATCGGGACTGTGACAAAGTCTTCCGAGGTTGATTTTGGCACAAGTTCGTTGCTATACCATTTCTGAAAGTCTTGAATGGTGGAAAAGCGCACCTCTTCTCGGTGGCCTCCCTCAATTAGTAAATAGACAGCAAATTCGGTCGCAGTTCTAGGCATACTTTAAAGATCTTGAGCATATCGACACCATTATGGGCTGGAAAAGTTGAAAGTATCCCTACTTTTCCCTCCTGATTCTGGCCAGTTCTGAGCTAGAGCTATAAATTGAATCGATGTAACTGAGTTTGAATCATGGACGGCAAGGTTTTGTGCAGTTCCGCTGCATCCTTGAACACGAGTCGCTGGTTGCTCGACAAATCAAAGGGGAACTGTCCCGGTAGATCAGAGCGCTGCATTTGAGCCAATAAAATCTGCCCAGACCGCTTGCTTTGCAGGGCATAACCCATTTCAACACAGACAGTCGGGCTAGGAATTAGTTGGGGCGGTGAGCCGTCAAGGCCGAGGATTGGCGTTCCATCGGCAATGAACAGCAAACTCTGGCGAATCTTCCGCATCAAAGTACTACTGAGACGAACGGGACCATCGGACAGGCGATGAGATTCTTCTAGGTGCAAGGGAATTCGCGATCGCTGGCTCAGTTTCTCCACAATCCTCTCCAACTCGTGGCGGAGCGCCTGACTCGACGCCGCGTACTCTGTTTGGTAGCAAAAGGAAATAATTGGCTCCAAATGGGCCATCACCTCTTGCTTGGCAAAATAGATCTCGTGGCTGATCAGATCAATATTAGAGATGGCATAGCCACCGCTGCCTTCAATATAAAATTCAATCGTTTCCCCTTCCAGGTAGCGCTGAAACCAAACCGACTGTTTAACGGTTTGAATTTCATCTAAAAAATCAGCCCGCAAGGCTGACTTAAGCAAGCTGCTTTCACTCAGCCCTAGGTCGTGAGGCCGGTTTTCTAACTGCTGAACTGGCTCATACTCCTGAAGATACCAGGCTTTGAGGGCGATAATAGCCATAGATGCTCTGTTTGGTGCTTAAAATAACAACAGCACTCAAGCTTCAGCGGGGGAGTTGCCTACTTTCTTCAGCAATTCTACCTAGAGTTGTTCAAATTGCACACCCAGCCCAATTGAGCAATGGTGCGCTTCGCTCCCTTACCTAGAGTGCAACCCTAGTGCAGAGCAGCAACTCAGTCTTTTGGATCATTACTCTTTGCTGTCAATTCATGTCTAAAGTTTGTTTGTGTAACTTGCGCTTCGCTCAATCGCTACTAGGCTCGTTTGCTCCCCAGACTTATGTTAATTCCCCTAGCTCGTAAAAAGTTTGAAGAACTGATCCCCGTGGTACCAACGGGTGCCCAGTACGTATACTACTGGGGCAAAGTCCCGGACTTATTAAAACGACTGCTGATCACCGTGGTTGGTGTCGTAATTGTTTTAGTCTTAGGTAGCCTTTTACGGGAAGGGTTTGGGGGAATCATGCTTGTACTCGGACTGAGCATGGGGCTTTACTGGCTCTGGGCTCCGATCTACTGGGCCAGTCGCCGCAATGCTGAGTGCCGACGCTATACCCGCTGTGGATTTTGGCAGGGGCGAGTGCTTGAGGTTTTCATCAGTGAGGAACTGATCGGGAAAGAGGAAACGGTCAATCAACGGGGAGAGTTAGTCGTGATCGAAAACCGGGAACGACGGCTTAATTTAGAAGTCGGCGATGCTACAGGACTGTTAACAAACATTCAGGTTCCGCTCCGTCGCAGTTATCAACAGATTAGACGGAATGAAGTTGTTGAAATGCTGGTCATGTCTAATCGAGCCGATCTGAGCCAGATTGCTAAGGTGTCGGATGTTTATATTCCTGCCCACAACCTCTGGGTTAGCGACTACCCCTACGTGCGACGAGATACGTTTGAGCAAATCAGCCGCGAGCTAAGATTTCGTCGTAGACCAATGCTTGATGTTGATCGCTAATCTTCTGGTTTAAGTTTGAGCGTACGCTGCAAAGTTGCTAGCTCATCCCGGTGAGCCGTGACAGTCAACCTTGTCTGAGTTCCTGAGACCTGGCTGTTACTTAAAGGGAAAGGTTCAACTTTCAGTTGGACTTGCTCCGGTCGCCCGGCCCGTTGCCAGTAGAATAGGCCGGCTAGCGGTGCCAGCAAAACTAAACCGAAAAAACTGCTACTAGCTTGAGGAATCAGGAGAGATAAGACCAAGGCCAGACAAAGCACACCCACAGCCACCAGTAGGCTAAGAAAGATGGCAAGAAACAGGCTAGGTCGAACGAATCCAGCAAAGGTAATTTGATCAGTATCTAAGGCAGTGACGCGATAAGCACGCTCGGCAAAGTATTGTTCTAGCTGACTCAGAATAGAATCCTCAGGTTGCTGAGCAACTAACTTGACCTGTTGAGTCCGATCCTTGACGGATGCTTTAACGAAAAAGAATAAGCCAACCATCATCAAGACTGTTAAGAGGAAAGTCGAAGGCAGAACAAAAGCATTCATCGTAATCAGTGAGCCACGTAGGATAAAATGCAGGCTTAAGCAGCTAGAATTCCAGTGTTATAGGTCTACTGCACTGTCCTAGCCTGGATCTCGCAATTGATCTAGGGTAGTTCGTGTAAAACTGAATACTCAGATGTTGAATAGGGCCACAATTGCGGCTGTAGAACGGAAGAATCAAGATTCTAAGGCTAGTAAAACTCACAGCATTTTGTTGAGGGTGGTTTGCCTTGATACGAGCTTGTTTTAGTCTAGCAGCAGGTTACGGAACTCCGGTGAGTGTTCACAAGTCTGTACTGTTGGGAAGAATAAAAGTGGGTTTTAGCCGCAGAGGTGACCACGGTGCCAGCAATCCCCTTCTACACGGATGCAGAATACAACAACCAGCCCGAAACCAACGGCTTTGAGCCTGGTTTTGCTGAAGATGATACGGGGCAGCCGGACAACTTTCCCGATGAAATTTTGGTCAGTTTCGATATCGAGGATAGCGAGACGGCTCAGTTAAAGCTTGGAGGTACTCGTCGCACGACAGACTTGGTGCGGCTGTACCTCCAAGAGATTGGCCGTGTCCGCTTGCTAGGGCGAGATGAAGAAGTCTCAGAAGCCCAAAAAGTGCAGCGTCATATGCGGCTACTCGAACTGCGAGATGCAGCGGCAGCAGATGGAAATGCTCCGATTCAACAATACGTCCAGTTGATCAACATTCGCGATCGCCTGGTCGCCAACTTGAGTCATCGTCCTTCACCAGAGCGGTGGGCAACAGCAGCCGGTATTACCGTTAGTGAACTCAAGCCCCTGCTATCAGAAGGGAAGCGGGCCTGGGCAGAGGTGGCTGTGTTGAGCGTTGCTGAAGTAGAGCAAGTTCAGAAAGAGGGGATTCGGGCCAAGGAGCACATGATTCAAGCCAACCTGCGGCTGGTGGTTTCTGTAGCAAAGAAGTATCAAAATCGTGGATTGGAACTCCTGGATCTGATTCAAGAGGGGACTCTGGGGTTAGAGCGGGCCGTCGAGAAGTTTGACCCAACTAAAGGATATCGCTTTAGTACCTACGCCTACTGGTGGATTCGCCAAGGCATCACCCGCGCGATCGCTACCCAAAGCCGAACCATCCGGCTGCCGGTTCACATCACCGAAAAATTGAACAAGATTAAGAAAGCCCAGCGCAAAATTTCTCAGGAAAAAGGCCGAACTCCCACCATTGAGGATATTGCCACAGAACTTGAGATGACTCCGCCCCAGGTGCGAGAACTTCTCATTCGTGTGCCTCGCTCAATCTCCTTGGAAACCAAGGTTGGGAAGGACAAAGATACTGAGTTGGGTGATTTACTTGAAACCGACGATGTCTCCCCGGAACAGGCGATGATGCGGGAGTCGCTCCAAGGGGAGTTACACCAACTAATGGAGGACCTGACCAGTCGCGAGCGGGATGTGATTTCGATGCGGTTTGGCTTAGGTGATGGACATGCCTATTCCCTGGCAGAAATTGGCCGCGCCCTTGAGCTGTCGCGGGAACGGGTGCGTCAAATTGAGTCCAAAGCGCTGCAAAAGTTGCGTCAGCCTAAACGCCGTAACCGCGTTCGCGACTACTTGGAGTCTTTAGCCTGAGCGTACAAGGTAGAACGTTAACTCCAAGGACTAAGGTGACAGGCGTTCAATCAACCAGTTTCCGTCACCGAGCAAGCGATAGTGCAGGCGATCGTGGAGTCGGTTAGAGCGACCCTGCCAGAATTCAATGGATGTCGGTGCTAAACGGTAACCGCCCCAGTGTGGAGGCCGGGGGATGTCTTGGTCTTGATATTTGCGCTCTAGTTCTGCCAGACGATGTTCTAGGAGTTGGCGATCGCTAACTACCTGGCTTTGAGCCGAGGCCCAAGCTCCCAGGCGACTGCCCCAGGGACGGCTGTGAAAGTAAGCATCAGATTCTGGGTCTGGGACTTTTTCAACTTGCCCCTCAATCCGAACCTGGCGCTCCAAGTCACTCCACCAGAAAACCAGAGCTGCCCAGGGATTTTGGCCTAACTCCTGTCCTTTACGGCTTTCGTAGTTGGTATAGAAGACAAAGCCCCGCTGGTCGAACTGCTTTAGCAGGACTATCCTGGCCGCGGGTTTGCCCTCTACCGTAACGGTTGCTAAGGTCATAGCGTTGGGCTCCAGGAGTTGCGCTGCCAACGCCTGGTCAAACCAGGTTTGAAATTGCTGAAAAGGATTGAGGTTTACATCCCGTTCGCTTAGTCCTTGGCGGCTGTACTCTTTGCGAAGATCAGCGATCGCTGTATCCAAGTCCTTCTTCCTTCTCTCTATATGATGCTTGAAACGGGTAGCTGCATTAATTTCAGTTACTTTCATTCTCCCCTACCCGCTTCTAGTCCTGCCATATCACCCTTAAGTTTTAGTCAGACCTGCGAGTGGGGTTAGAAGCTGGTTTCCAGAGGGCGCGAAAGTAATAACTGAGAAACAGAAACAGCCCACCAAAGCCAAGAAATAGCAAGATCCGCCAGATCGCTTCCAACGCAGTCAGGTCAACCAGAAAGAGCTTAGCAACCACCAGCAGCAAAGTTCCCAGCCCAAAGAGGCGGAAGTGAGCCAGGTCCCGCTGCAATCCAATAATTAGCAGAGTAGCGCCGTAAATTCCCCAGGCCACGGTGACGAAACCATTCCCATTCGTGAGAATAGACAGCTCCCGCCACAGCCAGCCCAAAAAGGCGAGATGCACGATGAAGCCGTAGATCTGAACTTCGCCGCGCCACTTTAGCCGGGTAGAGGCTGCTACTCCCAGTCCAATAACGGCGAGGTCAGTCAGGGCTCTGGGGTTTGCGATCGCCATCCCCGAAACCGAGGTGAGCAAGCGCTGAAGAAGCCACAGGCCCAGCCCGACAAACAGGAGATGCCCGGTAATCGCAATGCTGCGGTTAGATAGCCGCTGAGCCATGAAATGCAATCCGGTAGCCTCAACTGCCAGGGCCAGGAAAAGCGTGTCTCCCTGCAGGAGTAATGCCAGGGCGATCGCCAGAAGGACAAAAGCGACGAGAGTGTGGGTGTAGGCTAGTTGGCGGCTGGCAGGCCAACGCCTGAGACCTCCAGCGATTAGGGCGTAGAAGATTGCGCTAGCCAAGATGACCCACCCCCAGGCTGGCTCGGAGAGAGGCCAAACTAGAGTAGAGAAACCCAGGGCCACCAGCGGCGTCAGCATTGACAACACATGGACATGGGAACGCTCAAGCTTGCGGGTATTCCGAGAGACATTGCCTAGTAAGCGGCGACGGGATCGCGGCTGAGCTAAAAGGACATAGCGGAGGATTGGTAAGGCCCAGAAGGCTAGCCAACCAAATATCAAGCCAACCTGCACCACCCAGCGATCACTGCCCGCATCAGCGCCACTGGCAGCAGCCGAGAAAACGGCCCAACTGCCTACAAACGAAGTCCACAAAAGCGATCGCCAGCCTTGAACCAGGTAAATTGCGCTGGACCCTGCCAAGACCAGGCAGGTGTATCCTACCAGCCCTGCTGAGCTGCCAGTCCCCGTCTCTAGGAGAAAAGGCGTCCCCAGCCCCCCGGCAACTCCAATTACAGACAAAACCGCTTGATTTTGGCGGACTGACAACCAAAAAGCCAGCAGAGTCACCCCAGTCATGAAACCAAAGGCGATCGCGTAGGCAACTAGGGCAAAGAGTTGGAAGGCGGCAAACCCCGTAATGTAAAAGGTTGCAATGCTGCCACCGAGCAATACCTGGCTGAAGGGTCCTCGAACCCGGTGGAGCCGCAAGCCCATAACCAGTAAAGTCGCTCCCAGCCCTAGGCCAAATCCAACGCGCACGGTTGGCGTTAACCAGCCCTGATCAACGGAGTATTTAAACAAAAACGCCACGCCCAGGAGTAGCAACCCAATCCCAATTCTGTTCAGCCAGTATTCTATGTTCCACCCTAGAAGATCAGGTGTCTGACTGGTAGCTGATATTACCTTCTGCAAGGATTGAGGGGGTAAGGGACTTGTTTGGGGTGGACCCAGGGGAGGAGATTCAGTCCAGTTGGGGTCCGGTACTTCTGGTACAGCCTCAGCCTCTGTTGAAATTACACCTTGGTCAGCCAAGGCCCGATTCACTTTCCCAATCAGGTGTTGAAGTTCTGATACGGTCGCCTCCAACTGCTCCACACGCCTCTGGAGGGAGCTATCCTGGGGATCATTCATGTTTTCCTGGCTACAGCTTTCTGCCTCCATCCTATTCGGTAAAATCCTGGCTACTATGAGCTAGCATGACAGTCAATATACTGTCCCTCAGATTCCTGTCCTATGGTCTAGAAAATACACTGGTGGCATGTGGAGTCAATGGCCCTTGCCGTTGTGCTTTGAAAGGTCTATAAGTTCTACAGCAACGTTAAACTTACAGGATGCAATCTATTCTGATGCCCGGCTTTGGGAGCACAGACGCTCCTCGTTCCTTGGCAACGATAGTTGAAGCGATTCTTTACTTAAAGGCCCAGCCGTTGACCTTAAGTACGATCGCCGAGCATGCTAGCTGCGACAATCCAACAGTACAAGCCGCCCTGACTGAACTGATGGACGATTACGCTCACCGCCGTAGTGCCTTGGAGGTTGTGGAAACGGCAGATGGATACAGCTTGCAGCTGCGTGAGGTCTTTCAAGACTTGATCCAGGCACTGGTGCCGATTGAATTAGGCGTAGGAGCCCTCCGCACCTTGGCCGTGATTGCCTTAAAAGGTCCAATTGCCCAAGCCGACCTCGTCAACTTACGGGGCTCAGGTGTCTATCAGCAGGTCCAGGAGCTGGCAGAACGGGGGTTTGTTCGTAAGCAACGCCAGCCCAGCGGGCGGTCCTACTGGCTACAGGTGACCAGTCAGTTTTACCGATACTTTCAAGTCGAGCAACTCCCAACTATCTAGGCTCTGCCAGGCATTTTTCTGATCAGCAGGGCAGGTTCGGTATCCCACATCTGGGTATGGGCAGACTATAAAGATAAGAAGTGTCACAATACTTTAAGCAGGATATCTAGAGCGCTTATGGTTTTTAACCCAAACAATGCTAACTTTCTTGGCTCCGACCCAGAAGAGATTCAAGGTAACCCACTCCTTAAATACCTTCAGAACCAATCTCCTGAAGTTCTAGCGCGAGTAGCCAAGTCTGCCAGTCCTGAAATCAAACAGATTATTTCTCAAAATGTTCAAGGTTTGGTTGGTGTACTGCCTTCTGAAGCCTTTAATGTTCAGGTTACAACCGATCGCGAGAATTTAGCTGGGCTGCTAGCTTCGGCGATGATGACGGGTTACTTCCTCCGTCAGATGGAGCAGCGCATGCAGTTGGATGCTGGTCTGGCAAGCTCACTCTCTGTTAACCCTCATCCATTCAACAGCGACTTATCTGCTCGTCCGCAGTCATTTGACAAAGATCAATCTGCTTAAGCGCTAAGAAACATTTTAAGGCTGCATAATTTATCTTTATTTTCGAGTAAGCAGGCATTCCTACAGATTTCAGGTATGATAAGTGCCGCACGGGGTGATCAATGACGAGAGCCAAAGCCCTGGGTCTGGAGTAGATGTCCTGCCTATGAACCTCCGCAGCCTGCCAGCTATTTGGATCGGCAAGACGCTGATCAGCCTTTCTCGTCTAACCGGGAAGGGGGGGTCGTCTTTACCAGGACGAGTCGGCCTGTCTGTTGATAAGAGCCTCCTGGCTCGCCTGGCAGCCCTGCCGCCTATGGGCATCATCACAGTTTCTGGTACAAATGGCAAAACAACCACGGCCAAGATGCTTGCCAGTATTCTTCAGGCTGACGGTCACCAAGTTACTCACAACCGGGCCGGGGCAAACTTGATTCCTGGACTGACCAGCGCCTTGATTGCAAGTACTCAGTGGACAGGGCAGATGGATGCCGATGTCGGACTGCTAGAGGTTGATGAGGGGACAATGCCTTTGGCAGGTCCACAACTTCTACCGCGTACCGCTGTTGTTACCAACTTTTTTCGTGACCAGCTTGATCGCTACGGTGAACTGGAGACCACTGTAACCCTGGTGAGTAAAGGACTGGCTCACCTAGCACCGAATGGTACTGCTGCACTCAACGCCGACGACCCTTTTGTTGCCTCCCTGGGGGAGAGGGTGCCTGCAGCACTTTTCTATGGCCTGGAGGACCCAGCCCTGGGTCTGCAAGAGATGCAGCAAACTGGTGAATCTAAGAACTGCCGCTGCTGTGGTCATTCCTACGAATACCAGCTTTACTACTACGCTCATCTTGGTAAGTATCACTGTCCCCAGTGCGGCAGTAACCGACCTCAACCCGCAGTCTTTGTAGACAAGGTAATTGACCAAGATGAGTCCGGTAGTACTATTCATCTGGTGACTCCAAGTGGGGAAAGCGAACTGCGCCTACAGGTGCCTGGACTTTACAACATTTACAACGCTATGGCAGCAGCAGCCGGAGCGGTGGCAATGGGGATTAGCCTGGAAGCAATTCAAACTGGCCTAGAGACCACCTCTCCCAGTTTTGGCCGTATGGAACGGTTAAACATTCAGGGAAGACAGGTTACGCTTGCCTTGGTCAAGAATCCAACCGGCTTTAACGAGGTGATTCGCACCATCTTGGCTGGAAAGGCATTGCACAAATATCTAGTCATTTGTATCAATGACCTGTATCTTGACGGCATTGATGTATCCTGGCTGTGGGACGTAGACTTTGAGCAGCTAGCGGGTCAGCAGGGCAAAATTCCCTTCATCATCTGCTCAGGTCTGCGGGCAGAGGACATGGCACTGAGATTGAAGTACGCAGGCATTGACGTGACAAGATTGAAGGTAGAGAATGACCTCCAGCAGGCTCTCGAACTAGCTCTAAAGCAAACTCTACCGAACGAAATACTGCACGTTCTCCCTACCTACACGGCGATGCTTAGTCTGCGAGAAATCTTGCACAAGCAGGGCTTAGTACAGGCATTCTGGAAGGTTTAACAAGGTTTAACAATGCAAGGGCTACCCATTACCATCTGTCACCTCTATCCCAGCATGATGAACCTCTACGGTGATCGGGGCAACATCTTAACCTTAGAGCAACGCTTCCGCTGGCGTGGATTTGAGCCGCGGGTGGTGCCAGTCTGCCTGGGAGAGAAAGTCGATTTTAAGAGTTTTGACGTGATCTGTATTGGTGGCGGACAAGACCGGGAACAAAAGCTGATCTGCCATGACTTCGAGCAGGTGAAGGGGCTTGCCCTTCAGGAGGCTGTAGAGGATGGTGCGGTCCTGGTCGCTATCTGTGGGGGGTATCAGTTGATGGGTCAGTACTACACCACGGGAACTGGCGAACGACTGCCGGGACTCTCGATTTTTGATGTTTGGACAGAGGCGGGTTCCACCCGGATGATTGGTAATGTTGTGATCGAAACCGACTTAGGAGGCCAGCGACACACCCTGGTTGGGTTTGAGAATCACTCTGGCCGTACTTTTCTAGGAGCAAAGGCTACGCCGCTCGGTCAAGTTCGCAAGGGTTACGGTAACAACGGGACTGATGCTAAGGAGGGAGTTGTCTACAGGAACAGCATTGGCACCTACCTACATGGTTCCATGCTGCCCAAAAATCCAGAACTGGCAGACTGGCTGATTACCCAAGCTGTGGAGCGGCGTTATGGCGAAACTCAACTGCACCCCCTAGACAACGAAATGGAAGAGCGGGCTCACGCAGCGGTACTCAAGCGATTCGGCTAAGGAGCTAGGGTTTCATAGCATTCTTGAGAGATCTCAGACTGAGCCCAGGCCATTGCAGAGCGTCTCTGTTGATGTAGCTAGTAAGAGAGCTTTTACTGATTCTATTGAGGAGCGATCGCAAGACCTTGCCATAACAGAACACGCCTCCTCTTCGAAAGCAACTAACTACTCTGAAAGCAGCGCTAGAGGTGTTGCAGGTAATGCCCAGTCTGGAGTGGCCAAACTCATCCGTTTACGGACATCCCAAAGAATCGCGGGTATCAACTCCAGTCACTGGGTTAACACCACTGGCAGATTTGCACAACTGCTGCGTTTGTTCGCGATCTAGCACGGCAAAGCTGAAGTCTGCGCCGGTCGCCTTTGCAGCCTGAAACTTAGATCTCAGCAGCATTGCCGAGTCAAAAATTGCATCACTGAGATCTGCACCCGACAAGTCACTGAGGTAGGCAATGCCGTCACTGAAGTTAGCCCCATGAAAATTAGCGTTGCTCAAGGCGGCTCCATTAAAAACAGCACCTCGCAAGTCCGCGTCGCTGAAATTGGCGTCTTCTAGCTTGGCATTGCTGAATTCTGCTTTCAACAAGCTTTGACCAGAATAGTCCTTAGTAGTGTTCACGTCATCGTAAGACCGAGTAGCTGCAGAGCTAGCAGCATGGGCGGACAGCGGCAGAACAGTAATTACTAAAAGTAGCGCAATGAAGATTCCTAGGACTTGAAGTGTACGCATAGTAAAGGAAGTGATCCAGTCGTTTGATGTCACTAAACTTAACATTTAATGGGTAACAGATTCTACGCCAACGGCATGGGCTTTCGCGAGACTGGGTTCAACACAGGCGTCAATCACAACCCTGTTATTTAGGGGCTTAGGCAAGTCTACGAGTAGATGCTGAGGATGCTTCTTGTACGTTAATGGCCACTTAACCTATCGTTGCTTTATCAAACTCAAGTCAGTAATTAGGCTAAAGGTAGGCAAAAGGACAGACTGCCTGATATTGTCTGACTGCCTATGCCCTTAGTATTCCTGTAAAAGCTTAAGGAGGAAACGATGCCACTCGGTATGCTGATCGAAGGAAAATGGGTCAACGAAGAGAAAGATAGAGACACGCAGGGAAAATTCAATCGCACCCCGACAAAGTTCCGAAACTGGATTACAGCAGATGGGTCAAGTGGCTTTCCGGTTGAGGCAAATCGTTACCACCTGTACGTGTCTCTAGCCTGTCCCTGGGCTCATCGTACTCTGATCCTACGGCAGTTGAAGGGACTTGCCGACAAGATCACTCTCTCAATTGTTGATCCAGAGATCAATCAAGATGGATGGATCTTTTCAGATAGCATTGGCTGCATTCCTGATACTGTTAATCACTTCCCATACCTGCGGGATATTTATACGAAAGCTGAACCGCAATACACCGGAAAAGTAACCGTTCCAGTCTTGTGGGACAAGCAAATTGGCACCATTGTCAACAATGAATCCCGCGACATTATCCGGATGTTTGATACGGCTTTCGGTGCTTATGCTAAGGCCAACGTGGACTTTTATCCAGCAGCCTTGCGAGACACCATTGACCGGACCATTGATGCCATCTACACGCCAATCAACAACGGTGTTTATCGGTCAGGATTTGCTACTACTCAGGCAGCCTACGAGGAAGCGGTGGCGGAACTCTTTCAAGCCCTGGATCACTGGGAGGCTGTAGTGTCTCGGCAGCGTTACCTCTGCGGAGAGCAGATTACTGAAGCAGATTGGTGCATGTTCACCACGCTCTTGCGCTTTGATTCCGTCTACCACGGGCATTTTAAGTGCAACCTGAAGCGAATTGTTGATTACCCCAATTTGTGGAACTACCTGAAAGACCTTTACCAGCAGTCGGGGGTGAAGGACACCTGCAACCTAGACCACATCAAACAGCATTACTACAAAAGCCACACTAATATCAACCCCACCCGTATTGTCCCTAAAGGCCCCGTGATTGATTTTGATGCACCCCACAATCGCCTGCACCTCAATAGCCTGGTTACCAAAACCTAGGACAGAAGGTCGCTAAGAACTACTGAGGACTGTTTCAGTGGTACTGTCGGGTGGCTGACGTAGCGGACTAGTCTAGATAGCTGCATGAGTAATGTAGCAGGCACGTGAGCACAGAGTCATCGTGCTTATTCCTTCGTACTCAGTTAATCTGACCATACTCGTTTCGGATACTAATTCTGTCTCTCGCCCTGAGTTTTATACATTTTTAAAGTTTTTGTCAGAAGCTTTACTCAGCCTTTAAGGCTGACGATTTCGCACATTAACTTTCTAAATTCTAGAAAAGGACGGGAGCAAATCATGGCGAAGCAAGAACAAGTCTTTGAGGGCCGTGTAGCGAGTAAAAGTTTGGATAACGAGCTGCCAATTGACCTTGCTGATGGCACAGAGTTCGTCGGCACTAGAAAGACTGATATTTTTTTCGGTTCTCAAGCAAATGATCTGGCGATTGCCAAGGACGGCAATGACATTCTGTTAGGCAATGGTGGGGAGGACACATTGCGTGGGAATCGCGGCAGTGACTTGATCTTCGGCAATCAGGGCGATGATCTGGTCTTTGGCGATCGCGGAAATGACTTGATCTTTGGCAAAGTAGGCAATGACCAGATCGAGGGCGGCAGGGGCCACGATTTCTTGTACGGGGGACGTGGGAATGACACCCTCACGGGTGGCAAGGGTCATGACATCCTGGTGGGTAGAGGGGGGATTGACACCCTCACAGGCGGACGGAGTGCAGATGCCTTTGTATTTTCCGGTAATGTCTTTTCTGGTGGTACACCAGAGCCAGTAGAGAATACAGGCATCCAGGCCTTGAATCTACCGGATCTGCTCACTGACTACCAAATTGGGCGGGATCAGTTTGTCTTTGATGCAAGCGACCTCAATGTTGACGGTCAAGCTTTCCAACAAGGGGTTACCTCCCAGATTGCCAGCAATGGTAACTTCCTGGTCCTGCTTGACCCGTTTGTGAATGCTGGAACGGCTGCACAGGCGATCGCGGCCAACGACGCCATCACTGCAGATGCAGGAGCATTTGTCTATTTCAACACAACGCTGGGAATCAACCGGCTGGTGTACTCTCAAGACCTAAATGAGGGTGGCAATATCAGCGTTCTTGCCAATCTAACGAATCAAGCCGGAGCTGCCGGCTTGGATAGCCTCACAAGTTACTCCGCTAGCGACTTCAGCCTCCTCTAATGTTTCTGTAGGGAGGTCTCCAAGGGGCAGCAATGCTGCCTCTTGTCTTCTCTCGGGGAAAGCTAACTGATCACATCCCGCTGAGTCAACCTCCAGAAGACTGCTTTAGTAGCAGCCTCAATTCTGCTGCGCCTAACTGTTTTGCGCCAGGAGCACTCTAAGTATTTATTTGAAGTGTCGTTACTTCTCCCGGATTCACAGATTTTTAAAACCTCTTTCAGAACCTTAAGGTAACTGAACTCAAGACCAAGTTAAAGAGGCACCTATGAGCAAGATTGTAACGGTTGCTAAGTCTGGCCGTAAAACAACCGCTTTCAAGCAACTCATGTCCCTACATTGGATCATGGCGGGTTGCTTTCTACTCGTTTACTTGACTGGGGCGATCGTTGCCCGTCTGCAGGAAGGACCGTTCTTTAGTGGACCTAAAGGACCGCTCTCTTTCTTTCATCAATCGTTCGGGGTGCTGGTGATGGGGTTACTGGTTGCCAGAATTTATTTGCTTTTACGGGTGTTTTGGAGCGAGTATTCACGCCGTTTACCCAAGACCAAGCCTGCCTGGATTCGGACGTTTGTCCTGCATACAGTCCTATATTGTTTCATGCTGGTAGCCCCGATCAGTGGCTTTTTTCTGTGTAACTCCTACGGCAGCCATGTGTTCTTCTTCGGCATTGTTCTACCCCCCATGTTTCCAAAACATCAAGGCGTGGTTGAACTTGCCAGAAGTTCACACTTTTGGCTTTCTTATGCGCTTTTGGGATTCATCGTTTTGCATATTTTCGCTCAAAGAAAGGTTGTTCAATCAATTTGGCGACGTATCCAGGGCGCGCTCAAAGCTAATATACTGAGACCCTTCCAGTAAGGTTGATCTATGCCTGCTGCCACAACTGTTTTGATTGTCGAAGATGACGCCAGTCTGCTGGAAACCGTGCAGCTTTACGTTGAGCGGGAAGGGTTACGCTGCCTGACGGCAAAGCAGGGAGCGGACGGTCTTACCCAAGTTCAACGCTTTCGGCCAGATTTGATTGTGTTAGATATTATGCTGCCAGACATCGGTGGCTATCAGGTCTGCCAGCAGGTGCGATCGCTTGGGTGCTTTGTGCCAATTTTGATGCTGACGGCACGAACGGAGGAGAGCGATCGCGTTCAAGGGCTGGCGATCGGTGCCGACGACTATCTCACCAAGCCGTTTAGTGCTAAAGAACTGATCGCCCGCGTCAAAGCTTTGCTGCGACGGTCGTACAGCGTCGGCTACCGGGATGTCAGATACACCACCGGTGTTGTGGTTGATCGCCAACAGCGTCACGCCTTTCTCAACGGCGAGTGGTTAGACCTACGCGGCAAAGAATTTGACCTGCTAGAACAGTTGGTGAACTCTCCTGGACGTGCCTATACTCGCGAGGATCTGCTAGAGGGAATTTGGGGCTATGACTTCGACGGTGATACTCGTGTTGTGGATGTCTATATCCGTAAACTTAGAGAAAAGATTGAGTTAGACCCCTCTCACCCCCGCTACATTCAGACCGTTTGGGGAGTGGGCTACCGCTTCAAAGTGGGTGAAGCGTGAAGCCCTGGCAAAGTATCTCTACCCGGTTAACGCTGACGCTGGTAGTCGTCAGTCTGGGTAGCCTGATCGGACTTTCCCTAATTTTGGATACGGCCCTGAAGCAGTTTTTTGTTCAAGATGCTCAGAAAACTCTCCAGCGACAGGCCAGTACTCTTGCCGTGCATGCCAGTTCTGGGTGGCGAACCCCAGCGATCAACCAACTGGCAGACTTGACCAGCCAGCAGGGAAAAGTGCAGGTGTTGGTCTTCAACTCCGCTAGGCGTTTACAGGTGGCCAGTCAGGGCGTACAGCTTGCCAGTCGGGTTGAACCCCCGCCCTTCCTGATTGCCAAAACGCTAATTGGCATGCCGCAGGAAGGGCAGTTTTGGGTGGCAACAGATGCTCAATATCCCTGGTGGCTCTACAGCACAGCTCCAGTGCGGGATGTTGCTAGTGATCGCGTCCTCGGTGCAGTCTATGTAGCAATGCCACTCAGACGTCCGAAGGAATTTGCCCAGCAGGTAAAGGGAATGGTGATGGGGATGGCGATCGCGGCTGCCACCATCGCCACCACTGTCGGACTATTCTTGTCTCAGACCCTCACCCATCCCCTGCAACGCCTCCACCGCCAAGCTCAGCGATTGGAAGCCGGAGACTACACCGCTCGCTCGGCGCTAAAGGGAGAGGATGAACTGGCGCAACTCAGCCGCTTACTCGACCAGATGACCCGCAAGCTAACGGAAACTCTGGCAGCCCTCAAGGCTCAGGAAACCGCTCGACGAGAGCTAGTCGCGAATGTCTCCCATGATCTGCGTACCCCACTGGCAAGCTTGCGGGTAGGACTGGAGGCAGTTACCGATGGAGTGGTGGAGGGCGAAAAGGCACAACAATACTTAAAACGAGCCTGTCGCGAAACCGACTATCTTGCGCGACTAGTCGAGCAATTGCTCTTGCTGTCGAAGGCGGATGCAGGTCAGCTCCAGGTTCAGCCGCAAGCAGTCTCGGCGGTAGCGATCGCTCAAGAGTGCCTCTCTCGGATGCAGCCGTCCGCGGCCCAGGCGGGGCTAGCGCTAGAGTTGTGTGCTGCCTCCTACCCTGCTCAAGTTTGGGTCGATCCTGAACTCACCGGGCAGGTAGTCTTAAACCTGCTAGACAACGCCATCAAGTATGCCCCCGATAGCAAAGCCATTTGTCTAAAAGTCCTGCCACCCCTTAAACGAGATCAGCATCATTACGTCCCCCTGCAAGTCCAAGACCAAGGGCGAGGCATGGCACGGGAGGTGGTCCAACAAGTCACCGAGCGGTTCTACCGGGGTGAAGGTCGGCCTAGAGGTGGACTGGGATTGGGACTGGCGATCGCCCAGCAGGTTTGCCAACTCCAGGGTGGCACCCTCCAGATTGAGAGTCAGCTTAAGCAAGGAACCGTTGTCACCCTTTTTCTACCCGTTGCTGACTGAGGTCTGGCGCTTGAATAGAAGCTCTGATTAGGGCTGGTGGTACTGTCAAACGAGTTGAAGGAAGGTTTTTGATCGGAAGCAACCGGGACAAAAAAGCAGCATTTTTCAGCTCAGGTTGGGAAAACTACAGGTGGCCTGTGAAAAGACGACTTAAAGATAGTGCTAGAGCCTGAACAACCGCAAATTCACCATCTCCTAGTCATTGAAGACAAGCAGGGTAGACACACTATAGGCCTGGAGGATGCGACCTGCTCAATTGGGCGCGACCCCACTAACTCAATTGTGCTGCACTCCCATCTGGTTTCCCGCCAGCATGCCATCTTACTACGGGTAACAACGCCCGAAAATTCCACTTACTTATTTCGGCTTATTGATGGAAATCTCCAGGGCAAGCGCAGTACGAATGGCTTGATTGTCAATGGTCAACGTTGCTTCTCCTGTGACCTACAACATGGGGATGTCATTGTTTTTGGAGAGGATGTTAAAGCCAGGTACTATGCGACTGCTAAGCACTCGGACGTGGAACTATTGATCTCCAGCGAAGCTGAAGATTTGTCTGGTTTCCTCTCAAACTTGAGCAATCCCTTTCAGACTTTAGTTGAACCTGACAGCCAACTAGAAAATGCTCGGGAAGCAGCACTCGTCCGACTTGCCTCCTTTGCTGAACTCATCTCTACTCCAATTCTGGAGATTGATTTAACCGGAGCAATTACTTATCTCAATCCAGCAGCAACTCTCCAATTTCCTGATATCCGAGATAGAAAGCTCCAGCATCCAATCCTGATGGGAGTCCTTTCTGCCGTTCAACAGAGCCAGGAAAAGTTTTTTATCAGAGAGGTTGAAGTTGCCGACAAAGTCTTTGAGCAATCTGTTCACTATATTGCTGAGAGCGACCTGATCAGAAGCCATCTGGTTGATGTCACTCAGCGCAAGCAGGTTGAAGAGGCCCTGCGTAAAAGCTTTTCAACCAATCGAGCCTTGATCGATGCCATGCCAGATTTAATGTTTCGGATCAGCAAGGATGGCATTTTTGTCAACTTCAAGGCGGCAAAACATAATAACCTACTGGTCTCTCCCAGTGAGTTTTTGGGCAAAAGCATTTTTGAGGTACTGCCACCAGAGGTAGCCCAGCCAGCGATGGAGTGCGTGAAACAAGCACTGCAAACCGGTGACTTGCAGATCTTTGAGTATCAGTTGCGGCTGGACAACGTCCTGCACGACTACGAGGCTCGGATTGTAGTCAGTGCTGAAGATGAAGTTATGGCGATTGTGCGTGACATCACTGAACGCAAGCAAGCGGAAGTAGAAATTCGCAATGCTTTGGAAAGAGAAAAAGAACTTAGCGAACTTAAAACCCGCTTCGTGACCATGACCTCTCATGAGTTTCGTACTCCATTGACCACGATCTTATCTTCTGCTGAGTTACTTGAAGATTACGGCTCCAAATGGCCTGAGGGGAAAAAGCTCAACCATCTTCGACGGATTCAAACCTGTGTCGATCACATGATTCAACTTCTGAACGACGTGCTGTTGATTGGTAAAGCGGAAGTGGGAAAACTAAGGTGCAATCCAGCTCCACTCGATCTAGTTCAATTCTGCCAGGACTTAGTGGATGAACTTCAAATCAGTGCGACCCATTTTCAAGATCGGTGCTCTGCCCACACGCTCACCTTTACCAGTCAGTGTAACTGTATCAGTGCGGACCTGGATGAAAAGTTACTGCGGCATATTCTGACCAACTTACTCTCGAATGCTATCAAGTATTCACCTCAGGGAGGCACTGTGTATTTGGACCTGATTTGTCGGCCAGGAGAAGTAAATTTCCAAGTTCAAGATCAGGGCATTGGTATTACTGCAGCAGACCAACCTCAACTCTTCGACTCCTTCTACAGAGCTAGCAATGTGGGCACGATCGCGGGTACAGGACTGGGGCTAGCGATTGTGAAAAACTCGGTGGATCTTCACGGTGGCACCATTACGGTGGAAAGCAAAGTTGGAGTTGGCACAACCTTTCTTGTTTCTCTTCCTACAAAACAGGTACCCGTAGATGAATAAGATTCTCGTGATTGAAGATGAGCAATTGGTCCGAGAAAATATTCTAGAACGGCTTCAGGCTGAGGATTTTGATACAATCAGTGCCACAAACGGTCTTGTTGGGGTGCAGATGGCACGGGCCCACCGACCCGATTTAATTATCTGCGATGTGATGATGCCTGAGCTGGATGGTCACGGGGTGCTGATGGCACTGCGCCAAGATCCAATTACAGCAACGACACCTTTTATTTTTCTGACGGCAAAAGCGGACAAAGTTGATCTGCGCCAGGGAATGGAACTCGGTGCCGACGATTACCTGACCAAGCCATTTACTAAAGCTGAATTGCTCGGCGCGATCGCGGCCCGGCTCAAAATCAAGGCAGTCCTCACACAACAATCGGAGCAGAAACTAACCGAACTGCGTAAAAGTATCACCCATGCACTGCCCCAAGAACTACTGAGCCCTCTGATGGAAGTTTTCAGCTTTACTCAAACACTGATTGAAGACTGTACATCGCTCAAGCCTCATGAAATCTTAGAAACGGCCCAAGACATTAATAATGCAGCAGTCCACCTACAGAGAGTGGTTGAGAATTTCATCATGTACGCCCAAATTGAGTTGTTGGCCACAAATTCAGAGGAAGTTAAAGCCTTAAGTTACTGTCATACCCATGACCCCAGCGCGATCATTGCCGAGCTGACGACTCAAAAAGCCAAGCAATACCGAAGAAAAGCTGACTTAATCATTGAGGAGGTTGTTGACACAACCGTCTGGATCGCCAGACAAGACCTTAAAAAAGTGGTTGAAGAACTGATAGATAATGCGTTCAAATTTTCCGAAGCTGGCACTCCGGTCCATATAAAAGCGACACAAAGTGATGAACACTATAGACTTTGGATTACCAACTACGGTCCTACAATGACCCCAGAGCAAGTTAACAGCATCGGAGCTTATACCCGATTTGAACGTAAAGTCTATGAACAGCAGGGCTTAGGTCTAGGTCTGGTGATTGCCAAGCGGCTGACCGAATTACACAGTGGACAACTCACTATCCAAAGTCCATCAGACTCACAGACTACGGTGTGTGTGGCACTTAGGTGTTGAGAGGACGCAAACTGTTCACTTGGAGGGTACACGAATCTGACGTAAAGCTGTTTACTGGTCTGGATGAGGAAGCAAAACAATTATCCAGAACCTAAGTGAATGTTGCTGAACTAGTTCCTGTTCTAATCATTCTGCTGCTTGTTGCCACTGGGGTAGCGCTGCTATCCCGCTGGCTGCGAGTTCCCTACATCACGGGTTTAGTCTTGGCAGGCTTAGCAATCACAGAACTCTTGCCAGGGCGGATTGGCTTGGATTCCTCTTTAATTTTGAATCTGTTTTTGCCAATTCTCCTGTTTGAGGCAGCTATCAATACTGATATCAGCCGCCTCCGCAGCATTGTTAAACCAGTTGTTCTTTTGGCGGGACCAGGAGTCGTTATTTCCTCTGGGGTAACAGCGGTGCTGTTGAAATGGGGACTGGGATTGACTTGGGTCCCTGCGCTGCTGGCTGGAGTAATTTTGGCAATCACCGATACGGTTTCAGTCATTGCTGTATTCAAGGGGGTACCTGTTCCTTCTCGGCTTTCTACCATTGTTGAGGGAGAAAGCTTGTTCAACGACGGTATGGCTCTAGTTTTGTTCAGCCTGATTTTGCAAGTCAATCAGACTGGCTCACTCACAATTTTAGATGGAGCTCAAGAACTCTTTGTGGTGATTGCGGGCGGTACCCTGGCAGGGTTAACCTTGGGCTATTTGAGTACAGGGTTGTTTAAGCGAGCTGACGATCCGCTCAGTAGCATTTTACAGACGGTGGCAGTAGCATTAGGAGCCTTTCAAATTGGGCATTTTTTGCACGTCTCCGGTGTGGTGGCTGTCGTTGTCGCTGGGTTAATTGTTGGCAATACTGGGGTTTCTGGTAGTGCGTCCGCTTCCACGAGACTAACGTTGCTCAGCTTTTGGGAATCTGCTGGTTTCAGTGTCAATAGCTTCATTTTCCTGCTGATCGGTATAGAAATTGACCTAATAACCCTCTGGAAAACTCTGCCTGCTGTGCTGCTAGCAGTTCTCGCATACCAGTTGGGGCGTGTTCTCTCCGTCTATCCACTGTTAGCGATATTGGGCCGGTTTGACCGTTCCATTCCGCTTCGTTGGCAGCACGTCTTGTTTTTTGGCAATATCAAAGGCTCTCTTTCTATGGCGCTGGTGCTTAGCTTACCGGCAACACTTGTGGGGCGAGAGCAGCTTATTGCCCTGGTGTTTGGTGCGGTATTGCTGTCTGTGATTGGACAGGGGGTGAGTTTACCCTGGGTAGTGAAAAGGTTGCAACTCTCTCGCTTCTCGACATCTCGACAGCAGGTTGAAGAATTGCAAGCCCAATTGATAACGGGCAAGGCAGCACAGGATGAATTAGACAGCTTGTTGAAGTCAGGGGTATTGCCAAAAGCTGTTTATGAAGAAATGCGGGCAGCTTACCAGGTGCGAGTGGCAGGGGCAGAAAAAGCACTGCGGGATCTCTATAATCGTCGCCCAGATGAGTTTGATCCCAAAGGTCGCGATCGCACTAAACTTGACGCTATCCGTCGCCGTCTATTATTGGCGGAAAAAGGAGCACTCAACGAGGCACTGCGTAAGCGAATTCTCTCAGAAGAGATTGTTCAAGGGCGACTACAAACGATTGATCACCGACTGTTGAGCCTAGAAGATGATTGATAGCTTGTCAGAACTCCTGCACCGAAGAGGAGCGCTTATGACTATTTCGACTTTTGATCACCTTGCCAGGGCTGATAAAAGAAATTCCCCGGTTTGATTCGGTCCCAATCATAATAGCCTCGACCACAGGCTCAGAAATTTCTGTTTCAGCGACCCACTCCACAATGAAGTCCGCGCCAGAACCACCGCTGGTGTCTCGTAAATCTATGACAAAATCTGTAGAAGCCAAGACACCAAGTTGAGCAGGGCCTGGTAAATACTGTTTGACCAACTGACCAGCGGTGTCATAGTAGCGTACAGAAGTAAGGATCATCGGCTTAGCTAGATCGGTATTACGAACACTAAGCGTTGCTGCCAAGTTGAGAATTTTCCGCTGATCCTCATAATAAACGTGAGAATAGACCGGCACATAAATGGTCTGGCCCATCACCACCTTCTTTTCATCTACTGTTACCTCCTGAAGTTGAGGTGAGTCGGCTGGTGACCTCGGTAGCACCCCGGAGGATGTGCAGGACGAAAGCACAATAATGGCAACTACTAAAGAGAGATATAAATACCGCTGCATGAGAGGCAATGATTAGGTTTAAAGCTGACCGTCAGTTGGTTGATGTCAAAAGTTTGAACTGCCAAGCTATCTACAGCCTTCAATAAAATCAACGACTTGGTGCAATGTTCCCGGTTTGGTTACAAGCAGCAAAGTTGAGCCAGGTTCCAGGACCGTACTGCCGTTAGGAATCTTCAAGTCATCGTGGGGATGGGGTTGATAGCCAATGATCAAAGAGCCAGCGGGAAACTGGGAATCTTGAACAACTTCGGCAATGCTGCGACCGACAACGTAACAACTTTGGGGTATAGAGAGTTTTAGCACCTCGATTTGTCCTTGCTCGAAGTGCATCATCGATTCTACTTGTGGATACTCGATCGCGTTGACCATTGTTGAAACTGCCAGGTCAATAGTACTGATGATGTGGTTGGCTCCAGCCAGCCGCAGTGGTTCGGCAAAATCGCGGTGGCGCATCCGAGAGAGAATGTGGGAGACACCGTAGTGCTTAGCAAGGGTCACCATTGCCAAATTTAAGGCATCACTGCGAAGCACAGCAGCCATAGAGTCAGCCTTGCGAATTCCGGCTTCTAACAACACCTCTGTACTGACAGCGCTGCCTTCAAAAGCCATGACTCCCACTTGTTCACGGGCATAACGACAGGCATTAGGATTGACATCAATGATGGCGACAGTATGCTCCAGTTCTACGAGTTTCTGTGCCAAACTCAGCCCAACTAAGCCCGCTCCACCAATTAGCACGAACATGTTTGCCCTCTGGTAATCTTGACTCCCTACTTTACTTTACAAGGTAGAAAGGGGGAAGTTCAGGTGCGGATTGACTGGCTTCTGCTGCAAAACAACTGCAGCTTTCGCATGGAGAGCCTTGGTCGCTCCGAAGCGTGGCTAGGCACACGGTAGTCGTCATCCAAGCCGTGTCTCCTCCAGGTCAAGGTCGCGCTCGATGCGGTTCAGCACCTCGTCGTTGATGACGCCCTGATTCCGCAGTCTGATCGCTGTTCTCCGTTCGACAGCGATGACCTCGTTCTGCACATACCGAAATGCAGCGAGTTGGTCAAAGCTTCCCTGATCCATCGCCACACAGCAGGCACTTAAGCGGCGGATGCGATCGTTGTACTGAGTCCGCAGCCATTGGATCATCTCTGCTTCGGCTGGCACATCATCTTGGACAGCAAGTTCTTCAATCCGGGCCATCGCCGCTTGGGCAGCCTGGAGTCGGCCCTCCATCTCTTCGCGCTCAGTGCCATCATCCCCTCCAACCTTAAGCCAGCGGATCAGCAGCGGTAGGGTGAGTCCCTGCAACACCAATGTCACCAGAATTACACAGAAGGTGAGGAAGAGAATCAGGTCACGCTCAGGAAAGGGAGTTCCAGTGTTAGTGACTAGAGGGAGTGCCAAGGCCGTAGCGAGGGAGACAACACCACGCATGCCCGTCCAACTGATGATCAAGACGTTTTGCCAGGGAGGGTAGGGGTCACGTTCGCGCAGTCGGGGACTGAGCATTCGAGGCAGGTAAGTGGCTGGGAACACCCAGAGTAAGCGTACACCAATGACGACCATACTGATCAGGAGGGTGTACCAACCGAGGGTAGCTGCCGAATACTCGGAGATCTCGTCCAGGATGCTTGGTAGCTGCAGGCCAATCAGAATAAAGATCAAGCCGTTTAGGAGAAAGACGAAGATTTCCCAGACTGCGATCGACTGCATCCGGGTTCTGGGAGTCAAGACCTCGGAACTTTGCCGACGGTAGTAGAGACCGACTGTAACCGCTGCCAGTACCCCCGACACGTGAAGATGTTCAGCTAATATGTAAGATGCATAGCAGTTCAAAATTGCAGTGGTAATCTCAACTAGTGCATCATCCAAACGGCGGTGGACCCAGATGATCAGCCAGCCCATTGCCAACCCGATCAGCACCCCACCTACTCCCGTGATGAAGAACTGTAGACTGGCTTCCCAAATTGAGAACACGCCGGTGACGACGGCAGCGACAGCAAAGCGGTAGGCGACCAAACCCGTAGCATCATTAATTAGACTCTCGCCTTCTAGAACAGTTACTACCCGGCGGGGAACATTCAGTCGCTTGGTGATCGCAGTGGCAGCCACCGCATCAGGCGGTGAAACAATTGCTCCGAGCACAAAGGCTGTAGACCAAGCAAGTCCAGCGATCGCCGCGTGTGCCACTACAGCAACAGCAGACGTAGTAACCAGCACCAGCCCAACTGCCAGCAGTAAGATGGGCCTGAGATTGAAGCGGAAGTCACGCCAAGAGGTATACCACGCCGCTGAAGTGAGGAGCGGCGGCAAGAAGAGCAAAAAGACAAGCTCAGGGTCAAGTTCAACCTCAGGCAGGCCAGGGATAAAGCCAAGGACAAGCCCCCCCAGAACCAACAGAATCGGGTAGGGGACTTTCAGCTTCTCAGCAACGACTGCCAGGGCAGCCACAACTAAGAGTAGTCCAAGGATGATCTCGATCTCGTGCATAGTCGATGAGTAGGTTTTACTTGGGTGCTGTGAGCTTATCCTAAAGTGCAGTTGATCGAAAAATGAACCATGGTTTAATCTCGGTCACTCCTCTCTATCGAAGCGGTTCAGTGAATGAGAGGAATCAGCTTGTGCCGAGTCGTTACTGACCAAATGTCGCCAGTAACCAACGGCTGATAGCCCCATCATCTTCAGTTTGAGAACGTTTGAGAGCTGCTTCTACGAGCGCAATTTTCAGCTCTGGTAAGACTTGAGATGCACGGATGGAGATATTTTCTGTCGAAGACAAAGCAGAAGCAATCACCTTAGCTGCGTTTACGTCAACCACCCAATATTCTTGGACGCCTAAGCGCTGATAAAGCTTTTGTTTACGATCCGTATCATCTTCCAGGGATGTGGCAGCAATTTCGACAACCAGCGTTGGCGGATCTAGTTCGTTCAGGTTAACTGGCGTGTTATTGCGCGGGGGGAACCTTAGGTCTTTACCAACGTAGAAAGCGATATCAGGCTGTGCTTCACGAGTTCCTGCCTTCCGAAAACTTGTATTCGTTAGCTCCTTAATCGGGATCTTTTTTACCGCTGCATACAAGACAATAACCGTTGAGATAATGGAATTATCCTGACCGGGCGCGGAACCGAGTGGAGACATTTCAATCCTCATGCAGCTCTGGTCGTAGTAGAATCTGCCACTCGCTAAGGTCGGATCGTCGGCAAACGTTAAAAAATCCTCCCAGGGTGCTTCCACCCAGGTATCGGTCAGAATGGTATGTAAGACGGGTAGTGGATTAACCATACTGCTATGCCCCCGTTGCCTCAGGACTTCAATTTAGCCTAGCTTGCATAGCGAAAAATATTTGATCGATACGGGCGATCGCGCCGCATCTGCTTAGCAGAATCACCTCTTACTTGAAGCAACTCACACGGAGCAAAGTACTGGGCGATTCACTCACTGGTAATACCTTCACTTTGACCCCTAGCTAAAGTTTAGGAGCAAGCGGCCCAGGTGGTTTTTTGGGCTTAAAGTAAGCTTCTAAGACCTGGCGGACCATCGGAGCGCAGATTTTACCGCCACCACCGCCGCTGTTTTCGGCAAAGGCCACTACGACAATCTCAGGCTCCTTAAACGGGGCAAAACTACCAAACCAGGTATGAGACTCACGGGGTGGATCTTCAGCCGTACCCGTTTTCCCGGCGACAGGGGGAAGGTTGGGAGAGTTAACGGCCTGTCCAGTCCCGCCATCCACGACTTGCCGTAGTCCTGTTTGCAGCACTTTCAGGGTTGATGGTTTGAGATTTAAGGACTCACGCCATTTCTGGGGTGTGTCGTCCTTTAAAAGGTGGGGTTTCACCCTATAACCCCCACTTGCCGGAACGGAAAACATCACGGCTGCTTGGAGTGGGCTGACTTGAAGTGCACCCTGACCAATGGAGATAATAATTGTGTCGCCGATATACCACTTGTCCTTCAAAACCTTTTGCTTCCAAGCTTCATCAGGGACTAAACCCTTTGCTTCCCCAGGAATCTCGATCCCGGTTTTTCTGCCAAAGCCATAACGCCTGGACCAGTCAATGATTGGCTTTTCACCTGTCCGCATCCCAACCTGGTAGAAGAACGTATCGCTACTCCACTTCAAGCCACCGGGAAAGTCCAAAGGGCCAAACCCAGCATGGTTCCAGTCAGCAAAGGTAAATCCCCCGGCATAAATTGCCGGGTAAGTCTGGAGCACTGTGTTGGGTGAAAGTTTGCCCGACTCCAGGGCAGCGGTGGTTGTGACAATCTTGAAGGTACTTGCTGGGGGAAAGCCCCGCATAGCCCGATTAACAAAGGGAAACTTCCGCTGTTGTAGCTCCTGCCACTGAGCAGTTTTAATCCCTTTGGCAAACCAGTTAGGGTTAAAAGCTGGGCGACTGACCATCGCTAAAACGCTGCCATTTCGGGGATCTAAGGCAACGATCGCCCCTTGGCGATTACCCAGTGCGGCCTCCGCTGCTTTCTGAACCTCTAGATCCAGCGTCGTTTGGACATCGTTTCCGGGTTGCGAGGGCTTTTCACCAAGTACCCGCAAGACGCGACCTGAGCCGTCCACTTCCACTTGCTGACCGCCCCAGGTGCCGCGGAGCTGTTTTTCGTAGGCGGCTTCAATTCCCACCTGCCCGATTACATCTCCTAGGCGGTAGCCCTCAGCAGCTTTCTCCTTCAACTCTGCTTCGCTCATCTCGCCGATGTACCCCAGGACGTGAGCGGCCTGTTCGCCGTGGGGATAATTGCGGAGGGCTTCCCGGTCTACCTCAACCCCGACCAGTTCACTACTGTATTCAGCCAGGGCAATCACTTGGGCTGGGGTGATACTGCGGGCAATTCGAATTAACGAAGGGGAGTTGTACCCGGCCTGTTCCAGTTTCTGTTGAATCTCTGATTCTGGAACCTTGAGGATTTTAGCCAAAAGTGTCAAAGTTTTCGGCCATTCTGCTCTTGTATTTGCGATCGGCCAAAGAAAAACTGAGTAGGAAAACTGGCTGTTGGCTAACACTCTGCCTTTGCGGTCTAAAATTCTACCGCGCTCTGGTTGTTTAGGAATCAAACGAATCCGGTTGTTCTCAGCCAGTTGACGATTGCGATCGCCCTCGACGAGTTGCAGGTAAGCCAGACGACTGCCCACAGCACCGACAAGCAGCAAGCTCACCAGCCCCATCAAAACAAAAGCTCGCAAGCCTACACCTACAGTTCGTGAACTGCTGGGACGATAGGTGGACGAAGATTGCATCAAAGCCATAGCAAACGCGATAGAGACAGCAGCAAGGTCTGATTGAAATCTGTGACAAACCGCTAAAAAATTCTACTTTTGTGACTGAATCGTAGAATTTATCGAGCTTGCCAGCTCAGCTCTCCGAACTTAGCAGAAGCAGGTCTAAGAAAATGCTATTCTCCTCGATAAGTGTGTAGTGTGCGGAGTATCTCAAGTTATGGTTACCTCTCCTAGAGGTCTTAGTTTAAACCCTGCCCGTCCAGCTCAGCAGGCGGTACAACAAGGCTCTGTTTCTTCCGGAAATACAGGATCACTGTTTGGCACAGATGGCATTCGGGGGCGGGCCGGACACCTATTAAACCCAACGCTAGCATTACAGGTTGGCTTCTGTGCTGGTCAAGTCCTGCTGGCCCAAGCAGGAACCAGCAGACCGATTGTGCTGGGGCAAGATTCCCGCAACTCCAGTGACATGCTGGCAATATCCCTTGCCGCCGGTTTGACCGCTGCTGGTGTAGAGGTCTGGCATCTGGGTTTATGCCCTACTCCTGGCGTTGCTTACCTGACAAGCACGATGCAGACGCTTGGGGGGGTAATGATTTCAGCCAGTCATAATCCGCCAGAGGACAATGGGATTAAATTTTTCAGTGCCAACGGCACAAAACTATCGCTTGAGCTTCAGCAGCAGATCGAAGTCCAGCTCCAGCAGTGTCGGGCTTATGGTAATCCCTGGCAACTGAGTCCAGCCTGGGGGCGCCACTACTATCGGCCTGAGTTAGTCCAACACTACACAACCTCTTTGGAGGAACCGCTGCTACCTGAAAATCTCCAGGGGATGCGAATTGTTCTGGATCTAGCTTGGGGTGCCGCTGTCTACTCAGCGCCAGAGGTGTTTCGTCACCTGGGGATAGAGGTTATCTGCCTGCACGATCGCCCGGATGGGGATCGCATCAATGTTAATTGTGGCTCTACTCATCTAGGACCGCTACAAGCGGCTGTTCAACTACACAGGGCTGATCTTGGCTTTGCCTTTGATGGCGATGCCGACCGGGTCCTGGCTGTAGATGCCCAAGGCCGCATCATTGATGGCGACTACATCCTCTATCTCTGGGGTCAAACCCTGCACCAGGCCCAGCAGTTGCCCGAAAACACGATTGTCTCAACCGTAATGGCGAACCTGGGGTTTGAGCGCGCTTGGCAGAAACAAGGGGGTAAGCTAGTTCGCACGGCTGTGGGTGATCAGCATGTTCAGGCAGAAATGCAGCAGCGTGGGGTGATGTTGGGCGGGGAGCAGTCAGGTCATATTCTCTGTCGGCACTATGGGGTGAGTGGGGACGGTCTGCTCACAGCATTACATCTAACTGCTCTGGTCCGCCGCTCCGGGTCAAGCTTGGCTGAACTGGTCGATCAGAGCTTTCAGACCTACCCGCAGTTGCTGCGAAACGTCCGCGTGGAGGACTGCGATCGCCGCGTGAACTGGCAAGACTGTGATCCGCTCTCAAGCGCGATCGCCCAGGCTACTGCTGCTATGGGCAACCAGGGCCGGGTGCTTGTTCGCGCCTCTGGCACTGAACCTGTAATCCGGGTCATGGTAGAAGCCTGCACTTCAGAGCTAGCCCACCACTGGACTAACAGCTTGGTTCTCGCTGTGGAGCAGCATTTAGCAAACTGAAGAAATCAAAGCAATGCTGAAACATCCTCAGGCCAAGTACAGGAGTGATGAAAAAGTAAGGGAGCGTCTACACGTCCTATGCTCCTAAACATCTCTGGAGGCTACAGCTTTGAACTAAAATAAAGGTTGAAGTCACTCCAGATTACTTTTTTACAAAAGCTGCTATGGATATATTGACGCTGGGTTGGGTTTCCCTATTAACGGTCTTTACCTTCTCGATCGCAATGGTGGTTTGGGGCCGTCATGGCATGTAAATAACCTCTCACCCCGATACCAGGAATGACTGCTGAGATTTTGCTGCTCAATACTCTTGTCCTTGCTGCCTTTGGTCTCCTGATTGCAGTGACCGGAGGAATTGGCTATCTAACTGTTGCCGATTGGCGCGATCGCCGTCGGCGGGAGCAAGACAAGCGCTCCCCCAAAAATAGCCGCCTGCCAAAGAAAAAGAGCTAGCAGCTCAATTAACCTTTGCACTCTAGCTTCAGCTACTGCTACACCCCCTACTGGCTAAGTCTGGAGAGTAGCTAGACCCTCGTAATTCAATCGCTGCCAAGCGTCTAATTTCCCATCCCAGCCCTAGAAGTATGAATGCCACGCTTGAGCAACTCAAACTTGAATTTAATCAAGCGCTGGTTGCCGCGTTTGGTCCTGCTCTGGCCGGGATAGATCCGACCCTAGTGCCTGCGAGTAACCCTAAGTTTGGGGATTATCAATCCAACATTGCTCTGGCTTTGGCAAAACAGTTAGGGCAAACGCCGCGAGCGATCGCCACACAACTGGTCGCCCATCTCTCTGTTGCCGACTTCTGCCAGCCTCCAGTTGTAGCAGGTCCAGGATTTATCAACCTGACCCTAAAGCCGTCCTATCTAGAACAGCAACTTGAGACGATTCAGGCCGATCCTCGCTTGGGTGTGGCAAAGCTAGAGAATTCGCAGCGCGTGATTGTGGATTACCCCAGCCCCAACATTGCTAAAGAAATGCATGTAGGGCACTTGCGTCCGGCAGTAATTGGAGATTGTCTGTCGCGAATTTTAGAATTTCTCGGTCATGAGGTCCTGCGGATCAGCCACGTTGGAGATTGGGGAACGCCTTTCGGCATGCTGATCGCCTACTTGCGAGAGGCATATCCGGAAGCGCTGACGACTAGCGACTTGGACTTAGGAGACTTATCCTCGTTTTACCGTCAGGCTAAACACCGGTTTGATCAGGACGAAAATTTTAGAGAAGCGGCCCGGCTAGCAGTCGTAAAGTTACAGGCGGGAGAAGAAGAAACCCTGGTTGCCTGGAAGATCGTCTGTGTTCTCTCTAGCCGCTCCTATCAAGTCATTTATGACCTGCTGGGAATTGCCCCCTTTAGCGAGCGAGGGGAGTCTTTCTACAACGCACTCCTACCTGAGATTGTGCAGGAGTTAGACACCCTAGGGTTGTTGGTCGAGAATGAAGGGGCAAAATGCGTCTTTCTAGACGGCTTCACCAACAAGGAAGGTAAGCCCCTGCCGCTGATTGTGCAGAAGTCAGACGGTGGCTACAACTACGCTGCTACGGATTTGGCTGCAATTCGCTACCGGGTTCAGGTGGATAAAGCGCAACGGATTATTTATCCGGTTGGAGCAGAGCAAACAAATCACTTTGCCCAAATCTTCCAGGTGGGGCGACGGGCAGGTTGGATCACCGCTGAGCATGAGTTTGTCCATGCCCCCTTTGGTCTGGTTTTGGGGGAGGGAGGCAGGAAGCTCAAAACCCGCTCTGGAGACGCTATCCGATTACAAGAATTGTTAGACGAGGCGATCGCACGGGCACGGGCAGACCTAAAAACCCGCTTGCAAGCAGAGGGCCGCGAAGAAACGCCAGAATTTATTGACCATGTGGCTGAAGTGGTCGGCATTGGCGCAGTTAAGTACGCTGATCTGAGTCAAAACCGGACCAGCAACTACGTCTTTAGCTACGACAAAATGCTGGCCCTGCAAGGCAACACAGCCCCTTACATGATCTATGCCTACGTGCGGGTTCAGGGGATTAGCCGTAAAATGACCCCCAAGCGGCCCCTTGATTTTGAGCAGGCAGGCAACCCTAAACTGATCTTGGAGGAAGAGACTGAACTGGTTCTGGCAAAACACCTGCTCCAATTAAGTGAAGTACTCGATCAAGTCGCCCTAGATTTGCTCCCCAATCGTCTCTGCCAGTACCTATTTGAACTGAGCCAGAAGTTCAACCAGTTTTATGACCGTTGCCCTGTACTTGCAGCAGCAGAGCCTCTACAAACTTCTCGCCTGTCTCTGTGTGATATAACTGCCCGGACGCTAGAGCTTGGCTTATCTCTCTTAGGGATTCAAATTCTCGACCGGATGTAGGGCTTCTCCTCGGCTTAGTGTTTAGTGACATCGAAGGGGTATTCTTAACTAGTTAGCCTACAAAGACAAATCTGTGGTAAGCACTAACTGGCGGGGTTACCGGATTGCAGCCTGGGTGGGGCAGTTCTTTCTGGCGATCGCCGTAGTAGTCGAAATAGCTCAGGGTAACCTGCAAGGAACCCTCACTCTGGCAGGTTTTCTAGCTGCCTCGTTTGCTTTTGTCGCTTTGGACAAGTTACTCCCTACCCTATTTGACCTGCTATTTGTGGTAGCAGCCCTCCTGAATGCAGGTGGTTGGGTCTGGAAACTATTTTATGCCCCTGGTCCCTACGACGAGATTGCCCACGGCTTTACAACTTTCTCAATCACCCTGGCGCTGGGGTTTCTGGCCTATAACTCGCTGCTGACCAGTTTTCGCCAGCACCGGATTTTGTTTGTCCTAGCGATCGCCAGCTTTGGGATTGCGATTGGGGCACTTTGGGAGATCTTTGAGTGGTTGATCCGGGTGATCAATGATCTAGATGACACCATTATGGACCTGGTCATGGACAGTATCGGGGCCTTGTTAGCAGGATTGGTCAGTATACCAGCCCTGCGAGAGCGTGTCCCCGAGCAGCGATTGGGCTAAGCTTAGCGTCGCTCCATCATTTTCTTGACCGCCATCGCCGCAATCCCTGCCATCGCTGCCTTTGCCACCGGGCTGTTCAACATATTACTGCTACTGCCCCTACCAACATTTGCCGCACCGCCTCCCAAGAAACTGCCCGCAGCACTGATGAGTAGCTGGCTGAGCATGTCTGGTTGCTGCTGGTGCATACGATCGCATCTCACCAACAACTGAAGTGTAATGCCTACAAAAAGCACTGAGCTGCACAACGCTGGAGATCAGCGGCGGCGCACGAACCGCCGCAGCACGCAAGCCTCGCGATGACAAGCTGGCTAGTCGCCGTCCGCTGCATCGACTTGTTGGGTTGCTCTTTCATCGTAGCCACGCAACTCCCGCCGTTCAACCTGCGCCGGAACCACGCAAGCGCGGCGGCGACCTGAAGAACAGCTCGCGCTCGGCAAGTGAAGCCGTCGCGCGCCGTTCGATGGCGACACTTGTTTTGGCTTCGGCTTGTAGCTTCGTCTTTAGGTTAGACGAAGCAACCCAATAACAATTAGAGGGCATCACCAGCAAATCTCCAGCTCCTAACGTCGTGCCGAAGACTGCCGCCTCCGCCGCCATACCCAAAGCGAATGATACGGCAACACCGCCTTCCAACTCACTCAGCGCACGTTCAAATTGAGTCCGAGTCGGATTGTGATAACGCCCGTAAGTATAAGGACTGTCAGATGTGTCGCCGGAAGCGTGAGAAGTTCCCGCAAAGGTAACTCCTGCTAACAAGGGTTCGCCTTGAACGGTTGGAGCAAGACCTGCACGAATTACTTTTGTTCCAATTTTCATTAACCGAACATTTACCGTTTATGGTGCTACGGTGCTACG
>JBGTDT010000005.1:0-21559 GCA_041748155.1 Thermosynechococcaceae cyanobacterium | reverse complement strand
ATCAGGTTGAGCGTTGTTTCAATCGGCTCAAGCAGTTTCGTCGCATCGCAACTCGCTATGAAAAGAAGGCTGAAAACTACCTTGCTATGCTGACTCTAGCCTCTATCTTGTTGTGGTTGTAGTTTTAAAACACTCCCTAGCTCAAGAACGAAAGAACTGCTGTAGGCTTTAGGTATGGCACCTACTTTTCCTAAGCGCTGTAGTAACGTAATTCAAGTGGTTTAAAGATGATGGCAGACGCGATGATTTTTCCCGGTTCAGCCGTACGGATTAAAAACTCAGGCGATATCTATTACGGTTTTGAAGGCCAGGTCCAGCGGGTAAGTGATGGGCATGCGGCAGTAATTTTTAGTGGCGGCAACTGGGAAAAGCTGGTGAGTTTTCGCCTGTCAGAGTTAGAAGTGATGGATGCGAGTAAGGGCCGAAAAAAAGGCAAGAAATAGTTCCACACTGGCCTGAATTATGCGTTTCCTTTACCGAAGTTTACAGCTCAAAACCGTCACCCCAAACTCCCTTAGTCTACTTCTGATTCTGAAAGAAGACTGCGATCGCCTACAGGCAATTTTGAGCCAGATTCACCCGTAACGCTGTCTAGCAGGTCAGATCCCGACAAGGAAGGCATGGATACTTTTGTACTGCTGCAACGCTTATACCAGATTGCCAAGCTGTTGGAGTTTCAAGACGCCAACCCGTTTCGGATCAGTGCCTACAACAAAGCAGCCCAGAACCTGAAACAGATTGCTGATCTAGAGGATCTAATTGCATCGGGCAGCTTAACCTCTGTTCAAGGGATTGGCAAAGGCTTAGCCGCAGAAATCACCGCGATCGCCGAGACAGGCACCAGTCCAGTCTGGGAGCAACTCCGGGCAGAACTACCAGTAGAGGGATTGCTGGAGATCCTGGCGGTTCCTGGCTTGGGACCGAAGTCAGCCCGGAAGATTTATACCGATCTGGGCCTGAGCACCCTGGGACAGTTAGAGTACGCCTGTCAGGAAAATCGCTTGGTCGAGTTGCCGGGGTTTGGAGCTAAGAAGCAGGCCAAGATCTTGCAAGAGTTAGAGCGGATGAAGCGCTACCGTCGCCTGATTCGCTACGGAGATGCCGCCGCGATCGCCACACAATTGCTTTCCGACGCTGCCGGCACAGGCGCAATTACCCAGGCTTGTCCGACCGGAAAACTGCGGCGCTGCTGGGAGGTGCTGGAGAAACTAGAGTTTGTGGTTGAAGCTCCGAGCGAGGCGATCACCGCCTGGTTAAGCGACTTGAGCGGCCAGCCTGTGATTCCAGAGGGGCAGGTCCTGAATACTGCGAGAGCGCAAGCGCTGACTTGTCAGTTTGCAGGCGTTCCGATTACCTGCTACCCAGCCACGGCTGAGACCTTTGGTTGGACCCTACTCAAAACCACTGGCTCAGCCGAACATCTTCAGCAGTTGGGCCTAGCGACTTTGGCTGGGGCAACTTCTGATTGGCAAGAAAGCCAGATCTACAGAGCCTTAGGACTACCCTGGATTCCACCGGAACTCCGGGAGGGCACGGGAGAGATCAAGGCGGCTCAAGCAGGTAAACTGTCAGCACTGGTTCAGCAGGCAGATTTGAGAGGTGTAATGCACCTGCACACTACCTACAGTGATGGGGCAAATACCCTGGAAGAGATGGTGCAAGCGGCCCTGGCCCAAGGCTATGAATACCTGGGTGTTTCGGATCACTCCCAGGCAGCCTACTACGCTGGGGGTCTGAAGCCAGAGGACATTCGTCGCCAGCACCGGGAAATTGAACGCTTGAATCAAGCCTATTCGGGTCAAATTCAGATTCTTAAAGGCATCGAAGCAGATATCTTAGCCGATGGTAGCTTGGACTACGACGCTGAAGATCCCAGGATCTTGCAGTCCTTTGACTTTGTGGTGGCTTCGGTCCACAGCCAGCTTAAAATGCCACCTGAAGCTATGACAGCTCGCCTGATTAAAGCAGTCTCCCATCCCTGTGTGACGATGCTAGGTCACTGGACTGGGCGGATTTTACTGGGACGAGAGTCTTCGCAGTTTGATCACGCGGCTGTGATGGCCGCTGCCGCTGCCCACAATGTGGCGCTGGAGTTCAATGCCAGCCCTTATCGCCTGGACGTTGACTGGCGCGAGATTCGCCAAGCCACGGGTTTAGGGCTAAAAATTGCCGTCAACCCAGATGCCCACTCGACTTCAGGTTTAACGTGTACTACGCTGACTTTACCCATTGCTCGCAAAGGCTGGCTGGAACCTAAGAATACCCTGAATACGTTACCTGTAGATGAGTTTCTCAGTGCCACAAAGGCAGGCTGAAGTTAATCCGTTTGAATGGTAAATAACCTGCTTGATCAAAACTGGATTCAGTGTCGCTAGGAACTGCCCTCACCACTCCTGTAAAGCAATTGCAACCCCATGCTGTAACTCAGATGCCAGGCTCTGGTCTTTCTCCAGATGCTTGAGTCGGCAGTAAGCCGCATCAGGCGCTAGCTTTTTCAGGGCTGCGATCGCGTGCAGTCTCACCCCGGCATCTGCGTCTGCCAGCAGTTCAATCAAGGCCTCCATGGCGCTAATTTCCTCCAGTTGACCCAGGCTCAAGGCAATGCTCTGTTTAACCATGGGATCTTGAAGGGCTGGGCGCTCTGAGCCCACCAGGTCAATCAGGGTTTGAGCCACTTGCGACCTGAGCTGCGGCTGCTCTAAACGTCCCAGAACCGTGACTGTTTCTTGCACGACTGGAGTAGATTCAAACCCCAGGGCCTGTCGCAGGTAAGCCAAACTCTGGGAAGTTTCAATCCGGCTCAAGGCTCGCAGGATCGTAATCTGTACAGGAACCGGGGTAAGGGGAGATTGCAGAGCGTGAAACAATGCTGCCGCAGCCGCTTCAGTTCCCAGTCGTCCCAGGGCGATCGCAGCCTGTTGGCAAATGTCTAAGTTGAGATCTGCTAACAGCGGCTGAATCAGCGTGACCAAATCCCATTGCTTCAACAAGTCAGGGCGGAAGCTCAAGCTGAACACGGCGGCACGCCGGACTGGTGCTGCCCGATCAGCCAGGGCCTCAATCAGAACGGTTATCACTTGGGGATGATGAAAGCTCCCTACCGCTTCGATCGCCGTTGCTCGCACAGCAGCTTGGGGGTCGTGGACGACGGTAAGCAGCGGGGCAATTGTGCTGACGCTGCGGATCTGGGACAGCGATCGCACAGCCAAGAGCCGGGTGCGCTCCTCTGCGAGTAAGTCAGTCAGGACGCTGACCGCCGAGGGTCCCAGCTTTGCTAAAACTTCTGCGGCCACGGCGGTTAAGTCTTCATCCTCAGAGGTTTGCAGCAACTCGACCAGGGCGCTGACCACCTCAGGCTGGTCAAACTCTCCCAGAATTCGGGCCACAAACCAGCGCAATTCTAGATCTGCCGTGTCATCTTGCAGAATCGCGATCAGCGAGGCTACCCCCTGAGATTGAACCTGACTCGTTGCTGCCTTACCTAGCTGGGGAATTAGCTTCGCAAGTCTCCATCGCTCCTGAAAATCTGTCGCTGCTAATCCAGCTAAAGCCAAACCTAGAACTTGGGCAAAATCAGGATCATCCTGCCGACTCGACGCTTGAAGTACCTCCGCGCGATCACTCCCTACCAACTGCTGCAAGCATTGGGTGAGGGATGACCAATTTTTTTGCTCTACAGCAATCTGAGCCTGCTTTAAAAAGGTTGACAGGTCTGGTTTCACGGGTGCTTAGCTTTATTCACAATCTGCTTCAGCATTTGCAGTATATCCAACCCTAATCACAATATCGATGTAGCCCTGTAGATCTAAATAGATCTGCATAGATCTAAGGCCGTTGAAATTTTGGTTAATTTCAACCAATAGCTTCCTGACCTATGGGAAAACAGCATCTAAGTGATGCAATAAATTCATAGTTAACAACAAGAGGTAACCGAATATACAAAATTAGTGGCTCAATTTACGTAACCTTGGGGCTAACGTTGACTACTGCAAATTGCAAAGATAGTTCAGCCAGCTAGTCCTGCAACGGCAGGTTTAAAGGTAGAAAACTTTGTAACAAGCCTTACTAACTTGATCTAACAAGCCAGGTAATTTAAGCAAAAATGACCTAAGTTTTGCCCCAATCATGTAGCGACCTGAACCAAAATTTTAGATAACGTCCAACCAAATTAGATTCATGACACAAGCACCGACAAAAGAAAAACTCAGTAAGGTTGAACAAGCTAAAGCTAAAAAACATCCATTACTGCTTAAGCAAGAGCTTGATCACTTTGCTCAGATTGGTTGGGAAGTCCTGGAGAAGACAAACGAGTTTGATCTCTATCACGGGCTCAAGTGGTTAGGTTTTTTCTACCGCACTGCCACTCCCGGCAGGTTTATGATGCGGATGCGAACGCCTAGTGGCATTTTGACCAGTGGTCAAATGCGGGTACTAGCCGAAATTGTCCAACGCTACGGCGATGAGGGCAATTCTGACATTACAACCCGGCAAAACATTCAACTGAGGCAGATCCGGATTGAGGACATTTCCGACATCATCACCCGTCTGGATCAAGGGGGTATGACTTGCGTTCAGTCGGGGATGGATAACGTTCGCAACATTACCGGCTCACCCGTAGCCGGTCTAGATGCCGACGAACTAATTGATACGCGCGGCATTGTCCGCAAGCTTCAGGACATGATCACCAACAATGGTGAGGGAAATCCTGCGTTTTCCAGTATGCCCCGAAAATTTAACCTTGCCGTCGCAGGCGGGCGTGACAACGGGGTTCATGCCGAAATTAATGATCTTGCCTTTGTCCCCGCCTACAAAAGTGACAGGCTAGGATTTAACGTGATTGTCGGCGGCTACTTTGCTCCCAACAGCTATATCTCTGCAATTCCTCTCAATGCTTGGGTTGATCCCCGTGACGTTATTGCCCTGACTGAGGCGGTTATCGTCGTCTACAGCAACCATGGTTCCCGGGAAAAGCGACAAAAGTGCCGGATGATGCACCTGATTGAAGACTGGGGGATAGAAAAGTTTCGGGCAGAAGTTGAAAAAAAACTGGGTTATTCCTTGCAGACCGCGGCTGAGAAAGATGAAGTTCTGTGGGAGAAACGCGACTACATTGGTGTCCATGCTCAGAAACAAGTCGGTTTGAACTACGTCGGCCTCCATGTCCCCGTTGGTCGCATGATTGCCCAGGACATGTTTGACCTAGCTCGCATTGCTGAGGTTTACGGCAGTGGCGAAATCCGCTTTACCCTTGAGCAAAACTTGATTATTCCCAACGTCCCGGACTCACGTCTGGAACCATTGCTGAAGGAACCGCTACTCCAGCGCTTTTCTCCCCATCCAGATAATTTGAACCGGGGCCTAGTTTCCTGTACAGGGAGCCAGTTCTGCGGCTTTGCAATTATCGAAACTAAAAATCGAGCCCACGCTTTAATCCAAGAACTGAAGGAAGAGCTGATTCAACCCCAACCTGTACGGATTCACTGGACAGGTTGCCCAAACTCCTGTGGCCAGCCGCAGGTTGCAGACATTGGCTTGATTGGCACCAAGGCCCGCAAAGATGGTCGAACCGTTGAAGCGGCGGACATTTGGCTGGGCGGCAAAGTGGGCAAGGACGCTCGTTTCGGCGCAGAAATTATGAAAAAGGTGCCCTGCGATGAACTGAAACAGGTCCTGCGAGATCTCCTGATTGAGCATTTTGGTGCCAGACCAAGGGAGGCAGCAACCTCCGCTTAAGTCAGTAGGAATACCAATAAGGCATTGAACTTGATCTAGAACATCGCCTGAGTAACTGATTTAGAGAGAAACACTATCTAGCTAGAAAAAAAGGGAGTTGGTAAAGGATGTCGAAATTTTCGAGGCGACAATTCATGCTTACAGCCGGTGCAGCCACAGCCGGCACCCTGCTTGTTCATGGTTGTACCTCAGGTTCTGATACGAGTACAACAGCTTCAAGCCCTGGGGCAAGTCCAGTCAGCTCTGGTACTGCTGATACCCCAGAAGTAACTACTGCCAAGCTAGGATTTATTGCTCTGACTGACTGTGCACCGCTGGTGATTGCTAAGGAAAAAGGCTTCTTCGAAAAATACGGGATGCCGGATGTAGAGGTGGTCAAGCAGTCCTCCTGGGCAACCACCCGTGACAACATTGAGCTAGGCTCTGGGGGCGGTGGGGTCGATGGGGCTCATATTCTCACCCCTATGGCCTACTTAATTTCTGAGGGGACCATAACTTCGGGTAATAGAAAGACCCCCATGTATGTCCTAGCTCGGTTAAATCTGAATGGTCAGGCCATTTCCGTTGCCAATAAGTATCGGGATATAGATGTCCGCCTTGACAGTGCTCCCTTAAAGCAGAAGGTTGCGGAAGCGAAAGCAGACAATAAGGTTTTTAAGTGTGCCGTAACGTTTCCAGGCGGCACCCATGACCTGTGGATGCGTTACTGGTTAGCTGCTGGTGGTATTGACCCAGACAACGAAGCTTCACTGCTGGTTGTGCCACCGCCGCAGATGGTGGCCAATATGAAAGTGGGCAACATGGAAGCGTTCTGTGTCGGTGAGCCATGGGGTGCCCAACTCATTAATCAAAAACTGGGCTACTCGGCGCTAACTACAGGGGAAATCTGGAAAGATCATCCAGAGAAAGCCTTTACGATGCGGGCAGACTGGGTGGACAAGAATCCCAAGGCGACAAAGGCCCTATTGATGGCGGTACAGGAAGCCCAGATGTGGTGTGAAGAGGGGACAAATAAAGAGGAGATGGCCAAAATTGTCTCTGGGCGGCAGTGGATTAAGACGAAACCAGAAGATGTTGAGGACCGGGCTAAAGGCAAGTACGACTTCGGAGACGGTCGTGTAGTTGAGAGCAGTCCGCATGTGATGAAGTTTTGGGCTGACAATGCCTCTTACCCCTACAAGAGTCATGACCTCTGGTTCCTGACAGCAAACAGGCGCTGGGGTTATCTTCCGGCTGATTTTGACAGTAAGAAAGCCGTGGATGCTGTCAACCGCGAAGATCTCTGGAAGGAGGCAGCAAAGGCCATTGGTCAAGAGGCAGCCATTCCTGCAAGTACTTCCCGTGGTGTTGAAACCTTCTTTGATGGCGTCAAGTTTGATCCAGAAAATCCAGAAGCTTACTTAAAGAGTCTCCAGATTAAAAAAGTTTAACTCTAATGCATGCTTTTGAGATTTCAAGCCAAATCCGACGTCCTGTAACTTCAGCCAACTTAGCTACTATGAGGAGATCCTAAAGATGACTGCAGAACTGGACCAGGGTTCTAAGCGCCGTGCTGCTTCTCGTCGCTCTGGCATCCTGTCGGGAATAGGTAAGCAATCCCAAAAGCTGGTTCCTCCAGCGATCGCCCTCGCAATTTTTCTAGTTGTATGGCAGTTGCTGTGCTCAAGTCCTGATGCAACCCTACCAGGACCGATCCAAACTCTGAGTGAAACCTGGGAGCTGATTATTGATCCTTTCTTTGACAACGGCGGTACCGATAAGGGATTGTTCTGGCAGATCCTAGCCAGCCTCAGCCGGGTGGCGATCGGGTACACCCTTGCCGCAGTGATTGGGATTGCGGTTGGCATCTTGATCGGGACGGTGAAGATTATGTACCAGGCCCTAGATCCGATCTTTCAGGTTCTCCGTACTGTGCCACCCCTGGCCTGGCTACCCCTTTCTCTGGCTGCCCTGCAACAGTCAAACCCTTCGGCCATCTTTGTCATCTTCATCACCGCTGTTTGGCCGATCATTATCAACACTGCCGTAGGCGTCCAGCAGATCCCGCAAGACTACAATAATGTAGCCAAAGTGCTACGGCTGTCTCGCCAGAAATATTTCTTCAAGATTCTGCTGCCAGCGGCAGTTCCCTACATTTTTAGTGGTCTCAAGATTGGCATTGGCCTGTCCTGGCTAGCAATTGTGGCCGCGGAGATGTTGATTGGCGGCGTTGGCATTGGCTTCTTCATCTGGGACGCTTGGAACAGTTCCCGGATTAGCGAGATCATCTTGGCAATCATCTATGTCGGAATTATCGGCTTGCTGCTAGACAGGCTGGTGGACTACGTGTCCAAGTTGGTTGTTCCAGAGGAACAGAAACAAGGCTGATCGAACCCCTAGAATCTAAGGCGGTTGCAGTTAATCGTAGCCACTTCTAAGCAGCCTTTGAAACTCTGTACTCCTATCCTCAGTAATGCTATGTCTGCCTTTGTTGAAGTTGACCATATTGACCAAGTTTTTCGCCTGCCCAGTGGCGGTAGCTATGTTGCCCTAAGAAACATTGAGTTGAAGATTCAAAAAGGGGAATTTGTCTCACTGGTAGGCCATTCTGGCTGCGGCAAATCTACTTTACTGAACATCGTAGCGGGGCTGCATCGCCCTACTCAGGGGGGAGTGCTCCTAGAAGGCCGCGAGATAAAACAGCCGGGTCCAGACCGGATGATGGTATTCCAGAACTACTCCCTGCTGCCCTGGCTAACGGTGCGGGAGAATATTGCCTTGGCCGTGGATGAAGTCATGGCCAGCCGGCCTCGGGGTGAGCGGCGGGGAATTGTAGAGCATCACATTGATATGGTAGGGCTGCGACAGGCAGCGGAGCAACGGCCCAGCCAGATTTCCGGCGGGATGAAGCAGCGGGTGGCGATCGCCCGCGCCCTGGCAATCCGGCCCAAATTACTCCTGTTGGACGAACCCTTTGGAGCGCTGGATGCCCTGACCCGTGGCGGTTTGCAAGAGCAGTTGATCAAAATCTGTGAAGAGACCCACGCTACCTGTATCATGGTCACCCACGATGTCGATGAAGCGCTGTTCCTCTCAGATCGGGTGGTGCTGCTGACGAACGGGCCAGAGGCTCACATTGGACAGATTATCGAGGTCACCATTCCCCGGCCCCGCGATCGCATGAAGGTGGTAAACCATCCCAACTACTACGGCCTGCGGAGTGAAATTTTCTACTTTCTCAACCAGCAGAAGCGAGCCAAGAAACGCAAAGCCAAGCCAACAGCGGCGATCGCTCGTAATGGCTTAGAGAAGGTCAATCTGGAGCTGGGCTTTATTCCCCTCACGGATTGCGCCCCCCTAGTTGTCGCCAAGGAGATGGGTTTCTTTACCAAACATGGGCTGGAGGAAGTCACCCTGTCGCGGGAGCCTAGCTGGAAAGCTGTTGCGGAGGGGATTGCTACCCAGCGACTGGACGCCGCCCAAATGGTTGCCGGGATGCCGCTAGCGCTGACCTTGGGCTTTGAGGGTAAAGCACCGTTACCGATCGTGACGGCTCTGGTTCTGGCCCGCAACGGCAATGCAATCACCTTAGCCAAGCATTTTTACGACGAAGGAGTGCGAACTCCCCAAGACTTTAGAGCTGTTGTGATGCAAACCCCCGATAAAGTTCACACCCTGGGGATGGTCCACGCCGCTTCCATGCACAACCTGATGCTGCGCTATTGGCTGGCCGCTGGCGGAGTCGATCCAGACCGGGATGTCAATTTGACCGTAATTCCACCGCCGCAGATGGTGGCAAACCTTCAGTCTGGCAACATTTCCGGCTACTGTGTCGGCGAACCCTGGAACTCACGCGCGGTTCAAGAAAATCTGGGCTTTGTGATTGCCACGGACTTAGACATTTGGGCCGGACACCTGGAGAAAGTTCTAGGGGTGCGCGAAGACTGGGCCGAGAAATACCCCCAAACCCACATTGCTTTGGTCAAAGCGCTACTGGAAGCCTGTGAGTACTGCGATGACTACCGCAATCGAGAAGAAATTCTGGAACTGCTGAGTCGCCCCCACTACGTTGGTTCTCCACCCCAGTACCTGCGGCCTGGGTTTATTGACCCCTACACTCGCGGCACTGGGACAGCACCGCAAACGCTGCCGCGCTACAACCAGTTCTACGTCGACAAGACAAATTGTCCCTACCGGGTTGAGGGGCTGTGGATCATGACCCAGTTGGCCCGCTGGGGGATTACCCCGTTCCCGAAAAACTGGATTGAAATCCTAGACCGGGTTCGACGGGTCGATGTCTTTGGTGAAGCAGCCCGAGAGCTGGGCCTGCTTGACATTGAACCAGATCGGGGTCCGATTCACTTCTTCGATGGTACGGTTTTCGATCCAGACGATCCGATTCACTACCTCAACAGCTTAAAAATCAAACGAGACATCCGGATTGAAGAAGTCTTAATTGATGCACTGGAGGCAGTCTAGCGTCATCTTTATGTTCTCCTAGCCTTTTTACCTATATGAAAACCCTTAACAACACCAGCACCCAACAACCCCAATCCCTCAGCCGTGATCCCTTCTTGGTGATTGACAATGTGTCCAAGGTTTACGGGTCGCAGACGGTCCTGGACGGGATTAGCCTTACCATCCATGAAGGTGAGTTTATCTGCCTGATTGGTCACTCTGGCTGCGGCAAATCAACCCTCCTGGATATGGTTTCTGGTTTTCGCAAGCCCAGTCAGGGAGAGGTGCGGTTAGAGACCAAGCGGATCACCCAGCCCGGCCCGGACCGGATGGTCGTGTTCCAGAACTATTCCCTCCTGCCTTGGATGAGTGCCTTTGACAATATTTTCCTGGGGGTCAACTCGGTCTACACCGACAAGCCAAGATCAGAGAAAGTGAAGATTGTGCGAGAAAACCTGGAACTGGTCGGGTTATCAGAAGCCGCTGACAAGAGGCCTGGTGAACTCTCCGGTGGCATGAAACAGCGGGTATGTATCGCTCGCGCTCTAGCTCTGCGGCCCAAGGTATTGGTTCTAGATGAGCCCTTTGGAGCCCTAGATGCCATTACCAAGGAAGAGTTACAAGAGGAACTGCTGAAAATCTGGCGGGATCGTCAGGTTACGGTGCTGATGATTACCCACGACATTGACGAAGCCCTGTTCTTAGGCGATCGCCTGGTGATGATGACCAATGGCCCCGCCGCCAAAATCGGTGAAATCCTCGATATTCCCTTCCCCCGGCCCCGCGATCGCACCAGTGTGATGGAAGATCCTCAGTACTACCACCTGCGAAACTATGCTCTAGACTTCCTGTTTCGTCGCTTTGCCCACGATGACGCCGCCTAGAGGTGTAAATATCACCTGCTCCTGGATTCAGGAGTACTAGCGTTGCATCGGAGGAGAAGCAATGGCCGACACAACTAAAACCCTCTGCCCTTACTGTGGGGTTGGCTGTGGTTTGGAAGTCTCATCCCCAGCTCAAGCGGGAAAAACAACCAATCGCGATAGCCAGGGCAATCCGCTCTGGAGAGTTCAGGGCGATCGCGATCATCCCTCCAGCCAGGGGAAGGTCTGTGTGAAAGGGGCTACGGTCGCTGAGTCTATCAACAAAGACCGGCTGCTTTACCCAATGATGCGCGACTCCCTCGCCCAGCCCTTCCGGCAAGTCACTTGGGACGAGGCTCTGGGGCGGGTGGTTGAGGAAATTCAAACCATTCGCGCCACCCGTGGACCAGATGCGCTGTGTATGTACGGTTCCGGCCAGTCTGTTACTGAAGACTACTACGTGGCCCAAAAGTTGATCCGAGGAGTCCTGGGCACAAACAACTTTGACAGCAACTCCCGCCTCTGCATGTCTTCTGCCGTCTCTGGCTACGTCCAGAGCCTTGGCTCTGATGGCCCACCCTGCTGCTATGACGACCTGGAGCTGACAGACTGCGCCTTTTTAATTGGCACCAACGCGGCGGAGTGTCATCCAATTGTCTTCAACCGCCTGCGCAAGCATCACAAGAAGAAGGCCCACGTCAAAATGATTGTGGTTGATCCGCGCCGCACCCCTACAGCAGAGGCAGCAGACCTACATTTACCCATTCGACCGGGAACTGATATTGACCTGCTCAACGGGATTGCCCATCTGCTCCTGCGCTGGGGCGACCTAGACACGATATTTATTGATGAGTCAACGGCTAACTTTCCCGCCCTTGCCGAGCTTCTACAGCACTATCCCCCAGAAGTCGTCGCCCAGCGGTGTGGCATTGCCGTCAAGGATCTAGAGACGGCTGCCCAGTACTGGCGCAGAGCGAAGCGGGTGCTGTCTCTCTGGTCTATGGGCGTGAACCAGTCTAGTGAAGGCACGGCCAAGGTCCGAACGCTGATCAACCTGCACCTGATGACAGGTCAGATTGGTAAGCCTGGAGCCGGTCCTTTTTCCTTGACGGGCCAGCCCAACGCCATGGGAGGACGAGAGGTTGGTGGTCTTTCTCACCTGCTGCCTGGCTATCGTTTCGTCAAAGATCCGCAACACCGGGCCGAAGTAGAGCAGTTTTGGGGGCTGGAACCAGGACAGATTTCTCCCCACCCCGGTCGAGCTGCCTGGGATATCATTCTAGGGCTGGAAGCCAGGGAAATCGGGTTTCTTTGGATTGTTGCCACCAACCCGATTGTGAGTATGCCGGACCTGGAGCGGACTAAAGCCGCCTTAGGGCGATCGCCCTTTACGGTCTACCAGGAAGCCTACTACCCCACCGAGACGGCAGCCTACGCTCACGTGCTTTTGCCCGCCACCCAGTGGAGCGAGAAAACCGGCACCATGACTAACTCAGAGCGTCGAGTCACCCTCTGCCCGGCCTTCCAGTCTCCCCGGGGTGAAGCCCGCGAAGATTGGGCCATCTTTGCCGAAGTGGGCCGCCGCTTGGGGTTTGTTGAGCAATTTGCTTTTTCCAGTTCAGCACAAGTCTATGCTGAGTTCGTTCAACTGACCCGCGATCGCCCCTGCGACCAGAGCGGTATCAGTCACGCGCGCCTACACGCTGAAGGCGCAATCCAGTGGCCCTGTTCAGATTCCACTAACCAGAAGGCAGGGGAACCCGCTCGACTCTACACAGACCTGCGCTTTCACACCCCCGACGGACGGGCTCGGTTTGCCGCCTATCACTCCCGCGGACTGGCGGAACCCCCGGATGACCAGTATCCCTTTGTCCTGACGACAGGCCGACTCTACGGCCACTGGCATACCCAAACTCGTACAGGTCGGACCGAAAAAATTCAGAAGATGCATCCCCAACCTTTTCTGGAAATTCATCCCCGCGATGCCAAAACCTTGAGGATTGATCAAGACAGTTGGTTGGAGGTGCGATCGCGCCGGGGCCAAGCGCATTTCCCGGTGACAATTACTCAGGCGATCGCCCCAGGAACAGTCTTTGTCCCTTTTCACTGGGGAGCCCTCTGGGCCAATCAAGCCGAAGCTAACGCCTTGACCCATCCCGAACACTGCCCAGACTCCCTCCAACCAGAGCTGAAAGCCTGTGCAGTCCAACTGGTGCCCATCCCCCCAGAAGAGATCTCAGCCTATCTGCACCAACCAACTCAATCGAAAGCCCTCTCTCCACTCTCAGTTTAATTTGAACCCTGGGAGCAAGGTCAGATTAGCCACAGCTCTAGGCAATTGGCCTGTCCCCAAGTTTAAGCACCTCCTGGAGTAGCGGTGAGAGTCGATGGTTGAATCTAAAACTTTTTGTAGTTAGATATACGACCCTAAACCTCTAGTCGGCTTATCTTGACGGTACCGCTGTCTTTTAAGAAAGAATCCTTGCATACAGCAGGTGACAGCCCAAGAGATCTGTTGATTCCAACTTGGAACCTTGCCGATAAGTTTTTAACTTCGTGAGCCTTCCCGGTCTACCAACCAGCTTAGAGTGCTGTAGTAGTCCAGCAAGCTTCCATTCAGAGCAGAAATAGTGCTCTGCGATTCAGTCTAAGAACCCCCTTCTAGAGGAGAACCTAACGTGGCTGGAATATGGTCATTCAGCGGTCGCTACCGCATTCTACACCTCTCTTGGCTTGCTTTCTTTATTACTTTCGTGGTCTGGTTTAACTTTGCCCCCTTTGCTACAGCAGTGAAGGCAGATTTGAACCTGACTGAAGCGCAGGTTAGGACTATCCTTCTTTGTAATGTAGCGCTTACGGTCCCGGCCCGAATCATCATTGGCATGTTACTAGACAAGCTGGGTCCTCGAATTACCTACTCAGCCATCCTGATCTATGCCGCCATTCCCTGCTTTACCTTTGCCCTGGCCCAAAATTTTGGTCAATTAGTAATTAGCCGTCTGGCCTTGAGCGTGGTTGGGTGCGGGTTTGTGATTGGCATTCGCATGGTTTCAGAGTGGTTTGGCGAAAGAGAAATTGGCCTGGCCGAAGGAGTTTACGGTGGCTGGGGTAACTTTGGCTCCGCGGCGGCAGCCTTTACCTTACCTACTGTTGCGGCTGCATTAGCCTTTTTGGCTACCGGTTCGGTTAACTGGCGCTTTGCCATCGCCCTGACTGGAATTATTTCTGCCATCTATGGTGTGATTTATTTCTTCAGCGTCCAAGATACGCCCCCTGGCAAGGTCTATCACAAGCCCAAGCGTGCCAGCGGCATCGAAGTGACTACCCAGAAAGACTTCTGGTTGCTAATGATCATGAACATTCCCTTGGTTGGGGTCTTAGGGGTACTAGCCTGGCGCTTGTTAAATGTTAAGTTCCTGAATCAAGGTGAGTTTGTGATCATTTGCCTGCTGCTAGTCGGCTTGTACGCCTTTCAAGCCTACGGGTGTTGGCATGCCAATGATGAGTTGATGAAGGGTACAAAGCGCTACCCGCCTCACGATCGCTATGGGTTTAACCAGGTTGCCGTTCTAGAGCTGGCCTATGTGGTTTGTTTTGGTGCAGAGCTAGCAGTTGTCTCGATGCTGCCGACGTTTTTTCAGCGAACCTTTGGCTTAACGGCAGCCCTAGCCGGGGGGATTGCCAGCAGTTTTGCCTTTATGAACCTGGTCGGTCGTCCGGGGGGTGGCCTGATCTCCGACATGGTCGGCAGTCGCAAGTGGACGCTGGTCGCCGTGCTCGCTGGCCTGGGAATTGGCTTTTTGATCATGAGCACTATCGGCGGTAGCTGGTGGCTTCCTTTAGCAATCTTCATCACGATGGCAACTGGCCTATCTGTGATGGCGGCTGAAGGGGCGACCTATGCGATTGTGCCCCTGGTGAAGGAGCGGGTCACGGGTCAGATTGCTGGCAACGTCGGAGCCTACGGCACGGTGGGAGCCGTAATCTATCTGACTATTTATAGTCTTCTGCCCGAAGGAGATGTCGGGAACAAGATTTTCTTCGCAACCCTAGGCACTGTGGGTCTGATTGTGGCCTTCTTGAATGCGTTCTTCCTGAAAGAACCTGAACACTCCCACGATGCAGTCCCGGAACCGGCGATCGATGGAACCCTACCTGTTTCCTCCTATGGACCAGAGCGAGATCGTTCCTACGGATCAGAAGGAGAACACTAATCCAACCAGTATGACTGGTACAGCCTCACGTTGGCTCACGCTACAGGTAGGCTCTATAGCCACTGGCATACTCAAATCTGAACTAGCCGGACGGAGAAAAACTCGTCAGCTGCATTCTCAGCTCTTTATTAAAATTCATCGCCGGGATGCAAAGACTCTAGGTGTTCAAAGCGAAGATTAGCTTGAAGTGTGATCGCGTCGGGAAAAGCCCACTTTCCCATCACTACCGCCAAGACAATCGCTTCAGGAACCGTATTTTACCCTCTGGCTGAGGGGCACTTTAGGCTGATTAAACTAAAGTCAGTGCAATGACGTATCCCGAACTCTGCACAAACTTCCTATAGCCGGAGTTAAAAGCTTACACAGTCTGGTTGGTACCTGTAGCTGGTGAACCTGACTCCGAGTATCTACTCCAACCTACTAGCTCCGAGGCTTTCTCGCCGCTTCTGTCTGTTTGAAGCAGACTTTGTTAGAACAAATTCCTACTCTCCGAAGACGCTCCAAAGGGCTGCTTCATGGGGCACAGGCCGACTCTGGGCTTGTTTTGAGATGGCTGCATAAGCGATCGGCAGTGAACCTAAAGCGAAGGAGCCAAGAACAAGTAAAAGAATTGTTCTCAAGATCTGGGGCTGGCGAGGCGCTCTCCGGGGCTGTACCCTTGCCGTACCAAGATTTTCTGAGCGATCTGTGCCAGGGGTGGTTGTGTAATTAAATTCTTGCGTACTCATCAATCGACTTAGCTCTTTAAATTGGCCTCTACAGTTGTGCAACCCTGATACCTTCTATCAGCCGGGTGCGTACTTTAATTGTATCTAAGCTGGGCCAATAAAGTAGCAAATGTTACGAAAAAACTTAGCAAAATGTACTTTATGTTACAGAAATATCAAGAATAAGCCTGAACTCGGAAAAATTTCTCTGGAGTATTGGTGCAAATCAGCTAGGAGCTGAGCAACAGCTTTCTCTCCACGCCTGGCTATTAGCAGCACTGAAGACCAACCCAATGGGTAGACGACCCTCCTTTAGGATCGACTCTAGGGGACTGGCTTATCCCCAGCTTGAAAGACTTCCTGCAGAAGCGGTGAGAGCTCATTGCTTAACCGGCCAGCCCGGATTAGCTCGGCATAAGTGTCAGATTCAATCGCTAGCAACTCCGCTTGAAGTTGCTGAGCAGAAATATCCTGGAGCTGAGGATGTTGATCTTCGAGCTGATCAATTTCGGCCTCGAGGCGGTCCAACTGTGTCTCTACCAGGGCTACTTGATCCCGGTGTGCTCCGTCTAGAGCCCCGTCTCCCTTGCTCAAGCGCTGCAAAACCCGTCCCAAGGCTTCCCGTCGAGCCATGACTTCTAGATACGCCTGGTGCAAGGCTTGGTGATTGAGTAGCCCTAATTTCTCCAGTAGTGGTTTAGTAGTCAATCCCTGCACCAGCAGGGTAAAGAGAACCGCTCCAAACACATTGGCAATAATTTCCTCCCGTCCCGGCAGAGCGGCTGGGATACTCAAGGCTAGGGCAATCGATACAGAACCCCGCAACCCGCCCCACCAGAGCACGATCTGGTGGCGAAAGGGAATTTGTGAGTTGGCAACCCCATTGCTGAAACTACTTAAACCATAGATGGCGATCGCCCGGGCCAGAATGATTGCCCCAATCGTGATGGTGGTTGTGCCTAAGTTCTGGGTCAGTCTGGCAAACTGAACTTGGTCACCGATCAGCAGAAAGACAATTGAGTTGATAAAAAAGGCCAAAAATTCCCAGAACTCAGTCACAGAAAGTCGAGTACGCGAGTTCATGCTGGTGCGGGAGCCAAAATTTCCCAGGACCAGGCCAGCCGTAACCACCCCAATCACCCCAGACCCCCCTAATTCCTCGACCAGTAAGTAGCTGCCATAGGCTGATACCAGGGTCAAAGATTGCTCGACCAGTGGTAAATCAAACCGTTGCGTCAGGTAGGAAATGCTAAATCCAATCAGCCCACCGACACCAATTCCAATCCCGACGACTGCCAGAAAGTGAGCCAGCATGGTTGAAAATTGTACTTCCTGGTTGCCTGAGGCCAATCCCAGCAGAAAACTAAACGCAACAACCGAGGCACCATCGTTGAAGAGGCATTCTCCCTCCATCAAGCTTGTGAGGCGCTGGCCCACTCCGAGTTCTCGAAACAGGCCAATAACAGAAACGGAGTCGGTTGCGGCTAAGCAGGCCCCGACCAGCAATGCAGTGGTCAAAGGAATTCCAGCCAGGTGCTCCAAGCTCAAGGTAGTGACGGCGATCGAAATTACCACGCCCCCCACAGCAAACAGACTCACAGGGATGAGATCTTGCTTCAAAGCTGACCACTTGAGATTCCAGGCCGCTTCAAACAAGATGGGGGGCAAGAAAATCAACAGGATTAGACTGGGCGAAAGATTGACCAACCGGACATTCACCAGGGCCAGACCTAAACCGACAATGACCAGAAGCAGGGTGTAGGGAATTGCACGCAGCCAACTAAAGATACGTGGCAGCGTCGCCACACTGAGAGAAACGGAGAGGACTAAGAGAAACTGCTTGAGATTTTGTGCGATCGCCGCTTCGTAGGGAGCAGTCTCAAAGACCATAGGAAATTCCAGGTGAGAACCATTTGTACAGAACCTAGATTGAATCAGGGGCTGACCTGGAAGTGTTCTCTAAGCTACGGAAGTGAGGTTAAGTCAATAGCTTGGCTGTAACAAGATCTACAAATTCAATCTATCAAGCTGCCTACCTTAAGCAAAAAAAGAGTAGGTTTCTCCCCCTCCTAGCCCTGATCGTTACGTTGAATACATCAGTAGGGATTGTTTGAGTTTAAGTTAACCTTGTTCACACCCCTAAGTGGGGGGTTAACGTCGAGGAGAGTTTGTTTTGTCGCCTGCTCAAACCACAGACACCACCAGCCCTGACAGTGTACCCGCTAGCCTGAGTAATCGTGATCTTACCTACCCGCACTTGATCCTCTGCTCAGCGGTGATTGGTACAGTTGGGGGACTTGTCGCAACGGCCTACTACTATGTGCTAGAAGCAAGCATGCACTTTGTCTGGCACACCTTTCCCGACGTTCTACTGCCCTACTTTCCCGCCCAAATTCCCTCCTGGAACTATGTGTGGATTGCCACAACGGTTGGGGGCTTTTTGGTTGGCCTGACCCTGTACTTTATGGGTCTACCAGGAGAAGTTGCCTTCGTAGTTGACAAAGTCCACGATCCAGGTTGCATCGAGCTACGTCAAACCCCAGCCATGACTATTGCCTCCCTAGTCTCAATTACAGCGGGGGGTAGTGCAGGGCCAGAAGCTCCCCTGGTTCAAATTATCGGCAGTTTTGGCGGCTGGCTGGGCCAGAAGATAAAGCTGAGCGCTGATACAATCCGAGTCATGACGTTCTGCGGCATGAGCGCTGCCCTAGGTGCCTTCTTTGGTGCCCCCCTTGGGGGTGCCCTCTTTGCCCTAGAAATTCCTCACCGTCGCGGACTGGAGTACTATGAGGCGTTGGTCCCGGCAGTATTGAGCGCCATTCTCAGCTTTAGTGTATTTCGCTTGACCACAGGACTTTCTATTGGGGGCATGTACCATTTTGCCAATATCCCTAAGCTCTCCCTGATGAATTTACTCCAAGGTGCAATCCTTGGAACGGTTGGAGCGTTGGTTGCGATTGTTTTTATCTTACTTTTTCGCGCGATTGGGCACCTGAGTGAGCGTATTGCCCATCGCATTATTTTGCTTGCCACTCTGGGGGGGTTATCGATTGGGCTAATTGCTTTGGCTTTTCCACAAACGCTATTTTTTGGCGAGAGAGAAATTGAAACCATCATCGAAACTGGCTCTACTTTCGGTATTACGATGCTACTCCTGATTGCCCTGGCCAAAATGCTGGCAGTCAGTTGCACACTGCATTCCGGTTTCCGGGGTGGGTTTATTTTTCCCCTGTTCTACATTGGCGCGGCAGTGGGCTTGGCCATTTCCTTAGCTATTCCCCAAATTCACCCCACAATTGGCATGATTTGCCTCATGGCTGCTGTGAATGTAGCGGTGACGCGGACACCAATCAGCACCACGGTAATTCTGAGTGTGCTTTCTGACACTGCAATGGTGCCTGTGATTGTCATTGCCAGTTTTGTTAGTTTCTTCTTGACAACTCCCGTCACGCTGATTCAGACTCAGCGATCGCGGATCCCGGTAGAAAAGTCAGCCGCCCCCAGCAGCCCTGAAGCAGGTAACGTTCCGGCCCAAGTGGGGGCAGCCTGAGCCATTCAGCTAAAACTGCGCTCACGATAGAATAAGAGTAGAACTTGCACCGAGGCAGTGACCTACAGGCAGGGATCTATGGACATCAACACACAAAACCTGATCACCCGGCTTAAGGAACCTTTCCCAGTCGCGGAGCATAAAGAGCGGAAACTACCGGGGGGGGGTCGCTGGTTTTACATCCCCTGGCAAACCATCCGCGATCGCCTAGAAGAACTATTTCCGCTGGACTGGCGAACTACTTACAGTGACCCCGTGGTTGTGGGGGACTATACGGTGATTCGCTGCCAGTTAACCATTCTGCTTTCCCAGGGGGGCATTACCCGCGAGGGAATTGGCAACGACAAGGCTTTTCCGGAATTGAATCAGCAAGGCAAAGTAAAGACCATTGGCACACCGCCAGAACGAGCCAGGGCTGACGCCTTTAAGAACGCCGCCGAAGAGTTTGGCATCGGGGCTTACCTTGATGATCAAAAATTTGTCATCCGTCACATGCAAACCCTAGGTGATAGTCGGGCTTACAAGTTTGCCAAAGAAAACGACTGGCTAGAGCACGGCCTACCAGCCTCCAAAGAGGAGGGACCAAGCAGTCCTAAGAATGGAATTAGTCCTCTAGAACCGTTTCCCCATCGCCCCAACCCGGTCGAAACGCGGTCCCAACCCCCAACTACGACTGTCTCCTCCAATCCTTCTGGCAGCCTTGTTGGGGATGCAACAGACGTGTTGGCCCAAACTTCTGTTGAGTTGAAACGGGTTGGCTGGACGGCAGATCAAGGCCGGGAGTACTTGACGCTGAATTACGGCAAGCGATCACGGCAGCAGTTAACCCAATCGGAGTTATGGGATTTCCTCATTTACTTGCGATCGCAAAGCAGCGGTGGAGGAGCCTCACTGACTGATCCCTCAATGAGGTGAAGCTAGGTCTATCAAGCCTTAATCGTGGGCGTTGCCGCAGGATTGCCGTAACGATGGAACTGTAAACTGCTGTACCTAGTGAGCTCAGGCTCACCAGCTAACCAACTGGAATTGACGCAGAAGCTCAACACCTTCAGGAGCCAAAACAGCTTGTAGGCTGGGCAATTTATTGACCAGTGTAATTTCCTGGGCGCAAACCGCTTGGAGAATTTTTAGGCAACGATCCTGCTTGATTCCTGAGGGTAGACTATCCACCATCTGAGTAGCCATATTCAGTTTTGGAACTGCATCCTGCAACGCCTGCTCGTACCTATCTAAGAGGTGATCTCTAGACTCAAGTGCCTGCTGGAGTGCCTCTACTCTCTGTTGCAGCGCCTCAGTACGTTCACACTCTGCATTGTATTGCTGCATTGTGGCTTCATGTTTTGCAAACCGAGTCCTGAGGGCGCTCAGCAGTTCTGCTCGCGTGAATGGCTTGGTCAGGTAATCATTAGGCTCCCAAATCCATCCCCTTGCGGACATCAGCTTTGTCGGCCATGGCTGAGAGAAAAATGAAGGGAATTGTTGCCGTTAGCGGGTCCTTGCCCAAGGCGTTCAGGACATCAATATCCATCAAGCATCAAGTTCGGGCATGATCACGTCACAAACCACTAAATCAGGGACGTGTCCTAGGGCCCACAGTGCACCTAGAAAGCCGTTTTCAGCACTGATAGTCTCAAAGTCCTCGGCCTCAAGCAGCTCTAAAATGTTTTCCCGGACTAATGCCTCGTCTTCAATTACCAGGATTTTCTGCATTTGAGCCAGTCCCTACGTGTTTATACTAGAGAACTCCCTTTTTGTTGCAGGCTCTAACTTTTTGTTGCAGGCTCTAACATTTCTGCAATAATGCCCTGCCAAACAATATTTCAGCCGACTGCTAGGGATCTACCGGGTACAGAGCCTGAAGACCTCTCCCTGGTTCAACAGAGATGGGACTATAACTTCCGGAGGACTTAAGCGGTTGATACCAATTCGCGTTCTAGAAAGTAATACGCAGATGCGGAAAATGGGTCATTGACCTCAAGCGCTCAGGAACCAACATCAACTCCTGAAGACCCTGGGACAAGGTGTCCATCACGGCATCAATGGACTCAAACACCT
>JBGTDT010000004.1:0-3294 GCA_041748155.1 Thermosynechococcaceae cyanobacterium | reverse complement strand
CGGCTGTTCAATCTGGAATGGTTAGCTTCGAAGGGACTCTCGCCAGACTAGAAGTTGAGAGATACAAGTGAGGGCAGCACATCCCTATCGGTTTTCTTGGTTTGATTGGTTTTGCCTCTGGTACCCTCCAGGCTGGTTAATTTTATTTAATCGTCACTGGCAGCACTATCATTCTGATCCAGATGGCTGGAATGGGTTGGAATATGGGTTGTTTTTGATTCCAGGTGGATTTTATCTGGCCTCGCTGATCCGGTGGTTACGCCTCGGTTGCCGTGTCCCGCGTTCTCAGCGGAGTCAATTTGCGCCTACCTATCAGCAAGCCTTCCGAGACGAAGTTCTAGCTCCGATTGTGAAGACCTATTTTCATGGAGAGTTGCGCCAAGTTGAGAACTTGCCCCAAACAGGCTCGGTGATTGTCGCCATTAACCATGCAGGTATGTGCTTTGCCTGGGACTTCGTGGTATTGGCCTATCTCTTGAGTCAGGCGCGGGGGTGGATTGTCCAACCGATCGCTCATCGGACTATCTTTGAGCATCCCTGGGTTAGGTGGTGGCTTCCTCCTGGGTGGTCCCAGGTCTTAGGTGGCATCCGTGCAGAGTCAGACAGCTTTGAGGCGGCGATCACCGCTTCCACCCAGACCACCGACCCCAAAAAAGTTCTGCTTTACGCACCAGAGGGTATCCGGGGACCCAGTAAAGGCTGGACAAAGCGCTATCAGCTTCAAACCTTTCACCCCAGTTTTATGCGTTTGGGCGATCGCTATCACGTCCCTGTCTTGCCAGTCGTTTGTATTGGGAATGAATCCTTACACCCTTGGGCATTTAACCTGAAAAAATCGGCAAGGGGCATAGGCTTACCGTTCTTACCGATTTCCCTCTGGATGATTCTCTTTATTCTCTTTCCCTCAACTGGGGTTTGGGCAGGACGAACCCGGCTTCGCTACTTCGTTGAGCCGCTTTATAAACCGTGGTCAGAAGCTGAGGCCAGTCAAGTTCAAACAGCTTCACTGCCCAATTCGCGATCGCTGGCTTACCACCAGGCAGAAGAGTTACGAGAAAAGCTGCAAAGTAAAATTAATCAGATATTAAAATGGGGCTGACTTCAACCCCCGTACTCCCAGGGGGTATCTTTTAAGAGCAGCGGCTCACCTTCTCGGTGAATTCCGGCAGTGACAACTTCGCCTAAGAAAACGGTGTGATCCCCTTGCTCAAGGCTCCCCCTAACCTGACACTCCACATAGCCAAGCGAATCTGAAATGATTGGGCAGCCCGTCTCTCCCAGGGAAAATTCAACATCATCAAACTTATTGCCAACTCGGCGTTGGGGTTGAAAAAACTTTGCTGCCAGATCTTTTTGACCGGCTTCCAGGAAGCTGACAGCAAACACCTGACTGGCTTTGATCATCGCGTGAGAAATAGAATCTTGTTTGACGCCAATCATAATCAATGGTGGTTTGAAGGAGGCTTGCGTCATCCAACTCAATGTAAAACCATTCATCTCCTCACCATCTTTTACCCCACAGATATTCAGTGGGTGAGGAATTTTACGAAGCATTGTGCGCTTAGCTTTTTCGTCTAACAAGGGTCTACTGTCCTCCATGAGCACTACACCTTTAGCTTTACATTTAGATGCAGATCCTGTCACACCCCTTATGTATGACTTTTAACTGCCGCTAGCTCATGAGTCTAGTCAATCTTAACGCCCAGTGGCGCTTGCCACCAGAGACTTTAGCCCTGAGAAGAGATGAGGTTCATGTTTGGCGCGCTGCGCTTGACTTACCAGTCTTGCGCCTTAAAGACCTGTGGCAAATGCTCTCTCCAGACGAACACCAAAGAGCTGAGCGCTTTTTCTTCCAGAAGGATCGAGACAAATTTGTTGCTGCCCGTGGGCGCTTGCGGATGATTCTCAGTCGCTACTTAGGTGTGGAGCCTGGCAAATTGCGCTTTTGCTATGGTCCCTACGGCAAGCCTGCTCTCTGTTCAGATTTCAACCAAGCTAGGCTTTGTTTTAACGTCTCTCATTCTGGCAGACTAGCCCTTTATGCTGTGGCAGTCGATCAGGAGCTGGGAATTGATCTGGAGCGGGTTCGGACTGAGGTGGACTATGTGGGGATCGCCCAACGTTACTTCTCACCCCAAGAGACCACAGCCTTGCTTGCCCTGCCTCCCAGTTGCCGCTGTGAAGCATTTTTTCAAGCCTGGACTTGCAAGGAGGCCTATGTTAAAGCCAGAGGAGGGGCAGTTTTTCAGGCACTGGATCAAGTTGAGGTTTCATTTGCCCTTGGAGAAATCACAACCCTTATGAAGATCAATGGAGATCCCCATACTGCCGCGAACTGGTCTTTACTAACCCTCAACCTCGATCCGGATTATGTTGCAGCCCTGGTGATGTCAGAACATAGGCGGCAGATCAAATGCTGGCGATGGAGGAATGACTGGGAAGTGTAACGTTGGTGATCATATATGCTTAACGGGTTGCAGGAGGCAAAGCTCTTGGAGAAATCTTGCCGTTTTTCTGAGGCAATTCCGCTGGAATCAAAAACTCACGGATTAGGCGGGTTACGGCTCGTTGGGCTAGACCACCGGCAATTCGCTGGCCCAGGCGTTGAGTTTCCGGTTTTACAAGGATCTGGGCCAGAACGGGCACCAGTTGTAAGGCGTCAAATCCAGGTGATTCTTGCAGCAGGCCCCAGATCCGCTTGAGGTGTTCCAGGGTCTGTTGGTCACTGGTTCCCATGGCCGAGGGTTGATGGCCGTTGAGTCCCACTTGCCTGCGGAGGAGATACGTCGTATTTTGCAGGACATTTTGGCCAAGTCTATCTAACCCTTTAGCTAGTTCATCTGCCAGGCGATCGCGGATCAGCTCACCCCGCTCCGAGAACAAAAAGTCTGCAGCCTGATTCAAAGCAGCATTGAAGTCGTAGTCACTGCTTTCACGGGCATTTCTCAGCAAGTTTTCCAGGCGATTCCACCGGAAACCGTCTTCTTTGAGAAGTAACTCGCTGAGTGACTTGCGCAACGCCGGTGCCGGGTCGGTGAGTAAGCGCTTAGCGACATAGGGATAAGCAGAATTTAAAACCTTAAAGTTAGGGTCGATACCAATGGCAATCCCCTCCAGTGTCACCAGCGATCGAATAATTAGGGCATAGTAAGCCGGGACTTGAAATGGATACTCGTACATCACCTGCGAGAGCTGATCAACAATACTCTGGAAGTTGAGTTCAGCAACACTGGCTCCCAGAGCGTTGTTAAATACTGTAGCGAGTGCCGGGACAATTGGAGTTGTATCCGTCTC
>JBGTDT010000003.1:0-4080 GCA_041748155.1 Thermosynechococcaceae cyanobacterium | reverse complement strand
ATCGGAAGTTGAAGATCTTCCGCATCCTGGCAGAGCGCTATCGTAATCGGCGCAAGCGATTTGGCTTACGGTTTAACTTGATTGCGGCAATCATCAACTTTGAACTTGCCCTTACTTGATGATTCACGCAAGAGGTCTATTCTACTGCTTGCTTCCCTGACACTGAAATCTGGACTCAACCACCAAAGTTAGTAGAACCCAGAACCTAAAGGATTGTTAAACTTGTAAATTCTGACCCTGATCCAAAAGCTACCGTTTGTGGCAGGGTGACGAGCAAGGACTCAAAGTCATGGAGCGCACTTATGCCCCCTTCTCCGGCCTACACCGAGCAGCCCTGGGCAGACTATAGCGAGATTATTGACGTCCGCTCTCCCAGTGAGTTTGCTGAAGATCACATTCCTGGAGCAATCAATTTACCTGTTCTTTCTGATGCAGAACGAGCCGAAGTTGGCATAGTGTACAAACAGGTTGCTCCTTTCACCGCACGCAAAGTTGGAGCTGCCCTAGTAGCCCAGAATATTGCCTATCATCTCAGGAACTATCTTGCCTCAAAGGACAAAAGCTACCAACCCCTTGTGTACTGCTGGCGAGGTGGACAGCGCTCCAGTAGCATGGCTGCGGTTTTGGCTCAAATCGGTTGGCCAGTCACAATTCTCCAAGGTGGCTATAAAACCTACCGCACCCAGGTTCGGGAGCAACTTCAGCAACTACCAAGCCGATTTGTCTACCGGGTAATCTGTGGTCTTACAGGAACGGGCAAGACTCAGATCCTTCAGCGCTTAAGTCTACAGGACGTTCAAGTTCTGGACTTAGAAGGCTTGGCAAATCATCGAGGCTCCCTGTTGGGTGAACAGTGGCAGATTCCTCAACCCTCGCAAAAATACTTTGAATCGCTCTTATTGCAACACCTGCAAAACCTTAACTCCAACAAACCAGTCTGGGTAGAGGCAGAGAGCAACAAAGTTGGCCGAATTTACCTGCCCCAGGCTCTCTGGCAAAAACTGACTCAGGCAAGCTGTATCGAAATTCGGGTTCCCCTAGCCGCTAGAGTCGAATGGATTTTACAAGGGTATCCCCACCTAATAGCCCACCCTGAAGTGCTCAAAAGCAAGCTTCAGAACCTAAAATCGCGCTACGGTCGGGAAAAGTTGCTGGCCTGGTATCATCTCATCGATACTCAGCAGAGGGAAGCCTTAGTGAGCAGCTTGCTCCAAGACCACTACGATCCTGCCTACAGCCATGCCCTACAGCACTGCTATCCCAACGTGGACCAGGTAATCACACTACCAGATCTCTCAGATGCCAGTGTTGACCATGTAGTCAATCAGTTGATTCCTAGCTACGCTCTGCCAGACCGTCCATGAATAAACATTGTATTTTCTACTAATTATCAGGATAAGAGCAGTTGAGCATCTCTAAACGGCTGAAAGAGCACAAGTACGCCGGAAAAAAGTCCAAGATATGAACGTAGGAATGCGAGTTTCGGCTTAACCCGAACTCAGATTAACTATCTTTCCAATTCCACCACTTAAGCAGTTCTGGTTCGTGGGCTGAATTGATTGCATAATACAGAGCACAACGAAACACATACAGTACACACCGATCTACATGCCGACCCCGTAGGTTGCAGAGATTTTGGTACATTTCCGGGAGATTTTCCCCCGGCGGATCTTCTACTCCTCGATACCCTAAATCGATCAAATCTTGAGCTAAGTAGATCAACTTAGTTAAACCCAAAATGTACAAACTATGAAAGCCACTCTACACAACGACTTCTGTTGATTAGTATCTTGAGTTTGTTTAGGTGTACCTACTTATACTCTTTCCTACTCCGGGGATGACTTGAAGCGCTTTAATCGGTTCCATTCTCTACTACGCTTTGAAGTGAGGACTATAGATAATTCCAAAGATGTTGCTGAACGAATCAAGGACTGTAGCTACCTTGATGTTTTCTCCTACATTTTGGATTGTCGTCTGTGCTTTTGCGCCAATAGATCAGGAGGCTCGCAACGAGGGCAAAAGTTTTAGAACCGGACCTTTGCGGGTAGTTGAGTCTCTGTGCTGGCCTAAGGCGCAACAGAGTTGATGTTCTAAATTCCCACTAGTGCAGTGGGTAAAGATAGTCTGGTTCTCTACCCAACACTGCCACTGAAACCCCAGCAAGCTTCTATTGCGACTGATCAGCCACTGTCCTAAGAACTCGAAGCGAACAACGAAATGAAACTGAGGTAGGCGTTTCCGCTCCAGAAGAATCTTCATACCCAACCCTGCCTGCATCCTCGGACTGATTGCTTGATCAAGTTTTTTCTGAAACTCAGCTTTTGCATTGAAGAATTGCCGCCGTTGTTTTCTAATTGCTTGCTGCCTTTTTTTTGCTTCGGATTCTTTGTAGATGGCATAGATGTGGTCAATCTTTGCTAGGACGTAATCCTGTGTGACTTGCTGCTTAGCGACTGGCATAACCTTGACTCCGTCTAAATGATCTTTAGTACATATGTACTACATTTTGTCTAGCTTGCCAAGTCCAAACCATGAATAAAACTGACGTACCATCTTTTTCATTAAGAAATCAATGCAAAAACGGGGTTTTACAGCTAAACCCTTGCACAGAAGCCTGTTTCAGCCACTAAACTATGTAACAGTACAAACGTACTCACTACTAGTTTAGAAAGGGTTGCCCTGTTGCCTGAATGATCCCTCAACAACTCACCCTCAAGAACTTCTTGAGCTATCGGGAGGCAACGCTAGACTTTCAGGGTCTGCATGTTGCGACAGTCTGTGGTCCTAACGGAGCGGGTAAGTCTTCCCTCTTGGAAGCGATCGCTTGGGCCGTGTGGAGACAGAGCCGCGTTGCCTCTGAAGACGACGTGATTCACGTTGGCAGCCAGGAAGCTCAGGTTGACTTTATCTTTACAACTCACCAGCAACTTTACCGAATCATCCGCACCCGTCGCCGGGGTCAGGCCAGCGCTTTAGAGTTCCAAGTCGGTATCCAGACTCGTGACCCTGACGGGGCAACACCGGCAACTTCCAGTTTTCGCAGTTTAACCGAGCGGGGACTCCGCGCTACCCAGCAGGCAGTTCTTGCCCATATCAACCTGGACTACGACACCTTTGTCAACTCCGCCTGCGCCAGGGCAGAGCCGACGAGTTTATGCTCAAGCGCCCCAGCGATCGCAAACAACTGCTGGCAGAACTGCTGAAGCTGGACCAGTATGCTCTGCTCTGTGAACGGGCCAAAGGTCTGGCTCGACAGCTCAAAGCTCAGATCCTCCTGCTGGAGCAAAGTTTGACCTCAAACGAAAAGCAGCTAGAGCAACGCCAAGCGATCGCCGCTGCCCGCAAAAGTCTGGAAGCTGAGCGAGATCAGCTCCAAGCCCGCCATCAATGCGATCGCCCTAGACTTCGCCTGCATCCTGACCGTAACCTACATGCCTTTCCTCAGAGAAGCCTTCGAAACCCGCATTGAAGTGACAAAAACTGCCACTGGCTCACAACTCAGCCTGTCCGTTTAGGTAGCTACAGTTCGCGGCAGTGAAGCGTTTGACATTGACAATCAACTAGTTCACATCATCAATGCGATCGCCTACATTGGCAATGCGACAGCTTACATAATAAATGTGACCACTGACATTGGCATGTGTACGACTGACATTACAATTGTGACCACTGACATAACGAATGCAGCTCGCTACATTAGCATCGCTAGGGGTCAAGTTAGGAGTGTGAACGGTAGATGACTTGTTGCAAAGAGCACACCAAGGACAACGTCTTTTACTCAAGTGTGCATCACAAAGACTTTAAGCCTAAATTGCCACTCATCTCCGCAATTTGTCAATCAAGATATAGATGCCTTGAGCTGATGTAGCAATTGATCCAGTTGATATAGCTTTTCGCAGTACGGTGGGAGTAACGCTTGACCCAAATTGCATCTCGCACCTAGGGAGTGTTTTAAAACTACAACCACAACAAGATAGAGGCTAGAGTCAGCATAGCAAGGTAGTTTTCAGCCTTCTTTTCATAGCGAGTTGCGATGCGACGAAACTGCTTGAGCCGATTGAAACAACGCTCAACCTGATT
>JBGTDT010000002.1:0-15276 GCA_041748155.1 Thermosynechococcaceae cyanobacterium | reverse complement strand
CAAAGGTCAGATCGAAAATGTAGAGAAAGGAGATGTCATAGGACAAATATCTTTCATTAACAAAATCTTTGGAGTAACTGTATAGTCCCCTATATTATTACAGGGGCAGGGTCGCTAAAGTCATTATTTGCGACACAGCCCAACTGCTGGATGTAGTAACGGCTGACCAAGCCGCCCATGCTCAACCCGACTAGATCCAGTCGTTCATTTAGGGAGAAAGTCTTGTCAACATAATCCGCTACTTGCTGAGCGAGTTGCTCAAGCGATGCATCTCCGTTATTTGGCTTGAGGTTAAAGCTGTAAATAGACCACCCTCGTTGAGCCAGGTAAGTAGATAAAGTCTGAAAAATCCTCGTTGTATCGTAGAGGCCGTGAATCAGCAACACAGGGTTTTGCCGGGGTAAGCAATTCATCTATGACGTTCGACCTCGCGATCTGCTGCAGGCAATGTGCAGTTTCTTGGTAACACTCATGCTTGAAAAACAACGGAAAGGTTATTCGCTGGCATGGTATAAATGTTGACCAGCGAGAGCTGTTGGGATTGTGCAACAGCCACCACTTCTTCTAGATCCCGCACGCCCCATTCCGGGTTTTGTGCCCGAAGAGTCTGATCAAAATTAGCATTGCTGAGTGCTGTATGCTTGTCTCCCTGTTTGAAGGGTCCATATAGATACAGAATACCCCCTGGGGAAAGCAGCCGCCTCGCTCCGGCTATCAACCCAAGACAGGCCGACCAAGGAGCAATGTGAATCATATTGATGTTGGCGATCGCCACAATTGGATCACGCTTGAAGTCCATAGCCTGCAATGGGTCTGACAGCTCATCCTGCTCTACTACCCAGATTGGGGCACGAGCATCCAGAGCAATTGGGGAATACAAGTTGTCCGCAGGGCACTGTTCCCGCCATGCTGCAATGCTAGCCCGCGCCCCCGGATTTGGGTCAGATGGAATCCACTTGCGGGGGTGGAGCCGGGGAGCTAAAAAGACCGCATGTTCTCCCGTACCACTGGAGACTTCTAACACCGTGCCAGTTGGCGGGAGTACTTGTAGAAGCACTTCCAGAATCGGTTCTTGATTGCGTTGCGTGGCTGGGGCATGTTGTCGGGCGTCCAGGGAATCGTTCATCTAGGTGCAGGGATAAAATACCAAGCTTACTACCATTCAGCTAGACCGCTAAGTAACCAAAGCAGTTGTGGAGTAGGTCAAGAGTGCTTAGATGAGTTTCGATAATCCACTGTGAGACAGCAATTTGTCCCTCAAGGGAATCAAGTAGTTTTTCATAGCTTAGCTAGATTTCCTCTACCTGCTTCAGCCTTTAGATAGTCATCCCTAAAAATAAGTCTATCTGCGTGTGTAGCGATGCTTCACTCCAGTCGGAAAATACTCTGGATTGCCTGCTGTAGCCAATTTAACTTGTGGCATCTGGTATGCCGTTGGGACATAGTTGGCAAACTCACTATTGAGTCGCAGCAGGTGAGACTGAATAGATGTGGCAATAGATTGCTGCTTCTCCTCGCTCGCTGATATACCCGGCGCTAGCTCGACGACAATAAACAGGTATCGATTCTGGTCTGGGTCTTCCTTAACTTGAAGCACAAACTTGCCGGTCACCCACTCTTGGATAACTGGCTGCTCCAACCCGACGGTCACATTCTCTGGATAGACGTTTGCACCAAAGTAGGAAACTGTAAAGTGAGAACGGCCAAAAACGTAGACGAAAGGTAGGGAATGGATACCTCTTGGACTCTCCTCCTGTAGCTGTACTAGGGGGTTAAATCCCCATTCACCCAAAAACTCTAGCATTGCCTCGTAGGTGATCACGCCCCCTCTATCAGAAATGTGATAGCGCATTAGTGGAACACCGTTGTCTCCTGAAAAGAGCAAGGTACCGTCGTAGACCTCAAAGAACCGACCGAAGGGGTCGTACTGAACCAAGGTGGGTAGTCGAGAATCCCCAAATAGGGCACGGGCTATTTCAGGGGAGTTTGCCAAAAAGCGGCGAATGCAGATGCTGAGCGGTGTCTCGTTACCCAACACCCCTGCATCTGCGGTTCCATAGAGGGAAGCTGAATCGTAGCAGGGGCTTTTGGAGCCAGCCCGCTTGCCAACCAGAGTGCGCCACTCCTCGCTGAAGACCTCCCCGGCATAAACCAGCTTGATCTGATACCGTTGCCACTCCACACCCTGCTGGAGGCCCTGATCAATGACACCCTTGAGAAAGGGCGGGTAGCCCAAAAGCACTACCTGCTCAAAGGCAGAGCCGAGTTCCTGCACAACCCGGAATATCTCTGCCGGATTATTCCCAGGGGTGATGGTCGTAACGGGATAGCCCTTACTCGCCAGGTGGCGGCAGCAGTTAGCCGTGTACATCCCGCCTACCCAAGTTCCTAAAGGGAAACAAACGATGGCCAGGGTACGGCGGGTGTCGGCTTGAAAGCTGTCATAGAACACCTGCTCAAACCGGGCGGCAACTTGAAATTCATCCGCTAGGAAACGGGGCCAAAACGTAGGTTTGCCCGTTGAACCTGACGAGGCTGCAATCATATCGCAAGTTTCCAACTGCCCATCGCGGCACAAAGCTGCCAGGGGGTGCTGCTGCAAGTAGTTATCTTTCGTCAGCAGCGGTAGCTTTTGAAAATCTGCAAAAGTTTGGATGGTTAACGGATCTACATTCTGTTCTGCCAAGAAAGCTTGGTAAGCCGGAACTGTAGCTGCAACAGAGCGAAACAGTTCTAGGGTTGCTGCTTCTGCGTTAGAGTCTGTGGATCGTTTGAGCAGAGTTGCCAGCGGTGTGGTTAAAAACTTTTGAAGGGCCGCAAGCGCCCGTTGGCCTTGTTCTTCCCGAATCATCTTCTTAAGAGCCATGCTAATTTTTGAGCTTGTCCTGGTGCTGAATGCCGTGAGGCGCGAAGGGGAACAACGCTTCGCTAACCTGTGATAGCTGAGCTGAGATGGCATAAGCACTACCAGAGATGAAATCGAGTCTGCGTCGAGCTTGGTCTTGGTCTAGTTTGTCCTGTTTCAAAACCACAACTTTATCATCCCATAGTGCTTGAACTGTTTAGGCCAGGGTATGATTAGGAGCTAGGCTCTACGAGCATGACTTCATAGCTTCTGCTTACAGCTCTAGGTAGGGGGATGATGTTGTTCATAGTCATGCCTAACGTTCATTACCAAACTAGTTGATCTGCAACCAAATCCTACCAGTATCATCAAACTCGCTTCGTTGCTCTAATTGATACGATCGCTCCTGGGAAAGAAGCAGTCCCATTTATACCTCGACGAGCGGTAGCTCCAGTCCATGCTGTAGTTAAAGGAGCGACACCAGGACTCTGGCAAAATAAGCTCTTCAGCTCCTATCACTTGCTAAAGGGCTTCTTTAAGAGGATGATACAGTCGCCTCTTGCCACTGGACACAAATCGGTATCAATGCATTTAATCGAAGTTCTCAGAGACAAATTTGACCTACCCTTAAAATTTTGGATTGTAGCGCTGATCGCGTTTATTAACTCCGTCAGCTTCACCATCATCATTCCAATTTTGTATCCCTATGCTAAAGAGTTTGGGCTAAGTGACTTTGAAGCGAGCCTGCTAAGTACCAGCTATGCTGTCTCTCAGTTTTTCGCTACGCCCATTCTCGGTCGGCTCTCAGACTTCTTGGGACGCAAGCCGCTTCTCAGCATCAGCTTGTTCGGCTCTGTGCTAGCCAACTTACTCGCCAGCTTTAGTCCCTTTGCCTGGTTGTTGTACGCAGCACGGATCTTGGATGGTTTGACAGGCGGAAATACCTCGATTGCCAGTGCCGTCATTAGTGACACAACGACACCTCAAGAGCGTCCCAAAGCTTTTGGACTGTTTGATGCAGCGTTTCGCATGGGCTTTGTGACCGGACCTGCCATCAGCTACTTTGCTCAAAACCTGCCTACCTTTCCAGGTGTTTCATCTTTGGGAATGAGTTTTTTCACGGGGGCCGCGATCGCGCTTGTGGCAACTGCTTTGACAGTGTTTCTACTTCCCGAAACGCTGGCCCAACGAGAGCCATTGAGGCTAAGTTGGGCAATCTTTGGCTTTAGCAAAATTGTTCGGTCTGCTCAGGATCCAAAGCTTGGTCGGGCCTTCTTGTTGACGCTCTTGAGTGGGTTCACGTTTACGATCTTTACCTTTGCCTTGCAACCGTTTTTCCTCAATGTCCTGCATCAAGATGCTCAAGCTCTGGCTATTGTGTTCACCTTGATTGGAATTGTCGGTGTTCTGACTCAACTTTTTGCCGTTCCTCCCCTGACAAAACGATTTAATTTAGCGCATATTTTGGCGGCGGCGATCGCGCTGCGAGGACTAACTTTTTTACTCATTCCCACCTTTCCACTGCTGCCTGTATTTGTCGCTTTGGTGGGCTTGCTTGGCATCGCCAACTCTTTCCCCATACCGCTAATCGGCACAATCTTATCTACCAACAGTAGTAGTCGTGAACAGGGAGAAATCCTTGGCATCAACTCGTCCTACCTCAGCATCTCCAATGCATTTGGTCCGGTTGTAGCAGGTTTGCTTGTTAGCGTTAGCTATAGTACTCCCTTTTGGGTAACGGGGGTACTAACGCTATTGACAGCCTGGTTTGCCTTCAGTCTCAAAACTACTGTTGACTGTAGCAAAAGCGGAACTTAGCTGAAACAAGAGCCGCATCAAACCTGCAACCAGATTTCACATGCATTGTAGAACGAGAACGCAGCCCTCTGCTGCAACTGGCTTAAAGACATCGGCTCAGCCGGAGTCTGTTCTGTAAACCAGCAGGAGATCCCTGGACTGACGCTGAAAGAATACGCACTGGCTGATCGCGGCGAGTGTGGGTAAAACACAATCGCGATCAGCGACACAATGACGGAGGCAGTTTGCCATGCCAGGCAAAACGCTAACGGACGGTTCTACAAAATAGACGAAGTCCACTGGGCTTTCGTTTGCGGTAAAGAGAAGCTGCCGGCGACCTGACTGTGTGTTATCCAGAAACTTCAGAAAATCTCCTCTCCAAAGGGATCTAAAGCTAATTCACCCCGCTTCTCTTCCTGTTCTGGCTTACCAAAGTCAGGGTAGGTATCGAAGTCAGCCAGGACTTTTTCCTTGGTTGCCTGGTCGTACCCGACAAAGAGTTGCTTCCATTTATCTACTTTCGGTACAGCGTGTTCAGTAATAGCGCAGACCCAAGACTTCTTCTCTGACCCCTTTAGCTCTGGCTGAAGCTTGACAGCAAAGATAGACAGAGCGAAGAACCTGTCTCCCCGTTGCTGACTGTATGCCTTGTTCATCTCCCGGCAGAACTTACCGTAGTGCTCACCAAAGGAACCACAGACTGCCCCCTTGCTCGTAAACTGGAGGGGGGAGTCGTGCAGCAGTTCTTTCTGCTTGCTGACCAGGTAGACCAGGTAGCGAGTCTTGAGCACTACTTCTGCGTTGTACTGGCTGCGCTGATAGGGGCCGAGAAAGGTGAGATCCCCACGAGAGAACATTAATAGGGGCGATCGCCGCAGGATTAGGAAGCGGGCTGTCAAACTGCGGAAACCAGCGGTTGAGTCTCCTGAGTTAAAGGTGGCCTCGTAAGGTTGCCACTCCTGCGTGGCCTGGAAGTTAACGGCCTCTGCATTTTCTGCTGAGAGGAAAAATCCTGAGCGGTTGGGGTCTTTGTCATTAAGCACCTGCATGTAGGGCAATGCCTGTACTTCTGGGGCATACTCTGGAGAGGCAAACTCGTCTGTCTCTAAAAGCTTTGCTGTAGAAACCATTGATTGTTCTCCTAAATAGTACTAAGGGTCTTGGTCACGCTTGAATACAATTGCCAAACTTAAATTGCTCTTTCCTGCGGGGCTAGAGCCAGCCCTAGCCCCGCAGGAGCCGGTTACTACTATCCAATCCGCGGACTTGACGGTTGAGATTAATCGAGTCCCCTGCTGCCTTACCTGCGTAGTAGCCACTGCGACTGGCCCTGGCCTGAGACTTCACCTTCCTATCCATCTTGATACCTTGGGCTGCGATCCACTGGGCGATCGCGGCTGCCTCCCACTCATAAGCATTGGCACAGGTCAAGGCACTCACCTTTGCTTCTGGGATACCTAAAGTCTCCATACAGTGCTTTTGCGCTTGGAGGCGATCGCATAAACGATGGGCACATCCCAGCCGAAAGCTATTCGTCCAGACACGATCACGAAATTGGTGTAAAGCGTCTTGATACCGCTGTCGCTCTACTATTCTAGCCTCTTTGGTGACTCGAACTACTGCTTCGACTAGATAGCTGTAGAGGTAACGGGCAATCTGGACGTTGTGCTCTTTGCCGACGAGTTTGATCTCCGAGCCTAACCACCACATGCGGCAGAAGTTGGCCTGGGCGATGACACTTGCCAGGTTCCCCTTCCAGATCTGCCTGCGGCTCATCGTCTCAAGTAACCACTCGTGAACCTGCTCATCTGCCTCAGAGTCGCCTGTGTGGATCTGGCTCAGGTCAATATTGTGCTGCATCAGCAGAGTCTGAGCTTTAGCGGCAGCGATCGCGGCTTCATGCTCTGTACCTCGTTCTACCATTGCTAGTAGCTTTTTGACTTTCTCGATGATGATGTCCACGTTGGTCTCTTAAAGCTGACTCTGCAACAATAGCCGAGCAACCGCGTCATCCGCAGCATGGATCCTCAGACGCTCCAAAGCTTGCTGATGCTGGTGTTGTAGCACGGCGTAGGCAGAACGCTGGTTGAGAAAATCCTCAAAAGCCTCAACTGCAATCTCTCTAGCATTTGCGGAATTGGCATTGAGGTAGCGCTTGAACGCTTCGAGGGTGATTTCCTGCTCAAGTGTTTCCATATCCGATTTCAAAACTAAAGGGAACAATCTAGCCCAAAACTATAAACAGCTCCGAGCTTCAGCCGAATAATTAAGACTCATCGCTTTCTAGTTCAAACTTGGGAAACCACTGCCGGAGAAAGCGCCAGCGGCAGTCTCCCATCCAAGGGTAAGTTTCGTTGCTTAACCCCAAACGGCGAAATTCGAGAAAAGCTCGGCTACCTTTCATTACAGGTTCTGTCTTTACCTCTAACCATTCGCTGTCGAGCTGGCTAGGATACTTGACCCAAGCCCCTACTTTCAACTCCTCGGCTGTAATAGTTTCTAGCTGCTTCAGGTTCAGATTGTATACCATCTTCATCAGGTTCATTGAATAGAAGGGGGGCCTTGACGGTGGTTGTGTTCCCCTGGGGCTCTGCCTTAAAGGGATTGTAGGGTAACTCTACAGGTTGAGGCTGGACTCGCTGCCAGGGCGCGAACCAGTTAGCGGGAATCTCAAGCTTGTGCTGCCTGAGATGGGCCTGCCAGCGCTTGTAGTCTGTGTAAGGGTTGCGGTAGTCAGCCGGAAGCAGGGAGACAAAGAATCCCCAGGGGCGAGCGGTGGAAGGTTGAATGCTTCCGACTCGCATCAATCGTTCATTGTAGAGAACGCGATCGCCAGGTTCTAGTTGGCAGGCTTGGACTTGTTCTGTCTCGATCGCTGGTTGGGTTTGGAGTTGCCGCTCCAGCGCTTCAACCACTGCAACGGAGGTTGAGATATCTTGAACTGCGTAATCTTGTGCTGCCAGTTGGGTGTTAGATAGTGCCATAATCTTTACCAGTCCTGATTAGTGGACAACGGAGAGCGGTACTTGATTGGTAGTCGGTGGCCACTCTTCGTTTTCAGTCGTAATTTTGATCAGTCTTACAGTTTTCAGCCTTGTCGGGCATCGGGGACTCCCCGATGGCTGCACCATCTAGTCAGGTTTGGGATTGCCGCTACTGGTCCGGCTGGCTTACTTGTTTATATAAGCATTGTAACGTGTTAACACGTAAACTACAATACCTTAGAAAGATTGTTTTTCAATTTCTCTCACCACTGCTGAAGCCGTGTTAACTTGATATCTGCGAGGGATGGAATGAATGAAGCAGGATAGAAAGCGGTTGTTAGACACCCAACCGAGGCAGGAAGGCAAGTTTGCCCCGTTAGGGCCTGAACCTCTAGCGAAAAAGGTGCGGGGTATCCGTCTACCTCAGTCTGTAGACGAAGTAATCGAGGCACATCTACCGGAGTCTGAGCGAGCAGCATGGTTTCGTCGGGTTATTACTGAGGCAGTGCAGCGAGAGTTGACGTCAGGGCAAGAGCAAACCTAATCCTTTTCCTAGTTTACAGTACATATGTACTATTGTAATAGCAGCAGTTAAAACCGCACACTGTTTGCAACAAGTTTTAGTGAAGCACAATCGATCATGCTTGGTACGAGTTTCAAACCCCCTAAGGTTTCTCCTAATGGCAACGATCTTCAGCAAATAAACCGAAGATTGGGATAAAGTCGGGCAAGCGGATGGCGAGTCTTCGAGGAGACATGACCTGGAACAGCAATGGTGGAAGTCAGCCGCTTGGTCGTTCCAGAAGTGCTCGTGGAGATCGAAGCAGATGCGCGTTCATCCTGGGCGTTAGGTTGCCTGAGTCGTCGCTGGAGGCAGCAACCTGGTTACTGGTCAGTGGTGAAAGTAATGTGTTACACCACTACAATTGCAGCGTATAGTGATTGAACTCCTGGCCTTTGCTGTACCCAAGTGACTCATAAAGAGTTTGAGCTGCAACGTTAGCAATTTGAGTCGCCAAAGTAATTCGGACTGCTCCTGTTTCTCTCGCATAGTTCTCTGCTGCACTCATAAGTAACTTAGCGACTCCCTGCTTGCGATGTGATTCCTCCACAAACAGATCGTTTAATATCCAGATGCGTTTCATCGATACCGAAGACAAACTGGGGTAAAGCTGAGTAAATCCAACTCCACAGCCATTTTCGTGAGCTATAAATATAGTCGAGTCATTGGTTTGAAAGCGTTCTTGGAGAAAATTTCTAGCAGCTTCAAGATCTGAAGATTGCTTGTAAAAAACACGATATCGATCAAATAACAGCACCACTTCTTCAAAATACTCAGAGCGAGCTAAAACAACTTTCATTTCCTGTACTCAACACCACCTGGTTAATTTCTTGCCACTAGGTCCTTCAAAAGGTCCTTAGCGATCGCTGTACTAACAAAATCAAGCCACAGCCAAACACCACTGATGATACAATCGGCTCCTTAAGTATGGCTGCACCCCAGACTATTGCAAATGCTGGAATTAGGTAGGAAACGGTCAATGCTTTAGTTGGACCTACATTTTGAATCAGTCGAAAGTAGAGAATATAAGCGATTGCCGTCGAAAATAGGGCAAGGGCGAGAACTAACAGCACAATAACTCCAAAGATTCAGGCGAATTAGAAGTGAGAGTAAAGCTAGACCTGCCAATAAGACTCGCATCTCAATTAACCAAACCGGACCCAACACAGGTGCTGCCATTCGCATAAACAGGAAAGAACCACCCCACAATGTGGCTAAAAGAAAGAGTTTTGTGACATCTGAAACTCGCATCGTACTATCCTCACGCTTCACGAATTACACGACTGGCTTCCCAACCCAGAATGGCGGTCTTACGCTCTAACCCCCAGCGATAGCCACCGAGTTCCCCAGATTCTCGAATCACCCGATGACACGGAATCAGATAGCCGATGGGGTTGTTACCTACAGCATTCCCTACAGCTCTAGTCGCAGTTGGACGACCAATCATCTCAGCAATGGTTTGGTAGGTTGTCATTCCCCCCAGTGGCACTTTCAAGAGGGCCCGCCAAACCTGAATCTGAAAATTCGTCCCCTTCACCCAGAGCGTCAACGGTTTTTGTTCGCGTTGCGTTCGCTCTGCGGAATCCCTGAAGGTTGCTGAATCGAAAATCAGGTCATGCAAGGGTTGAGTGGTTTGTGGATCGTCGATAATTTCAGCATTTGACCATGACCGCCGAAGGATTTGTTCAGCAGTTTGCTCATTGGCTATATCCAAAAAATGAAGGTTGCAAACACCACGGGCAGTTGTAGCAATGAGAGCTTTACCAAAGGTCGTGTCATGAATGCCATAGCGAATTTGTAAACCTGCTCCACCTGCTTTGTATTCACCAGGAGACATTGCTTCCAAGTTCACAAACAGGTCGTGCAATCGTCCTGGGCTAGATAACCCTACATCTAGTGTTAGATTAAGTAGGCTTTTAGTGTGATTGATTTTTGATTTGGCATACTCGATTGTCAGATACTGCAAAAAACGTTTGGGGCTGATGCCTGCCCATTGGGTAAATAGTCTTTGAAAATGGTATTCACTGAGTCCGATGTGTTCTGCCACAGTTGCTAAGTCGGGTTGGCTCAGGTGATGTTGACGCATGAATACGATCGCCAGAGCAATCCGGTTATAGTCTTCGCTGTCATAAACACTCGCACTTTTCATCAGGTAGGCTAAGTCAAGGAGATTTTTGCATTTCCTTACTCTACCGACGATGCAGACTCAAAGCCACCCGTTTCTTGCGGAAACAGTGAATCCACTAGCTCCATCTCTGGGGCGGGTGTAGCCAATATCGCAGCATATTCCAAGGTTGGATTCCACAAGGTTGCATTCCACGGGTCCTCAGCGATCGCTGAACTCAGGTTAACCCGTAACCAGCAGGATCGGCTGTTCCGGCACTTCCGCGCCATGACCGAGGGCGTTAAGGAACTCAAGCTCCACGATCAGCGCCGCCAGGTATTTCTGAGCCAGGATCTGCAACTCACTGCTGTCTCCGCTAAGAACCACAAAACTGCTGGAACGACGGTCTACGGCACTGCTAGTTGGGGGCAAACAGTACAGCTCATTGTCGTGGGGGTGCTGCTGTTTCTCTTGCCAAGCTTCCAAGCAATTTCTCCCCCAGTCCTGTCAGGTTACGTGCTCGCGTTTATTTACTTAGCCAACTATGTAGGACAAATTCTAGGTGTACTGCCTAGCCTGGGTAGAGCAAGGGTTGCTTTACAGCAGATCGACGAACTCGGACTGCTCTTGGAAAAGGACGCCGATCCAGAAGCATTTAGCGCAAGTCAATCGGGTTCATCCTGGCAACAATTAGATTTGCTGGGAGTCACCCACACCTACCGTAGCAATCAAGGTGACAGTAATTTCACCCTCGGTCCAATCGATCTGACATTGATCGCGGGCGAACTAGTTTTCATCGTTGGGGGGAATGGCAGTGGTAAATCAACGCTAGCCAAGCTGTTGACAGGATTGTACATCGCGGAAGTGGGAGAAATTCGTTTTGGCGATCGCTTTATTCGAAATGCTAATAGGGAGTGGTATCGTCAGCATTTTTCTGCGGTTTTCTCAGATTTTTATTTGTTTGAACGATTCCTAGGACTGAACTAGATTAACAGGCGGGTAGAAGAGTATTTGGTCAAACTTCAACTTGATCGCAAAGTAAAGCTTAAGATGGCAGACTCTCAACCACTGAACTATCGCAAGGGCAGCGTGAACGGCTGGCGCTCCTGACGGCTTATCTAGAAGATCGCCCGATCTATTTGTTTGATGAATGGGCTTCTGACCAAGACCCGATCTTTAAAGAGACCTTTCATGAACAACTTTTACCGGAGCTAAAGTCTAGAGGCAAAACTGTTTTAGTCATGAGCCATGACGAGGAATATTTTGGCGCAGCCGATCGCATCATCAAGTTAGATTACCGTCAAATTGTTGAAGACAACTTTGGGGCAGCAAGGAAAGACGATCTCGCTGTTGCTTGAAGCTGAGGCTTGAGGGGAAAGACTGGGACTTTGACACTCCCCGTGCTAAGAGCTTGGTTACCTTGCGGTGGAAGGCGTCCCAGTTTTTGATTTCTCTGGCGTACAGACCTTATCTTTATCTGATGAGGGGGCAGAACTGATAAAAGTCTCTCTAATCTGCCTGGATGCTTCGATCTCCTGCTTCAGATTGAATGGGAGAATATCGTTTAGGCTGCTGAGCGTTTGCAAGTTTAACAGCGAGAGAGCAACCGTTGTTTCCGGCGTTATCACTTCTGGTGCAAACGGTTTGGCATTCGGATCTGTCTGTACCAGCGCCCTGAAGTCTACCTTGTTTGCTTCTAGACGATAAGCAACAATGTATGTCTCGCTACCTACCGTTACGGTCTGTCCTTTGGTGTAGTACACATCACTCCCTAATGCACCAGAGATGAGGCCGAATAGCTGCAACCACTCACCCATCTCGGACTGATCTCTAAGAGTCATCCGTCGCCACTTGCTGTCCAAGTCCTTCAACTTGAGGATCAGCGGTAAGTTTTTACCGGAGATTAGTTGAGTGAAGTCCGTACCATAGGTAGGCTGGCTGTAGGTTGGTAACCCCACCACAAGTGCCAAGCTAAACGCTATTACTGTTTGTCGCATAATTGCCCTGCTGGTTGATCGTCTATATAAGTGTTGCGGACATTTTGGACAACTTATACCGAGTTGTACGTTAGCAATCACCTCTGAGTAGAGGAACTACGATCTTCCTATCCTCGTGGGATCAAAGAAGCATTGGCAGAGGAGGTAGATTATCAGGTCAAAAGCTGCCTAGGTAATCCAACTGAGCAAGACCACGGGGAATTAAGCAACGATACTATCCTACTCTTGGATTTGGAGCCTTTGACTCAGCGAGGCGCTTCTGACAAGCGGTGGATGAGGTGCGCCAATTCTTCCAACTTCGTAACAAGGATGAGAGAGTTCGTGTCTCTACGGGAGCTAAGGGAGCACTTTATAAAGCGGGTCGATGAGCTGCAAGTGATTTTTCAGGCGTCCTGATTTCGGATCAGGCAGAGGAAACCAGCGTCAATCAGCAGAAATCTCAAGCTTGAAAACTTAGATCTGACAGTTTTTGCCGATTGACAAAATGTAGAACATTACCAAGCAACCCTTACGACGCCAAGCTCGCCTCGGCTGCCTCACGAGAGGAGCTGTATTGTCCTTTTTTACCCCGATACCACTTGTTGTTTTTCAAGCCAATGGAGAGCACATTGGATACACGATTGCGAGCTTCACTGCGAACTGCCTGGGGAATCTCATCCGCAAAGAGGGAACTCACGATCTCAGGAACTTCTAATATCTCGTCAGATTGACGTTGGAGCACGCTAGAAACCGCTTCAGGTAGGGAGAGCTTGGCAAATTCTTGACGCACGTAGTGTTGCCATCCTTTAGATCTGCCGGTTGTTTTATGTGCCTTGTTCACTCTAGCGGCCTGACGTCTGCTGCCAGAGTGTTGGAGTTCCTCAGATGCTTCAGGTTGGTCATCAGTGGTCACTTCACTAGTGTATTCAGCCGTAGAAGCTGCGCTCAAAGGCTCTAGGAACAGTTCTGCAGCAGGTTCAAGTTGCCCGTTTATCTCAACCGCTGCTGTCTTAAGCTGCTGTTCCACAAGGACAGCGGAGCTACCTGTTGGCGTGAACATGCCAATAACTGTTTGGAGGCTGCGACGTTTCTCTTGAACAGCCTCCAACTGTGCCGTCAATGCTGCTGCTTGAGCGGCTAAATTTGCTTCGACTTCTAACAATTTGGAGAGAGTTGGATCAGAGGGTTGTTCAATCATTTGAATGTTATGCATAGGGGAAATTGTTTGCCTATTGTGAGTTTGGAGTTGATTCTGACATAGGAATTCATTTTGACAGCAAACTTGATACAGTAATCACAACCGCTGGCGCAGCAAGATGCCGAAGAGATAGTGGTAAAGAAATTGTCAGGCACAGTCCCATTGATTACTATTTATGTTAACTAGACTAACTTATGTAAGTCTCCCACGGGCAACTCAAACCTCTGAAGTACCAAAGAAAAATGGCATTGCAGATATAGAGATGCGACCATCTGAGGGTAAGATAGCAATGACCCGAGTTGAGGCTTCCGCCGTGAGCGGTTCCGCTGAGGTCACCGAACGCGTCAGCCGAACGGGAGGGAACTGGCTCGACTGTATCGCCAGACCTTCTGCTACTCTAAGTCACAGGAGATGCTCGAAGCGTCGATCCGCCTATTGACCGACTATTTTAAGTACCAGTCAATTTCGATTTCTGCTTGGATCATCTTTGCACTGTGCAATACCAATTATTTTTTGTTTGAATACCTCAAAAAACAGTAGCAACACCGAGTTCGCGAGTAGAGTTATGTGGGCACATTAACTGCAATCTTAGTCAAGACCACTAACCTTACTGAGAAAACTGATGGTTTCCTCAAATCGTCTACAGCAGACTCAAATTCACCAAGACTGGTATGCCGTTGTCCAAGTCCTATCAGTCACAACAGGAGTTACTATTGGGTTACTGCTTGCAGTTGCGATGGAATGGATAGGCTGATCTTGCCGATTGCCCACAAAGCATCCACTGCCCTAGGTGCTGCTCAATGCAGATCATAGGTTAGCGATTGCTCCAGCAGGAATACCACCGCATTCAATCTATCAAAATAGTGAATTCGTTTAAAAATCTATGGCGGGAGAACCTCTATCTAGGGAACGATATGGCTGGTGCACTAGATGAAGTAGAAATAGAATGCTAAATCCCATGGAGATTGTGTTCTATGAAACTGAATAATTTTATGAAACGGCTTTCGATTGTAGGACGCTGGATGGCTACAACTCTACTTTTTCTGTCAGCGATCGCCTTCGTTTGGCAGGGCGCATTTTTCTCGAACATCACAGCAATGGCTGCTCCTGCTGCAGACTTGATCGCATCTACAGATATGGGCGAGCAGGTTCAAGGGAAAGCTAGTGAAGATGCTGGACGAACCAAGAATTTTATCCGAGATACAGCAGATCGGGTTGAGCAAACTGCAAAGAAAAATGCTGAGCGAGTTGAGCAAGCAACGGATGACAATGGTAGTTTCGTTGAGCGCAAAGCAAAGAGAGATGCGGCTCGAATTGAGCAAAGAGCAGAGCAAGATACGGCTCGGACTCAGAAAGCAGTAGACAACACAAAGAATGTTGTTGAACGCACTGTTGATACCATCAAGGATGCTTTTAACAACTAGAGAATAAATACTAGTTTGAAAGGTCAATGTACATTGTTTCACTTATTGCATCTACTTAAACTTGAAGGAGCGATGTACATTGATTTGCTTTCGCAATTCTACTTCGGTGAACAATAGCCTCCAGGCTTGGTCAATTGTTTGGCAACTGGCCGTTGGTGGGATGTTACTGCCAAAACAAATAATCCCATTGGGATGAGCATTTGGCAGCGGGCGTGACAGGCAGCAGCGCTGGAACTAACGGCTATTATCGGTACTTTGTTGACACGGGAGGAGTAAGCGTGTTGAGTCGGGGTTGGAGGTAATCCAATGAGTCAGCGTCTACCCGTCACACCTGCACCAGAACCGCTTGAGGCCTATGCCCAGCCCTTCGACGCCCAGTTTTCTAA
>JBGTDT010000001.1:0-2561 GCA_041748155.1 Thermosynechococcaceae cyanobacterium | reverse complement strand
AGTAATCTCAGCGAATTTAACGGGTTTGGCATTCTGATTGGTCTATCAAGTGCTGTGTTCTTCACCGCTTACAACCTTCAAAGTGAGCGAGTCGGACTTACAGATGAACCCGTTGGAGTTATGCTGAAAACCTTTGCGATCAGCAGTTTATTCTGGCTTGCTTACCAGGTGACGCAAGGAGTTCCTGTGACGTTGCTGGAGCCAGAGAATGTCTGGAAAGTTATTTATATTGGCATCGCCGGAAACCTGCTCCCTTACTCCCTGTTCTTCTGGGGCATCCAACGCATTCAGGCTGAACGGGCTGTAGTTATTGCAACCCTCGAACCCGTTATCGCTGCTGCGCTAGCGTGGCTGTGGTTTGGTCAAATGCTAACGTTTCTGCAACTCATCGGCGGCATCGTGATCATTCTTGCTGTCACAGCGCTGCAACTGAATCAATCCATCGCCAAAATCTACTGCAAAATTGGTTGTGTTGCAAAAAGTAGTTGAGGATATAGAGACTCCCTCAAAGGAAATCAACTCAAGCAGCCACTCCAAAAAATTGAGTGATGAAGTTGACCCGTTGCTCAACAGCTCCTCTCAGCACTCCTTGAACTTGTCCTTGCTTCAGCATATGCATCACCTCGTACGCTCTGAGAGTTCGCCTAGCCGTGTTGAATGACCCAAACCCCTTCCCTGGCTTGACTAGTCGCTTGATGAACCTGATTATTGCAGCGCTCGAACCCCCGTTATTGCTTCAACGATTCAGCCGACAGCGCGTCGAGTGACGAGTGACGAAGGAACCTTCCCATCAACATCAATACAAACCACCGTGGAGACATTTAACATGACCCTCGAGCAGATCACGACTGAGCCTGATCCTTATCAACCCTTTCTCCTGTCCCAGGGCATTCGGGTTGGGGACTTAATCTTCATATCAGGCCAAGCCGGTTATGCTGATGACGGCCGGATTGTGTCCGGTGGCTTCCGCGCTCAAGGCGAGCAGGCTTTTTCGAACCTAGATCGCGCACTCGTGGCTGGCGGTTCCAATCTCAACAATGTCGCCAAAGTGACCATCTTCCTGACGGACATGAGCAACTTCGGCGAGATCGTCGAGCTCCGCCGCAAGTATTTCAGCCAGCCCTATCCGGCCGATAGCATTGTCGAGGTGTCCGGTCTCTACACCCCCGAAGCGATGATCGAAATCGAAGCAGTCGCTGTGGTGGCCGAGGCGCGTCATGACGCTGGTTCAGAGATTGATCGACCCTGAGTTCAATATCTAAGGAGACTTTCGATGACACAAATACCAGACCAGACAGACGTGGTAACGCTGGGCAAAGACGGCATGACTGATCCATTTCTCGGCAATGCGATCGAGACTGCCATTGTGACGCGAGATCACAAACGCACCATGGCAGGTCTATGCCACCTTGGTATCGGTCCGTGGCAGGTTCATACGTTTAGCCCGCAGAACACGACGAACCAGACCTATCGCGGCCAGCCGAGCCCCTTCACAATGAAAGTGTGTTTCGCACAGTTAGGCACGATGATTTGGGAACTCATAGAGCCAGTCTCTGGCTCCACTATCTTTGCAGAGTTCCTCGAAGGTCACGGCGAGGGGATTCATCATGTGGCCTATGACTGCAATAACATCCCCTTTGAGCAGCGGATAGCGGAGTTTGAACGGCGTGGTTTTCCACTCGTGCAGTCTGGGAGTTGGATGGGCAAAAATCACTTCGCCTTCTTCGAAACCGAGGACGCGACAACAACCTGCCTTGAGACCATCTTCTTCCCGGATGACTGGCAGTATCCCGATGCCGAGGAGTGGTATCCGCATCAAGCCGAGCAAGGCAGTTTAGGTTGACCAGGTTGGTTGCCAGGGAAAGACGACTTTCAGTCAAAACCGCAGCGATCGCAACTGTTGAGTAACTGGCACAAGAGCAGCTATCAAATTCAAAAGGCAATTTCTATGAGGTTGAACTCATGACTGTCACCGATCTACTCTCACCCGTGAAATTAGGTCCCTACGAACTGCGTAATCGGGTTGTGATGGCTCCCTTAACTCGCGCTCGGGCAGGTACAGAGCGGATGCCCAATGCTCTGATGGCAGAGTATTACGCTCAACGGGCTTCAGTCGGTTTGATGATTACGGAAGCTACCGTGATCTCAAAACAGGCCAACGGTTGGCTCAATAGCCCTGGTATTTATTCAGACGAACAAGCCCAAGCGTGGACGCAGGTTGTGGATGCAGTTCATGCTAAAGAAACGCCCTTTTTTCTGCAACTTTGGCACATGGGGCGAGCCTCTCACAGCAGTTTTCAGGAAAATGGTCAACTGCCGGTTTCCGCTTCTGCTCTGAAGCTCAACGGAGAGTACATCTATACCCCACTGGGCAAACAATCCTACGAAACTCCCCGCGCCTTGGAGACAAGCGAGATCCCTCTAGGGAGTGTTTTAAAACTTCTTGAACGAGATGGGAATCCTAAAGCTAAGGTATTGAAAAGCTCCTATGATTCTTCCTCCTCAGCGTCGAGGTGACTTGACAAATTCCCAGTGGCAATGCCTGGCACCTCTACTCCCCC